>JAHDDO010000043.1 GCA_020629315.1 Saprospiraceae bacterium | reverse complement strand
CATCACTCTCGCAAAGATGATACGTTTGGTTTGTTTAAAAGACGAACTAGCTGGAATAGATTCTTTAGTGATAGGGTCCAATGTATAGTAAGGCTTATATTTCTAATGTGTAAATAGATCATATCGAGATAGACTATCCAAGCTAGATTCTCTGAGGAATGTTTCAAACTGTTTTCTGGATTTATGTTTCATCTTATCTCTATCAAACATGGAATACAAAATGTGAAGGATTACTTTTTTCTCTTTCAGGCTTAGTGTGTCCATTTTTAAAATCGCAATGAGTTGAGTTGCGGTGGCATCTGTACCAGCGGTCCTCAAGATGCCTATCATTCTATAAAAATATGGATTGGTAGCTGGGGTTTGTAATCGAGAAAGTATATCATCTTCGAGCCAATTACCTGCACCAAAAAAGGCGAGTAACATTCGATCTCTAATCTCGTGTGTATTTGTAGTGTCATCAAAAATTTGGAGATACTGATCTTTTAATTTTCTTTGGTGTCTTTTGATAAAAATGATTTCGGAATCAATATTACAATAGGTGTACAACCAATTGTTTTCTAGCTTTATCCGAAGAGAGTCCTTACGAGACATTCGGTCTATTACATAAGAAAGTGAATCTATTGTTGTTGAAATAGTATTAGCTGCAAATTCCTTTTGAAGCATGGCACTATCCATTTTGGATGCCATTACTCTTAGATAAATACTAGTGTCATTTCCGTGTGTGCTGCCTCTAAATCTACGACCATCCATAAGCGAGGCATGCCAAACGGAATCTCTGCAGTTGCATGATTCGGTAGGAGGGTCCAGACTTGTATCTATGTATGATAAAACATCTTGAAGACTTTTAGAAATATGCGCGTTATCAACAGGTGCTTCAAATGCATCGAAAAGCAACTGCTGGCATAGTTCATTATAATGTTGGGCATCTGTTCTTATAACCAGGAATGTAATTATGATAATGGCATAAATCCTCATAGAAGTGAAACTGATGTACGCTTGATTCTGTCGAAGTGTATAACAAAATATGATGTGTATAATTCCATTAGCGCCATCCGTTTCTTGTTCATTGAGCGAGGCGGACATATGACTTACTTTTCGCGCCAAGGGGATGTAAGGTGCTTGCAGTCTCGGTCTAGCTAAGCTAGATCGCAGACCGAACGAATAGTGGAGCCTGAAATCACCTGGTGCCCGATTTTTATCGGGCAGGCGCCCCTTAATTAATGATGGTAATAAATAGCCACAGGATTAAACTAGCAAAAGCAAAGACGATTAGTACGGGAAAACGTGCGATGGCAAACGCGATATCTAGTAATTTTTCAAGGCCAAGAGATTGAGTAGATAAGAGGGCTGATTTTCTTTCTAACCATCCTGGACTGTCTTCGTTTTCTGTCATTACGGAGTCCATCATTTCATCTTCAAAATTCACACGGTCTGAGATGAATCGTAAAACACGTTTTATAAAGGGATTTATGATGCGCCCTGCTAATGGTATTTTTTGGGAAATGGCCGTTGATAAAATCGGAATAGTGACGATATGAATGACGCCTTTAAATAGTAATGCCATGGAAGCCTTTCTGTTTCCTGGATGGATACGATCATCCAATTTATTCATATCCTTAATCGCTGATCGCATGATAAATAGGGTGTAGTCCAGCACGCCTAAGATGTCTTTTTTTATGCGCCAAGTCAGGAAAAGTATACCTAATAAAATGCCAAAAATCAAAAAGAGTCCTAACCCTAATAGACCATAAATTAGATATTCTATGTGTACGAGATCAAACTGAAAGAAACCTATCAAGTATAAAATGAGTACGATGCCAATGGGTCGCAAAACCCATTTGATGACGTATTGGGGAAACACTAATAGCGCTACAAAATTTTCGGCAACTTCTTCATTTCGATAGTTACGAACATCAACACCTAGTTCAGTTTTAATTTTTTCCTCTAAGAGATCTATATCTTGTTGTGTTCTAATCTTCATGCGTATTCTAGTTTGATTGTATTTTGAAAGTAAGCAAAATATTATGGCTGAAGTTCCAACATAAGGTAAGGGTTAATTTCTTCGGCTCGGGTGAGCGCCATCATATGTGATCCTTTATGGATAGAGATATCTACGTCTACATGTCTGTGAGGGAGGGTTCTATCCTTGGTTCCATGGATATGAATAATGTTATTTGGTGCTATTTCTCTGTCCCATTCTACGATCATAGCCACTGTTCGTTTTAAAAAAATGGGGTCTTTATCCTTGAGCATGGCAATGAAGGTGTTTTTGTTTTTCCGTCTATCAGGTTCGACAATGGGTTGGAGTATGAGGGCGCCTGTTTGAAACCAGCATGGAGGTAGGAGGGTATGTAGTTTAGTTTTTCTTTGTAGAAGATAGCGCTTGGGTAATTCATATTTTGATTTTGCGCTTGAGATAATAATTGTTCGATGCGGCTGGATGATTTCAGAAAGTTCTACAGCTAGCATACCACCGAGAGATACGCCGATAAGTATGCTTGGTTTATCCGCATCTATTTGAGAGGCAAGAAGGGTGGCATATTCTTTCATGGACATACCTTTATCTGGAACGGGATATTGAATATGTCGAATCTTGCTTCCTTCGGGCCATTGAATATCTGAAAATATTCGTTGGTCTGATCCTTGCCCTGGCAACAAGTAAATGATGGTGTCACTTTGGCCAAACAGGGTGCAAGAAAATAAAAGGAAAGCCAGTGATGGAAGTAGTCTATGCTTTATGGAGATTAATCCCACCACAACCATAAATATTGATTAGCTGAATAATCTGCTTTCATGGCATCCATATCCCCATAGCCTTGATGAATAACATCAGGACAAAATTCAAAAACAGCTTGCGTAAAGGAATCTACTGAGCCTGGGATTTCTTTTAAATACGCGTGCACGCGATCACCATCGATGACATCGATAATTAAACCCGCTTCTTCATCCCACTGCTTTAATTGTTTGATAATATCTTCATTGTAGAGATCGTAATTTATCCCATGTGTCCCTATCTTTTTTACCCACTTGAACGGCTTAGCTTCCGGAGCAATGATCATATCATAATAGGTGTTATAATCATCGTCAAAGGATAAGTTAGTAAGGAAAAGGTAGTTATCTTCTAGTGCTATTTCTGCAAACATTTTTTCGAAGGCATCATGAGCGATCTGTTCTTTTACGAAGGGAAATATGAGTCCTGAGTCCAAGATGTATTTTGATTCGTTACCCGCCTTGTCATAACTATATACCTCTTTTTTGAAGGCTTGTGCATTTTTGCCTACTAGTGTACTGAGATCTTTTAGTATTGCTGCGCTTATTTGGATATTGGCCGTATCCAGCAGGGTCGGGGCGGGATCTATTTTTGTTTCAGGAGCTGTGGCTTTCGAGTCTGAAGAGCTACAGGCTAGACAAAAAATAAAAAGTACACAGAGGTAAGCAAAGAGTGGTTTGAACATGAAAAATATTTTTTAGATCATAATCTCGTCTATAGAGCCCGCAACTTCGAGACCCGCATTAATACCCGTATCCTTCAGTACGTAAACCTTTTTCTTTTTATCGTATACACTTACATGAATTTTCGAAGTCATGCTTTCCTCAATACGCCCATCCATAAACCCTTGGATAGGAGAAGCTAGTTCAGTGGCTTGTTCTCTAAAAGCTTCAACTTCTAAGCGATGCCTATTATTTTCCATTTGTAGCAAAACCTTCTCTTTGTCGGCATATGATTTTAAAAGCTTGGTAAAGTTATACGTGGTGAATTGAATCAATTGATCTCCCAACCAAACGCCGGCAATACAGCCGACGAAAGAGCTACCTAGCCATGGGATATTAGCGACGGAAGACTTAAATGAAATACCGGGTTTTGAGAAATGGTTGCTCTGCATCCAAATGTATGCACTGGGAAACGACCGACCCCAATCTTTTTCCATATAGCCTTTACCGCCTGTAAAATCAATTTCGGCATCGGCATATTTCAATGATCCTTCTATATCATGATCCATACTGACGATGCCATGGTAACATTGCATAAAGGGTACAAATGAGAAAGGACCCATGATTCCTGGGCTATACCATGCATTTGGCCAAGGCACATTATTCGTGAATTGAAGTTGACCTTTAATATTATCTAAATCTAGCGTGATATGACTCGTGCTAAAGGAATTCTCATTGATGTTAACATTAAAATCGGCAGGATCGGGAGTAAAACTTTCGATAGGAAATGTATGATATTTAGCCGTACATTTCTTGCCATCCAATACTTGAATAAAGCTGTGCCCTTTGCCATTATTGTCTAAAGCAATACCGGGAATAAAAGCAAATGCATGATTGCCATCTTTAGAAATGACTTTATAATACCACCCTTCAAAATATTGACGTTTCTTTCCCCAGCCTTGAAATTGAATAGGTTTAAAAATGGACCTCCACCGCTTGATTATAGACATAGAAGGAAGGTACGATAAATCTTTCTAACAAATTCTTAATTGGGACAATCTGCAATGTTGGCCTCAAATCCGCCTGTGCCCGAATCAAATCCGCCATTTAAACGTATCGTATCACCGGCTGAATAGATGATGTCGCTGGCAGTAATCGTAGTTGATCCAGTAGTTTCAATAGTTAGATTTGCAGCATGGGATTCATTTGGGAAGTAAGGCCCAAGATCACTTATGGTAACGGTATCATCACAACCCGCTTCTACAGTACTATGAAAACAGATTTCTTGGTCCATACCCTCATTGCCAGGTAGAAAAAGAATTTGTACATAGTACCCTTGATCCACCGTCAAACCTGTCATCTCGAAAGTCGAACCTAGACTTTGAATCATAATGGAGCAATCGACTTCGGAACCACCATCACCTGGACAACCGTCGTACAAGGCATAATAGCCTACCGTGCCGGGAATGGCTGGAATCTCCATAACAATAGTATCGTTGTTACTATCAAAGTAATACCAAAGGTCCAAGTATCCATCGCCGCCGCAGCTTGGCGTATTTCCGCTTTCTGTAGCATTTAATGTTGAATACACTTCGGGTGTACAACTGTTGACGCCTAGTTCCATAACAGCGGCATCTACACAAAAATCGTTGTCTGGGGCTATGCAATTACTGGTCATAGCCGCTAGAGCCTCTTCATCAAAGACGGCACATCCAGCATCCGAACTAATAACCACAAATTTAATATTGAAGGTCGCAGGTGCTTCTGTTGTCAAAGTAACATTGAAAGATAAAGCGCCATCAGTCACTGTTTTAGTGATCGGACCATCAATCGTTACACCAGCAGGTACAGGGGGAACGAGAACTGAACCATTAAAATCACAATCGAAGGTAAAGTTTACCAAAGTGGTTCCGCAGTTTAAGGTTGAAGGGGATGGGGTGACAGATAATCCAAATGCATTAGCAGCGAATGCAAGCAGGATTGCAAGTAAAGTGTATCTCATATTTCGTTAGCTTAAATAGGCGTTACACCCTACAAATATAGGTGAATACACCTATATAACCAAGCCATTTTGTTCAGATTTTCTTATTTATTACCTAAAATAAAGTAGTAGGGTATAAAATATATTACAAAAAGAATGCCAGCAAATAAGAGAGGACTATCATTTTGCCTCGTAAAAATGACTTACTGGAAGAGGGATACGCTTATAATATTTTTAAAATGTATAGGCCCTTCCATTCTGGAGTCAATACAATTTTTTCGATTATCGCTAATCATAAAATAATGTTCAGGCGGGATAGTGTATGGTCCAAAGTCACGAAGGGTCCAGTCCTTTTCGATATCTGACGAATAATTATATACCTCTCCATGCAGCGCATCCAAATCTGGCACTGGTTGTAAACTAAAAGATGAAAACTGATTATCTATTTCACTTTGAGAAAGGAAATAAATGAATCTATACACTCGGTCTAATTGGTCTTTAGATGTAAAGTATGCTTGTAAGGTGTGCTGTTCTTCTGCATCCTGAGTGGTGTAGGGCAGGAGCGTCTCAAAAGGTTCAAGAATCTGTTTCCCATTGATAAATATGGTATCATTTTTAAGTTCTATAACTTCATTGGGAAGTCCAATCAATCGAGAAATAACTTCCATCTCTTTATCAAGTTCTGGATATTTTGTATTGCCAACATAGGCATTTGACTGATAGGAAAGTAAATCAAATCTTTTTGGTTGTTTCAAACAGCTAGCAAAAAGTAGTTCTCCTGTTTGTACGGCTGGTTCCATGCTCGGCGTTTGTATCCTGTACATTTTAAGCATGCCTGTCATTCTAGATAAAATGATAGAAAATACAATTATCGCAGAAAGGATACCAATGGCAAAAAGAATGTTACTTTTCATCAATGGTATATATTTATTTCTGAGCCAAACGCTTCCGAATCCTACTGAGCGTTTCTGGTTTTATGCCGAGATAGCTGGCTAGTTGGTACTGCGGTACTCGTTGGAGCAATTCAGCCCTTTCTTCAACCATCTTTTTATATCTATCCTCGGGTTTCATAACGATCATTCGAGCCAGTTGAGCTTGTTTTTGGCCCATCATCTGTTCTACACCGCTTCTGCAAAATGATTCGAATCTTGGGTGCTTTTTATAAAGTGCCTTTTCTTTTTCTTCTTCGAGGATAGAAACCGTGGTTTCTTCAATACATTCGAGTGACGAATGTGATGGAGATTTATTTACCATGCTATTGAAGTTAGCTACGGCCTGTTCTTCGGTATAGAATTCTAAGGTTTTTTCCTCACCATCAATCAAACTATATTCCCTAATACAGCCAGACAGAACAAAGAAAGATTTATTGGCTATCTGTCCTTCTTTAAGAAGTATTGAACCAGCAGGATATGTTTTAATGGGGAAACTTTCTATGATAGAATGCTCTTCATCTTGAGTCAGTGAAGTAATCTGTGACATCATTTCTACGAGTACATGTTTCATAGCTAACTATATTCATAATAAGGTACAAAACCTTACTGAAATAGTATATAGGACCCCGATTACTTCATTCCTTTATAGATCAATGTCCTTCCCCAGAAATAATGGCTTGATGTTGCTGAAATAAGATAGGCTCCGAGAGAGGTGCTTCCTGTCCATTTATATTTCTTTTTTTGAAAGAGTTCTTCATCAGAGTGAGTGCGAATTAGCGCCATGATTTGTTCATGCGAGGATTCCAAATTATTTCTGATGGTACTTAATTCTACTTCATTATACTGAGCCCAAATTGTTTTATTCAGATCTGGTACAGTTCGCCAAGTATACCCTTCAGCAGGCATACTTGGTTTTTGTCCTTTCATGCCTTTTTCATACCAAGTAAAGAATAACAGCTGCCAATGAAAAATGTGGGCCACTACATCTCGGATGTTTTTATTCAGGCTTTGCAATGAAAAAGGTGCATGCCTTTCATTGGGCCCAAACGAATCAATTAGATTATTTAGGCGCTGATACTCCTCGTTGGCAGCTTGTATAAGTTCTTCTTTATTTTTGGGTTTGGGCATATGTTTCTCTTACTTATTTTCAGCTAACTCTTTAAGTTTTTGATTCATAGCGATAAATCCTTCTCTGGTATCGGTATCTAGTTTCTTTGCAAAAAGACCAACAAGAAGGCCACTAAATTTTTCTTCATGAAAGAAGGTACAGCTTCCATCGGAATTTTCTGAGATTCTAAATATATGTTCTCCATCGAATAGCCCTTTCCATAGTAGTTTTCCCAACCAGCGAAGTTCTTTGTTGGGATCTACCTTTCGTACTTCAGGTTTGAAAGACATGCCTCCGGCTGTGATGGAAATATTATTACCACTAGTGAGGGCACCTTCAAAATGGGTGATAAATGGATTCCAATTAGGATAATCTTTTGTATCCGTTAGTATACCCCAAATGGTTTCTGGGCTTGCGTCGATAATGATAGATGTTTTAATTTCTTTCTGAGCCATGATTTGTGTGCTTACTGTAATTAATAATACGGTTAGTATTTTTTGCATTGTTTTTTATTTTGACAATACAAATATTAGAAGCATACGGAGATGAACTCTTGATCTAAATCAAGAAATCAATTTTCTACGAATACGGCTCAAAGTCTCTGGAGTGATGCCTAACATGGAGGCAATATATTGGTGAGGTACGTGTAGGAATATTTCGGCATTATAATCATACAGCTGCCTTACTTTTTGTTCAGCACTCATGGACAATTGCTGAAAAACCCTATTTTCTAAGGTGACAAAACACTTAGCGATAAATAGCTTTTCTAAATGATCCCACTGAGGGATAAAACTGCCAAGGTTATTATACTCCTCTTTGGAGATAGTGAAAATATCGCAAACGGTCAAGGCTTGAATATTCCATCTAGAAGGGGTGTCAAACATAAAACTCGATAAGTCAGTGATGAACATGCCTTGATTGGATATCCATTGTGTTATTTCTTTTTCGCCCTTCTCGTCCAAGGCATAAACGCGTAAGAAACCCGAACGAACAAAGCTTATGCTTTTAGCGTATTGATCTGTTTTTAAAAGGTAATCGTTTTTAGCTAAGCTTTCATTTTTGAAAAGGGGTAGTATTTTTTTTACATCCTTAGCTTGGATCCCCAAATATTGACTGATACTTTGCTCTACGATGTCCATTTATTTCTAACGTATAGCATGATGTATTATATATGATTCGTAAACCATTGCATGGCTTTTTTTTCATGGATCGTAATAAAATCCTCCTTGCCATCTCCATATTTTATAATATCCGATGGATAAAGCTCGGCTAGCTGTTTTTTAAGAATACCGTATTCCGCTGCTATGTCCGGGTGATTTCTGAGATAATCCCTAAAGGCAAGGTGTCTAGTGATATTGTGATCTTCTTGTACAAAAGCATGGATTTGATGGGTACGATCGATTAGGCCTTTCCTAAAATATCTTCGTCCGGGCATCCCAAACTCTCCCATCACCTCATAATCTAGCGAAGCTATTTTTTGCGATTGTTGATCAAGGATATTTAATGATTGGACCGAAAGCATAATATCTATAACGGGTTTAGCCATCAGTCCTGGAACAGCGGTACTACCTATGTGGTAGATGTTTACGAGATTAGGTGAAAGAATATCGCCTAGGGTTTCGGATTCCATTTTAAAAAGATGGTTCCAAATGGGATCATATTTTACTACTCTTACTTTCAAAGCTAATTTTTCTAAGCACCAAAGTAACTGCCAGGGACGGGACTCTCCAACATAAAATTATATCTATGCCCCTCGGTTTGATTAAGTTTTAAGTGATCCATATGAGTAGTATAAAATGGATCAAAACTGTATTTTCTGTCGGTTTCTGTATTGGCTATATCGCTTGCGATTTCTTCGGGAGATCTTAGATCCGCTTGAGAACGACCCTGAGTACCATCTTCATTCATGGTAATGTTTCCTCCATTCCAAGGATAATTGTTGTACTGACTTAACATGGCAATTATGTCTGGGCATATAAAATTTGCTTGCAACCAATTTAAATTATAGCTGAAAGTAATATTCCCATTCTTCACTTCTTCAACACCTTGTATGGGCTCAAAATGAGGTCCGTCTGCCACACAAAAAATAGATTTATGGTACAGTGTATTTGATTCATATGGTTTTGAAGGCAGGTCTAATACTTTTGCTAAAGCTAGTCCTATTATGGTAGAATCTCTATCAGTACCATACACTACTTGTTGGATATCTTTTTCAAGCAGTACATTTTGCAATCGTAATAAGTTTGTTTTTATTGACATATGACTGGACCAAGTAGCTACATACCTTCCTCCAGCAATATATTGATTTTCATCAAAAAAGAAATCTAAAATGACCCCACCATATTGAATATAGTGCCAATCCCTAATCAATTCTTGTGGACTTTCTAAACTCAGCAACCTGTTATACGACTCTTCTATTTCCTTTATCTTTTGTCTTGGAATTTTTAATTGCTCATTTGGATCATTGGGATCTATAGCCGATTTTAATTCGTTGACCATGGCGGCAAGGTCCTTTTTGTCATTATTTAAAATTTTGGTTTTTACGTAAAACCAAAAACTCCAAAAGTCAAAGTTGTTGCTTATCCTTTCTAAGGTTTCTTGTGCTTTTTTCGTTTGAAATTTTCTAGCATAGGCAACAGCTAAATTATTTGCGATTTGAGGATCTATTTTTTTAGAATTAGCTTCTTCAAGAAAAATAATTGACATTGGGTAATGATCCACATTGTAAAAATGAATACCTAATTTTTTAAAAGAATCAAATCCTAGATTTTTCTCTGCTGCCTTAAATAATAATGCTTCCTCTTTTCCACCCAATTGCTCCAAACATTGAGCTGCCAAAACATACAAGGGTTTGTAGTAGATGTCTGCTCTAAATCCCGCCGTTAATTGCCGCAAAGCATCAGCATATTTTTGTTCATTAAAAAGATGTAATGCCTGCGTGTGATTTTCTTTAGCTGGAGATTCGGCTTCGTTCTTTTTCGAATTCTTGAATAAATTAAACATGAATTATTTCTTTTTATTCTAAAAAGCGGTGTCTGAAATCACAAGAGTCGGCACTCCCTTTTTTCTAAGGTACAAGGCTTTAGACAGCAATCCTTGTGTTTCAGGATTATCAAAATAACCTTTGGTCATCTCTTTTATTTTTTGGACTCCCGCTTTGTTATTTGAGTTGCAAATAAATAATAGATCTCTGGCAGGAATGGCCAGGATAGCATCCCCTTGGATCATATCATGAATTTGATCTAGAAGACCATCCACTAATAGTAAGGCAGCTTCAAAATTACCCCCAGCAGTTATCATCAATATATCATTAGGATCTCCATGTATTTTAATATTTTGACCTACTTCAGCAACTAATGCATTTATGCTTACTTGTTGTAAAGCTTCGAGTGAAAGGTGAGGATTTTTGGTCATTATATTTTGTTGGAGCAATTTATAGCTGTTTCCAATATCTACAGCAAAGCATAATAAAAGATCGCCCCATAATTCTTTAACTATTGGTTTTTGATCATCTGGTAAGACCATGCCTTCAGGTAAAGGATTTCCTTTAAACGAGCTCGTTTTATCATCATTGTAAATGCTGTGACTATAATCTACTTTAATCCTAGGTAGAATGGTTAACTCTTCGGAGTTCTCCTCTGTCATGGGTTCTGGTTGATCTGGTGTTGATTTTGGAGTGCTTTCTTTTTCTGAATTAGGTGTTTTTTCAGGTCGGCCAAAAAGTTTTTTGAATATGCTCATATATGATTTTTATACTAAGTCAGATTGTCTAAAATGCTAATGGTAAGAAGTTACGCTTTTAAGCAAAAGACTCCAAATTTTATATTCAGGTGTCAATGGTCTTGTATTCCTGTTATGATTTTTTGTGCTACACATAAGGAGGGTGCTATCAATCTTCATCCAATATTTTGCACATCCAAACGCTAGGTATTTCTACATTAAATCCGACATTCTTATACGCCTTCCTTGCGGGCAAATGAGAAGGATCTCCACCTGTGGCCACTGTTGCGACCTTCATGCCATCCTTTTTCATTTGAGATAAAGCGAAGGTATACATATGGGTCCCAATTCCTTTGCCAGCGAATTTAGGATCGACGGCGTTTAAACCAATTTCTCCAACTTTTGATTTGGAATTTGATTGGTAACTAATAAATCCGACTATAGTATCTTCTATCAGTACAGTATAACAAAGCCAGGCTTCATTTTTAGCTACTAGATCTGTCAACATCTTAGCTTGGTTTTCATCTTCTGCACGTTGGGCCCATTCATATATTTGATCACCTAGTATACTTCTAAATGAATTAAAAATGGGCGTAAAGGCTTGCATTCTGATATTTTCTAGCACGGGTAGATCGTCTGCACTAGAAATTGAAAAACGTAGGTGTTCATATTTTATACCTCCGTCTGTGTATTTGGATTCCATAGTACATCTATTGTTTAACGTAGATTATAACCATTGTAGATCTTTTCTTTCATATGCATTGGTACCCCGTTTTGACTTTTTGATTTTCCACAAGGTGATACCCACTTGTCTATCTAATGATGGATTATCGGCTAAAAAATCTCTTAGGTAGCGATTGTATTCAAATTGAGGAGCGATATCCTTGGGTCCAGTTTGGCTTTTTTGTTGCTCTTTTATGTTCTTCCATGCGTGGATAGCATCGCCTAAGGTTTTTCCTTTATTGCTTTTCATCCAATTCATGAAGGCTACATTAAACTTGAAGGATTGACCTAATTGTTCTTGAAAGAAATGGCGTACATTTTCAGTGTTGCTATAGTTGTCAGTAATGATGGTACTCATATGTAAGGTTTCCCTTCGCCAATCAAAATTGGAACATGGTGTTTGCCTTTTCTTAGTTTTTTTTAAAGTTGGGGAACCACTTAAAAATTGAATGATCACTTCATTCAATTCTTGTTTGCTTCCACTGCTTGGTAATTTATTTCTTTTGCAAAACGAAATGAGTTCGGCTTTTAGCCAATAGAAGTCTTTAAAATCAGGAATACTGATATTTTTATCTAATGGAGGTCTGTCTGACATGTTCTGTACGTTAACGTGAATGACATTGGACTACAGAAAAAATCAATCGAATCGTGTAATTGACATACTATAGAAACAATGAATACATTCTACAAATGATTACTACAAACAAAGCTAATAGCATTGAGTCAAATACTTCTAAAAAATAGTAAACAATATATTGCCGTCGATGAATGGATATAGGAACCATGTACAGAACAAAATTATAGGGACTACATATCTGAGCATACGCTAAGTAAACAAGGGTTTTTTCAAAACTTCAGGTTTCCATATCAATACCGCTAATAAGGCAAATAAAAAAAGTGAACCTGCTACATCATATGTGCCTAGACTCAAATGTACCAAAGAAAAGACCCCCTTGAAAACACAAAAGAATCCCACAATAAACCGTTCATATTTAGGTGCCCAAATTAGAACTCCAGCTATAATTTGAACAATCCCAATCGACTTCCAAATAATGGGATGGATAGCACTCATCAAAGAACAAGGTGGTTCAATGAAGTGTAAAAATTTATCAGCGCCTATTATTATAAAGGATATGCTGATCAAGCTAGTAATGATGCGTATTCCATTCATATGGTTTCAAAATAGCGTATCAAAAATAGCAGGCTATCCTGCGACATTAAAATATGACCTTAATTTTTATCTTTAAAAGTATGGATGAAATAGCCAGTCATTGAAACGAATATCACTCATATTGCCCATGCTTTGGTTTTTAGTAAAGCCATGTTTTGCACAGGTACCCTTTAGCTGTGAGGGACAAGTGTGGGTGACCAATGAAGATGGGGCTCTTTTAGAGGTAGGCATCAGTACTTCCAATGGACTTGTTGCAGATGAAATCAATCCGAATCTTGGCTTGCCATTATTTGCTTTAGGCTTTAGCTCAGCGGATAGGTATTTATACGGCATGTATCCTTTTTCAAATACCTTATATCGAGTGGATGCGCTAGGCGCAATGACAGCTATGGTGGACTTGGATATAGACCCCAATTTAGCATACATTGCCGGAACGGTATCTCCTGACGGATCTAGCTTTTTTGTTATTGGTTCTGATAACGGGATGGACTCAAAAATGTATGTTGTGGACCTGCTCAGCGGAAATTTTGACCTTACAGAATTTGAGTTCACCTTTGGCACCCGAACAGTAGATTTTAGTTTTCACCCACTTGATGGTAGACTGGTTGGATATGATACTGAGACCCGAAGTTTTTATAGTTATGTAATTGGGTCCAATGCTATTGATTTGCAAGATCCGATTTCTATTGAGCACGATATTCGAGGGCTTTATTTCGATGCTTTTGGCAATATGTTTGGCTTGGGTACGGCCTTATTCGGGACTATTAGTGGGGTGTTTTCTGTAGATCAACTGAATGGAGCTACCAGACTCTTAGGTACGTCAGGTTTACTAGGTATAGTAGATGTGGCAGGGTGTCCGTACTCATTAGAAATAGATATGAGTGTCGACCCTCAAACTACCTTGCCATGTAGTGATATTAGGCTTCACTATGCGCTTGTTAACCGAAGCAATAGTCTCATGCAAAACATTTCATTCGAACACGCCTTACCTGACGGCTATTCTTTTTATGAGCCTGAGGAAATACCTTTTGGAGGTACAGTAGATCCAACTACTGCTTCGAATGTGTTACGAATAGAAGGCATGAATATTCCTAAGGCATTGGATTCTTTTTCTGTTACTGTCTATGTCGATGACATACCTAAGGACATTTACTACAGTCAGGTTTATCTTGGTAATGTGCCTGACGAATATGGTGGATTCGTGTGGTCTAATGACCCTTTTTCGCCTGCCACCGAGGATAGTACTAGAATGGAAGTGAATCGTTTTGATGAGGATAGTTTAGCGTTTAGTTCCTTCCTATGTCACGGGAGTACATTGACCTTGGATGCTAGTGATTATGGAAATAATTTGATATGGTCCACGGGCGCTACCAGCCAAAAAATTGATGTTACAGAGACGGGCATTTATGATTTAGTAGCGCAAAGTGGTTGTTCGGAAATCATGGTAAGTTATGAGGTAGTGACAGCCAGTTGTCCTTACACCATTGAGATTAGGCATCTAATAGAACCAGATACGATATTGGGATGTAGTGATGTTTTGTTTAGGTACATTCTTGAAAATGATTCGGGGGAAGAGCGCTATCAGCTTAGTTTGGTGGATACTTTACCGCTTGGTTTTAGTTTTGTAGAGGTGGTTAATAATCCATACCAAAGTACCCTTAGTGAAAATATGCCACCCAATATATTTCAGTTGGAAGATCTACTATTACATGAGGGCATTGACACTATTGATATTTTAGTGAATTCGGGTGAAGGACCCACTGGGGCGCATAAAAATAATGCGACCATCAAGGACCTTCCTCAGCTATTGGGGCCAAAGCGAATATCGGACGATCCGTCCACATTATTATTTCCAGATAGTACCTATTTCTTTATTCGAGGTGTAGAAGGTGGGGTGCAAGATGTAGACACCTTTCTTTGTGAAGGCACCGCTCTTGTTTTAGATGCTTCGGATTTTGGGGAACATTATTTTTGGGAAGATGGGACATCTTCAGCTGAATTTGAGGCACCTGGTTTGGGTAGTTATGAAGTCTTGATTTTGGATGGATGTGATACGGGGAAGGTGAATTTTAATGTATACGAAGTCGATCAAATCGATGTGTATTTCGGTAAAGATGAAGTTGATATTCACCAAGGTCAAGCTATCATATTAGATCCTTCTATTACTAATGCGGGTGATTCACTTTCTGTTTTATGGAACGATGGTATGAGCGGCTCATTATCGTGTTTAGATTGTTTAGAACCAGTAGGCTATCCCACTTCAGATATTATCTATAGTGTCATAGTCGAGAATGAGTATTGTACTGACACAGCTTGGATATCTGTATATGTTGATGAAACTCGACGCATTTTCGCCCCTAATATTTTTTCGCCAGGAAGTAATGATGCAAATGCTAGCTTTTATTTGCAGAGCCCAGATCCAGGACTTCTATTACAATTTACTGTTTTTGATCGCTGGGGCAATCAAGTGTTTGAAGCTAAGAATCTGCCATTAAATGATCCGTATCTTGGTTGGACGGGAGAGACTATGAATAGTCCTGCAACAGCAGGTGTCTATGTTTGGTATGCGGAAATACAATTTTTTGATGGAAAGGTAGAGACCTTAATGGGTGATGTGACCTTGGTAAGATGAGCCTTACAGTTCCCTTTACTTATTTTGGATTTGTGGAGTTGGCTATAATTGTAGCTATTTTTTCAGCCATGATGTCGTATCCTAATTGGTTGAAGTGACAGCATCTATCACTATAAACTGTTCTCTTTTCTTGTGTATAAAGCGATGTTAAATCTGTAAATGCTATACCATCATTAATGAGTGTCGTTCCTTCTTCTATCAGCATTGGATAGCCTAACTGGACCCCTGTTTTGTAGGTGTATTTTCCTTCAGCGTATGCGGTTTCTAATTCCTCTTTGGTAAAGCTTTTTGAATTTGGGACGTATTGGTTAGGTTGTAGGAAATGGAAGTAATCGAATCCATGACTTTCGGAAATGGCATGAATCATACTACTGGAGCGTCTCCAAAATGCAGCTTGTTCCGCAAAGTATGCTGTAGTGTCAGTAACGATTTCTTTAGGTCCGGTCGCTTGATAGTCAGCCTCTGAATTTTGAATTTGCTCTCGTAGTGCAGCTTCAGCAGCATAGACTTTGTTAGCTTGTTTATTGTGGATCATTCGCCAAAGTAATAAACCGAAATTGCTATAATTTACTTTCCATTTTAAAAATGACCGCTTTGTTTTTTCAATGTCTTCCTTGGCCTGTATTTGTCTAGAAAGCTGTATTTGCGTTTTGCTATCTAGGCCTTTCCTTGCATATAAGTTCCAATGTCGTGGATAGTTCGGATGGACTTGTAGCGGTAAGTTATCGCTGTATGGAAGGACGATCTCATTAAATCCATCTAAATTGATCACGACATCATATTCAGCGCCCAGCGCAAGAAAATAATTCAAGGCCATCAATTGTTGCGGTTGCTTAAAGCCTCCCAAAGCAAAGAGCACGATGCGCAGCTCCTTATCTTTATATTGAGGTATTTTTTTTAATCCCTTTCGAAGGGTATTACTTGATTGCTTATGCAAGCCCATGGCCACAGAGCCACCCATGACGCAAACCGTGATCGTATCATCAGATCGTTTGCTTAACGGGTCTACACCTGGAAAGGAGAAGCGGTTGTATCTCTTTTTGTAGGGAATGCTTACAAAACCAAAGTATGGGTGCAGTATGTGATCGCCTAAGTACTCGTCAGTATTTTGTTGTGTATTTTCTTGTAATCCATCGGCCACTGGGTTATCAGATTCCTTGATGGCCGCTTGAATCTCAGATCTAGAAAACGACTGACCACTGACTATTGGGGATAGAATATACGGGCATAATTCGATAGTGATTATCGAAATGAAAAGAAGTAGAAAACGGTCTCTGATTTTATTATTTGCTTTAGGCATATTGAATTCGCAGATATGAATGTATATACATTATGGCCATTGGACCATGCCATTCTGATATCAATATACTAATGCTTTCTTTATTTACTTAAAACTAGCGTCGGGAGCTCCAGAAAAGCATCTAGGAATCTGAGGAAAATCATCGGTTATGACATAGAAATATGGGAAGGTTTGTGGCCCTGTTATCGTTTCTAAGGTGATCTCTCGTTCTACGCCATTGCATTCATCTAAATCACCAGAACAATCGACATATCTGTAGTCATTCGTATACCGACCGTTATACGATCCGCAGGGTGCTGTAATGCCATCACCCGGCCTATTGCCAAACTTTAATTCATAGCTTGATTGAAGTAAGGCTAGGTTGCCATCCTCATCTGGACCGAATCGATATAGTATAGGAAAGCCATCTGCTGCCCAACCTACTTGAACCGCTTCAGCTGGAGGTGTGGTTTGTGTGCTTAATCCTGCTTGGATGATTTCTTCAACATACTGAAACATGTTTCCATGGTAGTGATATCCTTGATTTCCTGCATGGCCTGACGAACAGTCTAGCTTTACAAAGCCCATCCCATTGCCTTGTACATTGGTAGGTTCGAATACCCAAAACCAATTATACTCACCCGTATTGACGTCTTCGAAAATGAAGGGTTCCGCAGGTGAAGGTGCTAATAAAACTCCGTTAAGCGCCACGCCAAAAAAATAGTCCGGTCTGTTAAGCGGTCTTAGAATTGATGTCTTTTCACATAGAAGAACAGGGACCTCATCCATCTCGAAATTATAGTCTTTTTCTGTAGGTGGGTTATTCGGTGTACAGTATTCGTGGTTAGGTAGATCGTTAGTAGCGATCAGCCGTTTACCGCCTGATACCGTTTCGACATAGCTGAAATTATCAAAAGGATCTTCACAACAACCTATGTTGGTTTGACTCGTGATATTACTGCTAGTGCAATCGGCATCGCCAATACCTGAAATATCACAATCTTCAATAGTAGCTTCAAAATTTTGTGAACCTGAATCGAAGCCAGCCGTAAGTTCGATGCATTCTGCTGCATGAAAGGCTACCGATTCTGTTTCTATTTTATGAGAAGATTCTATCTCTTGACTCGCATATACAATGCTATCTACCATTATATCATCGCAAACGACCAATAGGTCTTCTTTGCAATCGAAATCCGATTGGCCTGGGCAAGGCGCACATGATCCACCACAATCAATGGCTATCTCAGCACCATTTTGGACTAAGTCCTGGCATGACCAATTTTTTCGAATTTGCTCTCCTTCCATTTCTAATATATCTCTGATGTCTTCCTGACTAGCCGTTAAGTTATCAATGAGATCATTGACTTCTAATGAGTCATTGATAAGGTCGAAAAATTCATACGTGCAATCTTCATTGACGATCAATTTATATTGATCATCTCGAATTGTCCAGCCCGTCCTAAATTCAGTATACACATAGTCTCTCGTTATTGTTTCAGCATCCGTAAGAAGTCCTTTGAAACTAAGACTATTATGCATACCACCATTTAGATCCGCTCCAGTGATCTCAAGAATGGTGGCAAAGAGGTCATTAGTATGCAAGGGTGAATCATCTATTTCGTTTATCCGAGTTACCCCTTGTCCACTAATAATCATAGGGACGGCGACTCCTCCTTGATAGAGTGTACTTTTCCCATGCCCTGTCGGATAGTTTTGCAAAATAGCGCCAGGAGTTCCGTTATCGCCAATAAAAATGATAACCGTATTCTCTTCTACATCTTGAGGAATATTATCAAGCAGCCGGCCTATTTGGTAGTCCATACTTTCAATGGCGGCGACATACTTTTGTTTATTGTTATTTGTAGGAGACTGACTGTAGGTTCCCGCTGGTGGCACATGGAAAGGGGAGTGAGGCGCAGCATGAGCTAACCACATAAACCATGGTGAATTTTGATCATTGATCCAATCAATCGCTTCAGTAGTAAAATGCTCAGTGGCATAGGTGGTGTTCTGATTGCTATTCCCGTCATTATCGATGTTAGGCCAATCATAGTAATCTTCTACATCTGCTTTCCAGAAACCATTATAATAATCAATGCCATGTTGATTTGGATGATCACTGGGCTGACCCGATGAAATATGCCATTTTCCTAATACCGCATCCGTATATAATCCACCTGTAGCAGCTTCTATTTCTCTAAACAATGAAACATAGGCGGTATCTAAGGTTTCTGCATCTTGGACACCTGTTTTGATGCCAAATTTACCACTCATTATGGCAGCTCTAGATGGCGAACATTTGGGCGTAGACCAGGTTCTAGAAAAACCGACACCCGATTCCCGAAGACTATCCAGGTGTGGCGTAACAGGCATTAGGTTGTTGTCTTGAAAACCATTCATATAATCTAAACCTAGGTCATCAGCAATGATCAATAATACATTAGGATGATCAGGGTCAGTTTGACATTGACCTTGCAAGCTAAAAATGATGGCTATTAAAAGTAGACCTAGTTTCCTCATGTACACTATAGTTTGATCGTAGAGCTTGTTCGCCCCGTATGCATTCTAAAACTTCTAGATGTATCATGATAATGCAATCGGATGATATTTGAATGTTCCTTTACACTATTCATGATCGTATTTTCTATACTAAGGAAGTGGAGTTCTGATTCTACATGTGGCGCCAATAAGCTGACACTATAATGCTCTTCTTCAAGGACACATGATTCAACTTTAAAATGTAAGTCACGTTCATTCAATGTCCAACTTGTATTCTCATTAAAGTAGACACCAAAAGATTGGTCATCCACCCTTGTATTTATTTCTTTTTGGATATCCAATGCATCAATATGTAAAAGGAGGCTTACATGATCTTTATGTATGGTACAATCAAAGATGGCTAATGGCACATCATGAGAACTATTGAAAGTAGAGAGTGCGAGTAAAATTGAAAAAATATAATACATTATAAAAATGTGTAATATGTAAATATACCTTACCTTGAGTTAATATTCTATTTTAAAATTTGAGTTCCTTATTTTTCCTATTAAAGATCACTCAGGTTTCGATACAATGTGCAGTAAACAGTGTTTAGATTGGAAGTTTGTCTATTTCGTTTTAAGTCTTTTAGTTACCATGCATGCCTGTGGCACTAAAACTACGCTTAACCCAGTAACAAACGAAGAATTTGCTCAATTTATTGAGTCTACAAACTATCAAACCGATGCTGAAAAGTACGGTTGGTCTATTGTTCAAGTGACAGTGGATGAGTATAAAACGGTAGGAGGAGCCAACTGGCGTTTACCGGATGGCAAGCATGAAGCGAAGAAAGAACATCCTGTGACGCAAGTAAGTTATACAGATGCATTGGCTTATTGTAGGTGGGCCAATGTCCATTTGCCTTCGTATCAAGAATATTGGGAAATAGCTAAGACTGATAAGCGCTCCGTTCATATAAATGCCCAGTCCATAATGCCAGCTATGCAAGTAAACACCATTGGGAATACCTGGGACATAACGACTACTGCAAATAGCGCAGGAGATATCCGTTTAGCAGGTGGATCTTATCTGTGTACTATCAACACTTGCAATGGTACTGATATAAATCGCAGTTTATTTGTGAGTAAGGATACTGGAAATTCGAATATCAGTTTCTGTGTGATAAAATGACCAGTCGGCATAGAGATTAGGCCCCGTTAATTTCATGACATAGCTATTGAAGCCCTAGATAAATTAAAGTGGCTATCAATAATAAAACAATCCAGCCGGGATGTTTTCCACGTGTTGCATACCCTACTAAAAGTCCAGCTCCCAGTAATCCAAAAAGCATACAGTAGAGTACTGAAGAATCAATGACTTTTTTCATTGAATAATGAAAAAGTATACTTGCTACCAGGATACCAAACACACTGGCTAAATGCCATGTGGCCCACATGATCCGCCAATGTTGCTCTGTCAAATGTTGGGATGTACTAAATTGAAACCACCCTTTTGTGCTTCTATGTTTTGAGAAGATCATTAGCTCTCCTAAAATGGTATGTGCTATGGATAGACCTACTGATAAAATGGAAGCGATAAAAAGGTAGATATTCATCTAATCCACTTTTATGAATCGTTCCCAGTGTCCATCAATATTTACAGAATAGATACCGGGGGTATAGCTAGTCACATCATGCCATTGTGTAATTATATCCATGTGGCCATATTATATATTAGTAACCATTACGGTTTTACATAGTTCAAAGCGGCAGCGGCATATCTTGGCCATGTTGACTTGTGCGAAAAAGGCAATTGCACCCATTCTTTCATGGGTCTTCCTTTGCCTGAAGGGTCAAAGAGTTTGGCTCCTTCCAGCGCCAATGCCTCAGCGTGTAACTCCCCTGAAAGTTTAAAAACCATTTCATTTTGAAAAAAGCATACAAAGGCTTTCTTTTCAATTTTAAAACATGGCTTACCAAACATCTGACTTTTAATAGCCCCTTCCAGTTGGCTGGATACCTCTTCAAATACTACTTGCTCCTCCGTCATATAATTTGTATTATTTGGCAATATAAAAGTATGAAAACTAAGGAAGGGATTTCCACAGCGAGGTTGACTTCTCGTATTCTTACTCAGAAATATTGAGTCCTTTTGATAGATTTTCCACTGTATTCGTTAGCTGATTTTTGTTTATACCAAAGATGTGATACCCTTTTTGCAGTATGTCTTTTAGTTCATCCTCACTAGGCATATGACTATAGGCAATATAGTTTGTGTAAAACATTATTTCAATGGGATACGAGGCATTAAAAAGTACGGATTTATCTGGTAGATTTTCATTTTTCACCAAAGCAAGTTCAGTCAATTTTGATTCAAGCTCTTGATTGATTTCCAGTGGCTTTATTCGTTCAATACTGTATCTGATGGGTAGAAGGATTAATCCTATAGCTATGCCTTTTTTAATATAAAGGAGCCTAGGACCCGTAAGTGAGCCATGTAAGATGAAATAGGCCGTTGAAATAAAAATAGCGGGTGAGCAGAATAGTATATAGCCTTGCATTTTAGTTTTAGCCAAAGAGAAGAATACATAAGGAATCAGTATCCAAACAAGCAAAAGTAGTTTTTCGATTTTTTGAGGCAGTTTAATCAATACATACACGAGGTACATGATCGGAACATAGATGAGCTCGCCAAAAATTATTCTCATAGTATTAAGATGAAAATACCAAGGTTTACCATGGCCTTCTAAAGCCGAAAAAATATGCAGTGCATTGTATTCCATTTCCCATGATGCTTCTTTAGGGAAGTATTGGAAAATATATAATTGCCAAGGGACTACTACAACTATAATGCACATGACCAATAGCGCAGCAGAGAGGCTACCCTTTTTAATGCCTTGATAATGTAAAGCTGCGATACCCCAAATGGGTATGACAATTAAAGCCGGCAACCACTTGGTAAGAATAGCTAAACCTGTAAGTACTCCTCCTCCAATTAGATTTAGTAGTGAACCAGACTTGGCTTGTTTCAGCAGAACGAGTATAGCCCAAGAAATAAAGATGGTAAAAAATACATCATAATGATCTGTGGCTACTCTTCCTGCAGTTTGTTCGATGATTAGACCATGTATTGAAAAGAGGAATGCTGCTATATACCCAGTTCCTTTATCAAATAATATCTTCCCTAATTGGTAAGTAATATAAATGCCAAAAGTGCTAAGTAAGATGGAAGGAAGTCGTACAGCTAACTCGTTTGTTCCGAAAGTGAGTATACTAAGTGCCATTGCATATAAAGGCACGGGTTGTTTGTGAACCCAAATATGATTGTGTGTCCAATTTTTATAGTTATAGTCCAATAAAGGCTCAATGTAAAGCATGGGTTTAGCTGGGAATGAAATCAAGTTTTTTGCGACTAAAGCATGATAACGTTCATCCCAATCATGTAACATCGGATCTAAGGCGGTAAAGATACGTAAGATAAAACCAGCCAATAGTAAAAAGAAAAGCGCGAGGGTCTTCTTATTAGCAGCAAATGCTCTAAAGGATAAGTAGTAGAGAATAGCGGCTGTTACTATTGTAGGTATTCCTAAATTATAATTACCCATACATTCGTAGCTGATTCAAGTTCGGTTACCCTTGCTTATTGCGGTATGCGCATTCCTTTTTCGCAGTGTATTAATCCTTCACTATTTCGAATCATCAGAACGAAAAACTGTCCTGTATATGGTTCCAAATCGATGGGAATGGTTTGGATAGGCTGATCATATATATTTGACCATACCTGTCTACCATTTTGATCAAAAATGCGTATTTCTTGGATGTGTGTATCCGGAGATTTGATCCATACTTTATTCATAAATGGATTCGGCAATATATGGATTGAGAAAGGCGCCTTTACATTTTCTGCGGAAACTGTGGAACAGTACATATTGCCACCTGGATCGTATTGCAGTTCATTTGAGACTACATGGCAAATAAGCTGAAAACCACCAGAAACAGAAAATAGATAAGCGGGTGCATGCATAAGCCAAACCGCATCGCCAATCCCTTCTGTCCAATGGGTCTCATAGCCCGAATCCTGGTTTTGTAAATACCATGTTTTTCTATATTCGCCACTTACCATTTGGGTAGAGTCAATAGTAGTCACCTGGAGTTCTATTATTTCATTGTTGCCTGTCCAATATCCCCATTGGGTTCTAAAGGTGTCACCCTCCATAAGACTAAAGTCGTATAAAAGATACTCCTCCTCAGCGCTTCTTTCAGGCAGGTTGAACACTTGTTCTTCTTCTGTGCGAATAAAGCCCAATGTATCGCTACCATTCAAAAAAGGAAAATAAATCTGCCCATTTATAATTGTAGAATCCTCTTTGAATTCGTAACAAAAATCGCCCAGATCTTCTCCGGTGTCGCCATACTGGTTGTAACACCATTTTGCTTGACTTGTCGGAAATGGTACATCCTGACCGTATAATATATAGGGTAACAATAGAAGTAGTATAAAAATGGTGTTGTTCAATGTCATATTTGGAAAAGTAAAAAGTCCAAACCGAATTGTCAATGCTTAGAAGCAATAAAAAGTAGCTAAATGCCTGTAAGTGCCTTTATTGACTTTTGTCAATGAAAAAGAATCCTTATGCCTTGATCTTTGAGTAAAATAAATAATTATGAAACAGACGATACTACTTTTTATCACAGCACTACTTCTCACAGGTCATACCATTGCCCAAGAGGCGCAAAACCCTCATCAGTTTACTGACAAACATTTTGTAGGAACCACAGGCTTTATTTTGTTTACGCCTTTTTTTGATCCCTCACCAGAGTATTTCCAGTTGAATTATGGGTATCGCCTAAATGCTGTTTCTGAACTCTCAATAGAAGCTATAACCTGGGCATATCAGGGGCCACTTGGAAGACCCTATGGTCCTGATTATGAGCAAGAGTCTACCGGCTTTCCGGGTGATGTAAAAGCATTTGGTGCGGGGATAGCTTATAAACGTTTACTTTGGAAAGGTGTTTTCGCTCAGGTGCATTCCACTTTGCTGAGACAACACTATCGAGATTCAGAAAAGCAAGTTATTCAAAAGGGGTTTCAGTTATTCAACACATGTAGGCTGGGGTATCATATTACATTTGGTAAACGAAAGCGGCTATTTATTGCGCCTTCCATTGCTATAACCTATTGGCCAATAAATACAAATCTTCCAGATAGTTTTCAAGTGCAAGAAAACAAATACCCCAACTACTTTATGGGAGAACCTGGTTTGCATGTGGGGTATACTTTTTAGTTCCGATGCTGATTGCATCAGATCGAGAATGTATTCCGA
>JAHDDO010000042.1:23149-24948 GCA_020629315.1 Saprospiraceae bacterium | reverse complement strand
ACTAAGGTATATTCAGAATCTTATGAATCTGGACACTCATTTTCCACTGCGGGTGCTCTTTACAGTAATTTATGGTTTTTATGGCGTTTTCTTCCCAATCTTTAGAGTCCATAGGTTGTAGGTAAAAGTGATCGAATGCTTGTTCACTAAAGTCTTTAGGATTAATGCCTGGTTGTGGGAACACAATTTTCATTTCATTACCCGTAGTTATACGGATCTCGGTATTTGCCTTAGGACTCACGGTGACCCAATCAATGTTTGCAGGTATGGCAAGAGTGCCGTTTGTTTCTATGGCTACTTCAAAAGACCTATCATGCATAGCTTGCACCAAGGCTTCATCTATTTGTAATGCGGGTTCGCCTCCGGTAAAGACCACAAAAGCGTGTTCTTTTTCGGTTGATTCAGAGAAGATGGAATGAATGGTATTGGCTAGTTCTTCAGCGTTATATTTTCCGCCATTGATACCATCGGTGCCCCAGAAATTTGTATCACAAAATTGGCAAATTGCCTTATGACGATCTTCTTCTCTACCTGTCCAAAGATTACAACCACTAAAGCGGCAGAACACTGCAGGACGTCCTGCATGAAAGCCTTCCCCTTGGAGGGTGTAATAGATTTCTTTTATTGAATATATTTTATCTGTGGTCTTTTCTGCCATAAAGCGCTGACAAAAGTACTTGAATTATGGTCTAATTACACCTTTTTTTATTCCGGTACTTGTGCACTCATCTCGATCTCAACCAGCATTTCGGGTTGAAGTAAGGCAGGAACCACCAACATCGTAAAGACGGGATCCGACCCTCTGAAAAATTCGCCATGTAGCTCCGCAACATCTTGTGCATATTTTAGATCTGTAACATAGGCACGAGTTCTCATTACGTATTCTTTTTTGCCACCTAATTCTTCTAGGGCATTGAGCATTTTAGTGAAGATAAACTCGGCTTGTTTTCTGTGATCGCCGATGTGTAATACACCTGAAGGGTCTGAGGATGTGGTCCCAGCTATCTCGATCCGATTGCCAATCCGCTTGCCTCTACTGTAGCTAAATTTTTGTTCCCAAGTGGTCCCTGAACCAAATTTCTGTATCATAAATTATGTTTCTTCTTGTGCTAAAATAATAAGGTCAATAAAGTGAGCTAGGCTCTCCACGCCTAAATCATAATCTGGAGTATAAGGCGTGTCCTCATTCCGTATCCAAACTCGTTTCATTCCTGCGCTTTCTCCAAATTCCATATCTGAAGGCATATCACCTACAATAACAGATCGCCTGAAATGGATATCAGGGAAAGCATCTCTAGCCATGAAGGCCATCTCTGGACTTGGTTTTCTACAATTGGGAAAATCGGTAGCTAGGGATTCGCAGCTATAGATTTCATCTATTAGACCACCATGTATAGATATTTCTTCACTCATTTTTTCATGAATATCCAATAATTCATCTCGAGTCATGAGTTCTTTGCCAACACCTTGTTGATTGGTTACAATAATAATTCGTTCAAAATACGCTCGGGCTAAGGCTAAAGCATCCAAAACTCTTGGAAGAAAAACGAAGCTTTCCCAATTAGTTACATAACCATCTACAATTCGTTCATTAATAGTACCGTCTCTATCTAAGAATAGGGTCCAGCCATCGCCAATGTTTTCTAGAAAAGGAGCTTGTATTGCCATGCTGTAAAGGTAAGGTATGCTCTAAAGAATCAAGTCTGTCTCCATAAATATTGCGATAAGGGGTCGTAGGGCAATGGTCCCGAAGACAGCAAATCTGTTTCGGAGATAAATCCCTTCAGACAGCAAATCTG
>JAHDDO010000042.1:14773-23049 GCA_020629315.1 Saprospiraceae bacterium | reverse complement strand
TTCGGAGATAAATTTCTCTAGACAGCGTTGCTGTTTTGGGGACGGAGCATAGCGAACCCCGAAGACACCTGGTACTGCAGCTTGCTGCAGTGATCGCCCTAATAAAAAATATATTATGCTAATGCTAACTCTACAATCTCACAAATGATATGGCCTATCAGAATATGCATTTCTTGGATTCGGGGCACATCATCATGAGGAATGGCTAGTACTAGTTGCGCATGATCAGCTATTTTTCCGCCAGAGCGCCCGGTTAAGGCAATAACGGTAATGTCCAATTCCTTGGCTTTCATGACGGCTCGATACACATTTTCAGAGTTGCCAGAGGTGCTAATGGCCAGAAGCACATCTCCCGCTCGACCTTTTGCTTGTAATGCTCTAGCGAAAATTTCATCAAAATCGTAGTCATTAGCTACTGCAGTCACGAAGGACGAATTAACATGAAGGGCTTCTGCATGTAGTGGATCTCTATCTAGTAAGAAACGACCACTGAGTTCTCCTGCAATATGTTGGGCATCTGCCGCACTGCCTCCATTCCCACAAGTGTGCAGACATCCTCCTGCTTTCAAAGATTGGATAATGACATCTGCGGTTTGTTGGATATGGCCAATAAGTTCGTCATTAGAGGCTAATTGCTGGACTAGGGCCAGGTGCGTATTCATTCGATCCTTAATCATAAGATAAAGATAGGTTTTAGGAAGGGATTCTGAGCGCACATTAGGAGTATCTATTTAGCTATATTTGCAATTATTATAACATTGACTTTTCATTATTTATGAGAGTACATTTAATGTCAGGCGGCTGTGGATTTGTGGGTAGAAACATGGTTAAACGCCTTTACAAAACGACTGAGGACACGATTATATTCATTGATAATCTAATGGTCGGTCGGCACCCATCCGAGTGGTTGGGACTTGAAAAAACGGGTCAAAATGCGGATGCAGAGGTATTTGGAGATGAAGGTAGACTCTTATTTATAAAGGATGACTTTCGCTTTTTTCTTCGAAAGATGGATCAAGATCCGCGATATGTTCAAAACACGTATGGTTTGGACTTTGATCGATTCCATGATGTATATCATTTTGCAGCGATCGTAGGCGGTCGAGCTGTGATAGATGGTGACCCCATGATGGTCGCTTTGGATCTTTCTATTGATGCGGAGTTCTTTTACTTTATCTGCCGGCACAAACCAAAACGTGCCTTATACCCAAGTTCAAGTGCAGCTTATCCAGTAGACTTACAAACAGAGAGCAACGCTATCGCCTTAAAGGAGTCGGATATAGACTTCAATAATATGGGACAGCCGGACATGACCTACGGATGGTCTAAACTTACAGGTGAGTACCTAGCTAAAATAGCCGCTGAATATTATGGTGTTTCTATAGTATGTATCCGGCCGTTTTCTGGTTATGGTGAAGATCAGGATTTGACGTATCCGATTCCAGCTATAGCCGATAGAATTGCCCGACGGGAAGATCCAATGACGGTCTGGGGCACTGGAAAGCAAGGTAGAGATTTTGTGCATATTGAAGATGTTATGGATTGTATCCTTCTGGCCATGGATAAGATATCGGATGGATCAGCTATAAATATTGGTATGGGGCGATTGACTTCTTTTTTAGAAATAATCGAAGTTCTCAAAAATATAGCCGGTTACGATCCTGAAATAAAATGTTTGTTAGATAAACCTGTAGGGGTTCACTCTAGATATTGTGATATGACCCATGTTAAAGACAGGCTTGGCTGGGAAGCGCAAATAAGCATGGAAGAAGGTATGCGCCGAATGTATGAAGCAGCGACTAAACGAGTATCACAGGAATCATAATATATGAGAATTGTCTGTTTCGGACCTGGACCCAAATTTAAAGGAGGTATTTCTAACTATAACACTTCCTTAGCGAAGGCCTTAGACAAACGTGAAGAAAACGAGGTATTTATCGTTTCTTGGACGCAGCAGTACCCTGCGATTGTGCCACGTGAATATATAGACAAAGCATCACGAAATGACTTATTAGAAGGTACACGAATTAAGGTCCATTATATCACAAATTATAACAACCCCATCACCTGGCGTCAGACGGCCAAGTATATAGCCGATCTTAGGCCTGACAAAGTAATTTTCCAATGGTCACTAGCCGTCCAAGGCTTACCTTTAGGTAGGATAGTAAGGCGATTAAAGCGATTGAGTTCGGCTGAGATTATTTTCGATTTACATTTTGTTATTCAGAAAGAGAATTCTAGCCTTGATGCTCGATTGACCAAGATGGGTATATCTAAGGCGGATAGTTATATTACTCATGCCTATAAGACGGTAGATGAATTGAGAACCTTATTCCCAAATAAAGAATGGGCGGTTACTGAAACTGGCGAACGCGCTAAGAAAGGGGTTACGGTAATAAAATTATTTCATCCTATTTATGATCTTTTTAGCCCAGATTCGACTTTCGATGTTGCGGCTTTCAAAGAAGAGCATGGTTTGAAGAAGCATTGCTTCTTGTTCTTTGGTTTTATTCGTAAGTATAAGGGACTTCATTATGCCATAGATGCATTTAATAAAGTAGCCCAGCAGCGCGACGATGTCAGTATGATGATCTGTGGAGAATCATTTTGGAAAACCTTAGATCAAAAGAAATTATCAACAAAGATCAAGAATGTTTTGTGGAGCATTGCCAAATTTGTCTTTGTCCGTAAAGAGGATAATGAACAAGACTACCGCCCATTGAAAAAGATTGCCGAATATGGACTTGAAGATCGCACCTTGGTGGTGAATCAATTTATCGCCAATGAAGATGTTCACAAATACTTTCAAACCTGCGATGCTGTCGTCCTATTCTATGAATACGCTACGCCTAGTGGTATCGAGTCGTTGAGTTATAATTTTAAGAAACCCCTGATTGCAACACGGGTGGGCCATTTTCCTGAGACTATTGATGATGGCTTTAACGGATACTTAGCCGCAGCCGAAGATGTGAATGACATGGCAGCGCAAATGGAACGATTTATCACGAAGCCATTGCCGGCCAAAAATGTGGCTGAAAAAACGCAACACTTAAGTTGGGAAAATTACGCATCGGCTATCTTACATTCTTAATATGCGGATACTTATCATTGGTGGACACGGTACTATTGGTCAATGCGTTAGTGAGCGATTGGCAAGTACCCATGAAATTGTAATTGGGGGTCGTACAAAAGGCGATGTCTTAATAGACATACAAGAAACAGCAAGCATTGCCTCAGCTTTAGAAAAAACAGGACCCTTGGATGCCGTCATTTGCATTGCTGGTGAAGCTAAATGGGCTGACTTTTATGCATTGGACGAAACAGATTATTACATTGGTCTAAAGAATAAACTTATGGGGCAAGTTAATCTTACCCGATTAGCTATACCGCATCTAAACCCAGGAGGCCGGATTATTTTGTCTACGGGGATATTAGCGGACAGACCGGTAAAAATGACAGCATCTGCAGCCATGGTCAATGGCGCCTTACACAGTTTTGTCCAGGCTGCTGCTTTGGATATTAAAGAAGAGATCACCCTTAATGTAGTGTCTCTGGGATTGGTGGAAGATGCCTACGAAAAGTACAAAGATTACTTTCCAGGACATGTGCCTATATCTATGAAGCAGGCAGCGGATGCCTATGAAACGGTCTTGTATTCAGCTGAAAGTGGGGTGGTGCATCGAGTCTATTGATTATCTTACTTTGAAATCGTTTCAGATGCAACACAAATTTTTGAATATTTGGTCAGTGCTGACACTTTTGTTGACACTCCTTATTTACTCTTTCAGCTATTTCATCGTCTTTGATCATGCTCTAGATGCTTACCAACGCGGCTATAGGTATATTGTGTTGAAAATGGAATTGGTTATATTCCCTTTATTTTTCTTGATCAGTATTGGACACATCATTTATTCAGTAATTAAGAATAAAGCGGTTTCACGTAAAACTACGTTTTTGAGTTTACGGTATTTTCTGATTTTACTTGGTCTGTTGATATTGTTTTTCTTTTTAGGTATGTTTTTTAACGACGCTAGTGCACCGGGTGCCAACATAAAATATCAGTAGGCGTTAGATTATATGACCCTACCTTCATGAATCAATCTATTAAACAAAGCCATACCTTACTGAATATTATCTCTAGTGCAGGCCTTATATTATTCCTCGTGCTATTCATTATAAGCGCTCAATTTTATCCCGGCGGATCTACATATGACCCAAATGCTGAAGGATTTAGTTGGATTCATAATTATTGGTGCAACTTATTTCATGTAGAAACGATCAAGGGAGAGCAAAACCCAGCCAGGCCTTTAGCTATTTTTGGGATGGGTATTTTATGTTTGAGTGTAGCCATATTCTTTTATCAGTTTGCGTTCCTTTTAGCGTCTCAAAGTCGATGGAAGCATTGGATATGGATAGGGGGAATCGCCTCTATGGTAAGTGCTTTTTTCATGTTTACTCAGTATCATGATGAATTGACTATTCTAGCCAGTATTTTAGCTTGTTTAGCCGTTATTGGAATGCTAAGCGTGCTATATAATCAACGCATAAAGAAAAGTCAGGGCTTGGCCATCACTTGCATGCTATTATTGATAGTAAATAATGTGATCTATTATAGCAGCATGGGTATACACTACCTGCCCATAATACAAAAGGCTAGTATTCTTTTAGTGATTTTGTGGTTATTGCAAATGAATATTGTAATTAAGAGCTATATTAATTAAGTAAACGTATCCCTATTATGCCAAATGAAAAAAGAGAAATCAGACTGGTTACGGATGATGATATTCTGGCTTTGAAATCCGTACTTGATACGATCGAATTGTTTCCATCTGCTATGCTTGATGATATGATTTCCGATTATTTGAAAAACGCAGAGACTGAAGAAATTTGGTTTACAGAAACCGAAAACAATACTCCCATTTCAATTGGATATTGTGCACCAGAAAAGCTTACGAACGGGACTTATAATCTATATGCACTCGGTGTAAGAAGTGATATTCAATCTAAAGGAACAGGCACTAGAATGATGCACTTTTTAGAGAGTTATTTGAGAGCGAAGGGGCAAAGACTTTTGATTGTTGATACATCAGGTACTGATGCATTTGCATCCACCCGAAATTTTTATGAGAAATTGGAATACCGGAAAGAATCAGTGATCCATGATTTTTGGGATGAAGGTGATGATAAGGTGACCTATGTAAAGAGATTAAGGTAAGGATCTGTAATACAGTAAATGGCTACCAAAATGAGAGAATCTATACCAGCACAAGTTTAAATAATAGACTTATTAGAACACACATGAATTATTATAGAATAACAAACTCAACCGACAGTAAAGAGGTAGGTCATTATATTCAATGTAAAGGAATGATTTCTGGCAAACGAGCCGATTGGTTTGATGAACCGAATTCAATGACGAAATTATCAAATGACTTTTATCCTGAGGTAGAGCCTGATTTAAGATTTGAACTGGAAGAAAGAGCAAAGAAAACAGATTTGATCAGTACAAGTAATATTTCTGCAAAAGGATTATTGGTGAGTGAAAGATTGCTGTCTTTTTTAAGGATGTATACTCTTGCTAACGATCATAAAATCTTTGAAGCCAATGTAAATTATGATGCTAATGATTATACATACTATTGGATTCATTTTGTCAAATCAAATTTACTGGGAGTTGATTTAGAAAACTCAAAGCTCTACTTGTCTGAATTTGGATTTGACAAAGGAGATTATATATCAATAAAGAATTACGATCAAGCAATTTCAATCATGCAAGATCAAGATTCATTTATACGCTTTGAGGACTTCGTGTTAGAGGAAGAAAATATGTTGGGAGACCTATTTTACCTTCCTGTGCCTAATCAAATATTTTGTAGTGAAAAACTTTATAATGAAATTAGAAGCAAAGGGTTTACGGGGATTGAATTCGAGGAAGTCAAATAGTGCTGTATTTGATTGCTAGTGTTTTTCCTCCTTCGTCAGAAAGCGTAGATTATAGTATGTACGCAGGAACCAAGCATTACTATTTTGTCTAAGCATAGAAGTAAAGCACCAAACTACTCAGCCCTAAATACAAACATAATGGCACATATATCCGACGATCGCGCTGACTAAAAATATGGTCTGTTCTTTTACCGAATAGCCCGAAAGTTTTGAAGTCGCCTACCGTTCTGAGTAAGAAAATAATGGACATACCTAAAAGTGCATAATTTCTAAACTGTTCGCCAATAAGACTTTCAAAACGTATACTATTAGCAGAGATCAAACCGAAGCCTAACAATCCTATAGCAACAATCCAGGTAGCTAAGACGAATCCTGGTTTTTTTTCTGCTTCAAAAAAACCTTCCGAAAATGCTTCAGGAATAGCACCTTTAAGTGCCCATGTACCTCCTAATGCCCAATACACATGTAAACCGGATAAACCTGTGAAAATGAAGAGGTTTATAAATTCTAATATATGTACTAATCCATTCACTGAGTGGTGTGTTTATACTAAGGTTTGTTTTAAATCTATATTATAATTTAACGATCTTTTTCGTAATGGATTTACCCGCTTGATCGATTTGTAAAAAATAAATACCTGCAGGCAGGGTAGACATATCCAGCTGAACGTATTCGCTTTCGTTTACTATCCTAGGGGCTATTTCTGTTCCGTATTGATCAAAAAGCCTGAACGAATGAAGCACCGTCGAAGATCTGATAAAAACATAATCCTTTATTGGATTAGGGTAGAGTTGTATCGGTGTATGAACGGCCTCCACGGAAGAATTAAAGTACATTGGGCGAATCAAGCATTTAGTGTTATTCTCGGGAATGGTATCAAACATAGTCTTTACTTCGACACACAGTTCAACCTCAGGTGCATTCAAAAATAGCCAAGAATCCATCTGGCCCATAAAATCAGTTTGAGGACCAAAGCCAAAGGTATGCGGGTAGATTATACTGTCTCTGATTTCATTTTCAAGGTATAAGTGGATGCTATTAAATACACCCGTACCTTCAGAATGATTACTGATGTTATACCCAATAGTATATTGAGCATTGGTTTCCAGTGTATCAACGTTAGGTTCCAGCCAAATCGAGTCAACTACCATATCGGCTATCAAGCTTTGTTCTGTTGAAGTAGTAAAACAGGATTGGTTATTGTCAAGGTTAACTTCTGTAAAAGCAGGATCTAAAAGGATGCAAATATCCACTACGTCTTTATTGGTTAGATGCGCTGAAAGTTCATGAATTCGGGTTTCACCTACCTCTACATTAGGAAGAAAAAAGGGCTCCTGCATCGATCCTTCTACGATTATCGAACCTTGTACTTGTTCGGCACGAACACTACCTATATTTTCTATAACTAGCGTTAGTTTATTTGTATCGTTTTTAACGGCAAACGCATAGCTAAGATAAAAATCTTGAATGGCGATATCAGGAATACCAGCAGCTTGGCGGATTACTATATCCTGACAGTACTGGTTGTTTAGGCTATTTATTTCCAGTGAATCTCCGCTTGTAGTGACACAAACTTCATAACGCCCTGCTTCCGTCGGGAAGGATTCCTTATATAGAATAGTGACCGTTCGACTGGCGCCTGCAAGGACTGAATTAACATAAGGACTGGATACTTCTTCTCCATCAATGCTCACGATTAATTCCATGCTGCTTGCAGAGACGTTTCCAAGATTTTCCATGCTTATGAGTAAATCATATTCGTCTCCAGCTATGGGTAAATCCTGTGACGTTTTGATCTCTTTGAAGGCAATGTCGGAGTATTCAAAGTCTTTGTCACACCTCTTTTTCGCAAAGTAATATTCATAGAAATACCGCATTCTTTCGATTTGATTCTCTGTAAATGTGTACCGACAATTTCTCGGTGCATAAGACATATGATTCCCAACATCTGGTTCGTATAGATCACCTTCTTGATCTACCTCTTGTCCAATATAGCTGCAATTTTCAGTATTCACCAGCCCTGTCAATCTTGGTTCTGCAGGTGTATCGCAACACAAATCTCCGGCGATATGACAGGTGCTGCCATTGGCCAGATCGCCACCAGCATGCGTATGGAATAAACCAAGCACATGCCCCATTTCATGAACATGAAGATTATTGTTGTATCTGCCTTTAGGAGCCACATAAAGACTAAATCCCGACCAAGGATATTTTGCAAAAGCACCCACTTGACCTAAAGGATCGAAAATAGAGTTTGGGAGAAAAATATTAATCGCTTCCTCACTACTATAAAATTGGAAAAAGGCATCATTATCTTCCCAATAATCAATGGT
>JAHDDO010000042.1:0-14673 GCA_020629315.1 Saprospiraceae bacterium | reverse complement strand
CCTCACTACTATAAAATTGGAAAAAGGCATCATTATCTTCCCAATAATCAATGGTAGCATAATTATCATCATTGATAACATTTATGCCCCCACACTTATAAAAAGAAAAAGGGGTTTCACTAAACCCTTCTTGTAAGACTTGAAGGATAGTATCGATGGCTAAAGTGTCAAAATCAGACTGGCCATTGGATGGATTTATCAGGTGGAATCGTAATGGAATGGCTTCTATATTTCTTTGGACATTCTTCTTTTGTAAAGCGTAGTTTTGAAAACTACTCTCCACAAGAGCATCTCGACGATCTTCTGTTATACAATTTGTTTGTTGTCCCAAAAGAGAACCTGTCAGTAGAAGGCACAAAAAGAATAAAGAATATAGAAGGTAAGACATTTGCATATCTAAATATAAAGGTTCAATGAAAACAGACTTTCATTAGGATAGATACAAAAGGAATGGGATTCGCTGCTACGAAAAGTGGACTAGACTATTTTCTCGATTTTATATTTATTCCGTTCAGGCGCATTTCGAGTAATAAGTTCAGCCAGGAATCCGGCAATAAACAGTTGGACACCCAAAATCAGCATAAGGATACCAAAGAAGAATAAGGGTCTATCGTCTATGCCGCCTACAGCGAAAATAAACTTCATTATGGTGAGATAGCCGAGAATACCAAAGCCTATCAAAGTGAATAAAATACCTACGGCACCGAAGAAATGCATGGGTCTTTTACCAAATTTCCCTACAAACATGATAGAAGCCAAATCCAATGGGCCATTGATAAATCGAATTAAGCCAAACTTGGTGCTACCATATTTTCTGGCTTGGTGCTGAACTACTTTTTCTCCAATCTTTTTGAAGCCAGACCATTTAGCGATAACGGGAATATAGCGATGCATTTCGCCATACACCTCAATATTCTGAATTACATTTAAGCGGTACGCTTTCAAACCGCAATTCATATCGTGTAGATGTATACCTGACATCTTCGAGGTGATGAAATTGTATAGCTTGGTGGGGATGGTCTTTGTAATCGGATCATAGCGTTTCTTTTTCCAGCCCGATACCAAATCAAAACCATCCTCAGTAATCATGCGGTACAGTTCAGGTATTTCGTCTGGACTATCTTGCAAGTCAGCATCCATAGTGATGACTACATCACCCGCTACCTTTTCAAATGCGGTATTTAGGGCCGCCGACTTTCCATAATTCCGTCTGAATTTTATGGCTCGCAATCCCGGATACGTTTGTTGTAATTCTTCAATAATTTGCCACGAACGATCAGTGCTGCCATCATCTACCATCCATACTTCATAACTGAACTGGTTAGTTTCCATGACCCGATGGATCCACTCCATCAATTCGGGGAGTGACTCTTCTTCGTTTAGTAAAGGAATGACAACAGAAATATCCATATTGACTTATGAGGATTTTTGATATATGGCTGCGATAATCAAGCCAATAATACTACCGATAAAGACAGAGAAGAAGAAATTTATAACAACAGTACCAAAAGTAAGTGCAACACCTTCTTCTTCTAATTCAGCCTTTGCTTCTTCCATGGCCTCTTCCATAGCTTCTTGACCATCAGCGCCTAAAAAGCGGGACATCGCATCGGAGGTTTTATCTATAGCTTCGATGGCTACTTGTTGGGTAATTTCTAGTAATTCAGGTTGGATGACAGTAAATTGGATATAATTAAATATCGAATAGGCAGCTACCATAAGTGACATACACACAAAAATGGGAACAAACAGTTCACCAAGGCTAGCAATACCACCGTTTTGTCTTCGATGATCTTGGGCGGTTTTTACCATAAAGTAAATCATGATCGGATACACTAAATAAGTGCCCCAGCGAACATAGAAGTGAGGAGAAGCAAAGCCACAAATTAGGGCTAGTGCTACGATAATTCCACTGCCTATCAAGCCATTTCTAAGCGCTACGTTTTCCATAATTATTGATTTTTAATAAGTTGGTCATTGTTGAAGATAGCTAAAACTTTACCGGTAAAGCTGCGCCCAATATACGGATCATTTGAACTTTTCGACAGATTGTGTTTCGAAGTAAAGTCGAAGCTTGCTTTTGGATCAAAGATGGTAAGGTTGGCCACCGTATTTTCAGCGATAACTGGCGGAGTAAGACCGAGTGCTTTGTATGGATGGTTTGATAAACATGGAATCCATGTAGCCAGATCTAAGGTATCGGCTAAGGCTGTGTGTAATGCCGAAAAACAACTTTGTAGTCCGATAGCTCCTTTTTCGGCATGGGTAAACTCTAGTGCCTTGGCATCCGCTTCTAATGGAACATGATTGCTGCATAGAATGTCTATCGTACCATCTTTAATGCCTTTAACAAGTGCTGACTTATCTTTTGAAGAGCGTAAGGGAGGTTGGACCTTATACAATGGATCAAAGTTCTCCAAGGCATGTTCATCTGCGATTACATTCCTAAAGCTAACACTCGCATATAATGGGCTATGCTTTTTCTTCCCTTCTTTCACCGCTTTCAATCCTTCTTCAGAAGAGACTAAATGGATCAATAAAGAGGCGTCAGAATACTTGGCTAAATTGATGTCTCGTTCGATTTGGATTTTCTCAAAAACTGATGGATCGCCAGTTAAGCCTAAAGTAATATTGACCGCTCCTTCATGCATTTGATGTTTTTCGATACTTTCCTTGATAGCAGGATGATGAATGATGGTTGTTGCTAATCCTTTAGAATAATCTAAAGCTCTCATCATCATACCTGAAGGGACTTCGTGGTGTATGCCATCACTAAACGCTACGGCACCTGCCTCAGCCATGTCATAATACTCATTAATTTCTTGCCCCACCAATCCTTTAGAAATAGCGCCAATGGGATAGAGGTCAATAGCCTGTCCTTCACCAGCCATTTTAATGTTCTTGATACTTGTAGATTGATCTAAAATGGGCAAGGTGTCAGGCATAATCGCGAGTCCGGTAAATCCACCCGCTGCGGCTGCAGCATGGAGGGTTGCCATAGTTTCTCGGTATTCAAAGCCAGGTTCGCCAGAATGCGTCCCAATATCTAACCATCCAGGTGACACACATACCCCGCTAAACTCATGTTTAGTCGTTTCTTTGATAGCTGTACGGGATATTTTTTGAATAAATCCTTTATCGATTAAAATATCGACTTTCTTCATATGATACTGCGAAGCTGGGTCGATCACAGTAGCGCGTCTAAGTATACACTTCATATTGTGGATTTATTTCATTCTTTCCAGAAACGAAGGATCAGCGTTTCCAATGCCAAAAATACCAATGCTATAATCAAAAACAACCGCCAAAGGAAAATACCTTCTTCTTTTTCTTTGATAATACGAGCCAAATTTTCATCATTAGAAACATCGATAATACTCGCTCTTCCAGAAAAATTATCTTTCAATTCGTCAACGCTGAAAAAATCCATGACCGATTCCTTACGATTAAAGTTAAACGCTAACCTTTTTACAGGAGTGTCATCTAGTAATACATCATAAAAGCCAGCATCAGCCACTTCTTCTCCAATCGTTATTTGCGTTACATTCCCTTGATCAGTCTGTTGTGGAATAAATACATCATCACCCGATACTTCGTACAAGATCTCATTTTGATTAGCCGGGTTTTTAATGGTAAAGGAATTTGTCTGCCCCAGTGTAAAGGCATTCATTTGTTGAGCACCTTGTGATAACGACATCTTGTAAATCATAGGAACAAAAATCTCCGCATTTTCTACCAGTGGATTTATCGTTCTATCGAGTGGTGAAGCACAAACAAATACTTGACCTTGCGACTTTTTATACTTACTCACAAAAGGGCTACCGTCTCGGTATCGTAAGATAGACTCTGCGCCATTGGCGGCAAACGTTGAAAAACTATAATTCCCTTTGGTAGTAGGTAAGCTGATGTTTTTGCTCAGCTTTGCAAAAACCTTGGAAAACACAAACTCATCTGTATTAATATTCAATACCTCTCTAGGGCTATCTTCCCATTGTTTTATAGGATTACAACCTAATCGCCCAAGCAATTGATTATAACTTTCTTTGCCTCCATTTTTGGATGGAAACACCACCACATTACCTCCCTTGCTGACATAATCACTTAATTGATTTATTAGACCCGAAGAGATTTGGTTTAGATCATCCAATATGATTAGACTATACTGGTCAAACTCATTATAATTAACATTGCTACTGATGGCCTGATCTAATTTCATCTCAGGGACCCCATTAAATAAGGCTTGTAAATATCGATTAGATCCGCCCGAATAAATATTTAAAATCTTCCCATCTTCATCTATATAGGCATTTAGATTATAAACATCATCAAACTGGATGGGATAGTCGTTTACCTCTAAACTTATATCGTGATTCCCTGCTTCAGTGAAGCTAAGCGCAATTGTATCCACCGTTGTTTTGCCCGCTTGAATATCGACATTTCCAGACGGTTTGCTTTGACCGTTTTGAAGGACATTGATCCGGATATTATCAACGTCTTCATTTCCTCTATTTGTCAATGTTACGATAAGGGGATTAGGTTGATTAAGCAGGGGAGTAGGGCTGATTAGATACGCGGTATCTATGCTGATATTACTATTTTGTACCGATTGGAAAGGCAGAAATTGAATATCTAGTGTAGTGTCTACATCGCTAGGTAAGTCCGTTATATTTTTTTGAAAGTCGGATAAAATATAGCCTCGCTTTTCACCCCGCATATCTTTAAAACTCTGGCTCATCCGTTGGACAATGACATCGATATCCTTTATCGAAGCCGTAATTTCAATATTCTCTAATTGCTCTAGCGCTTCTTCGCGGGTGAGTATTCTCGACGTAACACCACTATAATCATGAGACAGTAATTGAAACCGATCCGTTTCACTATAGGCCTTTATGATCTGCTCAGCTTTACGCTTGGCTTTATCGATCAAGGGCACATCTTGCGATAGCGCATTCATACTGTAGGAGTTGTCTACAAAGACACTGATTAATTTCCGTTCTACATTCCGCTCTTTATTGGCAATGTAGGGTTGTGCAAAGGCAAAGACGAGAGCAGCCACCGCCAACAGTCGCATTACTAAAACCAGTAAATTTCTCAACTTACGTCGCGCATTCCGTTCATCTTTTAGTTCTTTCAAAAAACGAACATTGGTAAAGTACACCTTCTTATATCGCCTAAAGTGAAAAAGATGAATGATAATAGGGATGGCCAAGGCCAGTAGTCCCCAAAGAAAGCCTGGATGTAAAAACTGCATATCTGCCGCAAATATAATTATCAATCGATATATGACCCGTTTTCGCCGGCTATAAGAACGCACATTGACCCTCCCTCAGTATAGAATACGAGTAAACCCTTGTTAAATAAGGTAATTATGCTTTGGGCATCCCCACCGAGAAGGGATTCTCGGCGGTCGGTCCCTTCCAGACGCCACGTTCATTCTGGTCCTTCGGACGACGCAGCAAATGCGTTTGCTGCGCCTCTTCCAGGCACCTGATGCAGGGAGACAAATGGAATGTTCTAATGCGTTGTCTTCGGATAAGAATTGTCACGCAGTCCATTCAATTTTGATTATAGAAATATTTAGAATCAAAATTTAAATTATCATGAAACAATTAACCATTAGTTTTTTTTTCGCGCTAGTATGCATTTGCAATGTACAAGCTCAGATATTTGGAATTACAAATATCGATGCCCATTCCTCAGGAGGAATATGCGATGATGTAACCTTCGAGATTATTTTATCACAACAAGGTGGATTCCTATTAGATTGGGAATGTACTAATGAAGTCGGTATGTATAATATGAATTTCATATGCCAGGATACCTCTTCTAGCACTGGATATGCACCAGGTTCTTTGGGCTGGCATGTTAGTGGCTGCAATCCTTCTGAAACCCTTTTGGAGTGTTGTGATACAGGAGACTCCCTTTCCATTTTCTATGATTATCATGTGGGCGCAGCTCATTTAAATTGTGTGCAGACCATAGCGTGGCCATCTTGTGGTAGCGATGATTGTGAGGAAGACAGTGATGGTGATGGGATTTGTGATCCTGACGACTGTGATCCAAATGATCCTAGTGGAAGTCTACCTATTGGTACACCCTGTGATGACCATGACCCCAATACTGAAGGAGATATAATTATTGAGGGGTGTATTTGTCAAGGTGTCATTCCTGATCCTTGTGTAGATACAGATGGAGATGGCGTTTGTGACCCGGTAGATTGTGATCCATTTAACCCTAATGTGGATTTTTTCATTGGCCAGATTTGTAACGATGGCAATCCAGACACCCATGGTGATGTAATAACTGAAAATTGCACGTGTAAAGGTTTCCCAAAACCAGATCCGGTAAAACCACCTACGATTATACCTACTTGCACATGGGTTAAGACCTGTGAAGATTTATTTGACATGCACTTTTCATTCAAAGTGGCTCCAGGATATGATCATGATACGAACACGGCTCTGGAAGTAAAATCCATTAAAGTAACGGAATTAGGTAATTCACAAAATACGATTACAACAACTACATCGGAAACTGAATTATTTGGTATTGAAGAAGACAACGGCTATCTAAACGTTTTGGTGGAAGGCCTAGATGCTAATGGTCAAGTACTAACAGAAAGGGTAGAGCAAGTTAGTACTACCAGGGATGGTATGATTGAAACATCAGAGAAGATTTTTGAATATATGTTTCATTGGGAAAATATAGTAAATGGCTTGGGCCCAAATAATCTTCACCAGGGCTACTTTGGAACGAACTTGATCACTTACTTCTGCGGAACCACATTTAGTAAGACGGAACTTTTAGCATTTTTTCAAGACTTTCTTCGATTAAGTGTTGATGACATTTGCGTCTTTAAGGGGTATTATGTCACTATTGCCAATAGTCCTTATGATCAGGCAGAAGTTATTGTTTGGACAGAAGAGATGTGTGATGTCTTACTTTTATTTTACGAGTACTATTTATCAATTCAAGGAGGGGATGATGATGATTCAGAAGAAGATGAATGTGAGTGTAAAGTTATCAGCAGCAGTGTGTCTATACGTCATAGTGTCGGAGGAACCACCTCGGGACCTTTAGAGAATTGCCCAGAAGTTGGCATTATTGAAGACTATAAATTGTGGAATGAAGAAGGAGGCACACCAGGCTCAGATCCTACACATGACAAACAAAATTGGGCTGTAAATACTTGGGCTTACATGGGTGCTGCTAAATCAATGTATTCTATCACTCATCACTATGCAGGCGGTGATGAAGACCAGGAGTTCAGTAAAGAGTTATTCCACTTTAATTTGAAGTCAAGTTTGCAATTTGCAATGGAATGTATAGATCCAGAAGATGCAGAAATTGAACATTGTGACTGTCAAAAAGATGTTACTGTAAATGCAAAGTATACTTCCAGAGCAATGGGACATGCAGGTACTGATGGTAATGGCACATCTTCAGGTAATGGCAGAATTAGAAATTGTATGGAAGATATGGCAATGCTTAATAGGATTGATAGGGAAGAAATGCATCTTATTGGAAGTGGAATGTCGACCACGTGTGTAGAATGTGAGAGTGAAGATAATACAAGCATATTTTCTGATTTGGCCGACATTGTAGGGGCTGTGATGGAGGCAGTGCCAGCATTTGTTAATATATCATGGAGCACCATCGGTGAAGCATTAGAAGCAGGTGATGATTTGTATCAAGTTTTTGATGAATTTATTCAAAGTATTCGGCCATGTAATGGTACTGAGTCGGATGATACATTTGAATATATAGATCTAGTAGATACATATACTTTAACACCTCAGGATGATTATGTTAACTATATGCTCACCAGTCAAATAAAGAATGTGATCTCATATGAAAATGATGAAGCCTATTCTGAGCTTTTTTATATTTCTGATTATTATCTGGCTGCTTCATTGGAATCTTCAGGTGATGAATCATGTTGTGACGAGAAAATAGGTGCTTATCTAATTGGAAACTTAAGCGAGTTTGAAGAAACCATTTTGTTAGAACAGGAAGAGGATAACCTTAAAAAAGCAAGTTATGATGGCTTCAAATTTGAGATAAAAGATCCAATGAAAAAGTCAAATGATTTAGCAAAAGGAGGGTTTTATACTCGATCTCCATCAAACTTTGAAGTAATGCAACAAGATGTTGCGGACTTTTACTTTTATATTGATCCAAGTTTCCTTGAAGATGTCTTTGGACTCGAGTGTGGACCAGGATGTACTCATCAAATGGATTGTTATTTTAATTGCGGATATTATGGACCTTGTCATGAAGGTGATGGGGGAGAGGGTGATGGTAATTATGTCAGCATGGAGGACCCTAACGCAATACAAGGCGGGTATAACTCAATAATGCAAACAGATATCGAAGATAGAGAACAGTATCATTCCTTCGAAGTAGCTGAATATAGTGTTGCACCTAATCCTATAGGTCTTGATAATTCTATGCAATTATATACAAGTGTTGATTTTATGGATTCCAAAATTTCACTATATACTATGACTGGAAATATCATGAAAACTATATCAGTAAACGAACCTGTTAAAAGTGTTGAACTTTCAACTAGTGGACTCTTACCAGGTACCTATTTGATTGTAATTCAGGATAAAGAAGGTAAATTGTTTTATCAGAAACTATCCAAAATATAATATTGTAATAAAACTTGGGAGGCTTAATTTTTTAGGCCTCCTTTTTTTGTCTTCTTTTGAGCAAAAACAGAATTAAAACAAGAAACAAACTCAACAATGCTGGTATTAAGAAAGACGGTTTTTCTGTAGGTAAAAAACCATCTTGACCCACTAATATCAGATGGGCCCAGTTCTCTGGTTTTCTTTGTGATGGACTTGCCGTACGTAAGTAATTTCTTTTTGCATTTGAAAGAGCTACTGAAAAAGAATTTCCTTTGATGGCCTCTTGGTAAAAGTCAATCAATATCTTCTTTGTACTGGCATCAGGCGCGGCCCATAAACTCAGAAGCACGTTTTTACTTCCAGCAGCTAAAAACGATCTGGCGAGACTTCGAGGTGCATCTCCAATTTTAAATGAGCCTTCACCACTATGGCAGGAACTTAAAACCGTTAAGTTATTATTTAGATTTAGTTGATAGACATCATTAGCAGAAAGGTAATTGTCTTCGATTTCATTAAAAGGGAATATAAGGCCAGATTGATCAGGAAACTGATTATTTAACATTCCATGCAAGGCTAAATGGATAGTTGACTTTCCTTCTGCTAAGGATAAAAAGTCTTTTTTAGTGATGGCTGTTTTTTCTATTGCTTTCCCACCTATAAGTTGAGAAACTTGGTTGGCTTCTTGTAAAGCATTGCTTAATGTTCCTAAAGTAAATGAAGGTGCGCCTGACCTTAAATAATTTGCAGGGTAAGTGTTGGCATCAACATAATCGTGACCCATAACTAAACTTCCAAATTGCTTGTTAGAAGACCCTTTTTCAACATTATGGTACTGATAGTATAGATTATAATCTTCAATTAAAAAACGACCCTCTTTTGTAAGAAGCTGTTCGTACGGGATCTGTGTTAATTTACCATCAGGTATTATGCAAATAGTCTTTATTTCATCGCCCACAGACGTAAGAGGAATAATATCTTCAGCTAATGTTAGCTCGTCCAAGTTTATGTTAAACTTCTCATGTAATGAGATCTCGTTTTTACTTATTAGTAAAACGAAGATTGATTTTTCGTATACCGAATACTCAAGTAATAAGTGGTCTTCAGGAAGTGTTGATTGAAGTTCCATAATGGACACATTTGAAATGCTTCGATCATTCGAAACTTCTGGATACTGAATATGAAGCGATTTGTCAAAAGCCTCTATTTCTCTTATATTGTTCAGAATGTTAGCCTCGAGCATAGAAATAGAATCTGGGCCTAATCTATCTTTGTGTTTGGCTAAGAACTTTGCTGTTTCGTTTTTTTTAGCTTCTAATTCTTTTCTTGAAACTAAAAGACTATCTGGTACAGTCGTTATTAGTTTCCTGTTTCTTGAAATTTCCTCTTTTAAAAGATAAGCTTTCGGGTTTGAAATTAGCTTGTATGCTGTCTGCCAATATTGCTTGCGTTTAGTTTCAGGCAATTTCATTAACGCTTTTAGACCCCATTTATAATGATCTCTTGATTTTCCAATTGCTAGAAGTATCGATTGGTCAAGCCAAGATTTATTGATGCTGAGCGCATTCAAAGAATCCAAGCTGGCTGTAGCTTGTATGGCTTTTACATAGCTTTCTTCAGAATTAAGTCCATAATAACTTTTTGCCAAAGCCCCTTTTACTTGTACCACAGGATCCAAGTTGAAAATATCAATTTGGTTTATAGAACCTTCAGCATTTAGCAATTTCAGCGCTGCGTTATATTCATCAATGGCATTTTCATATTTACCAATATCAGAATAAAGATCACCTCTGTTCTCAGCAATAAATGCGCTTTGTTTATTACCATCAATGTATTTGATAGCTTTGTCAAAATAGTGAAAAGCAGCGCTTTCATCTTTGTTCTTTGCAGCTATGATGGCAAGAATATTATTTGAAGAAAAGAGCCGTTGCTTTTGATCAGTATCCTTCCAAATTAGATCCGCTTTTAAAATGTATTTTTTCGCATCATCCAAATTCTCAGCTAAATAATTATTATAGGCTAAATTGTAATATTGTAAGGGCAAGTTATATTTCTTCAAATCTGAGTTTCCAGATTCTTCTATTAAAACCAAGTTGTTTTGCAAATACGTATTTGCAAGATCCAAATCACCAAGTACTCTGAAAATGTTTGCTCCTAATTCATTGTAGCTAATTTTATCTCTAACATCACCACTATCTTTTTGTAAGGTTTTAGCCAAATTCCAATAATAATAAGCCTTCTCCGGATCACCCCCTTCTAGTATAGATCGGGCAATAAAAGTTATGTAATAGTCCGCACTAGTATTAGTATATAAACTGTATTTTTCAAGATGTTCAAGACAATTTAAATAATATTTGTTTGCCTCTTCTTTATTGCCAAATCGATACCAATACAAGACTGCTATATTAAAATATGTATTGGCTATATCAGGATCTTCTTTAGCTAGACATTCGCGCTGTAAATAAAGGGTGGAGTCTTTATATAACTGTAAGGCCTTATCATTTTCTTTCCGAAATTGTGCATAGACAGCTTTTTTGTTATTGAGCCTAGTTCTTAGCCCACAGGGTAACGATTCGTTACTCCACTTTTCAATTATTAGTTTTGCTTGAGTAGTGTCGTCATATATTATGGACTGAAAAGTTTCTAGATCGTTTTCAAATTCTACGCTATCTATTTGGGCGTGTAAAGAAAGAGTGAAAAGAAAGCATACTATGGGAATTGAGATTCTAATCATATCTCAATATAAAAAAAAGGGCACACAGAATGCATGCCCTTTTTTACTCTAAGATTCTTTATACTAGATCTTTACTATTTTTTGTACGACTCGTTCGACTCCATTCGATATTTCTAAAATATAAGTTCCATGCTGTAGCATTGACAAGTCTAGATTGTAAATTGGATTCGAGGTGGATGCTTTTGTAAGTACTCTTCCTGAAATGTCTTTTATCAAAATTGATACATCCTCATTACTTCCTATTGTCTCAATTTTAATAAAATCTCTGGTTGGATTAGGAGATACAATTGCATCAAATGGCACTTCATTAGAGTTTCTCACTTCTACAGGTCCATTATGACCTCCAGAACCTCCATTCGTTCCAATATTGCTACATTGATTAAGTTCCAACAATGCACCCGTAGTGTAAAGAACACCTTCTGATAGAACATATGGACTAATTTGATAAGCTGACAAAGCACCATTCATGATAGCACATTTGATAGGCTCATAGTGAACTTGATTTAAATGGGTAGCTAGCATAGCTGCTACACCAGTTAAATAAGCATTAGCTTGTGAAGTACCTGATTTTTCAGTGTCAAAGCCATTGAGATCTGGGCCAACAAGCTCTTCACCTAAGGCAGCAATGTCAACAGACGTTTCGCCAAAATTACTAAAGCTGCTTAAGGTTGCATAACAACTATGCGACGCTACTGAAATAATATTCGGCGCATCAAATGATGCAGGATATGCGGCTGTTGCGGAATCGTTATCATGGCTTTCATTAGAAGCGGAAGCATTTACCAAGACACCTAAACCTTCAGCTGTTTCAATAGCCACCTGGAATGGTTCTTTAGTGCCTGGAGCTAAATTGAGATCTGCTAAATAATATGCAAAGCTGCAATTTACAATCATTGAGCCGGCCATAACACCTTCATCAAAGCCTAGAATAATATTTGATAATCTTCCTGCACCTTCATTGTCAAAGACTTTTCTTACATCAAAATTGATATCTGAAACAGTCAAAGCGTTAAAATCTTCATGTTGGCTAACATGTGAAATGATTCCAGAGACATGAGTGCCATGCCCGGCTTGATCACTTAGATCATCTGCATTTTGACCTGTTAAATAGTTTTTGCCACTAAAATCACCATAACTATATGTATAATCATCTGAGTTGTCTTCAGGATTGAGGCCAGTATCTAAAATCGTAACAGTTACAGAAGTGGTAGAAGCCGGTTCCAATAAGATATCACAAAACAGTGGTTCAGTCTCGCCGTTAGTTGGAGGTAAAGGGTCCATGAATGCTTCCACATCATAGTCGAGTCCAGTACCTTTTACTCGAGGCTCAGAACTTAAATTTTCTACAGAAGTTTTAATATCATTGACAGGATCACCATATAAAGTAAAAGGAAAGCTAAAAGTTTCAGCATAAATTACTTGAGATAAAGGACTTCGCCATAATTCTACTGCATTGTATTGAGCTAACTTACTGGCGATATAAGTGTCATCTGCTGTATCGTCAAATGCCACTAAAAATTTGTGTGTGTCATAAGTATTTGGTTGCTGTGCCATTGCATTAAAGGCAAAGCACACAGCTACAAATACCATAAAGGTTTGTTTCATTGCATTCATTTCATTAAAGTTTTTGTTAACAATTATGGGTATAATCCACAAAAACGCAGGGTGTGACATAAAAATGGCCCAAATTTTTGATTCGGGCCACAGAATGAATGCAGAAATTATTATGCCATACAGACATAATAATGCAATATTATAATAGTGTATCTTTTGTCGTGTGACACATTTAATCGACATTTTTTCTTATAAATTAGCAAGACCGAATTGGGAACCAATAAGTTACTTATGAGTATATCTTGTAATACTTATTCAAAAAAAAATAAATGAACTTAATGTCACAATAAAGGCATAGCGAGATTATAGCTTTAGAATGAATGATCAGAATTATGAAAAATCAAAAGTCCCAGAATTTTAATTTATCGGAAGATGAATTCATAAGTCTTGTAGAGGATCTGTGTGAGGGAGATGAGCGTTTATTTAAAGAAATATTCTTAGCTCATTTCGAATCCTGTATGCAGTATCTGATGCGAAAATGTAATATCAGCCATGATAAAGCTTACGATGTTTCAATGGATACACTTTTGCTCTTTAGAGCAAAATGTATTCAGGGTAAGATTAAGTATGGAAATCTTAGATTTTTATTTACACAAATGGCTTACCAACGATTCTTAAAAACAAAGAATTCGTTTGAGCCAATGTCTAAAGACGAAGAAGTAGATGACCACTCTATTTTCATGATTGCAGATGAAGAAAGACGAATTCTTGATAAAGCCTGGTTGGAGCTAGGTTCAAATTGCCAAGAGCTTCTAACCAAAGTTTATTATGAAAAAGAATTGCTTTCAAATTTAGCTTCAGAGCTTAATAAATCTGCAGCAGCCTTACGGAAACAAAAACAACGCTGTATCGAACAATTACGATTACTTTTTAAAAAGCAGGCATATGAAATCAGGTAAAGATAGATTGGGAAAATTCATTGACGGAAAAATGAATCAAAACGATATGGATACTTATATGCAAAATCTGTTGGTTGATAAATTCGACAAACGAATTCGACAACAATATGAAAAAGAATTGGCTAATAAATACGACGTACGCAAAAAATCGTCAGGAAGAACAATATCAATATACAAATGGTTGAGTTATGCAGCTGTTTTTGTTCTGGTTCTTGGAGCGGTATTCATATTTAATACCATTGAAAAAGAACTTCCCATTGATAAAAGGGCCATGGCTTATCTGAATGAGAATCCTTTGGACTATAATGGTACCATCAGGGGGACAGAAGAAAATGATTTGCCTTTCAAACTTTTTCAAGAAGGAAAGTATAGTAAAGCTATAGTTGCCTGGGGAACAAAAGCGGAAACTTCCGTATTAACAAACGAAGAAAATACATTCTATTGCTATGCTCTGATACAGGAAAGTAAGTTTGACCAAGCGCATAGATTAGCGGATCAATCTTTGTCCACCATGAAGTCTGAAGATGATTGGTTTTCGGAGTTAGCTGTATATAATATACTAGCCTTATGCTTAGATAATAAACAAGAACAAGCCCATTCGAAATTTGAATCACTCGATGAAGGCTCCTGGGAAGAACAACAACTCAAGTATATTTTTGAGTAGTTAAGTTTTAAGAGCGATAAAGTAATCTTTACCGCTTTTCTTTTTTGTCTAATCCTATTTAAATATTCCACTTTCCAAAATCACATTTTCATGTGAAACCGCTCAGCATTACCCAAAATACCTTTGCAG
>JAHDDO010000085.1 GCA_020629315.1 Saprospiraceae bacterium | reverse complement strand
ACGGTTTCACAGCAAATCTTTTAAACGATCATAGGCACATTCCTTATAGGTCTTTCCAATGGGTACACTTCCTTGTATATGTTCTATCGTTTGTGTGTCAAATCGTATTATTTTTTGACTGTTAATGACAAATGATCGGTGAACACGGATAAACTGTTTGGGTAGCTGTTGTTCAAATGTGCTAAGTGGAATTAAACTAATGTGATTCTCTTGCTCTGTCACAATCTTAATATGATTTTTAATGGATTCAACATGAAGAATGTCGTTGAAGAAAATTTTTTGATAAACTCTATTTGTTCGAACAAATACATGATCATTGATAACAGACGTATCCTCCGTTAAAGGCAATGGAGCATGCTCGAGGGTATCTCCGATAATGTCATTAGATAATTGCAGTCTATTTTTAATTCGACTGATTGATTGTAAGAATCGATGAATGCCAATAGGTTTTAATAAGTAGTCGACTACTTCTAATTCAAAACCTTCCATGGCGTATTCACGATAGGCGGTAGTCAAAATCGTTAATGGTTTCTTCTTTAGCATTTTAATCAGATCAGTTCCCAATATTTTTGGCATTTGGATATCCAAAAAAAGAACATCTACCTCCATATTTTCTAAGGCTAGAAATGACTCCACTGCACTATGAAATACACCAACGACCTCAAAGTCCGGAATTTGAGAGAGGTGTGATTCGATGACCTTAGCGGCCATTTCTTCATCATCCACTATTACACATTTTATATTCCGATCATTTACCATTCTAGTTCTTTGATAAGGTAATTTTTAAGTCAACACTATATAACTCTGCTTCGGAAATATGTAAGTTATATCGATCAGGGTACAATAATTCCAATCGCTTTCTAATATTTTCTAGACCAATACCCGAATGCAATGAATCTAATGCATTTTCCTTTTGATATGAGTTATTCACAGTAAAACGTAATATATCTTGTTCGATGGCTATATCTATGGCAATAGTGGAAGAACCTTCTTCTTTTGCTGGACCGTGCTTAAATGCATTTTCAACAAAAGGAATGAGTAACAGGGGTGCTATTTTTAATGCTTCTGGAATGCTTGATTTAGTATATCTAAGATCTAATTTTCGTTGATATCGGAGTAATTCTAATTCTATAAAACTGTCTAGCATATCGATCTCTTTTCCTAAAGGGACTTCTGGAATATTACATTCATATAACATATAACTTAAGAGATCTGATAATTTGATTATTGCCTCACCTGCTTTTGGGTCTTTGCAAAGAACCATCCCATAAATATTATTAAGGGTATTAAATAAGAAATGGGGCTGGATTTGATTTTTCAAATAATTCAATTCGGCTTCCACTTTTTGCTGCCGCAGTGTCTGATTTACTTGTTGCTCATGTGTATAATTGGTAAAGAATTTAATTGAAACTACTAAGCCTGTTATATATACTAATTCAATGCCTTTGTAAATAAATTGATCAACAGAATAATCGGCACTTTCCTGCAGCACATAAGGATAGATGATGTCATCATAGGCAAAGAATAGAATCATAGCAAAAGCCAAAATCACCAAGACGCCCCAAATAAAAAATGATACATATTTGCTTTTGTACAGTAATTCAGGCATGAGTAAATAAGCAATAGTATAGGCTGAAGCGATTTTGATTGGCAAGACTATACTTTCAAAAGCTACCCATTGCCAAAACGTAACACCAGGTTCAGTACAACTAGCTAGTTGAGTCTTATAGGTATTTATAATTACGAAAAACATGCTCCATAAAAGCCAATACAATATGTGCCTTCGTATGCGCTTCCAGTTCCAGCTTTCATATTTTTTAAATATTTCCACAATACAAAAATAAGGGCTAAAACAATGCATGGAATTTCAAATGACGAAAGCTTGGTCTAGCATGATGAAGTTTTCGAAAATGTGGACCAACGGTCTTTTAGCTATTCGTCATTAAATACAGCCGTTCTATCCAAGATTTGAGTATTCGTAAAGGCAGTTATAGCATTCGGCACGAATTTATTTTTGAACTATGTAATCCGATTAATCTTGTAGGTGAAATTATATCACTATGTTAAGAGAGATAGGAAGCCTACTGATTGTAATGTCCTTTCAGTTTTATGTATCCGGGCAGAGTACTGTGTACGGCCGCTTGATAGATGCTGAAGGAGTAGCTATTCCATTTGCCAATGTAGTAGTGCATGACCCGGATGATTCGTTTGTGGCTGGAGAACTGGCTGATGAAAATGGAAACTTTACTATACCAAATCTCGAGAAAGGAATCTGCAGCTTATATATTTCTAGTATAGGCTATGCAAGTAAAACCATTCCAATTGACATTCAAGAAGAGCAATTTGATTTGGACAATATTGTACTGGATCAGCAGGGAATTACATTGGATCAACTAACAATATCGGGACAAAAGGTACCTTTTAGTAGGAAGGTTGACCGAACTATTATAAATGTTTCTAGTTTGCCTACAGCCGCTGGATCCAACATTCTTGAGTTACTAGAAAAATCGCCAACAGTTCGAGCGGAACGGGTCACTAATCAATTGACTTTGATGGGGAGAACCAATGTTAAGGTGTTTGTAAATGGAAAGCAAATTCGACTAGAAGGCGCTGATTTGTTTCAATATCTTTCTTCGATCCCATCTAATCAAGTCGAATCACTTGAGTTAATACACAATCCTCCAGCAAGCTATGATGCAGAGGGAACAGGAGGTGTTATCGATATCACCTTAAAGCGATCAGATTCTAAGGGATTCAACGGTCAATTTTCTATTAATGCCGGTTATGGCGAACGGCCTAAATATGGAGGCGCCGTATTATTTAATTATGGTCTGGACGCTATAAATATTTATGGGGATGCATCAACAAATCAAGATTATACTTTTCAAAACTCACGTATCCTTTCAGACATCCAATTTGATGCGGGCGTGTTGCAGAGCGATCAGTTTAGTTATAGGCCAGCGTACATTGCAAATTACAGTTCTAAATTGGGTGTAACTTTTGATATCACTGAAGCTAGTTCATTAGATATTTTTGGATCATTTGCTAGACGACATTGGGCCTTGGATCATTCCAAGACGGAGACGTTTTATACCGGGTCCATATCTCCTTTTCCTATTGACGTATTAGAAGGTTGTGAGCTGAATCAAACCGATCAAAGTAATTTCAGCTTTCACACAAGTCATAAAATTACTAACGCTACCTCATTGAGTTTTGATTATGACTATATCAACTTCGATATTGAAAACCCAACAGATTATATATGGCAACAATTTAATAAAGAAAATGAACTCCAAAATGAGTCAAGTTTCCATACTATGAAAGAAACACCATTCGATTTTCATGTTTTCAAAATGGACATTTCTTCCGAAGTATTTGAAAATTGGGAAATAGAAGTTGGAGCTAAAGCCAGTGTGGCTGAGATTCTAAATAGTATGACCTTATCCAATAATGGAGCGGACCCGATACTTGAAAATTTATTTAGTGATCAAACACATTTAGAAGAAAAAATATATGCCGGCTATTTGACTTTTGAAGGTAGCCTTACAACGAAATATACTATCTCAGGAGGGGTAAGATATGAAGACTATGACTTGATTTTAGTTAACGGGCTCGAAGGAGTCCAACGTCGCATCTCGCGCCCCTTCCCAACTTTTACCATAAGCCGGCAAATAGGTGAAAATATAGCATTGAACCTATCATATAGAGAACGTATTTCTAGGCCAGGATTTCAAGATTTAGCACCTGCATTTTTCTTCTTGAATCCTAATACCTTATTAACTGGAAACATTCAGATATTACCCAATTTAAACCGAACACTTGAATGTAGTTTTACGAAAGGAGCTTGGTTCAGTAAGGTATATTTTTCTCATGATAATGCCCCTATTGCAGGGATACCACAGCGTAATCAGGAAAGTAGCTTATTGTTGTTATTGGGCGCAAATTTTGAGGACCGAAAACAATATGGTTTCTCTCTTGGGTTCCCATATTCTTTCACCTCCTTTTGGGAATCAAGATATTCTATAGATGGGTTTTGGAGAAGAGATGAACTGAAAGTTGAAAAAGAAATTATGACTCTCTCCAATCCGTTTGTTTCAATCGATATTTCTCAAATATTTTCGTTAAAAAAAGATTGGTCTTTGGAAGCCAGTGGTCGTTATATTTCGAATGGATATGCAGGCACTTTATT
>JAHDDO010000041.1:14376-25912 GCA_020629315.1 Saprospiraceae bacterium | reverse complement strand
ATTCTGTGTTGTTTAGAGTGAACAATTCATTGATGTAGGTGGTTCGAACTTTTGTTTTTTCATCATTGAAGGTAATTCGCTCTGGAAACACCAATTCAAGGAGTCTACGACGTTGTTTATTTGTAGCCATTGCCATCAGTTGTGGTAAGCTATACATTGCTGCCATATCTTCATAAGTGAGTGCAGCATCAATTAGACTACTTGCCTTCGCATTTTCAATCTCAACAGTAAGCTGGTCAATCTTTGGTTTCAATTCCGATTTAAAGTTTTCATAGTCCTCTGCATCAGTAATTTTACCATCCATATAATCTTCTCTGATTTTAACCATCCTCTTCTTGTAGTTCTTTCTTTGTTTTTCAAGTTGCTTCACAAAATCTCTCTGTGGCTTTTGTTTTTCTTGAAGAAAGTTATTTACAATTTGAACATCAGATGGTTGGTAATTGTAACATAACTCTTCGATTGCCTTTTCAACTATATCGTGAGCTTTTTCCATTCTTATTCTCATCCCTTTGCCCTTAGTCGGATGATAATATGCAAACTTCTTCTTAGCAAAAGAACCTGACATATTCTTACCTGTAAGATTGCAATACAAGATTGGTTTATAGGGAAACTCATTATCATCCTTATCACGGTATGACCAACTCCAACTTCTTATAGGTTCTGTTTTCGCTATTGCAACCTGAACTTTAGTGAATAACAATTCATCAATTATAGGCTCATGCTTACCAGTAACTATAATTTCTGGTTCACCCTTGAACTCAGGGCAGAAAACTTGTCCAACATATACTATGTTCGTCATCATTCTGAAAAAAGATGACTTAGCTAATTTTAGGTCATAGCGTTTCTTCATGTCTTTGAAAACCGCAGTTCTATGTTCACCATCTGCAACTCTTCGGTATGCCTCTCTAACAAATACAGCGTTGTCGTTAGGAACTAATAGCTGCTTCTCGTTATCATGTTTGGTATTCTTTTTTTCTCTGGAATAACCGAACGGTGCAGATGCCATATAATAACCTTCTCTTAAACCTGCATTCAATCCATTCTTAGTCCTTTCACTTATCTTTCGAGATTCTGTTTCAGCTAATCCTAAATGAATTGCCTTCATCAAAATGTGAGTAGGGTCACTATAATCAAATTTATTATTGGGACAATTCACTTCAACACCAACCTCTTTAAAAAGCCTTATCCATCTGGTGGTTTCTTCTAAGTCTCTTCCAAATCTATCCCAACGCTGTACCAACACATATGCTATCAATCCTCTGTTATCTTTACAGAAATTATAAAGCTCCAATAACTTAGGTCTGTTAAATGTTGTTCCAGAAATAGTGTCACTATATGTACCCATAAATGTAGCTCCACTACAATGCTGGACTGCTCTTTTCAATTCTGTCAACTGGTACTCGTGACTAAAACCATTCTTGCTTTGTTCCTCTGTGGAACATCTTGTTAAAAATGCGTAACCGCCTGTAATGTCCATGATTAATTATTTTTAATTGTTTTCGAAATGGCAACTTGAACCTTATGGAATAACAAATCATCAATTATAGCCTCATGTTTTCCATCAACAACGAATGCTGGTTGTCCTTTAAATTCTTTATAAAATATCTTTCCATTATACACGGGATTAGCAAACATTCTCAAAAATGAAGATTTAGGTAGTTTAATATTGTATCTTTTTTTCATATCCTCATATACCGCAGTTCGATGCTCACCATCTGCGACCCTACGGTATGCCTCTTTCACAAATACAGCGTTACCGTCAGGTACTAATAACTTCCTTTGTATATGGTGATTGGTACTCCTTTTTTCTCTGGTATAACCAAATGGTGCTGATGCCATATAATACCCTTCTCTCAGACATGCATTTAATCCATTTTTCGTTCTTTCACTTATTTTTCGAGATTCAATCTCAGCCATCTTTATACTTTGACCTAATAATTTAGATTCTTTTTGCTCCCATTGGTCAGCAGCTAAATAAATTAGTAAAGGACTTTTGATTAATGTTTTGTTATTAGAAATTGTGCTAACGTTTTTAATAATTTTTTTCATGACTTTATTTTTATGCTGCTTTCGCAACGTGTGATTTAATTTTTAACTGAACTTGATAGGTGAAGATAATTTCGCCTACAAGTCTTAGAAATTGTTCTCTATTATTTTGGTCATTGAACAAGTTTATATTTATTACTTTATTTTTCATGTCTTGTGCTATTTTTTATGAAGCAATTTTTTCATACCACCCTCGTCTAATACGTCTAATTTTATCACAATTATTGAGGTAACGGTAAGCCGTACGTTCTGGAATATTAGATTGATTGCAGGACTTAATATACTCGGCAGTTTTAAATTTTGGTTCAAGCCTATTCAAAACTTCATCTAATTTTCCATACGGCAAATAACTATTACTACTATTGAAATTATTTTTATTTGTAATTAATTCAGATGCGTACAAGCTGCCTTTAAAAATAATCTCACCAAGACTCATAGCTATATCAAAATCGACATCTTTACATTTTATTACTTGTCCTTCTTCTACAATGTTCTCACCATTAGTTCTTAATGCAGTAATTATCATCATGATTTTAAACTTCATCGTATTGTTCCTAACAATCAAATCATGTTTATCTATACCGTATTCCATTTTCCAATTGTAAAATAGTTCGGCATTAATCTCATCAAACTTCGTCCATTGCTGGTCAGTTAATTCAAACATTACTTTTTTACCTTTAAATCCAGCATACCATTTACCCAAAACATCATTTGTCAATTCTTTAATTTTATGTATTCTGACTTGACCGTTTTTCTTTGGACGTTGTTTAATATACTCTGGGTTTGACCGAAGCAAATAGTATATAAAACGACTTACCATCCCATTTTCTTTACTTCTTACAATACCTTTAATTTGGTCTGGTGTCCCCGTAATATTAATAGAATAATGAGGGCATGGGCAATAATGAATACCGTTTTCCATCCGCTCATATTTGATAGCTTCATTGTGGAATGCTTTACGATGCTTATCCGTTGCATCACCCCACTCATTACCATAATTACTACTCATGGCGTCTGCTTCGGTCTCAAATATGATACCTGCACCTTTATTATCCTTTATTCTTATCACCATGTTTGACACAGAATTGTTGCCTGCTATTACTAAACCTAAGTTTTCAGTGTTATCAAAAACGTCGTAAGAGTCATTGAAGCACTCTTCTATTTTTTTCAAAACATCCATTGAATGCTGAGCTGCACCTTTTCCTGAACCAGCATTACCTATTTGCATAGCAAATAAATTGGGGTATATTACATAATCGCTTAACCAGCCTCTAATCCAATACATAGCACCGCTAAGTGATGCTAACAAGGATAACAAGACTACATCTCTTGTTTGTCCCGAAAAATAATTCACCAGTTCATATATTTTCGATGGAAGATTTTGAAATACATCTTCACTTATAGATGCTTCCTCTGCAATAGTTTTGAAATCATGTTTTGGTAAACTCATTTTCGATGAAGAGTATTCATCTTGATTTCTGTAATAAACAGGATAAATAATCTTTTCAATTTCTTGTTCCGTAAAATCTACATCTACAAACTTCTGACAATATGCATCAACATGCGACTCGTCTATACCGACCCTGTTTGCGTTAGAAGCAAACAGGTGTATGTAATTGTTTCTATTACCCTCTTCAAACTTGCTTATCCGCGAAGTGAACTCTTCTACTTTTTCAAGTTGTCGAAGTATAGGAGTAGGAACATCTATGGCAGCAGTGGCAGTTGTAGCAGTTGGATTCTTTTTTACTCTGCGTATCTTATTAACTACTGGTGCAGGTGTTGGCACAGATGGTTCTGGTTCAACATATTCTATCACATCGCTTTCAGGATTATAATAGACCTGAGGGTCATGTGAGAGAAAGCATAAACGGTTTGGGTCTTTGCATGCTGGGTCGCATTCAACATTAAATTCATTTTGAATGTAATCATAAATTTGTTGAAACGATTCCTTGAAGTTGATTAAATCAGCGTTAGTTTGGACTACTACTTTTAGTCCATTTCCAGATGGAGACGTGAATAAGATTCTTGTATGTTTCCAATTTTGAAATTCTGATTTCAGTTTTTCAAATTCATGTGGTTGTAGTTTGTCTACATCCAAACATAATAGATTATTCAACTCCTTAATGTCAGACTTTTTTCTGCCGCCTTCACATATGGCAGAAGTTGTAACTGCTGGGAGTTGTTGTTTGATAGAATCATATAAATTCCTATCATTTTCACCCAGTGCATCACGTGCTGATTGAATAATGTGTTTTACAGATTGGTCATGTTTAATTAAATCTACAAACTGAGATTCAGTTATTGTTTCAGGATTTTTATCAGAAAAGCCCCTGAATAGGCTCATTTTTACATCGCTCATAGTTTATATTTTTAGAACGTCATGTGCTTGAAATACCCAACCACGATGTAAAAATGAGCCTGAAATTTGGGTTCGAAAACTGTCCGATTTTTTGAAAAAGCTGACTTAACTATCAGAAAAGCCCAATGAATATGGGGGCTAAGAAGGCAAGACTTGGTAAAAACTAATTTTGAAAAATAATTAATCGGAGTCTTATCGTAAGTACTTACAGTATTTAGACATTGCCTTTCCTAAAAATACAAAATTCAATCTGGGATTTGAGAATTAATATATGCAACTGGGTCTTTCTGCCATTCTGCCATTGCTGTCAGCTGTACTTTCTTAAAGTAAGATGAAACATCATCATATTTATTACGCCACTTATTTCTAAGTTTTTCTATTGCATCCTCTTCTGACAACTTTGGATTATCTAAATCTATTGATGTATAGAAACCAAACCTTTTCTTTCCACCTAAATAATCTGACACTGTTCGCAACACTCGGCTTTTATCTTTATTCATTATATCTGGTAGGTCATGGTAGCTTCTCCAATACTCAATTTGGGATTTTATGTCATCAATATTAATTTGACCAATTCCCATCGCAGTCAATAATTCGCCTATCTCAGATAAATCATTCCAATGATTACCTAAAGAAAAAATGATACTCTTTGCAAAAAGATTAGCAAGACTTAATTGCTTACCGTTTACCTCTATCCTCTGTCTTTGAAATTTGAAACCATTAGAGCATAACAGCAAAAAGAATGCACAACTGTAAGTCTCTAAGTCGGGTTTACTTCCCACTAATCCTATACGTGTGATTAATGAAATTTGCTTTTTAGGTAAATCAATAGCATAATGTGATGTATTTCGAACATAGTACCTATTGCTATAAACAAGTGTCATCTCAAAGTTTTCATTTCTTATTTCATCAGTAACTCTGCCGTACCATTGATTGACATAGAAATCATTCTTCGTATAGTATTTTAAATCAGTTAAAAATTGGATAGCCTTATCCTTGATGTCAAACTTGCGTGGGTCACCTAAAACTACAAATAACTTATTTTTCAGATACTTGTGAAGAACCTCAATGACATAGTTATGCTCTTCGTTCTGCAACTCTAATGGTAAATATTCATACACATCTTGAACATCATTTTTAAATCTGAGAATTTCGAGATTTTTTAATGGAGCTTCTGACCACAATGTAAATTCATCAAGCGGTTGTTCTGATTTTAAATTATCTAAAATAATTTGATTTGATATTAGGGGGTCAAATGTAATGTCAATGGAGAAGTTGAACTCAGCGTAATTTTTAAGATGAATCTTTTTTAGTTGTTTAAAGTAATTAAGTCTATCGCTTTTTGGTTTTACTAAAACAGACAATCGTTGAATTTCTTTACCTATCTCTTTCCTTTCACTATCTATTATTGCTGTGGATAACAATTTATTTTGTTCAGCTATTTTCTTGTTCAGGTCTGAAACTATTATTTGGTAATCCTCAATTTCATCATCAATCTGTTTTGCTATCAGTCCTGTTGCTTTATATTTTTTAATGGCAGCATCCTCAATTTCAATTCTGGCTTTTTTCGCTAAGACTTTCAACTGTAACATTACCAGACTTAAGATTTATACTTCTTAAAATTCTCTGCCTGTTCAAATATCTCAACATAAACCTCATCTCTCTCCACTGGTGGATACCCATGTTCATCCAATAGAAGTATCAATTCAACTTTTATGCTTGACTTAATATCTCCCCTTTTAAAAGCATCTGGGAAATTGGTCTGCTGGTCTACCATCACCTTAACAGCTTTCGACAGGGTTAATAGTTTATCCTCTGGGTATGTGAAATCGTATTTAACACAAAGCGTTTTCAGAATATCATAAAAGGCTTTCTCTTCAAAGTCTATACCCAAGTTGTCCCCTGCATTAAATTCTTGTCTTACCTGAATAATTAACTCTGTTAACTGTTCAGCCATCTCTTCATATACTTCACTGCGTAAGACATCATCTTCTTTGCGTTCATTATACTTTTCTACCAATGATTGCATCTTCTTTGTGAAGTCGACACCCTTCACTTTATTCACTTTTCGTATCTCGCCAATGGCTTTAGCCAGTAACTTTTGCAGCAGTTTTATTTTGGTATTAGGCAGTTTTATCTTATCTATTTTGGCAAGATAATCTTCATCAAATATGTCTTGCTGAGTCTCTGTATCCTCTCCTATTTTTATAATTTCTTCAACTCCTTCACTTTGTAATGCATCCTGTATCATCTCTCTGACCTTCGCATTCATCTGTGCTGTATCGGGGGCATCACCTTTGGTCAGTTTAAATACAATACTCCTGACTGCTAAGTACAAATGAATAGTATCTCGTTCTGATTGCAGTAACTGGTCACTACCTGAACAAATATCATAAGCTGCTTTTAGCCTCTTCACCAGCCCCATAAAACGACTCTCTAACTCCTTAGTGACCTGCACAAACTCAGCAGCTTGGTTCAGCGTATTTAGCTGTTGTAAAGGTGTACCATCAAAATATCCTGAACTATCAAACTTATGGAAAATCTTATTCAGTAGGTCTACATGATTCCTTACAATGATGATAGATTCTGTAACATCTTCAAAGTTACCATCATCACCTTTATTATATTTGGCGAGTGCCAGATTCATGTACTTTTTGATACCTATATAATCAATGACCAATCCCTTATTCTTGCCAGCAAATTTTCTATTGACTCTGGAAATGGTCTGTATGAGATTGTGTTGTCTGATAGGCTTGTCAATATAGATACTGTCTAAGAAAGGAACATCAAAACCAGTCAACCACATATCTACGACGATGGCAATTTTAAAATTGGATTTCTCTTCTTTAAACTGGCGGTCAAGTTCTTTTCTGTATTCTTTAGTTCCTAATGCATTGTACATCTCTTCTGGGTCATCTTTCCCTCTTGTCATAACCATCTTGACCCGTTCCATTGGTTTTATTTCTCTCTTCTCTTTATCTGTTAATTCTACACCTTCTTCCGCTATTTTTATTTCAGCCCATGCTGATCTGAGTTCGATGATATTTTTATACAGGTCATAAGCAATTTCCCTGCTGCTACAAACAAACATTGCTTTGCCCTTAACAGTAGCACCTTCATTGACCCTTTTTTCATAGTGCTCAACAAAATCTCTGGCGATAGCATCCAAACGTTCTGGGTCTCCCAAGATAGCATTCATGTTGGCGGTCTGCTCCTTGCTTTTTTCTATCTGGTACTCATTTGTACCTAACTTTTCAGCCTCTTCATAATAGTTCTCTATCTCTTCCAGTTTGGAATTTTTCAGCGCCACCTTAGCAGCTCTACCTTCGTAAACAATCCTCACTGTGATTTCATCTACCACCGATTCCGTCATAGTATATGAGTCCACCACCTTACCGAACACATCCAAGGTAGCATCCACTGGCGTACCAGTGAACCCAACATAAGTGGCATTTGGTAATGAGTCATGCAGGTACTTGGCGAAACCATAGGTTTTCTTCACCCCTTTTTCTGTCACCCTTACTTTCTGGTCTAAGTTGGTCTGACTACGGTGGGCTTCATCACTGATACATATTACATTCGTTCTATCCGTTAGTAATTCTGTATCTTCTGTAAACTTATGGATAGTGGTCAAGAAAACACCGCCACTCTGTCGTCCTTGCAATTGGTCTCTTAGGTCAGCTCTACTTTCCACACTTTTTACCAGATTATCACCGATGTATTTCTTTGCATTGGTAAACTGTCCTGACAACTGTTCATCCAAGTCAGTACGGTCAGTGATTAATACGATGGTTGGGCTTTCAAAATAAATGCTCTTCATCAACAACCTTGTAAGGAACAGCATTGTGAAACTTTTTCCACATCCAGTTGCACCAAAATAAGTACCGCCTTTACCATCACCGTCTGGCTTCTGAGCAGACTTTATATTTTCAAATAATTTTCTGGCAGCATAATACTGTGGATAGCGGCATACTATTTTTTCATCCTTCTTAGAACTATCTGGTAGATAGATGAAGTTTCTAATAATATCTCTTAATCTGTCTTGATTCAGCATCCCCTGAATCAGAGTAAACATACTATCTATGCCATCAACATCTTTGGTCAGTCCTACAATCCTTCGCCATGCATACCAAAATTCATAGGGTGCAAAGAATGAACCTGCTTTGTTATTTACGCCATCGCTTATGACACAAAACGCATTGTACTTGAATAATTCAGGAATGTCTCTCTTGTATCTGGTGGTAAGTTGAACAAATGCATCATGTATGGTCGCCTCTTCTCTTATAGCACTTTTAAATTCCAGAACTACAACAGGCAATCCATTAATATAAATTATTCCGTCAGGTATTCTTTTTGATGAACCTATGATTTCTAATTGGGTTACGAAACGGTAGATATTTTTATCCTCACCGTATTTCTGTTCTGGGTCTGCCCATACATTATCTAAGTCATTACCTTGTAATTGAACATTGAGACCAGCGTAATCTATGAGTTGGATATATACATCCTTTTGTGACCTGTCCTCACGCTTTAATATGAACCCATCTGACAACCATCTCATGATGGTCTTATTGGTTTCATACAAATCTGATGCTGGGAGTCTTTTAAGTTGATTAATGATACTGATAGCCTCTGATTCTGTCAGTGACTCATTACTATATCTATCTAATAAAAACTTTTTAAGGTCTAATTCTATAATGACCTCATCATCAGCACGAGCAATTTCATTACCCAAAAGATGTGGATAGCCTTCACTGCCTATTACTTCTGCAAATACTGCTTCTAATTGTGTCTCTGTGAATTTTTTAGTCATTGTTATTTCATCTATATCTTATTGTTACTGTCATCTGCCATACTGCTGCCAGTTACTTCCACCTACTATTATTGCTACACCTCCAGTAACAGCTCCAGCATCACCAGCAGCTCCAGCATCACAACTACACTACCTACACCTGTACTCCATCCATCTCCAGCAAGTATCTGCACCACCAGTAAACACTGTAAGTCCACCTACCACAACTGCACTACTTGCACCTCCATCTCCATTTCCACCTGCAACTCCAGCATCAGTAGCACCAGCATCTTTATTATTCTACCACTTATTCTACCACCTTTATGTCTATGAGACCATCTTCTCCTTTTATCGTACTGCTTTATTCTACCACTTATTCTACCACCCAATAATTGTTTATCTATCTCAATATAATACTTAGCTAAAGAACAATATATCATCAATCCATTGATAATCAGACTATTAAATTTAAGTGATACACAAGCTAAATATCACCAAAGTCATCAAACACAGTTCTTTTTATTCTACCACTTCTTGTGTTTGCTTCTATATAACTCCACCATTATTATTCTACCACTATTCTACTATATCTATTACTATTCTTGGTAGTGTATCAACCAAGTTCCACCTTTAGTTCCTGCTCTGCTTATTGTTCCCAGTTCCTTCATTGCATCAGTATCTTTTTGGATAGTAGTAGAACTAACAGCTAATTTCTTTACCATTTCGGGATATGTAATCATATCATTATCGAATAGTAGTTCGAGTATATGGTGTTGTCTTTTCGTTAGTCTATCAAAAGCTATTGCAGCATCTACCGACCTCATCAAAAACTCAGGATGAATAGGAATCTCCACCACAAAGTATCTACGTTCAGGGTCATCTACATCAAAAACAGCAGGTGGAGAACCATTATCTTTTAATGCTTTCTGTAAACGTGGAATACCTGTACCACGACCTTCTGTAAGGTCAAGTTCTTTAAGAAACTCACCCACTCTACGGTTACGGTATCTTCTGGCTCTAATAGTTCCAGCATCAAAATCTCTTTGTTTCAATGAAGGGTCAGCACCATTGTAGCTGGTTATAATCATTCTATCTTGTAGCACCCTAATTTCTACGGGTTCGGACTCTTCATAATTTCTGTGATATACTGCATTAGGCAGAACTTCTTCTAAAGCAGCAAAAGGGTAACTGTAAATGGTAGGTGCTTTAGCTGAATCAGCAGACTTCATAACCTTACTTTTTACAACATTGATTTTTAGATACGCTAATGCATCTCGTAGCTGTTGCTGAATCGAACCACTAAAGACTTGCTCAGAAAAAGTCGCTGCACCTTCTCCATCTGGGAACTCAACTATATCAATATGAGCTGACTTAAAGAAATTTGTCGGGTCTGCACTAAACATCAATAGACCTACATTCTTCGGAAATAGATGCTCATCAGCACCAGCAGAAAGATTCATCTTCTCAGCTAATTCTTCAATAGACATTCCAGCACTGTCATCAAACAATCGACTTCCTGTCTCTGATAAATGCTGACGCATCAATCCGAAATCTAAATCCTTAACAGATGCATTTTGATTCAACCTGTCATCAAATGGAACGTTAGCGGTAAGTTGTAAAAGTTCGGTTTCTTGTTCTTCATTGGGAACAATACTATTTGAACCCCAACGAATCCTATAATTATAAACCTTGTTCTTCTTTGAGGTGACACTATCTGGAACTTTGTATGGTCTATTGCTTCCAGCAGGAATCGAAAGTGCTATTAACTTTTTACCATCTACTTCTTCCACTGAAATCTTCGGAAAGTAACTTGGCTGAATCTGGTTACAATAGCCCAGCAACTCTTGTTGTATTTTATCAATTTGATTGAGTTGAACGCCTTCTACTGGTCTGACTGCAACACCATCTTCTTCATCTACACCAATCAATACATATCCACTTCCTGTATTTTCAAAATCATTGGCAAAGGCACAAACCGTTCTCATGATAGCATCTGGATTCCATCCTTTTTTGAACTCGATACGTTCGCCTTCTACTTTATTTTGATTGAGAAGGTCTTGTATATTGATTAATAATGCCATTAGCTATTGTATTTATATCGCCACAAAATCATCCCTAAATTTTGCCAACTTCACATTTGCCAAGCTGGCGGCTTTACTCAATGAAATAATCTCCTCAGCAGCAGCACGATAGATAAGCTGGTTAAAACGATTGGAAGATTCTATGCCTTTGTATTCGCCCAGACCTTCTTCTTTTCTGTTACCAGTACGGTTAATCCATTTGCGGAACTGTATATATCGGTCATCACTGATGATGCCTAAGTGCTTGGCTCTTGCCAT
>JAHDDO010000041.1:1732-14276 GCA_020629315.1 Saprospiraceae bacterium | reverse complement strand
CTCACGATACCATTCATCTGGTCGGACAATTCCCTCATGGATAGACCTGCTCGGATGCGAGCAGACTTGATACGCTGGGCTACCAATGCTTGCATATTTCTCGTGTTTGGTTGTGTACTAATCTAACGTCCAATTGAGCTTGCGGATTTCAATTGGGTTTACAAATGTAATAAATATATTGGAATTGTAAACTTAAAGATGTGACTTGTTGAGTACGAATTCCTTAATTTTTATTTGAAGCCATCTTTGATAGAAGAACAGACTTTACTTTTTCCAATTGAACATTAGTTCTGGTCAATAGCTCTCTTTTACTGAGAATTGATATAAATGGATGGTTTTCCAATACAGCATCCGAAGGACGAAGTATTTCAATATTTTCAATAATGTCTTTACTCAGATTAGGTTGCGCTCCACCGATAGCAATACTTACTATTTCATCCCTATTGACTCTTAGATGGTAATATAAGTAACTACTCTCTTTTTGATTTTCACATATCATAGCACAACAGGCTTGATTAGTACAAACTTCTGTTCTTGTATATCCTACTTGTCCTTTTGTTTCTCCTTGACCATACATTGCTACTAAAACAGTATTAACTGGTAGCATTTTAGCAGAGCTTTCTTTTAATCCCAATTCCGAAATATATTCTTCGGCATCTATGATTACTTGGTTCTTTAATTCCCCAGTTTTAAGCCAAGGGAAATCCCTTTTGTTCCAATAATCCGCTGTACCCCGATTTGGTGTACCCCCACTTTTCATTGTTTTGGAAAAATCTGCAACCTTCATAGATTCCCATGTCACAGGAATCTCCTTCTCCAATTCTTCATTATAGACCATCTTCCCACCTGATGATTTATACGGTTTTCCATTTTCATTGGGAAATTCAAAATCTACAAACCAATGCTTATATATGGCTTGGGCTGTTTCTTCCAGTTTTTGATTGAGTTGTTCATTGAGTTTGATGCGGTCATTGACGGTGTTGTATTGGTCAACGATGGCTTGTTGTTTTTCTGGGGATGGCACTGGTATGGTCATATCACAAAATGAATCCCATCCTAACTTACCTCTAACATCAGTATCTGTATAGAACCAAGTGTTTCTGTCAAATTCAGAACGCATACACCACATCATAAAATATTCAGGCAACAATTCATCTGGTCTGGTGATTTCGAACACATCATAGGCTGGTGAAACTAAAAACGGTTCATCTTCTTTTGACAAGGCAATTGGCAACCTATAATCACGTCCCACATGCATCCTATTACATGAAAATTGATTAGGTTTTACAACTTTATATTTCTTTAAATCTGTGCCAATGACATTTGCAACAGATGGCATAAAATACTTATCAATATTTATACCCAACAATCTCTGATATAGGTTTTCAGAATTTTTCTTATTCCGTCGTTCTATGTAATCTCCAATTCGTTTATAAGTCGATTTCATATCCCAAATCTTTAAACACATCCATCAAAGCAGTTTTTGATTGTTGTTCCTTTTTCATCAAATCCGAAATTTCTGTTTGTAGGCTCTTCATCTTAGTTTCAAAATCTACACCTTCATCTCGATTTATAAACTTTATATATTTACTGGGTACAAGTGAATAATCTTTTTTGATAATTTCTTCTTTGGTTACACTGTGACAGTACTCAGGTTTGTTTTCATATTGATTATCTGTTTGTTGCCATTCATGATAAGTACCCGCAATTTGGTCAATGTGTTCATCACTAAACTGTATAAATTTCTTTTCGAACGGTTCTCCTATTTGACGTAAGTCCATGAAAAGAATCTCTTCATTACGTTGACGATAGTTTCTTGTTATATCTCCTATCTTTTTTAATTGTTGAGTCTTATTTCGATTAATCAACCAAACTGTTACACTAATACCCGTTGTGTAAAACATATTTTGTGGTACAATCAGAATCGCTTCCACCAAATTATTATCTATCAGCTTCTTTCTTATTTTGTATTCATCACCACCCGCAGACAAAGCACCATTAGCCAATATAAAACCTGCAATACCATTGACAGATAACTTACTGACCATGTTTAGTATCCAAGCATAATTTGCATTACTCTTAGGCGGTACATCGTAGCCCTTCCATCGGGCATCATCAACCAGTTCTGTATCCGCTCTCCAAATTTTTTGATTGAAGGGTGGGTTCGCCATTATATAATCTGCCTTTAAATCTGGATGCTGGTCACGATGAAATGTATCCGCAGCGAACTCACCTAAGTCCGCAGAAATGCCTCGTATCGCCAGATTCATCTTACCTAACTTGTAGGTGGTATTGGTCAACTCCTGACCATAGATGGACAGTTCTTTTTTGTTCCCGTTATGAGCTTCGATAAACTTGATGGACTGTACGAACATTCCGCAACTGCCAAAGCAAGGGTCATAAATTTTACCTTGATATGGTTCTATCAAAGCCGCTAATAATTTTACGATACTCTTTGGGGTATAAAACTCTCCTTTACCCTTGCCTTCTTTCAAAGCGAATTTAGATAGAAAATACTCATATACCTTACCGACTATATCTTGCTCCTTGTCCTTGATGGTATCTATCTCATTTATCGTATCCAGCAGAGCCGACAACTTACTTTTTTCCAGTCCCAATCTGGAAAAGTAATTATCTGGTAATGCACCTTTTAGATTCGGGTTATTCTTTTCGATTTGGTTCAGAGCGGTGTCTATTTTTAGTGCTATGTCATCTTGTTTAGCTTGCTGCATGATGTATGACCATCGGGATGTCTCAGGTAGATAAAAGACATTCTTCATTGTATAGAAGTCTTTCATATCAAGGTATTTTTCTTTACCCTCAGCCAACAGCTCCGCTTTTCGTTCTTCGAATGTATCACCAGCATACTTTAGGAATATCAACCCCAGCACTATATGCTTGTACTCCGCAGACTCTACTGAACCCCTGAGTTTATTGGCAGAGTCCCAAAGGGATTCTTCTATTGATTTCTCTTTTTTCTTCGCTTTTGCCATATGAATATTGGAATAAGTGGGTAAGATACGGATTTGAGATGGGAGACTTGTGGTGTCAGTAAAAAGGAATTAAAACATCACAACTTTAGATGTAAACTGATTGTTTTTGACAATTGGTAATTCATCCTCATCACCCATAGAAAAACCAGCCTTTGAAAGTCCTAATAGAAATCCATTCTCGTTTTTCCTAATACTTGTTACGGTAGCAAAACCATGTCGATTTCTAAACATAATGCTCTGACCATCAAGGCTTTCAATGTTTCTTATCAATGCAGTCTTATTAGCATTGTATTGAGTAATCCACTGTTCATATGCTGGTAGCACAGTGCCTGCAAATTCAGCAAAATTTCTTTCAAATGTGGTTTGTGAGATGGATATGTTTTTAGAATCTCTATATATCAGTTTGGATAAATTGGGAATGTCATCGGTTGGAAATAAGGAATACAGTGTATCTAATATCAAACAATTCTTTAGTTTGAGTTCTGACGCCTTCCAGTAGGTGTTCAATATCCAAATCAAAGCCTTTGTACCCAATTCTTTTTTAGAATTATTTAGTTTTTCTTGCACCAGCTCGGAATCGTATTCTCTATATCCAGCCATCGTATTTATGAGAAATGAACCATAGTTATGCATCAAAAAACCTTTGATTGATTTTACGTTCGTAGCTTCATTGCTATCAAAATATTTTTCACTGTTCTTAGTATTTTCATTACTAATTTTTTTTGAATGAAAAATATCTATCAATTGAAAACTGATAAGCATAGATGATACTGATTTAAGATTGGTAGATTTTGTTTTTAAATCTCCAATAACGGACGAATTAAAATAAGGTAACAATGGTTTCTGATACTTGGCTAATTGATTCTTAAAGTATCGGTGTATTGCCCATCGGTTCTTTACGTCATCTTCAAATTGTCTTTTTGCATCCACTGATTCAACAAGCACCACATCACCATCTGTATCCATACTATCCATCATCGCTTGTTCACTACTTTCTGACACCTCTTCATCTTTGACTATCATGCCTTTACTATAATGGTGAAGAAATTCTGCTATTCTCACATTACTTGATTCTAACAGTTCTCGTTGCCTTAGAAGTATCTCTTCGCTAACAGCATTAAATTCTTCTTCCGATAAATTTTTGTAGTCTTTTTTTTCTTCGACCCTCTTTTTCTTGATAGAAATACCTGCACTACTTTCTGATACTTCAATTTCATCTCCATCATCATCTGCCCAATCAAATGATGAGTATTCCAGTAAACTCGCAATATCAGATGGGTTGTTGTAGGCATTGTCCAATGCTAATTCAAACTTTTCTCTGTTGGGGTCTGGATTACATCGAAGTTGTTGTTCTATTAAATGGATAAGTGCAAAATTTGAAACTTGTTCCTCACCTGAAAAGAGAGCAATTTTAAACGCATCATGACATTCTATTTGTAATGAATGTTCCTCTTGATTCTGGAATGATATATTGTGTGATTCTATCTCCTCATTCCAACTGTTTTGAATTTTCAATGTTAATTCATCGTCAATTGATTTATGAAAATATAACGTCAGTTTACTACCATTTTTTTCTGCTTTGATAATTCTAAGTATATATCTCTTTTCGTATGAAGTCCCAGTAATATTTTTATTGGGTGGAAGTTCATTTAGCTCTAATGCTTTTTCTACTGGTGGGATAACAATACCTAATTCCTGAAAATAATCGGTGGACGTGTTTCTTTTAAGTACGATTCCAAATTCATCATTACTACCAGAATTTATCCAAGCTGCTTTTGTAGCGTTGGCACTTCCGAAATATAAAACCTCTTTGTTGTGATATTTAAAATGTAACATCTTCGCATGAAGCCTATTGGAATCATTAAAGCTATCCACACAATCAGCCCAGTCAAATATTTTTATTTCTGGATGCTGCTTAATATCCAAATTGGTTGGAAGCAGTTCACTGTTTTTGTCAATCAAAAGATTAACATTCTGTGGATTTGTCTGTTCCATTAGCTCAATTACAAAAGCACCGTTGACGTCAAAATATGGAGATACTAAATTTAAGTTCAACAGTTTTTCATTTTTAGGAAGTATATCTAAGAGTTTTTCAAGTGAACTTATTGTGCCACTATCATTGTAGAGTGCTGTTGTCTCTTTACCATTAATATCCCAGCTATTAGAAGAATTGCTTATTTCATTTATCCAAGGTGCATATGTTCTAATCCATTGAAATTGTTCCTTGTTGAAGCCTTTGATTTGACTTGCAAATGTTTGTAAATAGTTCCAAGCTATACTAAATATGAGCATGTTATTAGAACCTAAATTGTCCATATGGAATGCCGCCCAAATTTCTTCATTTGTGTTCAGTCCAGAAGAAGTCATGTTCCCAGAACCAATAATCAGAAGACCATGCTTCTTACCTACCAGTAACATAATTTTTGGATGAAATGCACCTTTTACATAGATTGGGTTTCTGGCATAAGAACGAGTCGCCATATTTTCTTGTCCAGATGAATGTTGTATGGTAGTATCTAACTGAATACCATCCAAGAAGAGATTTACATTTTTAATATTAGCCGCAGCAAAGTACGGCATGATACGATTCTCAAAAAAATTAAAATCAAAAGAATAGGATGTAATAATCGCTGAGTGATAACGCCTTCTATCACCACCAATCATCTCCAATATGTTGTGCCTCTTTATTAACTCCATACCTCTTGACTCAACAGTTCTTTTCCTTTTTCCTCTAATTGATTCTCCTGATTCAAAATACCCAAATCTCTCAGGTAAGCCATTAGATTCTGGATTCTTGGAGATGTGAAGAATGGGTTGAAGTTATCAACATAACGGATAGCATTATCCTCTATGATGAATTTTTGAGTGGTCTTAGAGCCACCACCAATTTTTTTATATGCTACAAACTGGTGTCTATAAATAATATAAGTTAGAAGGAATCCTTGCAGATATTGGTTCAGGTCGGTTTTTAAAAATCCATCTATTTTTCTGAGATAATACAGTACATGAAACTTATTATCTCGATTCGCAATTTCTGGATAAACAAATCCTTCTAATCGTTCCAGTTCATTTTTGTTTTCAAGGTAAAGACGCCATATAATTTGAAAACCTGACACTACTCTCAGAATGCCTTCACTTTTGATATTATTCTGATAGATGGTTATTAAGTCTTGTTCAGTTTGTTCAATAACATCCTTTAATTGAAGAGTTTTTTCTGTTGAATTTATTTTGATTACTTCATTTGAAATTTCTTCAACCAGCAACGATACAGGAATATTTCTTGGACTATATTTATCGTGTAAATATGATAGCGTTCCATTAAGAATTGCCGTACAAGCGTATTGCCAAAACTCATTAATCTGATAATAATACCATCCTCTTAAAGTTTCATCCTCTGCACCGTTTTTGTAACCTTTCTTAGTGTATAAGTCAAAGACAAAATCTCTATCAGCAAAATCGTTTTGTTCTATTGATGCGTAATTAAGTAACAATTGAATCGTTCTATTTCTGTATTTGGAAGTAGATTCTATCTGTGCGGGAGTATCCTTTTGAAGAACCATTTTCAGAAGTAGTTCTGATTCTTTTGTATTGGGTGTTATTAGTGAAATATTCAAATCTGGTAACAATTGTTGTAGTTGTTCTTTTGTGGCTTGTTCATCTTCAAGGATTTTAAAAAATACTTTTCGTGTATTATAACTTATGGAAGCATCAAATGCGGTAGCCAATTCTTCCCCCGTGATAAATTCTTCATTTGTATTCGTCCTTGCAAAAACCCATGCATTATCTTCACGTCTTACAATAAGTCCCATGTCCATTAGGACTCCAATGTAGTATTGACCAAATGCTCCATTCTGATACTTCCAGTATGAACCTTCCGTGCCACCTTCTGCATTGTATGCTCCTTCTATAAGTGGGAATACTGTTGTACCATCCTTCACTTTTCCTGATGCAAATAGACTTCCTGTTACACCACCGATAGAAGTCTCTGAAAACTGCGAAGCCAATGCCAATGTATATTCAGCCTTCCTAATAAATCGCTCTTGGTCTTTTGGGTCTGTACTCCCTGACTTCTTTGCATAATTGTCTAAGAGCCAAGAGTAGAAACTGTAATATCTTATCCTATTGGTAACATTGCTTAATCCTTGCAATAGCTTTGAATAAGTTCGTTCGGATGCATTCTGTAATCCTAATGGATCAAGACCTCGAATGAAGGACATTTTCTTACCGAGAAATGGTATTGCGGATTGATTGGAAGTTAGGCTCATTTGCTCATATATGATTTTAATCAATCAAAGATTTCACCGATTCGCTATCATACTTTTTAGCACATTCTAAACACATGGTATGAACTTCTTCGGAACTATTTACTGTTGTGACACCATCAGGGTATTTAGGAGTTTTTTCAGTAGATTCTATGTTAAAAACTAATACTCCATATTTATCTCCATAACTAATTGATTTTCTACATAAGCCGCATTCTGAAAAACTGTACTCATACAAATACTAAATTTTCATTTATCAATATCTTTTCACCTGAATATCTATAAGCAACAAGATGCCCACCTTTAGCTACCGAGAAATCTAAACAACATACATTATCTCGATATATCTTGGGTTTACCTTTCAGCCAATAATGACCAAAAAATACTGGCTTTTCATTTTCCTTATAATAGTCCAAATTAGCTGCATCGAACAATTCATGTCCTAATTCAAGGTTTTCAATTACACTCATTTCTTTTACAGTTAATCCTTGTGGGTTTTGCCACCATTTTAATCTGATGTCAAACCTTTCAGCTCCATCTTTATCTAAAAAACTGATTCCCTCAGCGAGTCTGGCTTCCTTGCCCTTACATGTGATTTCAACAGCTTGGAAAAGCTGAGATTCTTCATTTGATAATTCTAAATACTGTTCGGGGGATAAAGTCCCATCCAGCAAATGATGGGATAAATACTTTATTGAGTTTTTGTCCCAAGTAGCATGAACAGCCCTAAATGATTCTGTTTCAATAAACAAGGGAAGAGTTTTAAACCATTCAATGCTTGCATCGTATTCACCTTGTTTTCCATGATACTGTAATAGAGCGGCAGAGTGTTGTTTAAAATTCTTAATATTATGTGGTCTAATGTATCCACATTTAGTTATTGTATTAAAGCATATTGCATTTAATTCATGATTTCCACAGAGTGCAATAGCACCTGCATCCACCATACTTCTTACAATATTTACTACTCTTGGACTGTCAGCACCTCTGTCAATGTAATCACCTACAAACACAACCATACGTTCAGGATGCTTGTATGTTCCATTTATCTTCTCATATTGAAGAAGATTTAAGAGTTTCTCTAAATGGTCGGCATAACCATGTATATCTCCAATAAAATCAATTTGATCTTTTTCAATCATCTGTATTTTTTTCCAAAAAAAAATTTGAGAGTATAGAAGTTCCAAGATACATCTATTGTTTTACCGATAGAAATTTAAACAAGAATCTGTTTGGTTTATCTCATTTTAAATACTAAAAAAATTGTAGCCCCAGATACACTTCACAGATGTATCGACTTCATACCTTTTAGCCCCCCAATATATGTGTTTTAGGGATACCAGTACGGGGGTACTCCCCTCAGGGAGTGCCTATTTCAGCATTTTTGAATAAGAAAGCAGAGATTGGTAATCTGATAAATCATATCGTAACACTGAAAGGTATTTGAGATACAAATTTCTACTAAGACATCTTGAACCTACAAGCAGAAAGGCGTCATTCAAATCCTTGTTCCGTGACAATTCTAATTTCAAAATTGTCAATAATTCGGGATTGATAATCCTGAGTTTATGACCCATCAGATGTAAAGTATCACACTCACTTATAATCAGGTCATTCAATTTTTTGTTACCAGATTTGGAGTCAATATAATCTGTAAAGCCTCTATTAGACAATCCTATTGTCTCACCCTTCGAGTTAATTAATGGATTCGAAATTATATTTTCTAATGTGAACCTATCTTTCACTATCTCTAAATCAATGAGAAAATCTAAGTCTGGGGTCAACTCTCGAAAGTCATTTATATACGCCACCACTGCACACCCACCAATAAGAATAGCCTCTGAAAAATAATTAGCCGTATATCGGACACCGTCAGTAATTAATTTTTGTTGCTCCTGAGTCAGCAATGAGATAGCATAGTTCAGGTGGTCTGGATTTAAAATCATCAGCAATGTTGTTTTATAGGTTACTAAGAAATAGATATAGTTCAGGCTGTAACAAGGGTGGTGTAATCCATTAGAGCTGACCTTAATTGGTCAATCCATTATTCTACTATGATGCTTTGGAATAGACTGGTGTTCCAGAACTGAGTGACAAGTAGCAGTTCTTAATTTCGTCGTTAGTTAATCCAATGTAGGCTCGTGTAATTATGGTACTACTATGATTCAACAATTTGGATAGCAATACTAACGTATGGTCAGATGGGTTTAATGAATAAATCCTTTTACAAAAACTTTTTCGGAAACAATGAGAACTGGCTTTACCTTTTATCCCATATCTTTTGAATATCTTTTTTATTCGAAGGTTGATTGCTTGAACAGACATTGGTTTATTAGCTACACCTACACGTTCATATCTAAAAATAAATCCAGTTGGGATTCCTTCATATTGTTCAATTACAAAATCTCTTATCTCGATAAATTTCGGGTCGAAATGAATTGTACGTCTTTTCTTGGTCTTGGTTTCGTGGAGAATCAATTTATCCCCCGAAATGTCACTCCACCGTAAAGAACGAGTATCAGACACCCTTAGACCCATGAAGAAAGAAATACTACATAACATAAAATTTTTATAATCACCAGAGCCTTTTAATGCATCTAACAACATCATACATGTTTCCCATTCTAAAGGTTCTGTCACAGTAGGTGTTATATTTTGATTCATCTATTTATTGGTTGTTTTACACCTCAATAAACAAAGCTGGCGGTGTATTTAGTTCCTCATTATGGATATTAATTCCTTGGTTATCAAATATTTGTAATAATGTCAGCTTCCACTAATGGGATTTTTGAAAGCTGGATTCTCGTTACTGAAAGGTATCAGGATTAAACAATAAAATTAACCTAACATGACTGGTCTCGACTGTCATAATTTCATATTAAATTCTTCAATTATGTATAAATCACTGTAAATATGGCAGTCAAAATGGAATGGTCTGCTATTTGACATTGTTTAAGCAACCAAACCTCACATAAAGATGCAGAGTGATAACTATTTTGACATCCTATCCATAGATGGTGGCGGCATAAAAGGAATGTACTCCGCCAAGCTCCTTGAACTCCTTGAATCCCAATACGGATTCAAAAGCTATGAGTGTTTCAACCTAATATGTGGCACTTCCACTGGTGGTCTCATAGCACTTGCACTCGCACAAGGTAATCCTGCGAAAACGATTTCTAACTTTTATGAAAATAATGGTGATAAAATATTTCCTGATATATCTCCAATTATAAGGAAGTTTAAATCACTAATGTCCTATTCTTTTAAAAGTAAGTACCCAAACGAAAAACTGAAAGAATTACTTATCGACTTTTTTGGTAAGAAGTCAGTGATGGATGATTTAATTGTCCCTGTTAATATTCCATCTTATTCTTTGGATAAAGGGCAGCAAGTTATTTTTAAAAGCTCTCCCAGTAAAGAACTCTACATTGATAAAGATGTACCAATTGTGGATGTTGCATTAGCCACCAGTGCCGCTCCAACCTATTTTCCGATACATGAAATAAGAAATACGAAAGCTCGAAATGGTTATTACATTGATGGTGGTATATGGGCAAACGACCCAGCTCTTACAGGAGTCCTTGAAGCATACAGATATTTAAACAAAGGAAATAAGAAAATTAGGGTTTTAAGTATTTCAACTGTTCCAACGAATCCAAAGACGCTTGTACAGCCACACTGGTTCTGGTCTAAATTTAAAAACTACAAAAGATGGTCACTGATGTCTTTCGGGAGTAAAATATTTGATTTTGGGATTCAAGCTCAACAATTCCAAAATGAAATTCTAATGAATTGGTTGAAAGAATCCTTAGACATTGAATATATAAGAATACAGCCAGATGAATTATCAGCAGAACAAAAGAAAATAATAGAAATGGATTTAGCAACAACTAAATCTATTAAGCAATTTAAAAAGATGGCAGAAACTTCTTCTTACACCATCCATGCCTCTCACGGAAATGTACTCAATTCAATTTTTTCACCAAAAAACATAACACATGGCGAACATGCATAGTTACTTTTTAGATTTCAATTCAGATTTGAACATTACCAATTCAAAAGAGGAAAAACTCCGTGATAAACGTGAGAAATTAAAGACTCGTATTACCAATCATTTCAAAACACATCATCCTGAATACACTCCAAAATATTTTATTCAAGGTTCATACAAAATGAAGAATGTGATTCAGACTAAGGATAATTTATGTGATTTAGATTTAGCGGTCATATTTGAACAAGAGCCAGATGTTACTGGGACTACATTACAAAATTGGGTTTATGATGCAGTTGCAGGACATACTCACAAACAAATACATAAATCGAGATGCATACGGGTAGACTATAAAGATGATTTCCATATTGACTTACCTGTCTATCATTGGAATAATAACGAAGAAACAATGTTGTGCATAAAAAATGAAGATTCTGAAAGAAGCCAGCCTAAGAAATTTGTATCATGGTATGGTGATGAGAAATCTGATGAGTCTCATCGAATTAGTAAATACCTGAAAGCATGGGGAGATAACATCCGTCATAATATGTTATCAGGTCTCGCTTTCACAATCTTATCCATTAGAGAAAGTGTTGTTGAGATAGAAAGAGATGATATTTCGTTATTGAATAATTTGAAAGGTGTTCAAAGTAGCTTATCTAATTCATGGTATGTAGAAATGCCAACTCAACCATATGATAATGTTATTGAGAAGAATAATAATCCGACATTCAAAAATAATTTTTTTGATAGGTTGGAAGAGTTCATAGATGATGCACAAGAAGCAATAAACTGTGATTCACAACATAAAGCATCAAAGTTGTGGAGAAAACATTTAGGTGATAGATTTCGGTTTGTTGAGAAGGAAGAATCGGCAAACAATGCATTACATGGAATAGCAGCACAATCAGTTGCCAAACCTTGGTATGATGGGCATACAATTTAATGATATTGTTGATGTAGGTAAAGAATTTGTTATTCAAGATTTAGACCGTGAATCAGCAGTAGCAAACTGTGTTGCTAAATTATTCGATGGTGATGAACTTATAGAAGAATATGAACTAAGTCTTAGGATTACAGATAATCATTTGTTATTTCCTTTAGTTAGCGAACGTTCGCAAAAGATACCTGCCATACCTGACCGACACATAAATCCTGATGGTTCTTTTTGCTTGGGAGTTTATGCAAGACAAATAGTATTAATTAAAGATGGGATGAACTTTCAAGGATTTATTAATCAAGTTTTGTTGCCTTTTCTGGCTAATCAAACTTTGATTAATAAAGGAGTGAGAGACACT
>JAHDDO010000041.1:0-1632 GCA_020629315.1 Saprospiraceae bacterium | reverse complement strand
AGCAAAATTGGAAATGAGCAACTTTCTAAAGATTTAAATGCGTTTGCAGTTTAGTTTAAAATCAATTGCTGCTTATTTGGAGTATCACATCCAGAAAATTTGAAGAAAAATTGACCAATTTTTCTCTCTGTCCTCACCCCACGTTATTCATTTCGCTCTAAAAGCCTTACTGGTATTGGGTTTCAGCTATTTACTTTAATATTTCTGTGCAGTTTGTGAACAAAAAATTGGAAAAAATAGCTGGTTTTGTGCCAAAAATCGGCTCTTTTTATTCGGTCACTACTCTCTCATTCTATATTTTAAGAGTAAACAAAAGATAGTATGGAAACAATAAGCCGCAAAGGATTACATAAAAAGTTATGGTCAACACGTATAACAAAACTTGCAGAGGAACTTAATGTAAAGGATTATACACTTCGGAAGATTTGCGAAGAACATAATTTGCCAAGACCCAAATCTGGATATTGGACGAAATTAAAATTCGGAAAGAATCCACCTAAAACCATGCTTGAAGGCTTAGTAGATGAACAAATAAATATTGCAGAATATCAGCAAAAAGAAAAATCTACTATTCAATATAGAGTTACCAAATTAACCCAAGAACTAAAAGAGGGATATGAAAAGAATTTCATTGTTCCCAAGAAATTAAAGAATCGACATCCTCTAATAAAACGCTTAAAATCTGAATTACTTCGTCGTGGTGCATATGATGGGTTGTTGCATACCTATGGCGGTGAGAATTTATATGTTACAGTTTCTAAAGTCAATATGTCTCGATTCCTTAGAATCATTGAAACATTCATTTCTGTATTGGAGCTGAGAGGTCATTCTATAAAACCTGATTGGAAGAAATCTAAAGTCACAATTAAAGGACAGGAGTTTGATATTAAATTCATTGAAAAGTCGAATCGTAAAACTATTTCAGATGGACGATGGGACAGAACCACATTAGTACCCAGTGGTAAGCTGACCATAAGAAGTCGTGTTAGTTGGAATGACAAAGAATGGAAAGATGGATATGATGACCTCGAAGTACAACTACCTAAGATATTTGCTTATTTAGAAGTTAAAGCTGATGATGAAATTCAGAAAGAGATTGAATGGGAGATAAAACGAAAGGAACAAGAACGCCTCAGAAAAATAGAAGAAGAAAAACGAGCTATGAAGCAATGGGAAGAAGATAAAAAGGATTTACTAATCCAAGATGCTCAGAAATGGCATGAACTCACCAATCTAAAACTCTTCTAAGAAGAACTTCATAGCATAAAATCGTCAAAATTGAGTGAACCAGAAGTCGAAAAGTGGTTGCAATGGGCTGATTCAATTTTAGATGAGCGAGATTTTATAAAATCAGACTTAAAATCATACATAAAGAAATATGAATACATGCCTAAAAATGAACCTCGCTCACAATGGTAATCCCCCCGAAACAGAGTTCGAGAACTTTCTCCAAATACCGCTAAATTTTGCCCAAAAATGACATTCTATGAATTACAATTTATACTCAGACCTCAGTATTCTTAGGTATTTGACCAGTTTAAAGATGTATTCGAGGGTTCGGGAATTGTTATTATCTTCACCCTTTATAGGACGATTCTTGTAGGATCGTCCTTTTTTTATGCCCGTAATATT
>JAHDDO010000040.1 GCA_020629315.1 Saprospiraceae bacterium | reverse complement strand
ACTAGAATACCGATAGATATGCCGAGTTATACAAACTCAGAAATAAGCCCACCGATGATGGCAGAACAAATGATCCAATAGGATAGGTGATGGATGACATATTTCATTCCTTTATTTTCTAAGATTGCATGAATGCCGAGAAAGGGTAACGCAAATACGAATGCATTAATAACACCATGAAAAACGCCATGTCCAAAATGTCTATGCTTATCACCGTAAACCGCTAAAAAGTCATCTACTACCTTTTGGGCTTCGCTACTACCTTTCATTATATCCGTGAAGAACAATTCATAAAAGCCCATTTGGTGAATAATGAGGTTTATATATCCATAGACCAATGTAAAGCTGAGTAGAAAGTATAAGAGGTACCGAGGCCCATTAAATTTTTTGGGTGTATGAAAGATCAGCCCTGACCACTTAGAAATGAATGAGGCCGGATGATACCAATAGAAAGCTAGGATCAAAGGAATAAATGAGATGAGAAAGAAAGCCAGATAATTTAAATTCATGCTTCGATAGTATACCTATTGAATACATTTTTCTGGAAAAAGTTTTCTTGCGTTTATTTCCTGTGTCTGGGAGGTCTGTGCCGATGCGCTTGGGCAGCTCCTGTCAGGTTTTCAATGAACCGCTGTAACTCCTCTTCTTTTCCATCCCCAACCAAGTCTTTTAGGTCTGCGAGGTGCTTTGCATTTACTTCATACATTTCTTTGCTTAATCGAAGTAACGCGTCTAAATGGTCTTGTTTTTCTTGATCATTTTGAGTAGTGTAGTACTTCACAGAGCTTTTCTCTAGATCAAGGGCTATTTTTCGTGCCGCTTCTATATGTGATTTCTTACTGGCTACAAATGTTTCTAATTCAGTTTCACTTAAATTGAATTCTCGTCCGATAAATGCTTCTGGAGCTTCCCGCCCATTTTTTTTGTGTTTCGGACCCGATGTGTTCCAAAAAATGAAAGCTAACAAAGCTAGGTTTAGAATCATTAGGCAAATGAGTACTACCCAAAGTAATGATTGCTTATTCATAATACAAGGCTTGAGCAGGTACGAAAATAGAGCTATCTGTGGTCTTAATCACTGTGGAATTAGACTGATGTAAGACCCAAAAATTTACAGAAATTAATAGTAAGAGCGTTGCTGCTACACCCACTACCCACGAAAGCGCCATGGGTCTATAATCATTAAAGTATACTATTGCTTTATTTTCCATTCGATGGATAAACTCATCAGGTGCTTGTGATTTATCGAGTTCTTCATAAAATGACATAGTTTCTTTTGTGAATCTTTTTTCATCCATGTCCCTATTTTTTTATGTTTTTTAGTCCAATGTTAAGTAGTGCAGATTTCAAATTCTTTTTGGCTCTACTTAATAAACTTTCCACTGCCTTATAGCTTAGTCCCATGATAGAAGCAATTTCATTTACACTACAATCTTCGAATTTTTTTAATAGTAACGCTTGTCGTTGATTTTCGGGTAGCTGAAATATTGCCCTGTGGATTAAGGCTATTTTTTCTTTACTTTCTAATATATTTTCGGGATGTCTATAACTAATGATTTCTACGGTTTCTTCTTGATGAAGCGAAATCACCTGACCCCTTCGTTTTTTTCGTAATTGATACTTTTGAAAGTCTTTCACCTTATTAATTGCGATACTGTATACCCAGCTTTTAAGCGATGATTTTCCTTGGAAGGAATGAATACCCTTCATGGCTGCCAATAATACATCTTGAACGATCTCTTCGGTATCCTTTCTATTTTGGGTATGATGTAGGATATACCCATAGGTCCATTGGCTTATACATCTAGCAAACCTTCGAATCTCATCACGATCCCCTCTTTTAATTTTCGATATATCAACCGTTCCGCTTTGAATAAATACGTTCTTTTAGACTAGGTAAATTAAAAATTTAAAAGGAAGCAGACCTCGTTAGGCCTGTCTTCCACATATTATAAGTGATTTCGTTCTCGATGTTATTCGTAGTAAAATAGTTCTACCATATTTAAATTCACTTGGCACTCACATGTTACTAGATCTATCCTATAGGTAGACCTTTTTTACATTATCCTTCGGCACCCATCTTTTTTTCGGCTATATGACTCATTCAGAACAAATTATAGGGCATTCAGAACAGGGGGTGTTGACTATTGTATGTAATTGAGTTGACAATTGTAATTTTCAGATGTGAGCGTGAGTAAGTAGAATTAGCGCTGATTTTAAGAGTAATGTATTAAACAATAAGAGTGGTGACTAAGACCGGATGGAAACATCTGGTTTTTTTTTTCTTATGGGCGAAGGAAAGCGAATGTAAAATCTACTAAGAGTATATAAACATAAAACATAATGAAGCAACTTACTTTGCTATTATTTTTTCTTGGTAGTTTTTCCATACTTTTTGTAGCCTGTAGAGATGAGGACTGCACAGAATCCACTTGGTATGAAGATGCAGATGGCGATGGACTGGGGAATCCGGATGTTACACAAATAAACTGTGATCAGCCGACTGGTTTTGTTTCGAATAATGATGACGATGATGATACAGATGATGGTTCTAGCGATCCTGCCACCTTGCATGCAGCCTTTGCAGATTTTGATCAAGATAACTTTACTATTTTAATGGATGGTGATGAGGTAGTCATTGAGTCGAATGGGTATCCGAATCATACATCTCCGTATTGGTCCAATACCACGGAGAGGGTTGCCATCGATCCTATGGGGAACACGCTAGTTACTCCTGCCGCAGAAGAGAATCATCCTTTGTTTGTAGAACCTACTGCCACCAGTTATGAATCGATGGCCCCTGGAAACATAGATGACTTTAATGGCACGTACACCTTACGAATTCCTGCTAACCCTGAAAAAGCAAATTCCTCTACCAGTACAGGTTTGGGCCCCATCGGTATGGCTGTAAGTGGAGCCATGATCTATAATGATGAAGAAGGGCCGAATGTCCCCTTAGATGATGCGGTTCCTTCATTAGATTATACAGCTGCACACACTGGTCCGCAGAGTTATCATTATCATTTAGAGCCCAAAGCCTGGTCCAATGATGATGCAAAGCTAATTGGCATTATAGCGGATGGTTTTTTCCTATATGGGCGCAGAGATAGTGATGGAGGCGATTATCCTACAGATTTGGATGCTTCAGGCGGTCATTTTGGCCCTACCATTCACAACCCGGATGGAGAATATCATTATCACATTCAAAATGAAACATTTTTAAATCAGTATTATTTACTATTTCCTGGTGATTATCAAGGCACACCGAACGATATACAATAGATATGTGATAGTAGGGATCATGATGTTGGTTTTTATTTCCTGCAAACCGAAGCCTGATATTGACCCATCATCTATCGTCATGGACCTAGTTAATGTAACACAGGTCAATGACGATTCCCTGCGCTTGGATGTTACAAAAGGGATTGTTTACTATGGAGACAATGCCTTTACAGGAGAAGCCAAATCTCATTATGAATCTGGACTGATATCCAGTACTATTCAGTATAAGGAAGGGCTTAAACACGGTAGGTACAAGAAGTTTTTTAGGGATGGGAGTATAAGCTATGAAGCAATTTATCAGAGCGGGCGACAAGAAGGGGAAAGTAAGACTTGGTGGCGTAATGGTAATCTAAGAACAAGTTCTAACTATACGAATGGAGTAGCCCATGGTAGGCAGCTCCAGTACTACAAAAGCGGGCGCATTTTTAAGCAACGAAATCTTGTACAAGGTAAAGAAGAAGGGCTCCAGCAGTCTTGGCGAGAGAATGGCAAATTATATAACAATTATGAAGTGAAAAATGGTAGGATCTTCGGACTCAAACGAGCCAGCTTGTGTTTCCAATTGGACGATGAAGTCATTACATCTGCTTTGGATTAGCGTTGGCCTTAGTTTCTTTCTAAGTGCCTGTAGTATAGATGCAACGAAAAAGAGCCGCGTTGATCGCTTACCGTATTATGCTGAGGCCAGTTTTACGCCTTTATGGTTATCGCAGGGTGATGCGGCTATAGATAGTCTTCATACTGTTTCTGATTTCTCGTTTATAAATCAGGACGGAGATCGCATTAGTCAAAAGACCTTCAAAGACAAAATCTACGTAACAGACTTTTTTTTCACGACATGCCCAGGCATATGTCCTAAGATGACCAATAACATGGCCTTGCTTCAGGACACCTTTAAGACGGATGATCGCATTGCCTTTCTATCCCATTCGGTTACACCGGGCATAGATTCTGTATCCATATTGAAAGCCTATGCTGAAACGCATGGCATTATTTCCGGTAAATGGCATTTAGTTACCGGAGACCAGTCTGACATTTATGAGATGGGTCGTCGGCAGTATTTCGTGGAAGAGGATATGGGTTATGATCGAGATGCGGATGAATTCTTACATACCGAGAATTTTATTTTAGTGGATAAGAACAAGCATATTCGAGGGATTTATAATGGACTAAATCTTAGTTCTATCCGGCATTTGATCTCAGATATCAACTTATTATTGCGCGAATAAGGTCCTTTACTTTAGGGACATTGGACTGCTAAAAAAGAAATCGTCATAGCGTCGGCAAAAATTACTCTTCCTTTTTTTAGGTATTGATGCAGCATTTGTGTGGGTTTTTGTAATTATATTATTGAATAAAACCAATACTTTACATAATCTAAGCCTTAATGATGAGAACACCCATACTTTTATTAGTCTCCATTTTCGTATCTGTATCCGTAATACTTACTGCGCAAAATGTGCCTATTCTCAGTTATGATACGAATACTTTTGGTCAGGTAGAATTGGAAATTGAAGGGAGTGCAGATCAATATTATGTATTGACTGCTAGACATGAGCCTAATGGTTATGAAACCATGACGTCTATAACTATGGGTGTGGATGGTCCAATGATTATTTCAGAACCACTTGAAGCGTATCCTTTAGAAAGTTATAAGATCACAGCCTATGATAAAAACGATCCAGCTGATCTGGATAATGATGGGATTGATGATATAACGGAATATAATGGTATGCCATTATTATCACCCCTAAATCATGCCGTTGAAGTTCCACCAATAGATGGATCTGTATCGATTAATTCTGAGGAGTTTTACTCTGAGTTATCTAATGTGTATGAAAATATTCCATGGGCTCCATTTTTAGATAATCAAGAGTTTTTAAAGTGGGCTATTTATGATTTTGACACAGAGAACCCACGGGTTTATTTTATAAATAGTAATACGCATTACATCCATGCCGATTTTTATTCAACGCTAAATGATTTTAGTGAGACAATGTCGGGTGAGGTGATATATAACCCCAACATTTTTCTACCTAATGGGGTCGTCGGTAATTATATGTTTAATTACTCATTTGGTGAGGCTTTCGACTTTGAAACGACTCAAAGAACCATGGAATTATTGGCCGCGAATATGCCGTTCTTACGAAATAATTTATCTCATTTCATAGGCGGTTTCGGAGAAGCCGAGCATACTAATTTTTATGCGGACGAGTTTGCAGGATCTAGAATAGATGTCATTTTGGAATCTGAATTCTTTTCAGAAGTAGATTATATACCGTTGAATCAAGCGGAAGGGTACGGCTTGTTTAGGTTAATGGACCTAGAAGAAACGCCGGGTTCAAGAGATGTGGTTTTATATGAGTCTTTACCCAATTCGTTACCAAGAGTAGGTGGCATCATGACCTCCGTGGTCCAGACACCACTGTCTCATGTAAACTTACGGGCCATTCAAGATAATTTGCCGAACGCCTACATAAAGAATCCATTAGCTATTGATTCTATAGCCAATCTCATTGGCAAATATGTGTATTATAAGGTAGCCGCTGAGGGCTATGAAATTCGAGAAGCAACATTGGATGAAGTAAATGAATGGTTTGAAAGTATCAGACCTACAGAAGAGCAAGTCCCAGTCCGAGATTTATCCCAAACAGATATTTTGCCATTGGATGAAATCACCTTTGATATGTCAACGGCCTTTGGAGCTAAGTGTGCCAATGTAGCTACCATGCGTACCTTCGGATTCCCTGAAGGCACGATTCCTAATGGTTTTGGAATCCCGTTTTATTTCTATGATGAATTCATGAAGCATAACGGATTTTATGAAAAAGCAGCGGAAATGATTAATGATCCAACATTCATCACTGACTTGGCTACAAGAGTAGAGCGATTGGATGAGTTTAGGGATGATATTCGAGATGGTAGTATGCCACAATGGATGTTGGTCGAATTGCAAGAGATGCATGATACTTGGCCAGAAGGAACATCTATCCGGACTCGGTCAAGTACCAATAATGAGGATTTGCCGGGCTTTAGTGGTGCAGGATTATATACGTCAAAAACCCAACATCCTTGGGAAGGTCACATCCAAAAGTCGATCAAACAGGTATATGCCAGCATGTGGAATTTTAGGGCTTATGAAGAAAGAGACTTCTACCGAGTCGACCATTTCCAGGCGGCTATGGGTATACTGTGTCATCCTAATTATCAAGAAGAGAAATCAAACGGCGTGGGGATCAGTTTAGACCCTTTATACAATACGCCAGAAGCCTATTATTTAAATACGCAAGTAGGTGAATTTTTAATTACCAATCCTGACGCTAATACAGTACCGGAGGAGATCTTATTATATAAAGACCCCGAAGTAGGATATGCAGTACTACGAAATTCGAATTTGGTAGAAGATGGTGAATTGGTTATGGACGATGTTTACATTGATCAATTACGAGACTATCTGACTGTGATCCATGATGAATTTGCTGTCCTTTATGATGTAGTGGGGGCACCTGGATTTGGAATGGATATAGAATATAAGGTTACTGCTGAAGATCAGTTAATTATCAAACAAGCCAGACCTTGGGTTAGTTTCTGGGCCAATATCAATGCAGAATTTGATATAGGAGCTATACAACTGATTGAGCCTGAAAACTCTTCTGAATTAACGAATGAAGAAGTAGTGACGGTTGAAGTGATGAATGAAGGATTACGCGAACTGCAGGGATTTGATGTAACGTTAGTGGTAGACGAGGTCGATATTGAGACGATAACGGTTGAGACCCCTTTACCCCCTCAGACGCCAATGAATATAGCCTTTGCTACAGCACTTGATTTTTCTGAGATCAGAGATTATACCGTTACAACCATTGTCAGTCATCCAGCAGATGGGTACTCTAATAATGACACATTGAATACTATAGTATCAAAGCTATATGAATTAGAAGGAGCGATTTCAGTAAAGAGTGCCCGGGATCTTTGCGGCAGTGCTATACGTGTTACAGCGAGAGTAGAGAATAATGGAGATAATACTTTCACTAATACAGAGATTGAAGTATCGTTAAATGGTGTGGTGATTGACACGATTGAGTATGACTTTAGTATCCCGTACCAGAGTTATGCAGATATTACATTTGAGATCAATGAAAATTTGGATCCGGTAGAGAATACAGTGGGTCTTCGTTTAATTAGTATGAATGGAATGCAAGATGCGATTCCGACGGACAATGTGGCTGATCGAGTCATTCCTGTAGATCCGGATTTAGGTTACGTCCGCTTGGTCATTAATGCAGATAACTATCCGGCAGAAACGAGTTGGCTAGTACGGGATAATAACAATGAGATAATTGCTTCTGGGGCCTTGGTATTTGGTCAAGATGTGGAAGATGTAGAGATATGTGTCAATTATAATGAGTGTTATACTCTACATGTATTAGACTCTTATGGTGATGGTATTTGTTGCTTCTTCGGTAATGGTGACTTCAGTTTATATCATGAGGACGGCACAGAGTTAATTTATAACGATGGAGAATTTGGTGATGAAGCGGTTGAACCGTTTTGTTTATCCGATTGTGAGCTAGACTTCAGTTATGAAACGGTAAATGCGAGTACAAATTTATCTGCAGATGGTTCTATAACTATTCTTGCAGAAAATGGGGTAGAGCCATATGAGTACAGTATAGATGGGGGTACTTCCTTTGTGAGTACGAATGTATTTACTGATTTAGAAGCGGGTATTTATGACGTAATTGTGAGGGATGCAAGTGAGGCAAATTGTAGCATAGAAAAAGTGGTAGATCTTGGATATGAGGTTAATGTTAATGTGGATGATTTGGCCCTATCTGAAATAAAGGTATTTCCTAATCCGACACGTGACCTAATTACTTTGCGTAGGTCAGGTGATGCATTTACAGATGGTCCGAGTGTAATTAAGGTATATGATCCATTAGGGAATACCGTCTATGTCCAAGCATTAGAATCCGGTGCTTTGCGGGGTGCGGGGGTCGTTTTGTCTTTGGCAAGCTATCCATCGGGAGCCTACATTATTCGCTATATAACTAGGGATGCAGAGCGTAGCTTTACGGTGTTTAAGATATAGGTGATTTATCCCTAAAATACAAAGCCCGCCTCGTATAAAGCAAACGTGAATAAAATAGCTTTATACGAGGCGGGCTGGGTTTCTGGCCGGAAAGGCCTTTCTTCTTCCCTTAAATATGTATGGGACGATTATCGGTAGCAGCCAACGCTGCTTCTTTAGTAGCTTCCGTGTAGGTTGGGTGCGGGTGACTAATGCGGGCCATATCTTCAGCACTCGCTCTAAATTCCATTAATGCCACCCCTTCCATTATCATATCAGCAGCTCTAGCACCAACCATATGTACACCTAAAATCTCATCGGTTGCAGCATCACTGATGACCTTAACCATACCTTCTGTGTCCATACTAGCACGAGCTCTTCCTAAGGCTTTATAAGGAAACTTACCCACCTTGATCGCTCGCCCTTCCGCTTTCAATTCTTGCTCCGTAGACCCTACAGATGCCACCTCAGGCCAAGTATAAACAACACCCGGGATCAAGTGGTGATTAATGTGGGGTTTCTGTCCTGCTAAATGCTCTGCTACAAACATACCTTCTTCTTCTGCTTTATGAGCCAGCATAGCTCCTTTCACCACATCACCTATAGCGTAGATGCCAGGTACATTCGTTTCGAAATGATTGGTAATATCAACTCGACCTCTTTCATCGGTCGCAATGCCTACCTTATCTAAGCCTAATCCTTCCGTATATGCCACACGGCCAATGGCTATCAAGCAATAGTCGGCTTTTTCTTGTAGCGTTTCTTCACTATCTCTTTTTTGAATATCTACGGTTACGCTGGTCTTAGTAGCCTTGACATTGGTAACGCCATGTTTAAGAAGAAAACGTATGCCTAGTTTCTTAAGAGAACGCAATAGTTCTTTGCTGCAATCGGAGTCCATGGTCGAAATGATAGTATCTTGATACTCTACTACAACTACTTCTGTGCCTAAACGCGCATATACAGATCCCAGTTCTAAACCAATAACACCACCACCAATAATGACCATTTTCTTTGGTAGCTTTTCAATGTCCAATGCTTCTTTACTGCTAATTACTCGTTTTCCATCATAGTTAAACGTAGCAGGCAGATTCGGTTTGGAACCCGTAGCAATAATGATGTTTTTTGAGCTAATGGTTTCAGATTTACCACTGTTTAGTTTTATGTCAATGGTATTCTTATCCTTAAAACTACCCATGCCATCATAGACCGTGATTTTGTTTTTCTTCATTAAAAAATCGATACCACCCGTAGTTTGTTTAACTACTTCATTCTTACGCTTTATCATTTGCTTCATATCTAAGGCTATTCCACTGGCTTTAATACCATGCTCGGCAAAGCGTTTATGCGCCAAATGAAAATGCTCAGATGAGTCTAACAAAGCTTTCGATGGGATACAACCCACGTTTAAACAAGTACCACCCAGCGTCCCTCTTTTTTCAATGATCGCTGTTTTCATACCTAATTGTGCACAACGTATAGCAGCTACATATCCACCGGGCCCTGCACCAATTACTGTTACATCAAATGATTCCATCTGTTAAGGGTCTATTTATTTTTTTTCTTGTAATTCTTATTCTTCGAATCAGATCGTTGACTCTTTGGTTTAGCGTCTTTATTGCTATCCGATTTGGCTTTGCCTTTGTAATTTTTACTTCGACCTCTACCTCGGTACCGTCGACTTTTCTTCTTCCGTTTCTCGAAAGGTAATTCGATTTCACCTGTTACATCTGCAAATTCGATTTCTTCCTCTACCGGTGCAATTTTACTTTCTCGTTCTTCGTGCATCTCTTGAATATCCTTGTCGAGGATACCATCTTTATTGGCAGCCTTAATCGCTACTACTTGTTCCTTGGTCAAATTGATGATCTTGTTTCGACCCATCTCATTCTTTACCGCATAAACCATGATGCCTTTGAATATATCAATCTTTAGTAAAGTAGCCTTCCCTTGTTTAGTCCTAAGCGAATCTACTTTTTTAGGAAAGGTATCTAAGGCTTCTACATACATATCAAGCTCATAATTTAGACAACATTTTAGTCGTCCACATTGTCCTGAGAGCTTCGTTTGATTGATCGAAATATTTTGATATCGGGCCGCGGCCGTCGTTACAGTTTGAAAATCAGATAACCAAGTAGAGCAACATAGTTCACGACCGCAAGCACCAACACCTCCAATTCTACCTGATTCTTGTCTTGAACCAATTTGACGCATTTCGATTTTCACTCGATATTCTTTAGCAAAAACACGAACGAGCTCTCTAAAATCTACTCGACCATCCGCCGTATAGTAAAACGTAGCTTTTCGCTTATCACCTTGGTATTCCACATCACCTATCTTCATATCCAAGCCCAGTGTTCTTGACAATACTCTAGCCCTGACCATTGCCTTGTGCTCTAGCTCTCTTGCTTCGGCAAGCTTTTCAAGATCCCGAGTATTCGCACGTCTAATGATGCTGTGGATGACTCTATCTTCAGTGGTCCGCTTCTTTTTCATTTGAAGTCGAACCAGTTCACCAGATAGTGATATTCTGCCTACATCGTAGCCACTCGTACTTTCAACAACCACCATATCACCAGTAATAGCATTACTGCCTAGGGGATTCAGAAAGAAGTTTTTTCGAGCGCCTTTTTTAAAGCTTACTTCTACAATGTTATACATATTCGGATCGTAAATATCATCGGTTACGATCCAATCATAGGTATTCATTTTATTACAAGAGCCACTCGAACAGTGGCCTTTATTACCGCATCCCTGAGGGACTCCATTTTTTGATACTGAACAATTCGCACACCCCATTTTACTCTATTTATATGTTATGCTTTCCTTCTCTTCAATGCCCTTCATTATTCTTGACAACTGGAAAGATTTTGCTGAAAATAAGATTTTTCCACTGATATTTCTGTTGATCAAATGGATACTCTCCGTTAACATCTCGCTGATTTTTTGCGCTTTTTCTTCGTCGATAGTTTTAATCATTTTTAAAGCCGTATTTTTTTCGGCTTCAGACAGACGTAAAGCATGAAGGTCTTTAGTATATACGTACACTAAAAACTCTCTAAAAAAGTGAATACCATACTCTAAAAACGCAATTTGTTCATCTTTAGTGGACCTCGCCAAATCATTAACGAATGGGAAAACATCATCTGGATGAGAGCGCCAAGCAATCCGCATCCAGTTTAGTAGTAATGAAGATCGATCACTTTGTTGTTTAAAAGCTAAGGAATTAGCTTTGTCGATATCACCATTTGCTAATTGAATGATCTCTTTTCGATTAAGGCTAGCTGGCAGATTCAATTGGTCTAAGTAGCGTTCCATTTCTTCATCATTGACTTTTGACAAAGTGAATATTTGGCATCTTGAAAGTATAGTGGCGAGAATCTGTTCTTGCTTTTCTGCTATGAGAATAAGGATCGTTTTATCAGTCGGTTCTTCGATCAGTTTGAGTAAGCGGTTACTGTCCTTGGCCAAGTATTCTGCCATCCAGATAATCTGGATTTTGTAATCCCCTTCAAAACTCTGCATGCCGAGCTTCTTTACGATCTCATTGCATTCCTTGGTATTTATATTGGCAATACTAGTGGTATTAGTAATTTTCTTTATCCAACTTTGAATTTCATCAAAGGGTTGCTCACTAATGAATTCTCTAAATGCCGGCATAAAATGCTGACTCGTTGTATCTTCTCTTTTCTGACCCTCTTTTTTGACCACTGGAAAACTGAAATGGATATCCGGATGTACATATTTGTGGGATTTTTGACAGGATCGACATTGACCACAACTATCATCCCCTCTATCTGTACATTGTATATAATTAGCTAAAGCTATAGCTGTGGCTAATTTTGCATTTCCTCTAGGACCCAACAATAAAATGGCATGTGGCAACTGGTCATTAGCCATCATGGTTTTAAACTGAGTAATAGTCTGCTTTTGTCCCGGAATATCCTGGAAACGCATGTAGCATTTATTTTTAGGAAATCAGATCTAGGATTTGAGGGTCAATAGGTGATACAGCAGAAGGGAAAAAATGTGTCAATCGGCCATTTTCATCAATTATATACTTGCAGAAATTCCAATTAACGTCTGCTTCTAAGCCTGCCTCTGCCGCTGCTGAATCCAACCATTGGTATAATGGATGTTTATCATTTATGATACCCAGCTTTTCAGTCATTAAAAATTGGGTGCCATAAGTAAGCTGGCAAAAATGTTTAATATCTGTCGCAGTCCCTGGTTCTTGCCCACCAAAATCATTACATGGACAAGCTAGAATTTCTAAGCGATCAGAAAAATTCGTATATAATTCTTGTAACTGACTGTATTGGGGCGTAAAGCCACATTCAGACGCTACATTAACGATGATCAATTTCTTATGCCTAAATGTTGACATATCGATCCATTCCGTATCTAACCCTCGTATCTTGAGATCGTAAATCTCCATGATTTATTCTTAAACAATCTTTACGCTATAAAGTTAGGTAAAAGAGTGTTGATTGTCGACGAATACATGATTAAAAACAAAAGTATATAACAAATAGAGAAGCAGGCGCTTAGCCAAGTTTCCTTATCTTTAGACCCAGATATTATGAGAATTACCGTATCAAGAAGAGCCCACTTTAACGCTGCGCACAGACTTCACAACCCTACCTTTAGTGATGAGAAGAACGAAGCCATTTTTGGCAAATGCAATAATGCTAATTATCATGGGCATAATTATGAATTGGAAGTCTTTGTTTCTGGTGAAGTAAACCAAGAAACCGGGTATTTAATCGACCTTAAAGTGCTGAAAGATATCATCAAAGAGCATGTAGAAGAAAAATTTGATCACAAGAATTTAAATCTTGATGTGCCTGAATTTGCCAATCTATTACCATCCACGGAAAATTTTGCTAAGCTGATCCACGATATCCTAGCATCTAAGCTTGATCCAGCATTCTCTATTCAGGTAAAACTATGGGAGACTCCCAGAAATGCGGTGATCTATCCGGCCATTGACCAAATACGATGAAGAAAATGAATCTACGAATGCATCTAATTACCATCTTTATGCTGTTTGCATTCGTTATGAATTCTCAAGATTATTCCAGCTATACGGCCTTCACCCAAAACCAGAAGTTTGTTCAATTACCAGAGGGTAAAATGGCGTACATAGATGTAGGCACAGGCCCTGTTATAGTATTAGTCCATGGAATCCCTACGTCGGCTTGGGTATATAGAAAAATGATACCCCAGTTAGTAGACCATGGATTTAGGGTAGTGGCACCTGATATGCTCGGTTTTGGACAAAGTGATAAACCAGAAGAGTATGATCTGTATCATTATACAGCGCATGGTGAGCGACTAAAGGACTTCATGGAAGAGCTAGGTATTGATCAATGGTCTCAGGTGTGTCATGACGCTGGCGGCATGTGGTCTATGGGGATGTTAGAGGCAGGCGCCACTGGCGTCGAACATCTAATTATTTTAAATTCGGTACTTCTGCAAGAAGGTTTTAATCCACCGATGACATTTAAACCAGGACTCAAAGCCAGATTTATGCTTTCTAACTATAAAGGCCCATTGAATAAGATGGTAGTCGGAAGCACATTAAAAAGTGGCCTCAAAGACAAAAGCGTCATAAATAAAGAAATGAAAGAAGGATATAGTCGTCCCTTTCGCAAAGCATCCGTTTGTGGCCTGTATCACTTTTTCACTCAAACCCATAAACCATTACCGGACTTCAAAGAGACGTTAGGCTCCATTGATGCGCCGATTTGCGTGATCTGGGGTAGTGATGATCCTTTTCTTTTATGGTCCCCGATGGCTGACACCTTTACACAAATCACTAATGTAGCGCAAGAAGATATCCATATATTGGATGCAGCCCATTTTATCCAAGAAGAAAAACCCAAAGAGATATCGGATATTATTTCTCATTTTGTTAAGCAATGAAAAAGATCATTGAAACATCACGATTATACTTCCGCTGCTTTTTACCTAGCGATGCAAAAGAGATGTTTAGACTCAATAATGATCCTGATGTGATTCGCTATACAGATGATCCTCCATTCGCATCCATCCAAGAAGCCAATGCCTTTCTTTTGGCGTATGATCAATACGAAAAGAATGGCTTTGGTCGTTGGGCTGTTATTCACAAGGAAACCGAGGAATGGTTAGGCTGGTGTGGCATCAAACGCAATGAGGAAGAACTGATTGACTTAGGCTACCGTTTTCATAAGGAACATTGGGGAAAAGGCTATGCAACAGAAGCAAGTGTAGCTGTCAGAGATTACGCCTTCAAAACATTGAATATCTCGCAGCTAATCGGCCGCGTCGCACAAGAAAATGCGGCCTCCATCCGAGTATTAGAAAAAATAGGTATGCAATTTTGGAAACATGGCCCCTGTGGTCATCATGCCAATGCACTATATTTCCATATAAGGAGGCCATCTCCTGAAGAATCTCTTAAATAGTAGGGTTTTGACATAAACTCGTGTAGTAAGGATATACCTTATTTTCATATAGATGCTTCGAAAGATTTGGGACAATTGTGGAGAGATACTGGACTGTTAGATGAAAAGGGTGCAGAAAGACCCGCTTATACACTTTGGGAATCTATTTTTAATCAGTAAAACCACAGCTCTTTTTTGATAGCTTCCTTTTTGTATCTTTCAAGTGATGGATACGACTAATGCACTGATATCTGTACAACGAAAAGAGTGGTCCCTGGAAAATGTTGACCTTAGTTATAATATAGCTACATATCAAAATTCAGAATGGCATACGCATTCAGATGAAAGTGAGAAAGTACGCCTGCATATTGGCTTGCACGGCGCTTATGAAATGCAGCTTGAGCAATTAGCTATGCATAGCCATTTGTCTGGATTCCACAATAATCTCCTGTACACAAAAGGCCTTAGCTTGAAAGTCAAGAATGCCAGTGAGCGAATCGAAACATTTGGCATAAATATAGACCCATCATACTTTATCACCTTAGGTCAGAATACCAATGAAACCCTGCAGCGATTTACTGAGCAAGTGGTTCAAGGTAAAAATGCAGCACTCGGTCAAGAATGGAAAACCAATAGCTTAGGTATTCATTCAATAGTAAAAGAAATTATTGATTGCCCATACATTGATGGCTTGCAAACTATGTTTCTTCAAGCTAAGGTGTTTGAACTAATTATCCTTCAAGCGGCCCTTTACGATCAGCCCGAAGATCATCGATTCATTCAGAAACAGTCAGAGAAAGACGCTTTTCTGGCTATAAAAGAATATCTCTCTAATTCCACTGATCAAACCCATTCTTTATCGGATATATCTCAGAAATTCGGCATCAATGAATTCAAACTGAAGAAAGGGTTTAAGGAACTGTTTGGCATCACGATTTTCGCCTGGATAAGCGAAGTAAGATTATCTCAAGCTAAACACCTTCTTATGGATTCGGAAAAAAGTATCCAAGAAATAGCCTATGCGATTGGTTATTCATCACCGCAATATTTTTCGACTGCATTTAAAAAGCGATTCGGTGTGACTCCGAAAAGTGTAAGAAAAAATCCAGATTTTGTACATCCTAATGCTTGACATTGGACCACCTTTACCTAGGAAGAAAATCACATAATTATGATCATTGAAGAAAGCATACATATAGAGGCGACACCGTCAAAAGTTTGGTCGGTTCTTACAGAATCCTCATATACTAAACAATATATGTTTGGCTGTGCATTAGAAACGGATTGGAATATCGGATCCAAGGTCGATTGGGTCGGTGTGGATGAAAAAGGACAGGCTATATGCTTTGTGACGGGTGAAGTAAAATCGTATAGTCCCCATGACGAGATTCATATGACTACCTTCGACCCTAATGCAGGTTGGCCAGATATTCCAGCGAATCACGTGGATTTTAAATACCAATTATCAGTCTCAGAAAATGGGACCACTCTCACGGTTATCCAAGGGGATTTTAGTAGAGCCATAGAAGGGGCAAAACGCTATGAAGAGTCTAAACAGGGATGGAAGGATATGGTCTTACCTATGATCAAAAATCTGGCCGAAGCTAACTAGTTTTTTTACGCAGATACAGATCCAGTCGCACTTCTGCCATGCCTTCTTCATTAGTGTATACTTCTAGAATGCGCTTTTCATCCCATGGATATTTAATCCAATTGTTGGGTTTTATTCGTTTGTCCCCTCTAAAATATAATTGGGTTACCAGGGCATCATACCTCGAATCGCCATGTATCAAATAATGAATATGCTTCGGACGGCCACCATAGGGTGGTGGGACATAGGTCTGGAACCAGTATTGGCCGTGCTCATCACTATGAAGCTTCGCGCGACACCGAAATTCAGCTGAATCCATATCATAGACTTTTTGATGATCACAATGCCAAATATCGATTTCAGCTTCACTGATAATGGATTTACAATCCGCTCCATATATGGTACCAACGACTTTTAAAGGGACCTCATCCGAACCATCAAACGGAGGAATAATTTGACGTTCAGGCGCGCCTTCCCGGAAAAAAGGACCCAGCATATCAGTACTCGTTGAGCAATCGGTACTAAATCCTTCTTCGGTTTTTATCAAGGTAAATCCAGAGCTGGATATAGCGGCGGCCGAGATACCAGCCATCTTGATGAAAGTCCTGCGCTCCATAGTTATTTGATTTAAAATAGAACTTTGATGTGACTACATTTATTACTGTATCTTTCTTAAAATTTTCAGCATGCATCCACTCTTAAAGAAGATGAATTACAAAGGTCAAGAAAAGATCTATTGGCTTAATGCACCGAAAGACTTGGATGTAATAGGAGCGGAATGGAAAAAGGAGCTTGATATTAAAACTCGTTTGTCATCCCGCGGAGCATTAGCGTATGTGGTTGTATTTGCCACACAGCAAAAAGAGGTGGATTCGTATACAGATAAGATTGCACCTAGACTTATGGATGATGCCCAATTGTGGTTCTGCTATCCTAAGAAAAGTTCGAAAAAATATAGCTGTGAATTTAACAGGGATACAGGATGGCAAATCATGGGAAAGCATGATCTAGAACCGGTCCGAATGGTGGCTGTCGATGCAGATTGGAGTGCCTTGCGCTTTCGCCATGTCGATAAAATCAAAACACTAACGCGAAGCAAAAAGATGGCATTGAGCAAAAAAGCAAAGGATCGTACTACCGGAAAATAGTGGTTATCCGTGACAAGGGATAGACGGCTGAAATGCTATGATATATTTTGTTAGGCGGCTACCCTGACCGCACGCGTCAGGGTCGGGGAGCTACAGTCTCACTATTCGTTCGGCCCTGCGTAGTATACTCGGGCCCGACAAAGTCGGACTTTCGCATCCCTAGCCGAAAAATTGTTTTTTATATTGTTATCAGAATCGGAACAAGACGAACGTAATCATTTAGGAACACAACACATGTCTAACAAAACAAAACCCAGCTGGCTAGAAAGTCTAGAGGATCAATCTTGGCAAGCAGAACTCATCGCATCAGGTTTGGCTATTTACGGTTCCATATCCATGGGACCTCTTTTAGATGACGCACTTAGTTTTTGTGCCGCCGTGTTTCCAGATAGAGTATTAGCTATCTTGATGTTCATGTTTATATATCTCTATTTGGCACAATCTGTTTTAGTAGTTGCCTTCATTGCACACTTAATTCTGCGAATAGTATGGGCCGGTTTATTGGGATTAAGTTCCGCGTATCCTAATGGTATCAACATTGACAATAAAACCTATGCAGACCACTTCCTTGAAAAAGCCAAAGAAGAGTTTCCTAGCTTATCGGATTACTCCATAGAAGTTGATAAAATATGTAGTCGGGTCTTCGCGAATCTGTGTTTTGTTCTCTTTATTTTCTTTAGTTTTTTTCTATGGTCACTGATCGTTTTAGGAATAAACGAAATAATATTCCACTTCTTTAAAACAGATGCTCTTTTCTACTTGCTGGCTATCATTGCTGTGTTCTATCTATTGTCAATGGTTCTTTCTTTACTCTTTGTGATGGGACCCAAGAAGGAATCACCATTCGCTAAGAAATATGCGTATCCATATTTCCAATGGTTTTCGAAGGTACTCATGTTAAACTTCTATAAGCCAGCTAACTATATTATGTGGATACAACGCACGAATCAAACAACGAGTCAGTTTTTGTTTGGCTTTTTGCTATTATTTCCCATCTCAGTCTACACAGGTTTTAAGACCTCGAAAGTTATGGCTGTAATCGAACCCGAACGGTATTTTGAAATGAATGCCATTGCATATGAAGTTAGTGAGGCTAATTATTTAGATACGAATGGGGATCAACGGATTCTCCGACCTATGATTCAATCAGAACGTATTTATGAGAGTCATATCGAACTCTTTATCCCTGATCTCAAAAGAGAGGAAATCTATAGAGAAGAAGTTTGTGGTGCATTCGATATTATAGACAAAAAGGACATAAAAAACAAAATTAGACAATCGGCTTTCAAGGAACGATGTGCGAAGGAATATTATGACATTTCTATTGATGGGATCCCACAGGGAAATCTAAGCTATGAGTTTAGAAAACACATATTAAACGGAGAAAAAGGCGTCATAACGTATATTCCCATAGATACCTTTACGACGGGTTCACATAAACTACAGATAAAGACAGGATATAAGAATGAAGCAGGCGAGTACGCCCTCCGAATCATTCCTTTCTTTAAAATGTAAAACGCCCATGCAGACCCTCATTTTGTGTTGGACTATCTGCATTTTGTGTTATCATTAATCTATAAAATAGAGCACCTTTGTAGGGTCAATACGTTTATAATGACCCAAAAGAAAGTACATATACAGTCAATAAGCCAATTGCATAACTTGCTGGGTTTTGATAAGCCAAAACATCCACTGATTTCATATATCGATGCTTCCCAATTAACGATTCCAGAGGGAGATATTGGAGCGGAAGTAGTACTTGATTTTTATATGATATCTCTTAAAGACAAAAGTTGCGGCTTAGAGTATGGACGTAATAGCTTTGACTTTGACGAAGGTGTCATGGTATTCTCTGCACCAGGCCAAATATACTCTCCTACAAAACAAGTGTCTCAAGGAGATATCACGGGTTGGATGTTATACTTTCATCCGGATCTAATCAGAAATACACATTTGGCATTGCAAATGGAAGAATATGGATTCTTTAACTATGAGGTATTTGAAGCGCTTCATTTGTCAGCCGAAGAAGAGCAAATCATGCATAACTCGGCCGAAAATATTAGAAATGAATATAATCAGCGTATTGATAATCATAGCCAACGAGTCATTGTATCTCAGTTAGAACTGATGCTTAATTACTCATTGAGATATTATGAAAGACAATTCAATACGCGAGAGGCACAGAGTAAAGACATAGTGGTCCAGTTCCAAAAGGATCTTCGTCATTATTATGAGAATGACTTACAGCAAACGGAAGGGAGTCCTTCCATACAATGGTTTGCTGCAAGGGCGCACCTATCTAAACATTATTTCAGCGATCTGATTAAAAAAGAAACCGGCCGAACACCTAAAGATCATATAAATGGGTATATCGTAGAAAAAGCAAAACAAATTTTACTAAGTAGTCATCATTCAGTTAGTGAAATTGCCTATGATCTAGGCTTTAATTACCCACATTATTTTACACGATTATTTAAAAATAAAACCGGTTTGACACCCATGGAGTTTCGCCACATGAATTAAGTCAAACCTTTAAAAATGTTCATAAAATGAATACAATAGATAAGTCAAAACCAGTACTGGTAACGGGCGCTAATGGTTATGTAGCTAGTTGGTTAGTAAAGAAATTACTAAGTGATGGTATCACCGTTCATGCCGCCGTGCGTGATCCTAAAAATGAAGGAAAGATCAATCACTTAAAAGCAATGGCCGAACAGTCTCCAGGTAAAATCAAGTTTTTTGCAGCAGATCTGTTGAAGCCAAATTCATATACCACAGCAATGGATGGTTGTGAAGTCGTGTTTCATACAGCATCTCCGTTTACTACTGATTTTAAGGACCCTCAGAAAGAATTGATAGATCCTGCGGTGAAAGGAACGGCTAATGTTTTAGAAAGCGCAAATCAAGTGCCGAGTGTAAAGCGGGTCGTTGTGACGAGTAGTTGCGCAGCTATATACACAGATGCCATAGATACTGTCAATGCACCAGGTGGAAAACTGACGGAAGCCATCTGGAATAATACAGCATCATTAGACTATCAGCCATATTCTTATTCAAAAACATTGGCTGAAAAGAAGGCATGGGAGTTGGCTAAAGCTCAAGATCAATGGTCTTTAGTTACGATTAATCCAAGTTTTGTAATGGGACCGGCATTGAATCCAAAATACACCACATCAGAAAGCCTAAATGTGTTAAAAATGCTAGGTGGCGGTGATATGAAAATGGGTGCCCCTAAAATGGGTGTTGGAGTAGTCGATGTGAGAGATGTGGCAGAGGCCCACTTTCAGGCCGCGTACAATCCAAATGCACAAGGTCGATATATAACATCAGCACATAATTCTAATTTCCTGGAAATGGGTACTAGTTTATTGCCAAAGTATGGGAATCAATTTCCTTTACCTAAACGAGCTTTACCTAAATGGCTTATGATGTTAGTAGGTCCAATGACGAGTCCTTTGTTTACTAGGAAGTTTATACGCAATAATGTAAATGTGCCTTGGAATGCTGATAATTCAAAAATTAAAAATGAACTAGGTATCCAATTTAGACCATTACAAGAAACCATGGAAGATTCGTTTCAAGCCATGATTGATGAAGGACTTTTGAAGCCTAAAAAATAAACGACAACTTCTTGTTGGTGCTGATATAGTCAGGCCAACAAGTAGTTATTATACGGTTATTTTGAAATAAATATGATTTCGTGTAATTCTCTTCTGTTAAGGTATTGGGCACATTCAGAGTCTAAACTAAATGGACTTTCAGCACATATATCTTCGCAGTTTTCATTAATCACAAAGGGTCTTACTAAATCCGCACAATGTGAGTTTAGCTCTAAAAATAATTGATTATCAATAGAAGCTAATGTCCAATAAAATTGGCACGCTATGGTCTCGCCATTATATTCTTTATAGTTTGCTGCAATAGATTCGCATTCAAGGAATACTGACTCTGGAGGTTTACTTTTAGTACAAGATGCAACGGCAAAAAAGCAGACAATAAGTAGTAATAGACGCATGATCACATATTTTGGATACTACTAGCTTGACGCACGAATCAATACTAAGGTTGGGTTTTGGTAAATCAGGGTGCTAGAGGCCAAGGGGCTATCTAACTAAAAGTACATCACTCCCCACCGTTTCGATAAAGCCATCTAAAAATCGAATTTCCGCTATCCAAGTATATACGCCAATCTGAGCATCAGCCCCATTGAAACTACCATCCCATCCTTGGTCGGCCACGCCTTTTTCAAGATCATCACCTTCGAAGATTAAATTACCCCAGCGATCATACACTCTAAGGGTTTGGATTCTATCTATTTGTTGTCCGCCGTCTAAAAAGAAGAAACCATTGATACCGTTACTGGCAGGATGAAAAATATTAGGCGCAAAAAATGCCCGACTTTTATCTACGAAGATGGTCATATTTTCTTCTCTAGTGCATCCATCTTCTGAACTAATACTGAGTGTATATGTTGCCGTATTCAGAGGTCCAGCTGTTGGCTCCAAGCAATCAAAACAATTCATATTTTCGCTGGTGGTCCATGTAATATCATCAATGGTAATATCATTGATTTCGGGAACGATGATGGTGGAGTCACCTAGGGTTACTGTAATATCTTCAGGTAATATGATTTCAGGAATCTGTGCATTTTCTAAGCTTTGAAATATTGTATCCTGACATCCATTAGCATCTTCTGTGATCAACATATAATCACCTTGGGTTAGATTTTCGTAGGTAGGCATGGATTCAAAAGGACTGCCATTCAAACTAAATGCATAGGGAGATACCCCACCAATCACATTGCCAATCTGCACATAACCCGTTTCAAGACCCTCGCAATTTGGATCAAAAAAGTTCAACTGAGGCTCTATGGGATTAGGTGAATTCAAGAAAAAAGTCTCTTCATAAAGGCAACCATTGGCATCTCGTAAAACTAAGCTATGTGTACCGGGTCCCAAGTTATTGATCATTGCATCTGTGGTGAATGAAGCGCCATTCCAGGCATATTCATAATCAGGAGTCCCTCCAACTGCTATAACAGAAATACTGCCATCAGTTCCATTAGCACAGCTCACTGCAACACCCTCATAATCAGAAAAGGTGCTTGTAATACTTATAGGCTCAGGTTCTAGAATTTCTGCAATTATGATTGTACTATTCCCAAAAAGGTCATTGACCGTGATCAGATAGACGCCAGCAGGAAGGCCTGCAATTTCTTCATCAACATTATCCATAGAGACATTGCCTGTTCCAATTATGGATTCATCTAACACTTTTTCATAGCTATATGTAAAAGGGGGCGTGCCTGCCTCAATCCTGAAAAATATAGAACCCGTTGCACCATCTCCATGACATAGTAAATCTTGGCTGAAGGCGGAACCTTCCATATTGCAAATAATCAAGGATAAGTCGATGCCAACTATACTATCGCATCCGGCCACCGTAAGTAGATCTTGTTGGTAATCACCATTTTCAAAAAATGATTCCCCGTTCAGAACTAAGGTATCTCCTTGACAAATGTTGTAGGTGCCTGAGGTGTTTACACTGGCGCTAGCCGTAACGATTAAAGTGTATACGGAATCACAGCCTACTTCTGCCGGAACTGTTATGTCTTCATAAATGCCTGGGCTACTATATTCAGTTCCGTTAAAAAACACGGGTTCACCATCACAGATTACTAACTCTGTATTGGCTCGAGGTTGTTCACTTACTTCAATCAGGGTACAAAATGGATCGGCTACATCACAAGCATTTGATTCTTCTACACAGACTTCTACCGTGCCCGATATTGAAAGGTCGATGATAATACTATCTGCATTACTTGCGGGGACACCATCGATCATCCACTCGAAAATGGTGGCTCCTACTTGTGCCTCATGATATAAGGTCACGGCTTGATTTTCACAAATGGGATCAGGTATATCAAAAGGTTCTGTAGGCAATAAATCAGGTACCTTGGTACTGCCTTCTTCAACGTGAACTGTGTAGTCGCACACAGAGCCGCCATCTCCATCCATTACGAAGAAATAATATTGTCCAATGGTTAAAGGCTCTGTATTAGAAAATGTCCATGAGGTATTTTCACCCACTGAACCATTACATGGAAAGACCATTCGTGGGTTTTCGCAATTGACGGCTTCATAAACGGTAACTTCTAGGGCTTGCCAAAAACTATTCGGACAATCACCTACTTCTAGTCTAAGGGTTAAATTCTCGGTACCTGCTATAAAAGCCAGCCATTGAATATTATGCTGGGTAGTCGTGCAAAAATCAGGCGGAGCTATCCCATTTTCGTTTTCATCATTGCGGCCAGAAAAGCCATCTATATCACAAATAATGCAGGCTATTTCACAAAAGGGTTCCATTTCACCTTCAGGTCCACATGGCTCTGGTGCTTGCGCCCACACGAATATGGGAAAGAAAGCTAGTAGTAATGATTTTTTCATAGGTTAGGGTCGACTCAAGATATTAACTTATTTCCAGCTCATATATTATATTACACATTGTTAAGCATCTTCCCTATATGTCAGTAGTGACAATTGTATAGAAGTAACATCAGATTCATTATGAACGATTCTAATTATTTGCACAAGATCTTTCCTCCTAATGCATTTACCCCAGATGAGCATGCTCTAGTCTTATCTCAGTTTACTCCGCTCAGCTTTAAAAAGAATGAATATTTAATGGAGGAAGATAAAGTGGCCAACTACTACTTTTTTATAGAAGACGGATTTGCCAGGTCTTTTGCTATCGATTTAGAAGGTAATGACATCACTACAAAATTCTTTGGTCCTGATGATATTGTAATAGATTGGCATTCATATTTTTTAAAAGCGCCTTGTCGTGAGTATATTCAGGCGCTTAGTTCTCTGCAAGCATGGCGAATACGTTTTGATGACTTCATGAAATTATTTCACATCGAGGCCTTTAGAGAAGTGGGACGTACACGTTTGGTGAATAATTATTTTGAATTGAAGCATCATACGGTTTCGATGATTGCGGATCAGGCTAAGGACCGATATATACGTTTATTAGAAAATCAGGCAGATATTGTAAATAATGTTCCTTTGAAACATATAGCTACTTATCTTGGGGTGACAGATACATCTTTGAGTAGAATTAGAAAAGAAATCGCAAATCAATAATATGGAATCACTTTCAAGTTTTGTTCCCCAGTGGGCATCGATACTCTTCCTTATAGTCATTTTTATTCCCGTCTTTTTAATAGCAGGATTGGCTAGAAAAGGAACGATAGATTCGGCTAGTAAAAATCGGATGTATCTGGGGATCATCCTCTTTTATTTATTGTATTTCATTTATGTAGCCTTCGCTAGTTTTAGTGGCTGGTTTGACCCAGTAGCGTTACCACCTATTATTCTGCGATACACAATGATTCCGTTGCTGTTGTTTTTGCTGATCGTAATCTTTAATCTAAAAGCAACTAAAGAAATCGTAGATCGACTATCAGCGAGCGACTTAATTAGAGTTCACATTTTTAGACTAATCGGTGTTTTCTTTCTTATTCATTTGGTTTATAATGCTTTGCCAAAGCCTATGGCCCTTATGGCTGGTTTGGGGGATATTATTACAGCCGTGTCAAGTCTTTGGGTGGCAAAGAAACTAGAAGCAGGCCATTCAAGGGCACGAACTTGGGCATTGGCATGGAATACCTTTGGTCTGGCGGATATTTTACTTACTTCGGCAAGTGCAATGTATTTCACAAAACAATCTATTGATACGGGGTCTTTAGGAGTTGATGCCTTGGCTGCATTTCCATTCTGTTTTATTCCAGCTTTTGCCCCTGCGACTATTATCTTTTTACACCTACTCGTATATCGAAAGCTTTTGAAAAGAGGGTAGGGTCATGAAAAGAATTAATTGGCGGTATACGATTGGAGAAATTGTAATAGTTTCGATAGGTATCTTGATAGCCTTTTCTATCAACAAGTGTTCGTCTACAATCACCAAGAATAATGGAAAAAAAGAGTACATAGAAAGCATCAAATCTGACATCCTCGAAAATATTGAAAGTCTTGACTCGATCATTGAAAAACAAAGGGGTAAGACCGAACAATTGCAAACGGTAATTACACTAATTGAACAAAAATCAACAAATCTTTCAGAGATCGGTGAGATCCTGTTTAGGCAACGTAAAAGTCCTACCTTTTTTCCGGTCAACGGAACATTTAAGTCGCTGGTAGCACAAGGTCAAATTGAAGTTTTTTCTACCGCTTTAAAAAGAGATCTATTCAATTTATATGATACTAAATATGAGCGTACGGTTTATAATGGGAAGTTATATGATGACCTGCATATCCATATGTATGATCACCAGTTACGAACCATCATGAATATGGCCACAAAAGAAATTGATAATCCAAACGGACTGTTTTCAGATAAGTTTGTAGAAACCTTGTCCATAATCATTGATGAAGCTAGATCTTATATAGCTTTACTTGAGGAAACGAAAGCAGAAAGT
>JAHDDO010000010.1:62820-106200 GCA_020629315.1 Saprospiraceae bacterium | reverse complement strand
TCATCTCGTGCTATGTAGGTTCTTGTCGACTTAGACGTAAAATCAGGATCACAAGGCAATAAGATTTCATCCGAATCCATCAACTCCAATCCTGTCGATGGTGAACAGAATTCCGTAACTACCAAAGACTGCGTGATTATATCTTCTGCACCACAAGCCACTGTTAGATCTTCTGGACAGAAAATCTTAGGTGGTAGTTTGTATTCAATACATACTTCTCCTTCACAGCTATTTCCACATTCTGGCTCAGTGATTGTAAAGAGTAGACACTCTCCCACTTGATCCATACCCACCGTATTTGAAGGCAATGGCAATCCCCAAGGGTCTGCAAGCGCTACCGAATAGTAATCATCGCAATAGGATTCAATGTCATTACTAAGCATGGATGGCGTAATGGTAGCCATACAACTTTCATCTATAGATACATTGATCGTTTCTTGACAATCAATTTCGCACTGGCTTACACAAGCTACAAATTCTTCTGTGGCTTCATCCTCTACACTTACGCCCATATACTCTCCATCAACCATGGCTGTATTCATTAGCATGGATGGATCAGCAGCCATTTCTGGTCGTAATTCTACAGTCATTTCAACTTCAATAATTTGGCACGTCTCTAATAGACTCGGATCTCCCGAAAATAACTCAGGGTCTCCAGCCGCAAAACCATCATAAGAGGCATTGATTGTTGGTGGTGTTGTAGCATCTGTGCTAATAATGACCGGATCTCCAAGAGGTGCAATGCCAATAAAAGCAGCACCCAAGTTATCTGCATTATCTAATTCGTCAACCAATGATATATTCTCTAAAGGAGCATTACCTGTATTCTTTATATGGAACTGGAATGTTGTGTACACATTTCCAGACGTAAGAGCCGGCTCTATGTTAATAGCCATTTTTTCCAATTGAATACTTGGTGCGGTGATCAATTCGAAATCATGATCATCTTCATCTCCCATCTCACCCAATACATTGTTATCCATCATATCTCCATCGTTGGATACTATGGCATCCGGTACAGAATCCATATCATCATCTTTCATGTCCTCTCCACTTTCATCATAGGCTTCCATTATTTCGGATAAGTTTTCATATGCCTCTAAAGGTGTATCACATAATTGAACAATGAATTTGATTTGAACAACTTCTGCATCGCCAGGCTCAATTGGCCCAGCAAGTACCGCTGTCTGTGTATTCGAAGAACTTACCGTCCAGTCAGGATTTAAAGCAGGATCAAAGCGTAATCCACAAGGTGAGTAATCAACCACTTTTACATTTGTAGCTGTGATATTTCCTTGATTAAATACAGTAATATCGTAGGTCACGACATCACCCAACAAAAATGGACCTGGTTCGGTTGCTGTTTTAATTTGAGCTAAGTCAAAAATATCTACCCTTGCTGGGTCATGATCATCTTCATCATCTGGGTCATCAACTACATTATCATTAGGATCGCCATCATTTGTTGGATCGCCGTCTGGTGTACTATCTGCATCTTCTTGTGGCATGCCAAGTGTATCTTGAGCCATGCTTATTTCAGCAATATTTGTATAATTATCCTCTCCACCTGACGATTGTTCTAATGTCAATAGGATAGTATCACAACGCTGTGCTTTTGCCTCTAATGTTTCTGAAATCAAATACGTAGCCGCTGGCAAAGAACTATCATCCCATAGAGGATTTAAATTGGGATCAAAAGCGAATCCAACAGGAATATTATCTGTAATCTCAACATTTTTTGCTGGGATAGTACCTTGGTTTATGGTGGTTATTTTGAAGCTTAAGGTATCTCCATATTTATAAGGTCCTTCAGTGATCAGCTCTTTTTTCAAGGCTAAATCAAAGACTTCAATTGCATGGAAATCACTATCATCTTCATCACCATTCGTGCCATCTGTGGCATCATTTTCCATTGGACCATCATTATCCGGATCATCATCAGGTGTACTATCAATATCGGTCTGAGGTTCTCCAGCCTCGTTCGTGGCACTTGAAATTTCAGCCGTATTTACATACGCATCATCTTCATCACAATAGACTAGTTCTAGATTTATACTTACTATATCCGTCATACCAGCCGCTAATACATCTGTATACGTATACACTGCTGTAGATGAAGTCATATCATATGACCAGTCAGGATCGTTACTAGTTAGATATTCAAAACCACAAGGAATTAGATCATATAATTCAATGTTTGTTGCATCGACTGTTCCTTGATTCATCAACTCGAAATCGAATTGTATGGCATCTCCATACTTATAAGGTCCTGGTGTAGGACTTGTTTTACGTAACGCTAAATCAAATATTTCCACCAGTGCGGGATCATGATCATCTTCATCATCTGGATCATCTACCACGTTATCATTTGGATCACCGTCATTTTCTGGATCTCCATCAGGCGTGCTATCTGCATCTATTGGATTATTTCCTAGGGTATCTTGAGCCATGCTAATTTCACCGATATTAGTATAGCCTTCTACGCCATCGGAGGTTTGTTCCAGCGTCAAGAAAATACTTCTCACAGCACATTCTCCCATTTTCAGGGTATCTTCTATTGTATGTGTCACGGTTGGCGATGCGCCCATCCATGCTATTGTATTGTCAAATGGATCAAAACTAAAGCCAGAAGGTATGTGATCTGAAACTTCAATGTTTGTTGCTGGGACATTTCCTTGGTTATAAACTTTGATTTCAAACTCTAACAAATCGCCATAATTGTATGGTGTTGGCGTAACTATCATTTTCGTTAGTGCCAGGTCAAATATGGCTATCTGAGCTGGATCCGAATCATCTTCATCATTGGCATCTGTAGTTGCATTATCAATGGCGTCTCCATCATTATCAGGTATATCATCAGGTGTACTATCGATATCGTTCACAGGATCACCATTGTCGTCAGTGGCGCCGCTAATTTCACTAGCATTCGTCCAAGCACCTGCTTCAGCACATGCTTTGACTTCAAGCTTAATTTGTACACTTATACTACTCATGGGTGCTAAGCCACCGGCTGGCAGACCAGTATTTGCCACACTTAAAGTACGAGAGGCAATGCCAGTTGCCATATCGTATGCCCAAAGAGGATCATTAACACTTAGATAATCATATCCACATGGAATATAATCCACAATAGAAATATTATCAGCGGCTATATTTCCTTGGTTTATAATTTCGATAGTAAAATCTACTTCATCACCATACGAATATGGGCCTGGGCTAGCTACCGTTTTTTGGATAGCTAAATCAAATACTTCTAGGCCTTCAAAATCACTATCATCTTCATCACTATTTGTATTGTCAGTGACATTATCTTCCATTGGCCCATCGTTATTTGGATCATCATCACCATCACTATCTATATCAAGATTAGTGATATCAAATCCCATGTCATCTTGGAAAGAGCTTATTTCAGCTATATTCTTTAAATCCTCTGGTGAACTAATAGGACCCACTGTCATTACTATGGGAATATTTACACATTCATTAAGATCTAAGGTTCCGTCGCCTCCTATATAAGCTGCATCAACGATAAAAGTGGCTGTCCCCATTCCATTGTCTGACCATCCAGGTGACATAGCTGCATGTAAGCTAAGTCCAGATGGCAAATATTCATTGACTACTATTTGGGTAGAAGGTACATTGCCTTGATTGCACACCTCAATATTGTAGGTAATATCATCACCTATAACCACAGGACCCATGTGGGTAGTTGTTTTTTTCAATGCCATATCTACAATAGGAATGTAGAATATAGCTGGATCTTGATCGTCTTCATCATCAGGGTCTGTGATAGAGTTATCTGTAAAGTCACCATCATTATTAGGATCATCATCAGGGGTAGAATCAAAGTCAGTGGGCATATCTCCATCTGCATCTTCAGCACCTCCTATTTCGGCTGTATTGACGGCATTTAGCGCAGGAACACTAGTAATTTCAGTAAGTAACTCTATGGTTACCGTATCACCCACTGCAATAAATGGAATGCTTGTATATGTAGCTGTTCCCATTCCATCATCACTCCAATTCATTTGGCCAGCGACTGGTTCAACAGCTGTAGGATAATAATCATGAACGACTACATTATAGGCATCCACCCCTCCTTGGTTTACAACACTAATGCAATATTTGACATTATCACCAACTGCAGCAGGAGGTAATGGTACTTGATCTGGACATATTTCCTTTATTAAAGCAAGATCAAAAGGTTCTAATGTGAAGCTAGTATTATCCTCGTCATCTTCACTTTGATCCCCATCATCATTGTCTTCTTCTGAATCAATATCATCATGAGAGGAGTTTGTAATCTCAGCATTATTGCTAATATCTCCATATCCAATTAATTCTACTTCTATTTCTAACGTAGCACAGTCACCAGCTGGTAAGGTACCTACATTCCATTCAGGAGCCACATAGAGGATGCCACCTGGCGGTGTATATCCAGCCGTGCCTGTAACATTTATAGTACCTGTAGGCATTACTTGAGCAGGTAATTGATCTTCAATTATGATATTAGTAGCTGTATACACTAGACCACTATCTGGCTCTAATCGGTTACATACTTCTATGCAATAGCTAATAATGTCATTAATATTTGGCGTAGCATCAATTTCGCAAATCGTTTTCTCCAACTCTAAATCTACACACTCTTTAACGGCAACGGTCCAAACGCCAGATACTGCTGGACAAAGGTCTGCAGATCTATACGCTTTTACTAGATAGTCACCTGGTGGCGAAGTAGACGTCCAACTCGGTGCAGTGGTTACGTTTTCTAAAATTTCAAAGCCACTTTGTATTGAATACCATTCATAAGTATCATAACCTGGATCTGACGTTAAGGTCATTTCTACTGGGTATTCACAAGTTTCAGAAGTTCCTCCAATACCAATATCTGCATTTTCATTATACCGCACTAGGTACTCAATAGTAAATGAACAAGCATCTCCAAAAGCGATGTCAACAGTATAAATCTGATCTGCAGTCAAATTACATACTTCAGGGTCAGCAGCAGTTGGGTCACTAAGACCTATTTCAGGCGTCCAAGTAATACTTGCTCCTTCTACTATATCGGAAGGTATTTCTAGGTCTAGGTCTGTACAATCGTTTTCACAAATGTCTGCTTCCTTATCAGTCGGTACCCAATCTCCTAATGACTTTAATAGCACACTCGCTTGAATCGGACATTCTCCTTGAGTTCCTGTGACACGAAATTCTATTGGGTCATCAACATCAAATCCGTCAGCAAAATCAACGGTAAGTAAATCGCCCTCGATGCTAATAGATCCTCCTTCGGCTGGTATTAATTCGTATTCAAAATCACCACAAATTTCCAATTCAAAATCAACATCAGGACAGTAAACCAAGCAAGGTTCTAGATTGTCAATGAACGCTGGAGGCAATGAATTTATCGGTGTGATTTCAGTATTACAGGCGCAACTTGTTTCATAGGTTTGTTTTATAATGATTGGGCATGATTGAATGGCCGCAACATCTAAGCACATTGATAGCGTCGTAGATTCGCCTGAGGCTAGACTTACCATGTGATCTTGTCCCACTAATTCTGGATCAAAACTGTCTAGCACATTGTTAGCTGTAACATCATCATGAATACCTACTCTTACATTTCCACTATACGCAGGACCTGGGTTTTCTAAAGCTATTTCATAACATACGGATACTGGATCAGTCCCCATGGCACAGTCCGCATTTACTTTTATGTCTGTGGTTTCTAATGGTGCTTTTAGCTCTATAAAAATGCCCGGGTTAATGCTATTTTGAACGAACAAATCACATTCGTCAGGACCTGGCTCACAAGTCACAGATTCTACAACAGATTTAATATCGGCACCAATAAATATGTCACCACATTCGGCTGTTTCAAGCATTGCTGCTTCAAAATTTATTGAGAATGCACCTCCAACAGGAACTTTTGGTGTGTGTATACAAACCATTAAGTCATCACCTATCATGGTTTCTGTGACATAATCTGGAGTAAAGTTGGCTGGATTAGTAACATTGATCGATCCCGGCACATACGCTAATTTATCCGTTGGAATAGTAATACAGCTTACAACACTATCTGTAGTTGGAAATTCAGAAACATTAAGACCGGTAAGTCCAAATGTATTGGTAAGACCGCCACAAAATAATTCAGTTGGATTCGCTACTGTCACCATCTGAGCAAAGTCTTCTGGATCAGCTCCTTCAATAATAATAGCTGGTGATTCTACATTTCCAGAACTCAACATATCTGGTCCACAAGGGTCAGTGGCTAAGGTCTCCGTACTTGGTTTTGATCCGGAAAGAAACTCATCACAATTTGTTTTCACTCTAAATCTAAAAGCCACTTTATTTGAATCAAGGTCTGAGCTAACTCCTAAAAGACCATCCAAATCTAATGATACTTCATCGCCATCAGCTTCAGTATAATTACCCCACAAAGCGTCATCGGACCAGCTATATGTAGTTCCATTTATTAGATCTGGATCTGGCACACTTGTCCAATCACCAAAGTTACCCATCATATCAACCGATCCTCCTGGATAAGCAACTTCCCAAGAATTTGGAACTAGCGATAATCCAAAAGGTAAGGTGAAGCTTGGGTCCAAATGTAAAAGAAGTAATTCCTTTACATTTTTGACACGTACATGAAGAGTGAATTCTTCACACAGTTTTGGACGATCAGGCATTGAAAACCATTCTGTTTGCAAATCAGCCTCTCCAAATATATAGATATAACATTTTTCGCTGTTACTACAAGAGCCGCCACCACCAATAGCTGCTCTTACTTCTTCTGGTGAACAACCAGAAGAGGCACCAAAGCAAATTTCAGGTGGATTTGAACTTGGCGGTGGACAATAAAGTAAGGTAGTGCCAATAAAAACATCCACACATTCATTTGGGTCCAGTACTGTACTAGGTAAGGTAATTAAGTATTTCTTTACTTGACCATCATCGGAAATAAGGGTGGACGTTAATGCCATCGTTCCTGTTGCATCCGTGTATGCATTTACAAAGGAAACTGAGTTCGGAACAGTTACATATGCACCTACCCCATTAGCGGGAAGCGGGTCTAAGTTGCAGATTTCCATCGGCTGTATTTCTTCACTTAGTCCTGCTTGATCTGCCGCTACGAAGTCTGATCCTTTATTTGTAATGTCCAATGGTATCATTGGTACAACTTCACTATCATCGACAAATACAATACCACCAGGTACATCTTCCTTGCAATACAAGGTATCCATCTCATAATGGTTATAATAATTGGTATTATGGGCTAATCCGTCATCATCACAATATGAGGTATTTCGCGTTCCAGCCGTACTATTTGTGCATCGAGTATTCAATATGGTACATTCGTCAGGTTTATGTCCTGTATAACACCAATCAATAAGCATATCGTAATCCAAAAGTCCTTCAACAGGCGCTGGACAAGTCATGCAAAAATCATAGCTAATCTTAATGGTATCACAATTATCAAGACCAATACCTAAGCCAGAAATTCCTTGTTCAAAAAGGTCAAAAACTATGTATCCTTTGTTTCCAGCATCAACCGCACACAAATCATCTGAATAACCAGCAACTGGACTGCAATTCATGTTGTCGGTATCGCTCACAACAATCTCTGTCTCTATTCCATTTCTATCTACGATTGCATTTGCACAATACGCTAATGGAGAGAATATAGGTAGGTCTATATCATGTAATTCTATTAGTGGTCTGTACTCACTACTAAACCAAGTATCTCCTGCTGGACCTGCAAAATTTTCAATAGCAAAAGTATGTTCAATACTACCTCCACAGTTATTCAGTACCATATCCGTTTCTGAAACTAAACCACCCGGACAGGAAGTAAAAAATGGTTCATACTCTCTACATGCTGCTCCTAAGTAAGTATGACACCAAGCAGCTCCTCCCGCAATATCATCTGCAGAATAGAAATACATATTTGGATAAATCCTAGCAGCTGGATCCTCAGCAGGCGCAACCCCTAATATTTTCGCTTGTTCTCTGTAATGGTTTTTAATTAATGGCACATGCCATTTAAAGTGAATATTCGATCCTAGAACAATATCATAGGTGTCAATAAATGCGGTTAAGCAATCACCATCTCCCCAAGTATCTCTAGTACCAATGGCCGGATTTTCATCATTACACATCTTCATCCGCTCAAAATTGTAGAGCTGGATATTTATGTAATTGTTATCATAACCGTCATGGCTATTTCCCCATGCCCCTGTGCAATCTCTTCCTTCTCCAGTATGGGCTAACCATGGATAATCCCCTATATTTGAATTATAACTATTGTAATTACTTCTGGTCCCACTGGCCATACAATCAGCCAAACTTGAAAAGTCAACTGTGTGAATGGTACCATCTGGATTCTCAACTCTTATTTCATCCAAAACAGAAGCTGTACCATCCATAGCTAATGGCAATTTATCTGCCGTAGTATAAGAACCTCCCAATGGATAAAAATTCCAATTAAAAGTCCATAAGATCGGATCATTCAAAATTTCTTCACTCAAGATCTCTACATGCCCCCAGTGTTCCAAAGTATCCCCTGGCATAAATCGTCTAATATCGGCTGCAGGAACTTCATCCCGTGTTAATCGAGTAGTCATTGACTTATCTGAATATCCAAAATTTACTCTATCAGAACGTTCATGATGATATCTAGCCAAGCATGGGCAATTATTACATTCTGGGTCAACTCTGAATAAGGTATTTCGACAAGCTTTAACAATGTCACAATCAGGTTCACAATCTGAGCAAGTAGAAACGACTTGCTGAGTGACAGACAAAAATTGAGCAGGTCCGCAAGAGCAATCATCCAATTCTAACTGTACTTTATAGCAAAGTATATTTGCTGTACTACCTCCATTTATTGTTAATTCTGCATTTGAGTCATCCAATAACATCCAATCTACTAATGCATCATCAACACTCATGTAGGCCCCTCCATCTTCTGAATACATAGCGGATCCTGGGACCACTTCAAAATCACTAATAAACTTAGCAGCTCCAGCTATTTGCATTACAAATTTCGTATTTGGACCGCTTGGACATTCATTAATATTCTCTGAAGCAAACTCGTAGCAGAATTCTATTTCTTGTGTAGACGAATTTGTGCCGTTCAATGGCGCTCCATCATTACTGAATTTTCCGAAATTATACCCTACTACTGACCCAGAGTTATTCAAGTCTACTTCATTAGGATTACTTACATCTATCTGGCCATATTGTAAATTAAATTCACCCGTTGGCGGAAAGGCTTTAAATGTGTTTCCACAATTTGTTTTACCTCGAATATAAAATTGAACATTCTCACAAGAGATCGTTGGACAATCAGATCCTCCATACGGTCCACCCACTCCACAGGCGATACCAAATTTTACTTCAACATTTAAAGGAGCGGATTCTCCTGGTAAATCATCAAAAAATCCGTCACCATCATAATCAACTAATCCAATAGTAGGATCAAGATTCATTGCTAAACTTATTTCTACATCATCACCTAAAACTTCGTAAACAGGAGGTACCGATACACCATTAACTTGTACATCGGTTACCATAATCTGCTCCATGCCACAGGCTTGGAAGCCTAAGCTAAGGTCTGTATATACATTTTGTTCGGTATCCAAATTAGGATTAAGGATAGTAGCAACCACACTAGCATCCTCTCCACATATCGTAATTCCGTTTTCCAATGATGCTGAAATCTCTGGAAGTGCAGAACCCACAGGCCTAACTTTCAAAAATGTGCTTTTATTCGCCACTTGACATACCTCATCAAAACAACCATAGCTAGCTTTGTAATTTAATGGAATATCCGACCCAGATGGACAATTGGCTACCTCATAACAAATCTCAATTTTGACTCTTTCATCTGTATTCATTCGTTCATCAGCGGGGTTCGGTGCAATGTTACCTGGAAAATGCGGTGCACCAACTGAAGTGGTTAAACTCATATCCACATCATCATATACGGCACCTCCTAAAAGGTCTACCCCGTTGGCTGTCCATGATGTAACACTCAATGGGCTATCTGGCCCCAAATCAACGCCGCATACAGCTAATTCAAATTCATTCAGGTAGGCCTGCAAACCATCTTGAGAAACATTAAAAGTTTGACATGCTGGAGCACCTAGCTCTTTAACAGTAACATCAACCGGACTAGGATTAAATATATTTAGGACAGGAACTTTCATAGCCCCATTAAAGTCATTATCAACGATTTCAGAACCACTACATTTAAATATGGCTCCAGAAGGGTCGAAGTAGGTAAAACTATATTCGACCTCTATTAGGTATTCATTGTTTACCAAGTCAACAGAACAATCCGCCGTCACTCCAATATTTGCAACAAATAAATCCTCACATGTCAAACCTGAAGCTACGAAGGCAGGATTATTAATGTCAGGGTCTGCATTCGAAAGTGATGTGCATCCACCAAAATGGGTATCTTCAAAACCAGCATAACGCATGCCTGACACCATATTGACAGTCATTTCAAAGCCTTTGATTTCGCCAGGATCATCTGTGAATATTAAGAGGGATAAGGTATCAGGATCACCGCATACGTTTAATAGGTCTGTTTGTGGAAAGCCAGCAGTTCCACGCATATCAACTATTTGGATATTAGGACAACCTGGACTCATCATTCGTTGTGAGTTGCTTTCACTTATTCTTTCTCGCTTGAGCCAATCCAAAAATTCCTCTTTAGCAAATACGTATTCTTGCTCCGCTGAAAACTCCGAATCACAGTCAGCTAACTCGACCTGCTTTTGAAGTTCTTTTAATATATTTCCATTAGAAACACTGGCTCCAAGAAAAAGCGGAAAAGTTAGAACACTAATTATGCAAATAAAAAAACGCAAAATACCCATAAGACCTACGGTTAAGATTAATTGTAAAAATTACCTTACTGTAAATGGGTAAAGGGGTCTAGGCATAGCCCTAGACAGGAAATTGCTATAATTTCTGAAAATCGGTCGAATGGAATATTGCAAAGTTAATTAATATATTACACATTTTCGCTATATGTAATTTATTATATATGTTATTATTAAACATACTAAAAATATGCAATATGTCATTCTAATATCTTGACTTCAGTACGTCTATTGTACCTATGCTCATCCTCAGTGCAAGAAACACCATCATCGCAATGGTTTCGAAGGCGAGATTCTCCAAAGCCCACTGTATAGATCCTATTCGATAATATTCCTTTAGAAACTAAATATGCTTTTGCGCTAGCTGCACGTTTGTCTGAAAGAATTTGATTTGCAGACTCTGTTCCCCTAGCATCTGTATGTGCTGACAGTTGGACTTTTATACTGCTATCCTCTATCATGGCTTTAGCCAAAAGATCTAGTTCTTGTTGAGCACCCGCTTGAAGTTCAGCACTATTAAATGCGTAGTATATATTATTGAATACTATTACTGTACCTTTCTCAACCGGGACGTCTAGAATGGTAACTTTCTTCTTAGGTATAATTTTTATTTCTTCTACTTTCTTAGATAATTGAAAGGAAAGTGTATCAGAACTTCGAATGAAGGCAATGTTCTCATATGGATTGATAGCACTCGACTTCACTTCGTAATGAAAAAACTGATCTCCTAAAAAGGATAAATCAAGATTATTATTAATAAGGAAGGTATCAAGACTATTTTGAAAGGTAATATCTGCCAAATCAAATTGCAGTTTATTGCCTATCACTTCCCATTCGTCAAACTTATTTATTGGAATGTCTTCTATCGAGGTCCAACGTATACTAATAGGAATACTCTGACCTATATTGGATGTATTTCGAAGAGAAAGAGTATGCAAAGGAATTTCTTCTGCTGCATAAATACTAGTATCAGCTTCCCATCGATATATATCATCTTTGCCTTTACCTCCCGTTCTATTACTCGACAAATACCCCGATGTCCCCTCTTGATTTACAATAAATCCAAAATCGTCAAAGCCAGAATTAAATGGCTCAGGTAATTTAACTGGCATTCCTATAACACCATTTTTGAACGAGGCCACATAAACATCCAAATCCGCCATTCCGTATTCATTGTCCCTATCCGATGCAAAATATAGGTACCCATTATGATAATGTGGAAACCAATCATTGGCGTTACTATTTATAGAATCAAGCGCCTTAGGTGTGGACCAAACAGCCCCTATACGTACTGAGTAGTACAGGTCCATATCTGATCCCGACTCCTTCATATCTGAAGCAAATACCAAGGTGTCAGCGGTAGGTGTTACAGTAGGATGGGCAAAAGAATGATCTGAAGTACAATGGTACCACTTTTCCTTTTCGCCCCATTGCCCATCAATTTGAGAAATAGTATATATCTGCAAATGAGCTGTACCTGTTAGATCTTTTACAAGGTTATCATTGTTATAATTGTCACTGGTGAAGTACAAGTTGCCTCTGGCATCGAAACATGCTTGTCCTTCATGAAATGGCGAATTAATCTTTTTCGGGAGAAAAGCCGATCGATCAAGACTCGACCCCGTCCCTACGGCAGCAAATTTGAGATCAAAATAAGGCTCATTTATATTAGGGTCAATGTCATTCTTAGCTTGGCTACTATGAACATAGATAATGTTATCCTTCCAATAGCTTGGAGAAAACTCAAGACCGGCGGTATTAATAACTTCTTCATTAAAAAGTCTTACCTCACTGAGTACCTCAAGATTAATTTGTTGGGCTTCAAGAGCTTGAACAAATAAACATAGTAAAGCAATATATGCGTAGACCCTAGACTTCATTTTAAAAATAACGTGGATTAATTATCTTTTCTGATTGTTTTTTCTTGCCAAAACTATACTGAATCATAGCCTCCAAAGAACCCGTATCATAACGTCTAAGCGTTGATAAGGTAAAATCATAGGAGAACCCAAAAAACAAAGGATCCAGCGGCTGTATCCCAAATAAAATTGCAATAGACTCTCCTAGGCTTTCTGTATTGCCACCAAACCTATAATTCAAACCAATATGATAGTCGTTTTTATAGATCAACCCAGCTTGCAGATCAATATCATAAGGTGCATTTTCAGCGGCTTTAAATAGTATTTGCGTATTTAAATCCCAATCACTTCTTAGGTCAAATAGATTTCCTACTGCTACATAATAATGACGCTCTTCTTTTGTTATTGTAGATCGCTGCTCGTTGTCAAAAGAAGGGTTGAATAGCCGTGGTGCTGAAATTCCAAAATAAAATCCTTGTGTTCGGTAGTATACGCCGGTACCTACATTAAAAGTAAACAGGGATACCTTTTCAAAAATAAGACTCGGATCTTGATCAAAACCATCAATAGCTAATAAACGATCGTCTGTGAAGTCTGTATTATATCGACGACTCGACGCTTCAAGTCCTAGACTAAGAACACCTGGACCTACCGTAAATCTATATGCGTAAATAGCCCTGAAGTTTAACCGCTCTTGTATTCCTATTGCATATCTAGAAGCGACAAATCCAAGTCCAACACGTTGCCCGCGAAGTGGAATGGATGCAGAAATTAATTGGTTTTCAGGAGCTCCAGGTATTCCGTTCCATTGATCTCTTACTATACTAGTTAAAGTAGTGTATCCTTCGATACCCGCATAGGCAGGGTTATAGGCTAACTTATTATAACCAAATTGGGTATTTAATATTTCTTGCTGCGCAAATATGCCACAGGCAGATAATAAACATATGATTGTCAAAATCCGTCTCATTCCTGTAAGATTAAAAATCCTTGAATGGGTTCTCGTTCCCCATTGAAGTCAATAACATAGAAATATGTCCCTGACGGCAATAGCGATCCATTAAATTCACCAGCCCAATCATTTACATATGGTTGAGCACGAAACACTTCATCACCCCATTGGTTAAAGATGATAACTTGATTATTTTCATAAAGAGGAGTATTCAGACAAGGAATTTCGAAAGTATCATTATACCCATCTCCATTGGGTGTAATAACATTCGAAACAAAACAATCCTCCTCATCTCCTACACTCACAATAACAACTGCCTGACTGCATATATTAGGACACTCATTACTACATATTTCATACTTAATACTATCTCGACCTAGGAAGCGATTATCAGTCGTAATTATGAGTCCATTTTCATTTAACTCACTTTCAATAGTTACCCCATCAAAAATCAGATTAGCTGTATACGCATTAACCGATACATCATTAGCAAAAATATTGAGCTCTCTAGTAGATTCCAGATCCATAAAAATTACATCACCATTTGCTTGAATATCATCTTCATAAACGACCTGCAAAGTATCGGAACCAATCAATCCACACCTATTATGTCGGCTAAGTAAAACAATATTGTATACTCCTTTTTCGGAAAAAGTTACATCGGTAAAAAGAGAAACTGAGTCTTTGATTTGGATTTCTTCTTGAAGACCAATCCATTCGATATTTATTTCGTCTGATGGCACTATGGCTTGCAAATCAAACAACACAGAATCACACAAATAAATGGAGTCTGATACAATTTCAGCAACTAGAGATACATCATCAAATATGTGTACATTAATTAATGAAGATTGATCTGAAATACAATCATCCTTGGTAGATATAAAATAAAAGCCTACATCCTCTGCACCATTTGCTAAAAGGTCAAAACTAAAGCAGCCATTAGGACCAATAGTGGTCAGAAAACTATCATCGATGGCCATATAGACTTCTACGACATCAAAACTGTCTATGTTAGTAGGGTCAAGGCAATACTCCCACTCATTAGCCACTGTCATACAAACGGTATCAAATACTATGGGTAAAATTGGCGGATCTGGGTGTGCAAGAATTTCGACGTCAAACGGGGCCGAAGGATCAGATACGCAACCATTCACTTCTAAAGTAACTGTATATAAACCTTCATTTTCTTGTTCAGCATCCGGAATCTCCACAATGTTTACCTGATTAGTGAAATTATCTGGCCCCATCCATTCGAGATTGCCCTGCTCATTTAACACCTCTAAAAGTATTGTACCCCCCTCGCAGACTTCATCAGTACCTGTAATAATTGGTGGAATAGGAATAGCATTGACCTGAACAAAATAATCTTGAGAACTTGCTGAAGAACAGCCTTCTTTAAATACTGTGACTCTATAATTTCCAGTGTTAAGTGAGCTTGCATTAAAAATGGAAAGCGTACCTGTTTGATTCTCCACTATACCCGTTGGGGTCTGCCATCTGAATGCACAGTCTTCTTGTAAAGAGAAATTAGTTTCTAACACAAAATCATCTCCTTCACACACATTGCCGATATCTAATATGATCGGCTCCGAAGGACTGCCAGTCATATTTACCGTGGTATTTACCCATTCAGATGGACAACTCCCACTAAATACTCGTAAACTATATACCCCATTATCCAGGGTACTGGCCGCTGTTATGATGGGGCTTTCTTCATCTGAGCTAAAATTATTCGGCCCTGTCCATTCATAGGTATAAGAACCAGGCGGGAAAACCGTTGCAAAAAACTGGATATCCGTTGTTCCCATCACACAATCCGGCGCACTGTTCGAAACAGAAGTAATCGTAGGTGCTTCAACCACATCGACAAAGGTATTTGCTTCATTAGTACATCCAGTGGAGGATGTTACTGTAACACTATATTCGCCTTCAATGGCGGGGACTTTTGGTCTTTGGCCACTAAAACTTTCATTGTTTGGCGAGTTCCATAGATAACTAGCATCCGGCACAAACGTGGCATTCAATTGGACGGAATCACCAATACATACTGGTCCCTCATTGCTGGCTCCTAGTGGAATCTGTGCTTCTACATTGACAGTAAAGCTCTCGGATAAATCTGACTCACAATTCCCTTCCTTTGCAATCACCTGCCAAGCGCCACTTAAACTTGAAGAGGCATCTTCTACCATTATACTATTACTGCCATTTATTGTATTGAACAATACCCCATCCTTAAACCATATATACTGGTCTGCATTTGTAATATTACTTACACTCAAAAAGAAAGTGGCCTCTTCACAAATCAAAGACTCCCCATTTATTATAGGCGTAATAGGTTTAGCAAACACTGTCACTTGAAAGGATGTGGTATCTGACAAACATCCAGTGTCTTCTACAAATAGACTATAGGTGCCTTGGTTTGACTCATCGGCCTCTTCTATACCTTCGGGGAACTGGCCGGATCCCATGTAGCCGTTCGGTCCGATCCATTGGTAATTATAATCTGGGTCGAAATCTGGTGAAGAAAATAGTATCGATTCACCTTGACAAACATTTATAAAAAAGTCATTTACTGTAGCATCCGGTTTGTCCACAACAGATACCTCTAAAACACTAGATGCATTAGATGTACATTCTGTTCCCTCTACTATTACATAATATTGATGATCACCTGCTACTGGATCTACTTCTATCACAGGCGTATTGGTTTGTTCGATTAAAATACCCGAAGGGGGCACTCCTTCATACCAAAAGTATTCGACCAAACCTGTATAACTGGTTGTACTTAAAAGTATGGTTTCGCCCTTGCAAATATTCTGATTATTCGTTTCTAATACTGGATCCGACAATTGCTCTACTAACACCTCTATTGAAGAGGAAGTAAAGCACCCATTGAAACCCATTACCTCAAGCACATAAGTACCTGAGTAACTAGCATCAGGACTTATGATGAATGGTTCTTCTTCATTAGAAACAAAGTTATTAGGGCCCGTCCAACTATATTGGTACGCATCATCTAATGGTGGCTCTGGAATATTACTGAATAATTGTAAGGTATCGCCAATACAAAGACCTGAAGAAAAACCTAATTCTAAATCAAATGGCCGAATATTTACGATCGTTTGGCAAAAATCAATATTCCCACTAGCATCTTCTATAGTTACTTGCAATAATTGCTCTGTTCCTAGATCATCACAATTAAATATTTCTGGTTCAAAACTGAAACTAGTCCCAGGACAATTATCCGAAAATGATTCAACGAAGACAGAAGCATCTGCTTCAAAATCTAATAAGCCGCTTGGGTCAATTTGTACCGTTGCCGCTTGAATACAATTTACTTCAGGGTTTACATTATCAATAATAGTCACTCCATATTCACATACGGCCATATTGGACGAATTATCCTCCACTTGATATACTACGTTATAATTACCCACCGGCAGATCGAAATTAGCCGGTTCATTTATATTGCTTAACACGCCTTGAAGTGTAGTGTCACCCGTTATTTCATACACAGGGAATATTTCTTGGTAGGTCAATGTCAATCTGGCAAAGCTGAGTCCATCCGTATTATCAACACGAACCGTATCGCAAGGAAGTACATTCCCATTGGTAATAAGTGTAAAAGACACCTGCCCGTCTGATATCCAATTTTCAAAATCCTCAGAAGCCAATGTAACATTCGACGTTTGCTGCACTTCACAACTATTATTCGTACCAAAGGAGGTAAGCAATGTTCCGTCTTCACTAAAAAGCTCAAAACTTCCGCCTTGGGAAAAGTCAGCCAAATATTCCAAGCGAACGGCTGGTTCATACAAGCGTCCTTCTAAAGGGGCCACAGCTACTTCAAAAACAACGTCATTGGCAAAAAACAAATCGGCATTTTCATCATAATTAAACTGAAGTAGGGCTTCCTCTTGGGTTTCTGGGCTGGTCCCTTGTGTGATATTTGGGCTTAAACAATTATCCGAATAGATAAAGTCCGTTTCTAAAATAAAGTCTGCACTACATTGATCCTCATCAACGAAAATGCTCACATCTGAAGGACAGACTATCTCTGGTGGTACGCCGTCAGTAATGTTTATAAAGGTCGCACAAGAACCTGTGTTTCCTGCACAATCACTAGCCAAAAATTGAATACTATGCACACCTGGCTCAAAAGATAAAATTAGATTACTTCCTTCACTACTAATATTTGATTCTCCATCATTAATCCTGTAGCTATAATTTAAATCCAAATTCTTGCGGGTAGGCAACTGTGCATACATATCTACGCGCGCCCCAGGACAAACATCATTAATACCCAAGACTTCTTGAATAGGCGTAAAAGGCCGCAACAAAATGTCTATCTTATTATCTGCCATCCAACTGCTCCATAAGGAAGAATCCGGTAAGGCTAAGGTGTATAAAGTATCACTACATTCTATAGAGAGTATAGGTGTGGAGTCCACGACCGTTCCTTCTATTTCTATGATAAAGAATTCTTCTTGGGAGTTAGCATCCACGTTATTAAATAAAATTTGGATTTCTCCAAGTTCCTCCTGATCCAAGTCATCTGCATAGGGGCCAAAAGTAAATTGAATAGAATCCACTAAAACTGAGGCATCCCCTGGGCTTGATGAGCTTATTAATTGAGAGGCCGTATCTAAAACCATACTTGGATATTGAGAACAAATATCCGTGGCGGAAGGAACGTCAAAATTCAATACTTCTACACACTCTTCAGAATCCAATAATACCTCCACATCTTCGGGACAAGAAACAAAAACTGGCTCGTCTTCATCAATTATTCGGACCATACCCTGTGCAGATACTGCATTACCACAGCCATCAAAGAAAATAAAATCGGCTATTTGCTCATACATAACACCCTCAACCACCTCCTCGCAAATATTATCAAACGTAAGTCGAATCGCTTCGCCTGGAAAACTCGTTGGATCATTAATATCGTAACTGCCAGGCATAGCTGCAAAAGCATTGATCTCTGTACAAGCATCTATGGCCATTGACATACCTAGATCATCAACCCATGCAGCTAATTCATCATTAATTTGACTAATATCTGTACAATTCAAAATCAAGTCATCCGGGAAGCCCGTAATCAGAGGATCTTCATTGTCCTGCAGCTGAATATTTTGATCAAATTGGAAACTATTGCCACATACATCTGTAATGGTCCATTGTCTATCAAACTCATCTACACAAACATTATCCGAAAAAGTACCATCTACATATTCAATAAATACCTGGCTGCATTCTGACACCACTTCAAAAAAGATAGAGGCGTCATCCAGATTTTCTGTACAGGATACAGAAATTGAATTTTGGAAAGAAATTTCAGGGGCAAACGTATCTATCACCATTATAGCCTGAAACATGGAATCCATATTCCCACAATTATCAACAAAGACCCATTTGCGACTGATTTGATATTCGTAATAATCACAACTATCTGGATCATCTCCTTGTGAACTAATTTCCAAAATCTCACCAGCGATTTCCCCATCACAGCCGTCTAGTATTCTATATGAATTTAATGGCGGCACTGCATCACATTGGACCGTAAGATCTACAGGTACTGGATCTACTATAGGCGCTTGTGTATCTATAATAGAAAACTGGCCAGTAGTAACACTCAGATTCTCACAATCATCTCTTACAAAAAAAGATACAGTAACTGACCAATCACAGTCTGAACGGTCTATCTCTATATTTGTAGGCTCGGATAATTTTCCAAAACCATTATTACCCGCACTATCATTCCAGATATAATCTTCCCAGGTCACTCCACCACACAAATCGCTGGCTTCAGCCCCCGCTGTATTTTGCAACCAGTTTTCAAGACTATCCTGAATGCCAAACACACAATTAAATTCGGCATCTTGAGCGGGTGTTATGACCTCAGGCTTGAGGATATCAAAAGTGGCGAAAATGGCAATACTGGTATCCGAACTATTACCACATTCATCCAATGCGAAAAAACCTATGGGAAGAAAAACATTGTTTCCGCATTGACCCTCTGTACCCATACTCAGTGAATCCAAGGCGTCTAGAAAGTCTAAGGTTTGGCCTATGGTAAATTGGCCACTATCGTCTTCTGCTTCTAATCCCCCTGCATTATTGTACCAGTCACCAAAAGCAGATTCAGTGTTTTCATCACAATCAATAGTAAGACCCGTGGCTTCTGTGATAATCACAGGCGCAATAGAGTCTTCCGCTGTATAGTACATTGAAGATGCCGCTACCCAGCATGGCAAAAAAAGTAAACACAAAGAATATCGTATTCCTTTACTCATGGTTGATGTAAAAGCTTAGGTTCTACCTATAATAATAACGATAATGTAGCGGCTTTTGTAATTGGTTTTACTCTTCCTCTTCTAGCTTATTTCCGAGCTTCTTATCCGCGACATTCTCATTTAAAAAAACATTGAGCCTATCTATATCATAATTAGCCTCAATTTCACCAAAACTATTGATACGCACATCAAAACCATCTAGTTCTTCGTGCAAATCTGGTTTTAGTTTTTCCGTCTTCTTTTTTGACATTTATGTAAGGGTATTAGTTTGTTGTAAAAAATGTTCCCATCTTTCCAACACTACTTCCTTTCCGAGTAGTTCCAAGCTAGCGAATAAGTCGGGTCCCTTCATTGTGCCCATGATGGCAACCCTTATGATCGGCAGTATGTCGCCGAACTTTAGATTTTCGTTTGAAATATACGACTTTATTTCGGATTCGATTTGTGGCGCTTTGAAGATTTCTAAGGAACGTAGATTAGAAAATAAAGTCTCAAAATGAGATTTATTTTCTTCTTTCCATTTTTTTCGAATCGTCTTCTCATCATATGAGCTAGGCGCATTGAAGAAAAAATCAGCATTCTCAATAAATTGAGGTAGCAACTCAACCCGCTCTTTCATTAATTCAATTACCGTACTCAAATAGCTTTTAGAAACCGCTTTTTCACTATTAGAACTGACATGTTCATACAGTACTTCAATAGGTGTGTCGATAATATATTGTTGATTAAACCACTTAGCTTTATCAAAGTCAAATCGAGCGCCTGATTTAATAATTCTTGAAAGATCAAACGCCTCTATCATAGATGCACGATCAAATCGCTCTTGATCATCACCCGAAGACCAACCCAGCAACAACAGAAAGTTAAGCAAAGCATCAGGCAAAAAACCGGTTTCTCTAAAACCAGGATAAATACCCTCTTCACCGCCATCCCAGTCTAATGGGAATACAGGAAATCCAAATTTAGCACCATCTCGTTTACTCAATTTGCCCTTACCCGTAGGCTTCAGAATCAATGGGAGGTGCGCATAATTAGGAGCTTCCCAACCAAGGGCATTATACATAAACATGTGATGCGCCGTACTAGAAAGCCATTCTTCACCTCTAATTACATGACTAATCTCCATTAAGTGATCATCCACAATATTGGCTAAATGATAGGTTGGCATGCCATCCGCCTTCAAAATTACTTTATCGTCTAATTCATTAGTGGCGAATTGCACTTTACCTCTGACAATATCATTAAATTCTATGGTTTGGTCCAATGGCATTTTTAGTCGTACAATAACATTATCCCCAGATGCCACTAATGCTTTCCATTCTTCCTCAGGCAGACTTTCAGCATTCTTCATAGATAGCCTGCTTTCAGCAGCGTATTTGAAGCTGTGCTTTCCTTCTGCTTTTGCTTTTTCTCTAGCTGCCTCTAGCTCTTCAGCCGAATCAAAAGCATAGTATGCTTTTCCAGCCTCAATCAATTTTCTAGCATATTCTGCATAAAGCGCTTTACGTTCTGATTGCCTATATGGTCCTTTATCTCCTCCAGCAGCTGGTCCTTCATCGAAGTTCATTCCTAACCATTCCAAGGCTTCCCTAATATACGCCTCCGCACCGGCCACATACCTGTTTTGATCCGTGTCTTCAATTCGCAATATAAAATCGCCTCCATGTTTTCTCGCAAAAAGATAATTATACAACGCGGTTCTAACACCACCGATATGTAAGGGTCCTGTAGGACTAGGTGCGAAGCGCACACGTACTTTTGCCTCTCCCATTTTCGTTAAAGTATTTTGTACTTTTGATTTTAGATACCCAATTAGAACAACGAATGTATCTTACCCGGACACCTAAATATTTGCAATCCATGTTTCCAAATGTGGTTTGGCAAAAAAAAGAAGACCAAAAAGTGATTTACCTCACATTTGATGATGGTCCTATTCCCGAATCCACCCCTTTCATTTTAGAAACGTTGCGAAGATACAATGCCAAGGCAACTTTTTTTTGCGTTGGTGACAATATCGAGAAGTATGGTTTTTTACACGCTAGGATTGTAAAGGAGGGTCATAGTGTGGGTAGTCATACCTTCAACCACCTTTCTGGATGGACCACTCGAAATATTTCCTACTACAAAAATGTTAAGAAGGCCGCTGATCTAACGGATTCAAAGTTATTTCGTCCACCCTACGGTAGAATAACACCAAAACAAATTCGGTTCTTGGCTAAATATTATGATATCATTATGTGGGATGTCTTGAGCGCTGATTTTGATAGTTCCATTGATCCTGAAACGTGTTACAAAAATGTAATAAAAAATGGAGAGAAAGGTTCCATAATCGTTTTTCACGATAGCCTAAAGGCCATTGGAACAGTAAAAACAGTCTTGCCTAAAGTATTAGAATATTATACTGATAAAGGGTTTCGATTTAAAGGGATTATGCCGAAGCCATAAGATCATTCAAATCATCAGAATAATACAACAAATCTTCCTTATCCCCATTAAAAAAGAAGATCCAAAATACGCCCCCAATAAGAAAGGCAATCATCCATTGGAATAGCCAAGATCCAATATTATCAATCCGTCCGATAAATATTTCCCGAGCCAAGATTAGCAATATGGGTACTAGAAAAGCATACACTATCTTTACACTATTGATTCGAGTAAGTTTAACCTGAATGCCATCTATCAGGTACTGAATCTTAGATCTGATATACATGCCATTATCTACATTCTTGTAGTTTTCATAGCCTGCATTGGTTTCTACCTTTTTCATGGGTGTAATCATAGAGAACCGAAAGTAAATGGCTGCTACCGCTATGAATCCAAGATATACCAACAAACTACCCGAAAAACCATATTTAATAAAGTACCAAATTAACATAGCCATATATATACCCAGAAGGGCAAACAAAGCATGGGCTACATAGCCTGTTTGCTCATCTTCTTTGATCTTGTAAAAAAGAGTATCCACCTTCTTGATTATCCGATCCTGATCCATGTTGGTATTGTGAAATGAAAAAAGCTATACTCTAAGGTAAGAATATAGCTTTAATCCTGTATCGTAAAGGTCTTGTTTAATTAGTCTTGTACCCCTTGCACAAGTAATGAGACCTCGTTATTTAACATCTCGATGAAACCTTGTTCGATAGAAAAGGTTTTTCTATTACCGTTAGACTCTATAATTCGAACCTCACCCTCCACTAAAGCAGAAACAATCGGCGCGTGATTATTCAATATTTCGAATTGACCACTTACACCGGGTACTTTAACGGAGGTGATTTCACCTTTGTAAATTTCTTTCTCTGGAGTTAAAACCAAAATATTCATAATGATGTGCTTTTTTAGCTAGCCTCAGCTAAAAGTTTTTCTCCTTTTTCTATAGCTTGATCAATGTTACCTACGAGGTTAAATGCCGCCTCTGGGTATTGGTCTACCTCACCGTCCATAATCATATTGAAGCCTTTAATGGTATCTTCAATAGGCACCAATACACCTTCTAGACCTGTAAATTGCTCAGCAACATGGAAAGGTTGTGACAAGAAACGCTGCACTCTTCTTGCTCTGTGTACCACCTGCTTATCTTCTTCTGATAATTCTTCCATACCTAGGATAGCAATGATATCTTGAAGTTCTTTATATCTCTGTAAGATTCCTATTACTTTCTGAGCTGTATCATAATGTTCATTTCCTACTACCGCTGGATCAAGAATCCTAGATGTTGAATCTAATGGATCCACCGCAGGATAGATACCTAATGAAGCAAGTTTTCTACTTAATACAGTAGTCGCATCAAGGTGAGCAAAGGTAGTTGCCGGTGCTGGATCTGTTAAATCATCTGCAGGTACATATACGGCTTGTACAGAAGTAATTGATCCTCGCTTAGTCGACGTAATTCGCTCCTGCATCACACCCATCTCAGTAGCCAATGTTGGCTGGTATCCTACCGCTGATGGCATCCTTCCTAATAGGGCCGATACCTCAGAACCTGCTTGTGTAAATCGGAAAATATTATCAATAAAGAAAAGGATGTCTTTTCCACCTGTCGGATCAGAAAGATCTCCATCTCTGTAATATTCAGCTAATGTTAATCCTGATAATGCCACTCTTGCCCGAGCACCAGGAGGCTCATTCATCTGACCAAAAACGAATGTTGCTTTCGAGTTCTTAAGTTTCTCATTGTCTACTTTACTCAAATCCCATCCACCGGATTCCATAGACTCATGAAAATCATGACCATAATCAATAATACCAGACTCTAACATCTCTCGTAGCAAGTCATTTCCTTCTCTCGTACGCTCACCTACACCTGCAAATACAGAGATACCATCATATCCTTTGGCAATGTTATTAATCAACTCTTGGATCAGTACGGTCTTCCCTACTCCTGCTCCTCCAAACAATCCAATCTTACCTCCTTTCGAATACGGCTCAATTAGGTCAATTACCTTGATACCTGTAAATAATACTTCCGTTTCAGTGGATAGATCTTCGTACCGAGGTGGCTTTCTATGAATGCTGTATGCATTCTCTGTCTTATCTACCTCTTGTATTCCGTCGATTGCATCACCTACAACATTAAATAGACGCCCTTTAATCTGATCGCCAATAGGCATTTTTATCGTTCCTCCAGTATCTACAACTTCTGTTCCTCGAGTCAAACCTTCAGTCGCATCCATCGCGATAGTACGTACACTATCTTCTCCTAAATGCTGTTGTACCTCTAGCACTACCTTTTCTCCAGACTCTCTTCTTACTTCAAGCGCGTTATAAATATCCGGCAGCTTTGCATTCTCTCCTGAGAAGCTAACATCTATTACCGGTCCAATGATCTGTTTTATATGTCCAATATTCGCCATTATTCGCTTATCGTATTATTGATTATTTATTGGTAAAATTCAGCCACAAAGGTAATTTTTTGTTACCAAATTATCTCTCTCTAAATCAGGGATTTATATAATTCAAAAAATATTCTTTAATCTGAGAATTGACAGAATACAATTCTGAAATTCAAGGTGGATTCTTGAATTTTTGCGCTTCTTGTAGCCAATAGCAAAACTATATTCTGCGCAAGTAAAACTGATTATAGCTTTCAGACGAAATTATTTTGACTTGAAATCCATTTAGCATTTCTAATAAGGCTAGAAAAGTGACTACCGCCTCCATTTTAGTGCGGATTCCTGAGAAGATTTCAGTAAATGAAGTATCCACATCCGACTTTATTCGTTTCATGATATACGCCTGCTGGGTAGCAATACTGAATGGATATCTAGCGATTTCATGAACATTGCGCTTCCTATTTTCCAAGCCTTCTAATAGCCGTTGGTACGATTGAAATAATTTGTACATAGTCAAACTTTCCAACTCCAAATCAACTAATGCTTTTTGCGCGATAGCATTCAGTTCGTTTCGTTGATTACCTCTCGGAACCTGTTGGCTACGTTTAGTAGCTAGATCTTGTAAATCAGGGATCGCTTCCTTAAATCGTTTGTACTCTAGTAACTTTTGAACCAGCTCTTGCCTTGGATCTATTTCTACGCCTTCTTCATCCAACTCTTTTCTAGGGAGCAACATCTTCGCTTTAATACGCATCAGTTTAGCCGCAACTAAAATAAATTCACTGGCTACATCGATATTTAGCTTCTCCAGACTACTGATATAGTTCAAATAATCATCCGTAATCTTAGATATTGGAATATCCTCAATATCCAATTCGTCCCTTTCAATAAAGAACAGTAAAAGGTCAAATGGACCTTCGAAGGGTTTGGTTACTATTTTGAATTGGCTTTCTTGCATCCCTTCAGCAAATGTATGTATTTTGTTCCGACCATAAGCATTTAATACACATGATTGAAAAAGCGATTTTATTGGCCCATTGTCCTAGTCAAGAAGGAATCATGTTTGATATAACAGACTTCCTGTACAAAAATAATGCAGCGGTCATTCGACTAGATCAGCATATTGATGAAGACAGTAACCACTTCTTCATTCGCGCTGAGTGGAAGCTAGATGATTTTGCCATTCCTACCCCAAAGGTGAAAGAGTTCTTCAAAACCTTAGTGGCCGATAAATATCAAATGAAATGGCACATTCATTTCCAACCAAACACACCTAAAGTGGCACTCTTTGTATCAAAATATGGGCATTGCTTTTACGATATCCTATCAAGAGTAGATAATAAAGAATGGAATATTGAAATACCTCTTATCATAAGCAACCACGAAAAATTTAGACCCGCCGCAGAAAAATTCAACATACCCTACTACTGTTTCCCTAAAAACGCAGAGAATAAAGCCCAACAAGAAAAGGAAGAGCTAGCGCTATTGGCCGATCATGATATTGACCTCGTAATTCTTGCTCGATATATGCAAATCTTGAGTCAGGACTTTATAAGCCATTACCCTGATAAAATTATAAATATTCATCATTCTTCGCTTCCTGCCTTTCCGGGCTCCAACCCATATAAATCAGCTTATATACGAGGGGTAAAGTTTATGGGTGCTACGGCACACTATGTAACTGAAGATCTCGATGCAGGACCTATTATTAACCAAAATGTAGTACCCATCTCACATAGAGAATCCATTTCTGAAATGAAGCGGAAAGGAAAAGACATAGAAAAAGTCGTGCTTGCCGAAGCCATTTGGGCGCATATTAATCACCGAGTCTTAGTTTATAAGAATAAAACAGTCGTTTTTTAACGCATTCTCACATAGTTATACAGTGTTAAAAATTATATATAGATAGATTTACTATATATATTAGTTTCTTATTGAAAACAATACTTAACTAAATCAACTGTTATGTTAAAAGAATTTAAAAATTTTATCCTAACCGGTAACGTAATCGATTTTGCTGTGGCTGTTATTATGGCAGGGGCTGTTGGTCTTGTGGTTAACGGTTTTGTAAACGACATCGTAATGCCTGTTGTTGGTCATTTTGCTGGAGGAATGGACTTCGCTGATCTTAAATATGTCCTTTCTGGTGCTGAGGTAGCCGCTGATGGCACAGTAACTAAAGCTGAAAATGCGATAAGATGGGGTGCATGGATAAATACCATCATTAACCTAATCATCGTAGGGTTTGTGATGTTTATGATCGTCAAAGCCTATAACAGAGCAACTAACAAGCAAGAAGAAGAGGCAGGCCCTACGCAAGAGGATCTATTAACAGAAATCAGAGATGCTTTGAAAAAATAATTTCGTAACCGATTTACTTACACAGGTACCTCATTCGTCATCGAATGAGGTATTTTTTTTGGGCGATCCGCCGATATTCATCGTCGGCGCTACGTCCGCGGCCAGGTCCTTCAGCCCAGGGGTCTTCGGACTCCCACATTCGTGAGACCGCTCCCATCGCTATCGCAAGTATACCTCCGACCATTACACCCTTTACCCTTTTTCAAAACATTATCTCCTTGGACTCATGGATACAGATATTTTTGAGATCGCTTCCAATCAAATTCATTACGTATATTATCAAAGCAAATAATGTCACTTCATGAAAGAGATTCTAGCTAAATACAGGACCGCTGCTCAAAAATTTATAGACTACACGATACACGATGAAGATGTCATAGGAGTTGTATTATCGGGTTCGCTAATCTATGCAAGCGTTGATCCACACTCAGATATAGATGTATACATTATTCTCAATGAAAAATGTGAATACCGAGAAAGAGGAAATACTCAGATTGACGGTATAGAAATAGAATACTTTAAAAACCCGCCTAAACAAATCAGAGCATACTTTAAAAAGGAATCCTCTAGTCCGCATACGGCCCATATGCTATACCATGGAGAGCTCATGTACCAAACCTGATGATGTGGTAAAAAGCGTACTCTCAGAAGCGAAAGTAATAATGGAAACTAAGCCAACTCCTTTATCTCCACAACAAATTGAATTAGCCAAGTACTTTATAGACGATGTATTTAAAGATATCCAAGATGTTATCAGCCATAGGGAGTCATTGGGCTTATTACTGATTAGAGCTAAGTTTGTTGAAAGGTGTAATAACATTTTTTATGACGTACACCAACTTAGACGTGATAAGGATAAAAGAGTAAAAATTCAACTTCTTAAACATAATCAAGCATTCACTGAAACTGTTGAGTTAGCTATAAAGGAAGATATGTTTCAATTAGAACATATCTCGAAATTAAGGGAAATGACAGAATCGTTTTTAGGTGGACGTCGTCCTGTAGAGTGGCAATTAAAAAGTGACTTGAAACTCTAAATACAAGCCTAATTACCTCTTAAAGAATTATGTAAAAGAATATCGTTACTTACCATATATGTTAAAATTTACATTTATATTCGCAGCCCCCCACTGAGCCCACCCCAAATAATACATTGATGTCCAATCTTGCTTTATTGAGCACTTCTATTTGCCCTAATAAGGCAGTGACATTATCTAGGAAAAGGGTACAAAAAAAGAGTAGTTTGATGTTCAAACTACTCTTTTGATATTATAGACTTTATTGTTTAATCCACTTTAGGCTTTGCAGAATAATTGACCTTAAGCTGGTTAGATTTTCGTAATTCAGTCTTCACGTCACTAACAATTCCCATCGTTACTTCACCATCGACACGAAGTGAAGAGTTGATACCAGGTCTTTGCGCTTCAGGAACAGTGTTTTTGTGCTGCTCTAAGAATAACGGAATATCCGCAATTTTAGAAATCTTATCACCAAGCTGCAATGTAGGCTTGGTACCGTACACATCCTGATAGTTTTGTAAAGGCTTTCCTATGTATAGATAATTAACTAATGATTTCTTTTCAAGCTTAGTAAGCTCGGTAGCATTTGGCACATTTACACTCACTTTCAACGTAGAGTCTCTAAGTACGGTAACTACCATGAAGAAGAACAAAAGCATGAAAATGATATCTGGCAATGATGCCGTAGATATCGCTGGAGAGGATTTACCTCTTTTTTTCTGAAACTTAGACATACTAGGCTTTTTTTCTATTCGTCTCCAAAATCGGAAGGTTCAGCTTCTGATAATACAAGCGGTATATCCGTACGTATTGCTCTTTGCTGATCTTTAGTTAAATATTCAAATGATTTGCCATAACGACTTTGAGCGGCTTCCTCACGCAATTCATTGTAAGCAGCTTTAAGCTCATTATAAACAAGTAGGTAGGTTTTATATTCCGTACCTCTATCATTTTTTAATGAAACGATCGCTTGTTTAGGACTTTTCGCCAAAGTTTTCAAGCCCTCCGGGTTCATGATAAATTCTTTACATCGTTCCCTAAGATCATCAATGTCTGTTGGTTCATTTCGTACCAATAACTGATTCTCCGAGTTTACAAGTACAGAAAATACATTTCGCTCATTAAGCTTTAATTCCGGTGGTGGTTCATTAGACCAAGGCGGTAACTTCACTAGTACCCCTTTGTCCACGTCTATGGTTGTAGTTACCAGGAAGAAAATAAGTAGCAAGAAGGCTATGTCTGCCATAGATCCTGCATTGATCTCATTATTCATCCGGTCCCTTGAACTTGTTCGAGGCATAGTTAATTATTTAAAGAAGTTATAAATCTCCATTAAAACCATTCCTATGAGAGATAGAACAGCTAATGCAACAGCGGTTTTTATTCCTCCACTCAGCATTTTACTCGTCCCATCATCTATATCATATCTGTCAGTAAGGGCCGCTATTTTTCCTGCTGTTTCCGCTTCTGACATAGATGTCAATATGAAGAATAGTCCGACTAGTACACCTAAAGCTATAAGCATAATTAGTGATCCTTTAGGGTTAGTCACTAATCCTAAAACACCAAAAATCAAAATAATAGCTACAGCTGCTATAGTTAAAATTTGAGGAATAGAAACAGCGGTATTGAAAAAGTTAAAACCGTCACCTCCTCCATCTTTAAGTATCGCATTTAAGTCTGTAGATGTATCAAAACCAGAGTTTGCAAGTCCACCGAAAATGGAGGCAAAAACCGCGATGATACAAATCAGACCAATGCCTAAGGCTATTAACTGGCCATTTTTTGTAAATAAATCATAAATACCTTTCATCTTCTATTTTTTATTAGTTTGATAATGTGATTTCGAAACTGGATTATTTAAAAACCCCGTTTCTCGCCATTACGTCAACTAATCCTATAGAAGCATCTTCCATTTTATTTACAATTCCATCAATCTTAGAAATGATATAATTGTAAAAGATCTGTAAGATAATCGCTACAATAAGACCAAATACAGTCGTTAGTAGGGCTACTTTAATACCACCCGCAACAACTGAAGGTGAAAGGTCTCCTACTGCCTCAATTCTATCGAAGGCCTGTATCATACCTATTACCGTACCCATGAAACCAAGCATCGGTGCGATTGCTATAAATAATGAAATCCATACTAACCCTTTTTCTAAAAGACCCATTTGGACTGAGCCATAAGATACGATTGCTTTTTCCACTGCTTCTGGGCCTGATTTTGCATTTCGTAATCCTTCATAAAGGATACTAGCTGTTGGTCCAGGTGTTGATTTTGCAACTTCCATAGCGCCATCTAGGTCACCACTTGCTAGACTACTGTCTATTCTAGCCAATAATTTATCTGTATTGGTAGTTGCAATATTTAGTGTTATAATTCTTTCTATACAAAATGCCAATCCTAAGATTAGACATACAAGTACTAAACTCATAAATCTCCAATCTCCCTCAATGAATTTTTCTTTCAAAATCTGGAAGCCTGAAGATGAAGCTTCTGCTGCTGCATCCTGAGCTAATACCTCTGTTGCACCGAAAAAAGCAAGAACACAAAAAATAATACTGAATGCTAATAATTTTCGCATGATTAGTTTGGTTTTCTAATTCGTTTAAACAATAAAAATATCTGAGACCCTAATTTAGAAATATTTATATTCCCATTGGAACAATATCACTTAGGATTTCTCATTGCCGACTGTAAATTTAACACAGAGTATAGTTTTTGTCGCGTTCGAACTGCGGAGAGAGAGGGATTCGAACCCTCGATACCCTTTTGGGGTATACACGCTTTCCAGGCGTGCCTCTTCAGCCACTCGAGCACCTCTCCAAAACTTTCTCTTTCACCCACTAAGATGAAAAAAATACTCTTTTTGACGTAAGTGAATTTTATATTTTTCTTTTTTAAATATGTAGCTAACAGAACCCTAAATAGTTGAAGATGTGCCTGGATGATTATATGACTGTAAGAATGGGCTAGTTAAATAGATTCATACTGTTACCACTGGTATATTTTCCCACCATTTCCAATGTTTCACCCCTTATATCAGCCACTTTTTGTGCAATAATGGGCAAATACATGGGTGTATTTCGCTTACCCCTATTCGGATGCGGGCTTAAATACGGCGCATCTGTCTCTAATACTATGTTTTCTTGGGGTATTGCACGCACCATTTCATCTAGTTTTGCATTTTTGAACGTTATCACGCCTCCTAAACCCATATAAAACCCAAGCTCTACTATACGCTGCACCTGATCTATCGTACCATTAAAACAATGAAATATGCCGGTCAGCGTTCCATCTTGATATTTTTCGACAGTAGAGATCGTTTCTTCTAAACTCTTTCTTGAATGGATAACAATAGGCATCTTTCTGGAAAGCGCCCATTTTATTTGTTGTTCAAAAGCTTCTTGTTGTTCTTTAACATGACTTAGGTCCCAATGTAAATCAATGCCAATCTCACCAATAGCCGCATAGGTTCTTTTGTCCAATTGCGCTTCAATCTTTTCTAACTGCGCCGTAACGTCTTCTTTTACATAACAAGGATGTAAACCCATCATTGGAATACATGTATTTGGGTGTAAGTCAGCTAATGCATTTACATCAGATATAGAATCAGCATCTATATTAGGTAGATATACCTTATCTATGCCTGCTTCACTAAAGGAATGTGCCATGGTATCCCACTCTTCCTTAAATTCATCTAAATATATATGTGCATGGGTGTCTATAAACATATTTGCTTGATTGGTTACCTTCGTCTTTGTGAGTAAAAAGCGCAAAAATAAGTATTATGTTGTGTGGGAAGGTGTCAATCCGGGCATATACAACACTTGGGATGAATGTAAAGCTCAAATTCAAGGCTACCCCAATGCTAAATATCGTTCTTACCCCAGTTTAGAAGCGGCCAATGCTGCATACGCTACACCGTATCAAGTAGAATCTAAACAATCTGGCAAAAAACCCATTTTATCCGAATGGGAACTCAAAAAAATAATCGTACCAAAGAGTATATCAGTTGATGCAGCTTGTAGTGGTAATCCTGGACTACTCGAATATAGAGGTGTAGTTACGACCACAAAAGAGGAGCTTTTCAAAATGGGGCCATTTCAACATGGAACAAATAATATAGGCGAGTTTCTGGCTCTTGTGCATGGATTAGCCTATCTCTATAAGGCCAATGACGATGACACAATAATCTATTCTGATTCCAAAACAGCTATGGCCTGGGTTCGAAATGAAAAGGTAAAATCTAGTTTAAAAAGAGTCGCCCAAAACGAAGTGTTATTTGCACTTGTTGACAGAGCTTTGCTTTGGCTTCAAAGCCATAATTATCAAACAAAAGTAGTAAAGTGGAAGACTGAAGAATGGGGGGAAATTCCTGCAGATTTCGGGAGGAAATAGTTTGATTATTGGAGCCTTCTCGTCTTATTGATACCCTCTATCACATCACCCTTAGTAAACGCGTGAGTTAAGCTACTCTGGGAATCCATTATCTATCCAGCACTCAAGTTTTAATCTATCTTCGTCTGTAAAATTAGCTGCTCCTTCTGAACCTGTAACTGGCATCGAGAAAAGGGCAAAGACTTCAGCTTTTATTTCTCCATTCTCCAATTCTGGCAAAAGTCCTAAATAGGTTCTGTAATCTCGAACGACGCCTGAATTATCCGAGCCATCATGGCATCCGATATTCGCACAAGAATTAGTAATAATCTCTGCCATATCGCTAGAATAGCTTAGTTCAATAGTATTGCTTGTATCACATATAAATTCAGGGGGTATCACTTGATCTCTTACGCAGCTCTGTATACCTACCCATATGGATAGACTTAGTAATAGACGAGTATATTTCATTCTTTTAATGTATATGTTTTAGATCATGTATTGCGATAAGGATGTGGACGTTTTAGTATCCTGAAGTATTCAGGATACCGAGCGAAATCAGCGAGACGGTAACAGCCTGGCCCCGATGATCCGTAGGACATCGGAGGAATCGCCCGAATCCTAAACGAACTTCATTCTATAATTTACTTTTATATCGCCCTTTTTGATATTTTCCAGCTTCCGTTTGATCCGTCTTTTACGAATGGGTTTTAACTGATCCACGAACAATTTTCCTTCGATATGATCATATTCATGTTGGATAACTCGAGCATTGATTCCTTCAAATTCCTCTTCGTGTTCATTGAAGTGCTCATCAAGATATTTGATGATAATCGACTCGGTTCGCTCTACATCACCGCGTACCTGAGGGATAGAAAGACAGCCTTCTTCATATGGCCAATACTCTCCAAATTCATCTTGCATCTGGGCATTAATAAACACTTTTTTAAACCCCTTCAGCTCCTCGTCATCTTCTTCGAGCTGCAATGTGTCTACCAAAAAAAGTCGAATATCTTTTCCGATTTGGGGCGCTGCTAAACCTACGCCTTGGGCATTATACATGGTTTCCCACATATTATCTATCAAGGTAGCAAGTTCTGGGAAGTCCTTCGTAATCGCTTTGCATTGTTTCTTAAGTACGGGTTGGCCGTAAGCAAATATGGGTAAGATCATTTTAATAATTTAGGTAGCGCCGTATTAATAAAACAGCGCTCATTTGGTCAATTCTGCCTTTTTCTCGTCGTTTCTTTTTCCCGATGCCACTTTGCAAAAGTACATTTCTTGCTTCCACAGAACTGAATGATTCGTCAATAAATTCTATTTGAAGTTCTTTTTGAAAGGTTTTCTTCAATTTCTTAATGAAGCCATCTATATCAGCTTTCAGATATGTTTCTGTTCCATCTGTATGTGTAGGTAAACCAAAAAGCAATATATCCACATCTCCTTGATTTAATTTTTCCAAGCAGGCGGCCTCCAGTAAATGCGTAGGCATAGTCGGTAGTGGATTTATAGAGATTTGCAATGTATCTGTTATTGCCATCCCTGACCGTTTGCGACCATAATCTATTGCTAATATTCTGCCCATTATCCGAGAACAAAGATATTTTCGAAATGATTCAAAAAAAAGACCCCCTTCAAACTTTTTTGAAGAGGGGTCCCATCCCAAAAACAGTAAATCTTTATGGTTATTTCAACATCACCATCTTCTTAGTGGCGTTGAAACCATTTGTCTTCATAGTATAGTATAACACGCCTGCACTTGATCCTAACTCATCTTGTTGGAAGGCAATTGAGTGTTGACCTTTAGTGTAGAACATATTCGTTCGAGAAACAACTTTACCTGTAATATCAGTGATGATAAACTCTACATCTGCTCCTTCTGGAATTGAGAATTGAATCTCTGTATTTCCATTGAATGGGTTAGGTGTGTTTTGGTAAAGTGCGAAAGTATAGGCTGAATCGTTGCCATTATTGTCTGTATAATGAATCGTCGGTGTCTGAATCGAAAGATCAGCCGTATAAATTTCCGCGTTTGTGATCTCAGAGTTTAAGCTCAATACGTCACTTAGCATTACATCTTGATATGCAATGGCAGTCATTGTAAACAATACCTCTTGTTGCTTTACTGATACATTCTGAGTATCGTTCCAACTAAGGCTTGTAAAACCATTATGTGCTTCACTTACGTTTAGATGACTCGCATCTACGTTCATAGCACCAGCCTCAATATTTACAATTTGAAGTGCATTAATATCCGTTTTGAATGTTCCTTGGATACCTACTAATTCAAATTCATTCGCAGCGACCACTGGAATTTCAACAGTGTTACCAGCTTTAATCATTTGATCCTTGATATTTAGCACAAATTTGCTTCTAGTGTCGACAGTGCCCAATGCATTGTAATCTGCATTATTATTTACATCTCCTACTTTCAATCCTACAAAATCGATAAGCATGTCTTCATTCAAGGCAGCAATGGCATAATCTTCATCGAAGGCCTCTCCTAGTGGATTATTCTCATCAATAAATTGATATCCTTTGTCTACAAATCTCCAAGAAGTGTTGTTAGGGAATGCATCCTCTATGTCAAGAATCACACGTCTAACATCAACTAAGTCCATAGCCGTCACGATTTCATCATTATTGATATCCGCAGCTATTATCTTATATGGAGAGCCTAAATCTTGGATTCCTAAAATATGTCTCTGAATCAATACAATATCAAGTGTAGAAACACCATTCAGGTATTCATCTTCCTTTTCAGGTACCACTACATAGCTATTTCCTTCATCCATTGGAGGGAATGCATAATGTCCTTCTTCATCAGTCATGTCATTTACTGCAGCTCCATTCAAGTCAACTTCGACATTTTCCATCATTTCATTCAATTCAGTAGCTACATTACCTTCGATTGCATATCTAGCGCCACCTGTGCCTTCTTCATCATCTGGACATGCATTCATGTTATCTTGTACATCAAGCACTGTCTCACAATATGACTGCAGTTTAGAACCATCTGGTAATAATACTGGATCACCATTTTCATCGATTACTGTAGCGTAAATCTGCACTATTACATCTGGCTCAACATGCGAGCAATCGAATGTTGCATTTGTTTCTCCTTCATTCGTAGAGAATGATAATACCACATCATATCCACATGGGTGGTAGCTACCTGCATCGAAGTCAGTAGCCCACAATTCAATCATACCCATGTCAATATCACCATCATTATCCTCATCAATTGGCATTAAGTCAACGGCCAATCCATTCAAGCAATATGGTGTTGGTAATTTACAATTGTAGATAGTGAACAATTGTACACATGTTTCTACGTTTCCACATTTGTCCGTAAATGACCAGTATACACAGTGATCACCAATTGGGTATTCACCACTAATATCAGCCACTGAGCCTGTACCAGAAATTGTAGTTTCCAAGCCTCCGTCGAAAGAGCCATCGCAGTTAAGATCTACACGTGCTTCCCACGCAAGATTCTCTGGTAAGGTACAGTCATCCGTAGCTGACTTAGTTAATTCTATATATCCGGCAGCACACTCTGCATCGTATGTGCATGCAAATAAATCTTCACAATCATCTGTAAGTGTAGGATCTATCTCGTTATGTACTTTTATTACTTGTACATCAGAATCCGTTAGTGGATCGCCATATTGATCTAACTGACACCAGTCAATAACTGTCCACGTTCTTAGTATTTTAAAGCAAGCTTCTCCTCCTACATTATTGAAGTAGAATATCTCATCATAGTAATTACTTCCTATTAGATCACATTGATCTTCATATAGAAAATCAGGATACCCTGTATTGTCTGGACCTAAATCTGCAGACTCTTGGCACTCATAGATCGTAGAATCAGCTGGCCAAACTATATCATCCCAATCAAATGGATCATAATTGAAGAATGTAATATATTGCTTACAAGAATCTTCTCTTCCAAAATCATCTGTTGCTGTGAATTTTCTGATGACATTTCCAATGTTACACTGGTTTAACTCATCGATAACCTCTTCTCTTACCGTATATCCACAATTATCCGTCACTGTTGGCTCATCAAAATCTTCAGCCAAGTGCTCGGCATCCCAGTACGTATCACATTCTACAGTAGTATTTGGTGGGCAGTCAATTACGGGTGCTAATTTGTCCTGAACCTCAACATTTACCATACAGTCATTATAGTTACCGTAATAATCAACGGCTCTAAATACAACCATTAAGTCATCATCTCCGATATCACCACAGCAGAATATCGCTGCGGAAGAGAAGGTACATGGATCTGTTACTTCCATCACATATTTTGCTGTTTCAGCCTCCCCATGCACATTATACCATTCGCCATCTGCGCCTACTTGACCAAATCTCCCAGCATCTGCATCAGGATCTGGTTGTCCTGTTGCCCAATTGAAATACGTAGAATAGTACCCATCATGTCTGTTATAAATATCATCACAGTTACTATCTAATAGATCAAAGTAGTAAGGACAATCTGGACCAGCAGCTACTGCATCATATACAAACTGGTTTTCATCTTCATCATCTATCTGCAATAGGTGACCTCCCATAGCACTTGCTAACTTTTGAGCATGGTACCAAGTAGATTCTTGATCAGACACATAATATAAGTTGCCATTGTATTCACCTAAGAAAGACATATCAGGATAGAATGGTGTGTGACATTCACATGTGTCATTATCCATTCGTCTAACTAACATCTTTTTAAGCTTACAATCATCATGCGAACCATCATCAAATGTTTCCGCATATACTTTTGCTTCACCTGTACTTGTAATACCTACAACTGTAAATTGATCACAAATTGCTGTTGGTGCGTTATCATCAACGACATCAATCGTATAGGTACATTCAGAAGAATTGTAACAATTATCATAAACTGTAAGTGTAATCTCATTTAAGCCCATGGCCAATAATAAAGGCTCAGAACCATCATAATGCTGGATAGATCCTCCTGGGTAGGTATAATCTACTCTAAATTCATCACTACAGTTATCCTCAATTTCAGGTACCTCTGGGTAATACTCCGCGGCACAATCTACCATACCATACAATGACTCCATTTGATAACCATGTACATTAGTACTTATTGAAGTATAACCAATACATTGAGCCAAATCAGGACATGTGAATGTCGGAGCTTCTTTATCTTTAATTTCAATTATCTGAATGCATACTTTTACGATTTCCTGACCACACCACCATTCACGAATCTCCCATCTTCTCATGATCTTCTTGATGCAACCAATTTCTGGTAATTCAGTATCATCGTAAAAAACGCCAATATTACAATAGAAGTCTGGATTAGGCCATAATGGTATACCGTTATAGGTAGGAACACCCGTTTCCGTTTCTCCTGGATCAAATTCACCATCTCCATCCACATCTACCCATGGATCTGGGTAAAGATCACCATCAATATCCCAAAAACCATCTGCATCAGCATCAAGGATACCATCATCATCTGTATCTGTGTCGAAGATGATACCTTCTTGACCCGGCCACCATTTACCATCACAAGAGATAGCCTCATCATCAGATTTTAGGTAGTTAAGAGGACACTCTATTAAGCTAGTGTCTATTCTTTCTAATGTATACGTAATAGTACATTGCTCTGCCATGTTACCATGGTCATCAAAAGCAGTATATACTCTTTCTATTTCTTTTATATAATCATCATCACAGTCTAGTGGATTGATCTCCTCGCTAAGTAGAACTGCATCAACAGGACCTTCACAATCTGTGTATTCAGGACCTTCAAAAACAGAGAAATCAACACATGAAGTTGTTACATCTTCACATGCTTCAATTCTTGGGCCCAACTTGTCTTCAACAATCATATCACCCCAGCAAGAGTTACCTGATTCTGTATCGATTATTTTAGCCACTACTTCTTCACCGATCAATGAGCCATCAATTAATGGATATCCATTTGGACCCGCAGGGAATGTAATTGTATTTCCATAGTGATCCTGGATTTCGACTACAAAAATGCCATCTTCACATGAATCGCCTTCATCCTGAAGAATCATGTCTGGGGTAATTTCTGCTGTGCAATCTGGATCCAAGGAAACCTGAGTGGTACCATTACAAGCAAGGGAGCATTGCGCGTTGCTTTGTACCATGGGTAGCAAGGTTATAATGGTTGACAATAATACTGTCAAGCTCAACCTTAACCTACGAAAGGTCAAAAGATTGTTTTTCATAATAAGATCCTTTTAAATTTTATACTGTTTGGGATGCTTGTATCAACCAAATACAAAGCATTACCCTTTCACAATTAAAGTGTTAATTAAATTATCTAGGTTCGATAATCTCTATAGGTAGGTAAAAATTTAATATGTATAGAATTACATATTAACGATATACAAATATATAATTCATCTAATATGTTATACTACCCATAAATAGGTATTTTCTTTTAATGAGAGAAACTATGGGGTGGATATTACTATTGGTTTAGCTATTTGGATGCTTATATACTGGCCTGTACTATACATAGATCTTATAGAGACCTATATACCAGAGTATACAAAGGTATGATAGGGGTATATAAAAGGAAAAAGCCCCCCTCCAAACTTGGAGAGAGGCCATCCCAAAAACCGATTTTATCGTAATACCGAAATATTATTCGATAATAATCATCTTCTTAGTTGCTGTGAAATCACCGCTTTCTAAAGTGTAGTAAAGAACGCCAGTAGCGCCTAACTCATCCTTAGTTAAAGTAACAGTGTTCAATCCTGCAGCATAAGTACCAGTGATCAATTTAACTACCTTACCAGTAACATCATATACAGTCATTGTAGCATCAGCGCTTTCTGGAAGCTCGAAGCTAATTACTGTAGTGTTGTTGAACGGGTTAGGCTCGTTTTGATGTAGTGTATAAGCTACTTCGCCAGTTCCTAATGTAACGTCCATTACATCAAGATCAGCATTGTATGCTTCAGCACTTGTTACAGCAGAGCTTACATTCAATGCATCAAGTACAGACGTACCTTCATTAGCTTTGAATGTCATTGAGAATAATACTTCATTCTCAACAGTGATAGCATCTACAGTATTCCAAGATACTGTGATTGTATTAGCATCCAATACAGCAACATTGCTGTTATCGATAGTTAATGCACCAGATACAACATCCACTAATTCAACACCTGCAGTGTTTAATGTGAACTGGTATCCTAACATTTCTTCGAATTCAGCAGCTGTGAAGTCTACAGTGAATTCTTCTCCTGCATTAACTGCAGCGTCACGTACGATGAAGTTCAACTTCTCAGCAGATCTTGTGTCTGCATCACCGTTAGCGCTAAGAATTACACTTTCGTTAACATCACCTATCTTGATACCTACGAAGTCCATGTTGTCTTCGTGCTGGTTCAAGTTCACAATGCTTAACAATTCATCATAGTTGAATGGATTGCTTAGAGATAAGTTCTGAGCTGCATCAGCAAACCTCCAACTTTCGTTGTTAGGTAATTCACTGTATACACCTAAGATTAACTTTCTAAGTTCAGCCAAATCAAATGCTGTAATTGTTTGATCATCGTTAACGTCAGCAGCAATCATCTTGTATGGACTGTCTAAGTTAGCCAATCCTAAGATGTGTCTCTGGATAATTACGATATCGATAGTAGATACACCGTTTAAGTATTCGATGTCTCTTTCAGCTTCGATTACATAATCAAATCCGTGATTGTGCTCATCATTTGTACTAGTAAAGATACCTTCAGCATCTGTCATGATTGTCATTGGGTACTCAGACTGATCAGAAGAGATTAAAATCTCAACTTCATCAACGTCAACACCAAATTCAGTAGCTACGTTACCTTCAATTCTTGAAGCGCCACCACCATCAGTATCACATGCATTTTGGTTGTCTACTAATCTTAATTCAACAGTACAGAAGTCGTAGTTATCACACTCATCCCATACGTATACGTCTACCATTACAATACCGTCAGTAGTTGCATTCAAGTCATCACAAGTGAATTCTCTTGCAGTACATCTAGAATCAGGATTGTACGCTGGATTATCAGTAGTTGGTACATCGTCAGCACCAAATGACCATCTTAACCAGCTGTAAGGCGTACAGTTATCAAATGAACCTAATTCGAAGTCACAAGCCCAAAGCTCGATAGCTCCATCATTGTACTGAGGATCCATCAAAGCAGTACTTACGTTCAAGCAGTAAGGCGTTGGAGCCTTCTTATCTTCAACAGTGAAGTAGCTAGTGTGAGATGTTACGTTACCACAACCATCGCTAGCTTTCCATACAACTCTGTGCTCATATTTACTTCCTTCAACAATTTCTGGAAGTTTCAAACCATTAGTTGAACCATTGTTCACCACGTGCTCTCCTGGAGATGTTGGTGGAATGTATAGTTCGTTTATTGGTGTACCGAAGTTCAAGTCGTTTTGAGGAACATAACTACTGAATTCGTAGTCAATAGTCCAGTCACCCCAAAGGTCAACAAATACTTGCCACTTAATCCAAGCACTCATACAATCACTCTCACCATCTTCAGCACTACCCCATAAGCAAACAACTTGCTCACAGTCAGCGTTAACAGCGATACATGTATCAGGAGCTTCAACGATAGGATCTTCCTCATCGTAGAACTTCAATACTTGTGTGTGCGTGTATGTACCAATTGGATCTTCTTCTGTGCTCTTATCTCCGTATCTGTCTTCTACACACCAGTTAATTAGTGTCCAGTGCTTCAATACTTTGAAACAAGCAGCATCACCTTCATCAGCACCTTCTTCGAAGAAGAAAGTATCACACTTCACGTTCCATCCAATTAGGTCACAAGTCTCAGCCGGCCATGTTGGAGGCTCAACTTCGAAATCAGCACATATGATAGTTTCATCATCCGGCCAATCGATATCATCTGGGCAATATCTCATGTCATCGTTAACACAACCTAAGTGCTCATATGGAGCATCATCAGCTGTACCAGGAATACAGTCAGGTCCAGTACCTTCTAAAGGTCCACCTGGCCAGTATGGATCCCAGCAGCTTTCCCAAAGAACTGTGATAATCTGCTCACACTCGTGATCCCACCAAGAGATAACTTCACCAGTTTCTGGATCTCTTTCTCTTACGATATCCCAAGTTCTTTCGATAGCACCTTCGTTACAAACATCATCGTAACCAGGTAGCTTTCTGTCTTCTTTTACAGCAACATCATAGTCACCACATGTTCCGTTAGCGTAAGCTACACCTGTTTTTGTAAGATCTTCTGGATCCCATCCACAGCATACTGTTACATCTGGAGGACATGCAATAACTGGCCATAATTTATCCTCAACTCGGATATTAGCCCAAGTTTCATTGTAGTTATCATCTGGAGTACCAGGAATCATATCTGTTCCTGAATCCCAAACTCTCAATATTACTTGATGCTCACCAAATCTTACCATGTTTCCAGTGGTAGTATCTTCGTAAGTATCAGTAAGGTCAGCACAACAGAACTTAACAAACTCACCACCATCCGTATCATTTGGATTATCATCTGGGTGACCTAATAAGTTACCATCGTTGTTAAATGTCACGTTGTTGTTGTAACCATTGATACCATTGTTACCACACTGGTTAGCACCAGTAGGTCTTCTGATCTCAAGTCTTACTGGACCACAATCTCCATCGTGAGAACCATTATCAACATTGTGTGCATATAACTTAGCTGTTCCTAATGTATCATAAGTAATTGATGTAAGACCAATTACGATATCTTGCTTAACGATAGGTGTCGGAGGCGTGTGGTCTCCAATAGTAACTGTGATTGTATCCAATCCAACATTACCACAACAATCGCTTGCTTCGTAGATATACTGGTGCTCACCTTTAGGTACACCGAAAGCAGAGAAACCAGTTACGTTACCATCAGCATCGTAGTTAGTTACTACACCAATACCGCTCACCCAGTACTCATGTACTGTAGAACAGTCATCGTGTAAGTGCTCAGGAGCAGGGAATTGGAAGTTAGCTTCACAACCCCAAGGATCTACACTCTTAGTAATATCATTAGCTGTAATTACTGGAGGTGTCTTATCGATAGACTTAATTAACTGAACATAATCAATAGTTTCAGCCGTACACCAGTCTAATACAGTCCAAGTTCTAATTACTTTCTCATTTCCTGGGCAGTAAGATGTTCCATCTTCACATGCAGGAATTGTTTGATCAACGTATGTTACGTAAAGGTTACAAACGTTGTTATCAATTGGCTGAGGGTGAATTGTGTTCTTGCTTCTACAAGCTGCATCACAACCCCAAGCCCAGTAGTATGGGTAACCCATTCTGTATCCTTCTTCGAATTCAATGATGTCATCTGGACAATCAATATCAGAATCAGGACAATCGTCACCTGTAGGAATACCAGGTACATCTAATGATCCGTCACCTAGGAAGTCATAAATACCATCCCAGTCAACATCGATGAAATCATCAAATACACCGTCACCATCAGTATCAATTGAATCTTCTTGGATCATTACATAATCATCGAAGTATTCTACGATATCATCAGGAGATGTTCCTGTTCCACAAGGAAGGACGATTAATGGTGGAGGTACAAACCAATCTTCACCTAAACCGTCAAAATCAAGTGGTGTAATTGTAATAGTCTGAACCACAGGATCAGAAACATTACCACAAGCATCTGTACAAGTCCAAGTTCTAGTTACTGTACCATTCTCACAGTTATCATAATCATATGTATCAGCGTAAGAGAACTCAGCGCAATCACACTG
>JAHDDO010000010.1:0-62720 GCA_020629315.1 Saprospiraceae bacterium | reverse complement strand
TAGGACAAGACCATAGACCGAACGGTCCTGGATCCCATAATGTCACTACTGTTCCGTCAGGAGCTACAACAGTTAATGTCATGTTACCCCAGAAAGTAGCTGCAAATGATACATTAATATCAGTTACAGTCTCACATGGAGAACTTACATCAAAACAGTACTCACCTACTGAGTTTTCAACAAATACATCTGGGTTATCAAAATCTTCTTCTTTAAGGATAATTCCTTCAGAAAGAGACGCCGCAACCTTAAGTACGTCTGTTGGAATATCTTCGTGACATACTACAGAGTAGTTTGTTACACAGAATTCTGGAGCTAACTTATCCTCGATAAGGAACGTACCCCAACAACAGTTACCAATTGTATCACAAACTTCATATGTGTGCTCACCTTTAGGGTACGAAAGCGGAATACCACCTACATCAGTAAGTGCGTTAGCTTCAATACCAAAAGGCCAAACATTTACGATAAAGTCATCATAACACATGTATGGTCCACCTTCTAAGAAATCATCAGCACCTAATGCTACTTGGCACTCTGCATCTAATGAGATATTTAAGTGATCATTACATGTTAAAGAAGTTACTGGAGTAAAACCAGCTAATACTTCTATATCAAAAGAACATTCTACTGGTGCACCTGCAGCATCCAATAATGGAGAACAGTCAGTTGCATTTACAGCAGCCCATGCTACAGTTGTGATTCCCTCAGGGAAACAAGAACCTGATGCATTTTCTTCAGCCGCTTCAGGAGAACAAGCGCCACCTGGAGCATCTAAAGGAATAATGATCGGGTTAACTGTATATAAGAAGTTCGTTACGTCTAAATCATTACCACCGAAACCACCTGGGTTATTTGAAGCAGAGAATGAAACTGTCGGAGATACACCGCCTGTAGTATCAGCTGTAGCACAGTCGATAGCAATCATTTCTGAAGCAGATACGCCTAATCCGTTTCCTTCGTCAGCAATAACAGAACCATCTGGTCCGATAATATCATAGTTAATCCAGAATGTACCATCATCACCATCAGCAAACCAGTCAAAAGCAACCATATCTAGTGCTTCACCCGGGATGAATACATCACAACAAGGGTTAACAGCAGCACAAGAGAATGGCAACTCAACTACAACTGAAGAAGGTGTAGCAGATGTTGGTCCAAAGAATGGAAGATCAAGGATAAATCCATCAGGATTAGCCGTGTACGTCCATCCAGCTTGGATATCAGTAGTTACTGGAAGATCAGCGAATGTTAATTCAGCTGGAGGACAAGCTCCTTCTAAAGCAACATTGTAGAATACTGGAGCACAACACTCACCACCAGAAAGAACTTCAACGATTGGCTCTTCAGGGCAAGAAATTTCACACTCGCAGCAAGATGCTGGATCAAAATCTACTGGAATTTCTGCAAATTCGATAGTCCATCCAGTGATACAGTGATCATCTCCACCCGCATCATCTGTGATTTGTAAAGTCCATGCACCGTTCATATTGTCAGTACCTGGATCTACTGCACCATCAGCACAACCTGGCAATACTGTACCAGCAGCAGGGTTAAGGTCTCCACCTTCCGGCTGATATGGACCAGGGCCAATACAGTTAGTACCACCACTGATACCTGCTATAGCAGCACCGCCGTCTTGGAAGCAAATCGTACCAGGACCACCATCAGTAGTACCTACATTACAACCGCCACCATTGTCTGATGAAAGGTCTAATGTAGAACCATCAGGATATACTAATGTCATGTCGATATCTGCGAAGAATGTTCCTAAATCAAAAGTTACACATACTTCAGCGATTTCGTGAGTTAAACCCAATTGTGGGTTAATAGTTGCCGCAGCAACTGTAGCACCACCACCCGGACACTCTGCAGCAGCCGTAGCAGCACCTTCTAGACCAGCTACCGTAGCAACTTGGTCTTCCATAGCACCACTGGTAGCACCAGCAACACCACCATCAGCACACGTTTGTGTACCCGTGTTGTCACTTGGGAATACCTGAGCAGTCATCCAAGAAGAAACTGCAAACAGGCAAAAAATAGATAATAAAATTTTCTTCATGAGATTGAGATTATTGTACGGTTATCAAATCTTCTACATAACCTAATGCTTGCATAGCCTGTGGACCCATTTCTGTGGTCGAATAAGGCTCGATCATATCTCTTGTTGTTTCAAGAGCAGATGCAGCATCTTTAGATTCATAGATGTTTTCTAATACAAGCTTCGCCATTCTGAATTTGATAGATACATCAAGATCATAGGTAACCTCTGTTGTAGCAGCCCCTACGCCATCTTGCGATGTAACCGTCTGAAAATTCAAATCATGTTCTAAGCTCGTAACCTCGGTTTCAAGGGTTCTGATCGCGTCATCTGCAGACATTAATGTCTGAGCAGAAAGTCCGAAACTCATAACCGCAAAAACCGCCACGAAAAAAGACTTAATTTTCATGAGATTGAGATTTAAGTTTAAAATTAAAGAGTTAACTAATAGTTCGATTTTAGCTAAATAGCAATTATGGCTAGACCATACCATCATCATGGCATAGACCATTCCTTAGAGGAAATACCATACTAAACAACACTGTGAACTATAATTGGCAAGCTAGAGAGTTTTGTACGATTCGATTTTAGCTATAAGAGAGAGAGTTGTTGTACAAGAACTCTGGATTGATTTCGTCTTTAAAAGCTTAGCTTGTTGGTTTATTGCCCTTTCTTTGCTTAGTGATTTCGCCTTGCGAATGCCAAAAAGTATATTCGTCAATACACTTAGTACATTCATCACACAAATATAATTTGCCACTTCAGATTTGTAGTACCTAGTTCTAGGTAATTTACTTATATTATTAATTTGCATGTGTAATGGCAACAAAACGAGCTCATATACACACCCAATGGCCGGTGCTACTTTTATTCTTATTATATATTTTATTTTGTGGATTCCATTTTTACGATCCTTTCTTTTGGGATAGTGTACAATTAGGTTCAAAACATGCCCACTTCTATTTTGAATCTAATTTTAAACATTTCTTTTTACCTAATGAAATAAACAGCGGACACTTTCCTGGTTTCGGCCTATATCTAGCCTTTGTATGGAAAATATTTGGCAAACACTTGCTGGTAAGTCATTTGGCACTTGTCCCTTTTATTCTTCTTTATGTATTTGCCGTATGGCGCTTGGTTACAAAATATATGCCTCGACAATACCATGTCTTTGCCCTAGGCATATTTTTATGCGAGCCAACCATCTTAGCACAATGCCAGCAATTATCTCCAGATGTAATTTTAATAGCCGCATTCGCTTTCGGAGTTTACGCGATCAGCTATCGAAAAGATCGCTATCTATGGATAGTATATATTCTCTTATTCTTTTTAGGCATGAGAGGCTTAGCCTCTGTAGGTATTCTTTTATTCTGGCAGGCACTTAGATCTTTCCAAAGTAAATCAAGTTTGCCGACTATTTTTAAAAATCTAATTCCTGTCCTTTTGCTCAGCTTGCTTTTCTACGGTCTTCATTATCTACATTTTGGATGGGCGTTTTTTCATGATGCCTCCCCTTGGGAAGAAAGCTTCACATTTATAAGTCCCTTATCCTATATAAAAAATGCGGGCATCATTGCTTGGCGGCATCTTGACTTTGGTCGCTGGATTCTTTGGCTATTTATATTGTCTCTCTTATTTATCTCAAAAAGAAGATGGCGAACAGAGCGCGTACCCTTTCTTTCATTAGTATTGATGGCTATATCAATATTGAGTTTGATAACCATACCGTTCTCTGGTTTGCTTCAACACAGATACTTTATGCCTGTCTATTTTTCCGCTTCGCTATTATTCTTACTATTACTCCAAGGTGCTGAAATAAAAACCCAAATAAAACAGCTTGCCTTGATAGCTGTCTTACTCAGCTTCCTCAGTGGACACCTTTGGGTCTACCCAACACATATCGCGCAGGGCTGGGATAGTTCTCTGGCCTACAGATCCTCATTTAGTTTGATGGATGAAGCAAAGGCTTTTATTACAAAGAATAACATTGATCCACATTCCGTAGGCACCAGCTTTCCATTTTTAAATTCCCGAAAAATCTCTCATCTGGAAGCTAATCACTATTCTTATTCAGCAATAGATCTCAGCAAGCATGCCTATATTCTCTACAGTAATATTAATAATGACTTGGATGTGCTTTATAACAGAGCGGCACGTGAAGCCTGGCCCATACTTTGGCAAAAAGAAAAAAGGGGTGTGTTTGTCATTTTATATAAACGACCATTATCTATTCCTGAGTAGCACTTGAAGCTGACCATGATTATTGCCAACAAGAAAACCGTTCATCTTATTTCTACCCAATAATATGGGGGCTATACTTTTTGCCTCATCCGAACAATCCACACCTAGGAAGTCTATATCTGGGTCACTTTTAAAGCTCCCCGTTCCATCACCTAGCATTAGCACACCTCTACTACCATCAATCCCAACATTTACGGGACCCGTGAAAAAATGATTTCCCACTGCCAAGATATCCAAGTGACCATCCCCATCTATATCATTAGCTACCATATCATTAATTGCTCCTAATTGCGCTGCAAATGGCAATGGCGCCAATTCAAATTCGAGGTTTCCTTTATTTAAGGCTACTATATGATCTAAATGAGTAATTTCAAAGGAATCACATTGGACCGAAAAATCAATAGTCTCATGTATGTCCTTACTGGCAAATTCCGAAGCCGATAATCCATCGCCTAGTTTGGGCAATGTCCATTGCATTACTTCAAGACCATAGATCGGGAAGGTACCCTTTGCTGTCCTTTGTGCAAAGATGACATCGTGTCTACCATTCGCGTCGAAATCGCCAGCATAGGCAATGATAGGTTCTTCTTGACTGGCCTTGAAATTAGTATTGTTACTTATATTTCCAATAACTATATCCAGGTCACCATCCTTGTCTAAATCGTCTACAATCAAAGATTGCCACCAGCCTTTGAGGTTTTCAAAGCTATTTACTTTTAAGGAAACAAAGCCTTCATCTTCTCGCAAGAAAATTTTAGGTTCGGAATACTCTCCCACCACAACCAAGTCTTCCCTTCCGTCTTGATTCATATCTTTCAAAACAGCATCACTAATCATACCTGGCAATTCTGCTTCGGTAAAGTATCTACTCAGTTCATCTTGATACGGCCCACCTTGATGTATCAGCATTTGTGACTGGGCTCGTAGCGGGTATTTTCCTGGTACATTCCGGCCAGCCACAAATACATCTATACGCCCGTCACCATTAAAATCTGATGGAATCACAACTTTAGAACTAGAACGAATATCAGGCAATGCGTCTGCCACTTTTAGCATCCGCCCGTTGCCCGCGTTTATATACAAGCGATCTTTGAGAAGATCATCATTTTTTATCTCTCCTCCACCCCCCGTCGCGATATAAATATCTTGTCTACCATCATTATTATAATCAAAAAAGGCAGCCCCTAAATCCTCGGATTGGCTGTCTTCTAAAAATGCTTCTTCCCGTATGCTGTAGAAGGTGCTTCCTGCTTGTAAGAATATCTTTGAAACGACCCCATTCGTAGATCCCACAAAAAAGTCATTGCCTTGATCGTTATTTATGTCCCCTACAGCAAATCCAGGACCCATGTTAGAATATTTGAAAGGTAAGTAAGGCTCCGCTTTATAATCCCTATGCCTCGTTTCAATGTACTTCAAGGTGAAGTCTTCAATCCTGTCAGAGATATCTAATAGCCATTCGCTTGATCGGCTACTAATTGTTCTGGTATCAATGAAGTTGGACCTTTTTAAATCTACAACAGGACTAGGGATTACATCTTCAAAAATCTCAACAATATCATCATTATATCTAATCACAATACTGTCAATATTCTCATTAGCTCCTAGTCCAAAATGTAGTTTTCGACTAGAGTTTGACAAATGTCCATGAGTGAAATTATTCTCTCTGAATTGAAGCTTCGCCTCTTGGTACACATACACCTTTGCTTGATGGGTAGAGTGTATATTATATTCATCTGACAAGGAAACGGACATGCCTTTGTTTACAGTATTTGCCGTGTTTTCATATACACTTACCTTTTCAGATATATTGCTCACCACAAGATCTAAATCCCCATCTAGGTCTAAATCAGCATACGCAGCACTAGTGGAACTAAGGGTTTCATCCGGGATCCAATTGTCAGTCATATCCTCGAAGTCAAGACCATTCACATTTTTAAAAATTCGATTTTTAGACCTTATTTGTGGGTGCGCTTGAATAGCTTCAAAAATTTCAATATCATTTAATTTTCGACCCAGCTCTTTTTCTTTTTTGGCCAATGTCGCTCGGAATTCTAAGTTGTCTATATTCCGAAAATTGCCAGTACTAATAAATAAGTCTTTGTACCCATCATTATCAAAATCAGCGAACAAAGGTGACCAACCATACCCTGTGTGTTCCAAGTCCAGTAATGGCGCAATATTAGTCAGCACACCCTGGGAGCGATTCAACATCAAGGCGTTAGTTTCCCATTGACTTGGGAAGTCCAAACTAAACTCATATAGTTGGTAATTGGGCACATCAATGTTCCGTCGTGTAATGAGATCCTCTTGTTTATCAGCAGGTCTAATATCAGTGATAAAGAGATCCGTTTTTCCATCGTTATTAAAATCCGCAGCATCGATGCCATGAGAGTTGAATGGCATATGATTTTGAAGAGTAATATGCGATTGTGAAAAATTGCCATTCTGATTATTGATATAATAGTAATCTGGAATAAAATCTGCATTTGCGGCATAAATATCAGTCCAGTTATCCCCATTAAAATCTGAAGCAACAAGCCCACCACCAAATGCCATTTTGTCTAAACCTAGACGCTTAGCACTAGGTGAATAGACGTCACCATTATTTTCCAAAAACATATTTGACATCATGGGCTTTTCTGCATCAGGTACTTTCTTTTGATAATTTTCAAAAAAGCTCCTCATGCTACCTCCAATATTACGCCTTAGGTGATTTGTTATAAATACATCTAGGTCCTTGTCTTTATCAAAATCCGCAAATACGGCGTGCACTGAGCGTGCAACTACTGCCAATCCATATTTTTCGGCTTGCTCAGTAAATGTGCCATCTTGATTATTGACATATAGTTCGTTTCTCAACTTTTGTGGGTCGTCATACGGTCCGCCTGTGCATAGATAAATGTCGAGCCATCCATCCTTATTTATGTCAACCATAGTAACACCATTTACCCATTTATCTGAGATAATGCCGGCGCTATTAGATATATCTTTAAACTGCAGATTGCCTTCATTTACATACAAGGCATTATTGGAATCATTGCCACCAAAGAAGATATCCTCTAATCCATCGTTATTTATATCTCCAATAGCTATTCCAGAACCATGGTATAAATAAGGAAAGGTGGTGCCATTTCTTTCGGCTGATTCTTGAACTTCATTAATGAAGTTAATCTTACTGGTTTGTGAATCTACAAGCTTGAATAGATGTTTAATCTCAGGTACATCTTGTTGCTTCGAATCTCCTGATGAATCAGGTTCGCACGATAAAAAAAATATAATGCAAAAATAGAGTGCTATCCTCCAAGTCATAAGAGTCGATGGGCGGTATTAATTTTCTTCAGTAATAATATTTTGTGATTTAAATCCAATGGGATTAGACATACCCATTTTTTCTGGTACATCATCATCATAATCTTCCCACTCGATCACATCTTGAAGGAATTCACTAAAGTATCGTATCATATATCCTTCTGTCAATTCATGGGGTCTAACAATTTCAACCATTCGAGGTGGTTTAGGTTGCCCATACCCTTCAATAAATGGGTAGGCTATCATTATCATTACCTTACCATTAAATAATTGTTGAAAGATCAAAGAACCATTGGACTTTATGAAGGGTCTTTTTGAGTTTGAATTAGGAATTTTTTCGGCGATACCGCTATCATCAGAGCCAAGGGACAGCATAATAACTTCCAAATTTTCAATCTCATCTTGCACTTCTACCTTTGCCTGAAGATCCGTTTCTTTAATCATCTTTTCAAGGGTAGTGGATATTTTATTTTTAAGTTGATCGTGCCAATCTTGTCTGTACGATTTCGTATTACTCAGAATTTCTTTGTACTTGTCAACCTTTGCGTGTACGCTTCCTAATTCCATATTATATTATTTCTAGGTTTTAGTCGATACTAATAACTGAACAGTCGCATTATTATTTCCAACAATAATGCCTTTTTGTTGCGCCCCCAATCGTATGTTTTCCATATCTGTCACATTTCCATTGCAAACAGATCCCGTAAATTCAAACGATTGATTGGTAGTAAATCCCCCTTTACCATCACCTAATAGTAAAACACCCATTCCAGCATCGTAGGCTGTAGTTTCTGGTTCGGTTTCGGTAATATTTCCAGCACAGAAAACATCAGCATTTCCATCTCCATTAAAATCTTCTACGACCATAGCTCGGATAGGGGCTAATTGCGTTTCAAATGGCAGTTCAGAAAGTTTGAAATTACCATTGTCATTGATGGCCATGTAATGGGCAAAAGTAGTTACTTCAAATTCACTAGCTTCTTCAATATTTTCTTCGCCTAAGATTTCATACACAGAAGAATTGGCAAAGTCAGCATAGCTTTCATATTTCTCTTGTAAAAAAGGCATTTGCTCTGTACTACACTCCTTGCCTCTCACTGGCACTATCCTATCTTTATAAGGCTTCGTTAAGACGATATCGTGTGTGCCGTTTTTATCAAAATCGGACGCTAAAACACCAAGAGGTTTTTTAGAACTAGGTTGGAATTTGTTGTTTTTTCCAAGATTTCCAAAAACTAAGTCCAGATCTCCGTCATTATCGACGTCTATGCTATTTACAGCTTGCCACCAACCCTTATACTTTTCAAAAGTCTTGATTTGTGTTTTTGCAAAAGAGTTTCCTTTCTTTTCATAGATAGCTGGTGCATCCCATTCAGATACTACTACTAATTCCTTAGCACCATCACCATTTAAATCTTCATAAACCATTTCAGTTATCATCCCTGGTAGTCCATCTTTACCAAAAAAATCATTGGTTTTATCGACAAACGTACTTCCTTCACGAATCATAAGATAAGATTGAGCCGGCAAAGGATATTCACCTGGAACATTACGCCCACCCACTAAAATATCGTCTTTTTTATCGCCATTAAAATCTGCGATGACTAAAGCTGAAGTACTAGATTTCACGTCGGGAATTATGCCTACTGATGATTCAAAAGTTCCATCACCATTATTGAGATATAATCGATCTTTTAGTAATTCCGGATTTGTAATTTCTCCACCTCCTCCACTAGCTACATACAAATCAAGATCACCATCGCTATCACAATCAAAAAATACAGCACCGATGTCTTCATATGCTTTATCCAAAATGAATGCAGGGTTTGATTTCTCAACAAATGTTTGATTTGCTTGAAGGATAATTTGTCCTGGAAAATCAGAAGATCCACCCAAGAAAAAATCATCTAAATTATCACCATTCAGATCTCCTACAGCCACGCATGGACCCATATTGGAGTATTTATGGGGTAGTAAGATTTCTTTTTCGAAATCGTCAAACGGAATCTCACTATGTGAGAAATTGAAATTATTAATTCGTCTTGAAATATCTAAAAGTTTAGGTCGTGGTTTTTCTTTAGGTTGCACTCGAGCCATATACTGGCCTTTTGTAATCACATTGGTTTCATTGATCTTAATATTATCTACAGCCATAAATTCACCAGACAGGTATTCAACTTCTACTTTTTCCACCTTCTCAGCATTGCCTAAACCAATAATTAATTTTTCAGAAACATGAGATTCATACCCTCTAGTAAAGTTGTAATCATAACGCTGTCTTGTACCATCCGTGGTTACATACACTTTAGCATGATAAACAGAAGAAGGATTTACTTCATCTTTTAGAATAATCGCCAAATGATTATGATTATTTGGATTAAGATTTTCTAGAATAGTCGCTGGACTCCCTAGGTTATTACATATAATATCAAGGTCACCATCATTATCTAAATCGCTATATGCAGCACCGGCCGAAAAAGTAGGTGTTTTAATACCCCAGCTGTCCGTTACATCTACAAAATTTTGGCCGCCATAATTCTTGAAAAGATTATTCATCACTGGAGTGGAAGGTGTCTCCAAAATCTTTTCAAACATCTCTTCTGGAGTCATATCTCGCCCCATCTGGGCCTCAAAGTCATCAATCTTTTTGATGTAGTCATTATTTCTGGTATCTCTATAAAAGCCATTGCTTACAAAGTAATCCTTATAACCATCTAAATCGAAATCGGCAAGTAGTGGTGACCAAGACCACTCGGTCATAGAAACACCCAGTAAATGAGCGATATCAGAAAGTTTACCTTGACCTCTATTAAGATAAAAGCTATTAAACATAAACTGGTCAGGGTACTTCATAACATCTGTTAGGTAACGGGAAAGTTCTACATTCATGGAAGCCATCAATACCTTGTTTCTAACATGATCACTAGGAGTCATATCAACTACTGCCAAATCAAGCATGCCATCGTTATTGAAATCAGCTGCATCTGTTCCCATCGAATAATAGGATTGATGATCGGTCAATAATTTATTTTGCTGCTCGAAGCCTCCTTTTTTGTTATTGATGTAATAAAAATCTGGAATAAAATAGTCGTTAGCTACATAAACATCGAGCCATCCATCATCATTGAGATCTGCAGTAACTAAGCCTAAGCCAAAAGCTACATCATCCACCCCTAAGGCTTCCGACTTCTCATAAAACTGGCCGCCTAAGTTTTCGTAATATTTATTCTTCATTTTAGGAATCTCATCAGCTGGAACTCGAGAATCCATATTCTTAAAGAACTCTTGAACTTGTGATCCAATTCTTCGTCTTGCATGATTATTTAACCACATATCTAAGTCCCCATCTTTGTCAAAATCGGCGAAGGAAGCTTGAATAGACCTTGAACCATCATTTAAACCATAGGATTTCGATTTTTCAGTGAATGTAAGATCACCATTATTAATCCATAATTCATTCATCAATGAAAAATCATCACCAAAAGGACCGCCATGACAAATGTAAATATCAAGATTTCCATCCTTGTTTATGTCAACCATAGTAACCCCATTCGCCCACCTAGGGCTTGTCAACCCAGCTGAATTTGTGATGTCTTCAAACCGCAAGTTCCCCTTGTTTAGATATAGGGCTGAAGTAGTATCATTACCCGCAAAAAAGATGTCATCTAATCCATCATTATTTATATCACCCACGGCTACTCCACCTCCATTATAGTAATAATCAAAAACGCCAATATGCTTAGAAGGGGTTTCTTTTACTTGATTTGTGAAGTTTATACCTGATTTTGAAGAAGACAGTTCTCTAAATTGCTGCTTCACTGATTGTTCTTCTTTCTTGTCGCCTGAGTCGACACTGGCTTCCTGGTCTTCACAAGAGATACAAAGAAACAGGCTCAAAAAAATGAAAAGCCCAAACTTTGAAAATGCTTTACATTGATTCATTAGCTCTTAAGATTTAATCCAAAAGTATTTGCATACTTTTTTGAATACGGCCCAAAAAAAATCTGTTTAAATGTTGCGCCCTTATATTTAAAAGCACAATAAATGGTATGATCACTAATCTTTGACATTGGTACTCTTATACGCCTGCCTAAATCAGTGTAGCTTTCTTTGAGACCTGGTTTATTTAAAAATAGTAAGCTAACTTACTATTCCGACCTGCAAATCTAATAATTAATTAGTTTCTCAAGACTTGATTTAAACCGCTCTTTAGGGAAATAGTTGTCCTCTAATTCCTTTGCAAAAGGGATTGGGGTATTTAATGAGGCCGACCGCATTACCGGTGCATCCAAATATTCGAATAAATGTTCAGAAATATAGGCCGCTAATTCGCCGCCAATACCTCCAAATTCTACATCCTCATGGAGAATAATTACCCTATTCGTTTTAATCACACTCTTATCGATACTCGGGTAATCCAATGGCGATAATGTCCTTAAATCCAATATCTCTGCATCACAGCCCATCGATGCAACGACTTCTTCAGCCCATATAACACCTTGACCATACGTAATGATTGTGCATTCCGATCCTGTTCTGGCCATTCTTGCCTTCCCAATTGGAATCGTATAGTATGATTTAGGGACCTCTGCTTCAAGACTTCTATACAAGGCTTTGTGTTCAAAGAATAGTACCGGATTAGGGTCTGCAAAGGACGCTAATAACAATCCTTTTGCATCATATGGTGTAGAAGGATAAACGATCTTTAATCCAGGTGTATGTGTAAACCAAGCCTCTGTACTTTGCGAATGGAAAGGGCCTGCTGCCATCCCGCCACCTGTCGGCATGCGAATCACAGTGTTAACCCCAGCACCCCATCGATAATGGACTTTGGCTATGTTGTTCACTATCTGATTAAAACCACAGCTTACAAAATCAGAAAATTGCATTTCAACCATAGAAGGTATACCTCTGAGTGATAAACCCATAGCTATACCTAGCACAGCACTTTCACAGATCGGTGTATTTCGTACTCTGTCTAAACCAAACTTCTTCCAAAACCCATCTGTAATTTTGAATACACCACCATATTCTGCAATATCTTGACCCATAAGGACCAACTCTTTATTTTTTTTCATTGCAGTTTCTAATCCGTCAGAAATCGCATCGATGAAACGCATTTTTTTTACAGACTTTTTAGGGGCTACTTCTGCATTCTTTGATGGGATAAAAACATCTGCAAGCTCTTTCGAACTAGATGCCTCTATAGGTTCATTGCTGAAGCTATTTCGAACCGTTTCGTCTATTTCTTTTTTAATGCTTTTACGTAACTCCGTAACCCCATCTTCAGTTAGTACCTTTTGCTGAAGCAAATACGCTTCATAATTCGCAATGGGGTCCTTTTTAGCCCAATCATCCATTAATTTTTTAGGTACATATTTAGTTCCTGAGGCTTCTTCATGGCCCCGCATCCGGAATGTTTTACATTCAATTAATACGGGTGCTGGTTTTTTACGGATCCGTTTGGCTATGCGATCTATGGTCTGGTACACTTCCAATACATTGTTACCGTCCAGTATGTGGGATTCCATACCATACCCAATACCTTTATCTGCTAAATCGGTACATCTATATTGCTCTGAAGTGGGTGTAGATAAACCATAGCCATTATTTTCAATGACAAATATCACGGGTAATTGCCACACCGCAGCCATATTTAAAGCTTCATGAAATTCGCCTTCACTAGTGCCACCCTCCCCTGTAAAAGCTAAGGCTATCTTATTTTGCTTTCTTAATTTATGCGCCAAAGCAACACCGGCTGCTAATGATAATTGGGCTCCCAAGTGGGAAATCATTCCGGTGATATTATAATCTGCAGTACCAAAATGGAAGGATCTATCTCTGCCCTTTGTAAAGCCAGATTCAGCACCTTGCCATTGAGCTAATAACTTTCGCAACGGAATGCCTCTTGTGGTAAACACGCCTAAATTTCGGTGCATTGGGAAAATCATTTCATCCTCGGTCAAGGCCATGGTGCAACCCACTGCAATCGCTTCTTGTCCTATACCAGAAAACCATTTTGATATCTTCCCTTGACGAAGTAGCGAAAGCATTTTTTCCTCTATTATTCTTGGTCTAAGCATAGCCTCGTATAATGAAAGCATATTGGCTTTTGAGGTGCTTTTCTTCTCGAAGATCATTCGACTGCTCATAGATTTGTCTTTATCTAATTAGGCAAAAATAACTTTAAATATCTCGAGTGATTTAGGATTATTGAAATTTTCAAGATGATAGCCATAATACTTAGAAAGAGCCTCCAGAATTGCCATTCGGAGCTTCCTATCAATTTTGATCTCCATGGCCCCCTTTTCTATTTGAGATAAAAATCGGTACCAAATCTCACTGAGTCTTTCATCTAATAAATATGGATTCCATTCGCCAGTATCTTTAACATAGGCCGCTTCTTGAATATTGAATAGTTTTCCTCTATCATATTCCGTTATCTGGGGTAATATCCCTATGAAGCCACTCAAGCTAAATAGAAAATGGATATGAAAATTAGCGGGTATATCTACCTGCTCATCTAATAAATAGTATTGTCCAAAAAGAAAGTTGTATAACTGTGGATTGGCCTCACCTTCTCTTACGGATTGGCGCAAAAAATCAGTAATTAACGTGGCTATTGCCGTAAGGGATACATCAGAAAGTATACGTTTATAAGGTTTAACTATATTGGCTTCTTTAATCCGACGCAATTGGTCTCCTTTTGCTGGATAGTAAACTAGGTCAATCCATTGCATTAATTGAAAGACAGACGATCGGTTCTTTTTCTTGGATCGAACACCACTAATAATGAAGGATTGACGGCCTTCGTCAAGCGAGTAAAGATCCAGTATTAAGCTACTTTCACCATACTTTACTGAACGTAAAATTACACCTTGCGTCTTCTTCATACTAGTATTCCCAGCCTTCTATTGGATCTTGTTTAAACCGCTTTCGCATAGCTAGTCGTTCTTTTTGACGATTCCAGATTAACTGCGCAAAAGCACTCGCTAGTGTGTGATCAGGATGTAATGACATTGCCTGCTTGATATGGACTTCTAATACATCCATTCTATACATATAACTCATTAAAAGTTCAGGTTCTGTATCCAACATTAGCGCAACTCTCTCTTCTATCATTTGAAGCATTTCTTGCTCATCTAATGATTGATTCAACATAGCTTTAAACCCATCATCCATCATGTCTAAGGCCTTTAGGAGATGACACTATCTGTTCGAGAAAATCTCGTTTATTAGACAATCTTGGAATTTTACTTTGGCCACCAATTTTTCCTTTTTGACGTAGCCAATCATTAAACCCATCCTTTGGTACTATATTGATTTTTAGTTTGTCCAATGCCATTCCTTTATATCTTTTCGCTTCATAGTCTGAATTTACCTCTTGCATACTCTGATCCAAATACGTCTCAAATGCTAAGATATCATCTGGAGGGCTAACAAACTCTATCGCCCATTCGTGCCCGCCTTTTCCTGGTGCCGTTAAAAAGATGGGTGCTACCGTATAGTCTCTCACTTCGACACCAAATTTATGGCAAGCCATTGCTAAAGCTTGGTCCGTATTAGTAACCATCACTTCTTCTCCAAAGACGTTTATATAATGCTGGGTACGACCTACTACTTTAATTCGAAAGGGGTCCAATGACGTAAATTGAATAGTGTCACCAATAAGGTATCTAACCAAGCCTGATGGATTGGAAATAACCAGAGCATAGGTTTTTCCTTCTTCCACGCCATCAATCATAACTGCATTTTGGCCAGCATCATCTAATGCCTCTAAGGGTATAAATTCATAAAAGACTGAGTTGTCTAGCAATAACAACATCCCTTCATCTTTACTATCATCCTGTAAGGCAAAATACCCTTCACTGGCGTTGTAAGCTTCGACCAACCTAAAGTCTTCTTTCGGAATATACCGTCGTATTTGGTTCTTATATGGCTCCATACTAACCCCGCCGTGCACATAGGTATTTACATTTGGCCAAATATCTGTAATACTTGATTTTCCTGTATGATCCAGCAAAGCCTCAAATAATACTATGACCCAGGTAGGCACGCCACCAAACATAACCACATCTTGTTCACTCGCTTGCTTGACCATTCGATCTATTTTTTCATCCCAATTGGCTAATAATGCGGTCTCAAAATCTGGCGTATAAAAAGGTCTACCGACAGATGGCATATTATGAATAATTATACCTGAAATATCGCCATACATGGTCGAAGGGTGCGCATCATACGATTGCACTGTACCTCCCATTATTAAATTTTTTTCAGCAAAAATCTTAAGATTTGGGTCTTGATGATAAAGCAAGGTAGCCGAGTCCCAACTGCTTTTAATATGGCCGTTATACAGATATCGTTTGGTGACGGGAATGAATTTGCTCTTGTCACTTGAAGTACCAGATGACTTAGCAAACCATTGAATCTTTCCAGGTGCCAAAACATTGCGTTCACCCATCATCATTCGTTTTACGAAGGGTGCAATATCATTGTATTCGAAGAGTGGCATTCGTTGTTTGAATTCGTTATATGAACGAATGGAATCAAATTTCCAAGTGTTGCCAAATTCAGTGTTGCGGCAATGATTAAGAATATCATCAAGAACATCTAACTGAGCTAAAATAGGAAAACTCTTAAACCGGTCGATACGTCGGTATCTAAGTCGAAGATAGGTTTTGATTATATTATTAAACAGGTCACTCAATGTTGGAAAGCATTCTTTACTAAAGATGATAAAAAAAGCACAATTAGAACATAATCAAATGCAAGTAAAATAATATAGCTAATTGCCATCGTTCATTTACTATCACTAATAGATTTTATATATTAGTATTTTTTTTAATATAATGTATCGCAAATGTCTGGCACTCGCCGATTTATTAAGAAGTTAAATCGTTTTGTTTGGATCTCATTTGTATTAGGTCTTATAGTTGTGGCTTTGTTGTTTTTCCTTATTTCTAAGACAAAAATGCCCGATACATACGAGCTGGAGAATCCGAGCTATGAATACGCGAGTATTATCTACAGTCACGACTTACGAGAATTAGGCCGATACTTTAAATATAATCGGGAAGCCATCGGCTTTGAAACCTTAAATCCCAATATTGTAAACGCCCTTATTGCAACGGAAGATGAACGATATTTTAAGCATAATGGCATCGATTTACGATCCACGGCTAGGGCTGTTTTATACTTAGGAAAGAAAGGGGGCGCCAGTACTATTTCGCAGCAGTTAGCTAAACTGTTTTTTACAGATCGGTCTTCCAATTTTATTAAAAGGGTTTGGCAAAAACTTAAAGAATGGGTCATTGCCATCGAATTTGAGCGTCGATACACCAAGGAAGAGATCATCGCCATGTATCTCAATAAATTTGACTTTATCTATAATTCATACGGTGTTCAGGCCGCAGCGAGTACTTATTTTGGTAAGGATCAAGCCAATCTAAGCGTTGCAGAATCCGCTCTTTTAGTGGGTATGCTTAAGAACCCCTGGGCCTATAACCCGAAAAATTTTCCGGCAAATGCCTTAAATCGTCGAAACGTTGTCTTAGGACAGATGGTTAGAAATGGCTATCTCGGATCGGAGGAATTCAATCGAATCAAGGATGAAGAAATCGACATGTCTAAATTCAATAGATCGGTACATTATAAAGGACCGGCTCCTTATTTCAGAGCGACATTGACCAGCCACCTTAAAGAATTACTATCTCAAGATAAATTCTTGAAACCAGATGGATCCAAATACAATATCTATGAAGATGGGCTCCAGATTTATACGACCATTGATCTAGATATGCAGCGACATGCAGAATCGGCTATGACTCGTCATATGTCTGAACTTCAAAATCGGTATTTTAAAAGATGGGATGGACAAGACCCGTGGACCTACGAAGCAGATGACCGCCAGAAGAAGATTAGAAATAGAAGTTTGGAGCGGCAAATAACCCAAAGTGATCGATTCCAAAATATTAAGAATAGAGCCTTGCAAGAGATTACTAAAAATATCTTGACTGACTTTCCTGATGCTCGATTGTGGGATGCAGATATCGACCGGATGCTTAAGGCACAAAAAGATAAGAAGTATCTATCCAAATTATATGCTGAGGATTTCATAAGCAAGGAACAAAAAAACAGGTACGAAAAAATCATGGCCAGCACACATTGGAAAGAACTGGAGCAGAGCTGGTATGACCTACGAAAGAAAGCAGAAGTCGTGTTTTCTAAGCCGGTCAAGATGAAGATATTTGACCATGAAAAGGGAGAAAAAATAGTCACTATGAGTCCATTGGACAGTGTCCGTTATCACCGAATGCATATGCAGCTAGGAAGCGTGGCTATGGACCCTAACACCGGCTATGTAAAAACTTGGGTTGGTGGTATTGGCAATAAGTATTTTCAATATGATCATGTCCAGTCAGATAGACAGGTAGGATCTACATTTAAACCTTTTGTGTACGCGACAGCGATCTCTCAGCAGGCCATGTCTCCTTGTCAGCGAGTAAAAGATATTCAATATACTATCCCTGCAAAAGACCCCAATTTTGGTTTAATGGAGACCTGGGCTCCTGAAAATGCGGATGGTACGTTTACAGGTATAGAAATGACATTGAAAGAAGCCTTACGGAAATCTAGAAATTCAATTTCCTTATGGTTAATGAAGGAATTAGGAAGTACTGAGGTTGTTCGCAGCTTGGCTTCGGATATGGGCATAAAGAAATCTAAAGTGCCAAATGCCCCATCTATTTGTTTAGGTGCTGCTGATTTGAATGTAATGGAAATGACGGCTGCCTACTGCAGTTTTGCTAACAATGGCATTTACAGAAAACCCATCTTTATTACAAAGATTGTAGACAAAAACGGTCGAGTAGTGTTCAATGCCGTTCCTGAACAAAGACGGGTGATGCAAGAGGAATATAATCATGTGATGGTAGAAATGCTCAAATATGCTACTCATACTCACAATTGGCGATTAGAATCCGAATTTGGAGGTAAGACAGGTACTACTAACGATTATGTAGATGGTTGGTTTATGGGCATCAGTCCTGAACTCGTAGTAGGTACCTGGGTTGGTGGCGAAGACCCTTGGATTCGTTTTAAAACCTTACAGGATGGCCAGGGCGGTGTGATGGCAAGACCTTTTTATTTTGATTTCATGAAGCGATTAGAGGCTGATCCAAAAATTCAAATAGATGTAAAAAAGACGTTTAGTCGACCAGCAGGTGATCTAATAGAAACGGATTGTAGCAAGTATGAAACGAAAGCCAAGTTTCAAAAGGTAGTTCCTGTTGACTCACTTGCTAAACAGCGGGATGATGAATTTGAAGAAGAAGGCAACTAATATAATCGAACACTTAACGCGCAAACAGGGTTATTTTTAACGGCTATTCTCTAATAATCCTATTATATTTATCGCCACACTAGTGTCTCGAGAATGGCGGGAGAACAAACTACACTTAATAAACCCAGAAAGTGGTTGAGGTATCTACTTTACCTCATCATAGCAATGATCCTCATTGGATTTGTATCCATTATTCTTTTTTTGGTCAATGTTGCCAATGGAGATTTACCTTCTTTTGAGGAGCTAGAAAATCCGAAGTATGACCTAGCAAGTGTGGTTTATGATGTAAATGGGGAGCCCTTCGGTAAATACTTCATCGAGAATCGTGAGCAGATCAGTTTTGATGATCTCAATCCTCATATTTATAATGCCTTATTAAGTACAGAGGACCTTAGATACTATAGTCACAGTGGTATAGACTTTAGAGCACTTATGAGAGTTGCTTTTAAGACCGTATTATTTCAGGATGAAAGTTCAGGGGGTGGATCTACCATTTCTCAGCAGTTAGCCAAATTACTTTTTCGTAGACCTAATCTCTCTGGTAAATCTGCACTTGGGCGAATCGTGGCCCTTGTGGAAGTAAAAATTAAAGAATGGTTTACAGCCATTAAACTGGAAAAGCAATATACAAAGGAGGAAATCATGGCCATGTACCTTAATAAATTTGACTTTATTAATGGGGCACATGGTATTGAGGCTGCCTCACAAACCTATTTTGGAAAATCACAAGGGGATCTTGTCCAAGAAGAAGCCGCTACCCTAGTGGGTATGCTGAAAAATCCATCCTTATATAATCCCCTTCGTTTCCCCGAAAAATCACAGAATCGGAGGAATATTGTCATTGGACAACTGCAAAAATATGGTCATATTCCTCAAGAAGTGTATGACTCATTAATCCTGATGCCTTTAGATATGGAATCCTTTGATAGGGATGCACATGATAAAGGACCTGCTCCGCATTTTAGATCCGAACTGACAAAATGGTTAAAAGAATTACTAAAGCGTGAAGAAAACTTAAAGCCAGATGGGACGGCCTATAACATATATACGGACGGCCTTCAAATACAAACGACCATTGACCTACATTATCAACGACATGCTGAAGCAGCTGTCTTTGAACATATGAAGAAAAATCAAGAGCGTTATTGGCGAGTGTGGGATAATAAAAATCCTTGGACCTATGAGGCAGATGATGCGCAGAAAGAATTGCGTTTGGGCGTGTTAGAACGTCGTATTAAAGAATCGGATCGCTACCTGTCCTTACACAATAAATATCTCGGCGCCATTAAAAGTAAAATCAGAGACAAACACGCTGGGCTACCCCTCAATGAAAATGTAATCAAGGCATTAATCAAAGTGAAAGAGCAAAAGACAAAGATGTCTAGCTTATTCAAAAATGGTGTTTTAAAAGAAAAGTATATCTCTGCATACAAAGATCTGATGACCAGTTCAGATATGGATGCTCTAATGAATGGTTATAAATCGCTTCAAACAAACTATAAAACCGTTTTCGATACGAAAACAAATATGAAGATCTACGATTATGAAAAAGGCGAAATAGAGGTAGAAATGACTCCTCGAGACTCTGTCAAATATCATAATCAGCACTTACAATCGGGCTTATTGGCTGTCGATCCAAAAACAGGTCATATTAAAGCTTGGGTTGGTGGTGTAGGCTTTAAATACTTTAAGTTTGATCACGTAAACTCCAAACGGCAAGTAGGGTCCACAATTAAGCCATTTGTATATGCGACTGCCATTTCTCTTCAAGGGATTTCGCCTTGTCAGGAATATGAAGATATACAATACACTATCGCACCTGGTGATGTTGATCTTTTTGTAGATGAAGAATGGAGTCCGGCGAATGCCAATGAAAGCTTTACGGGTAATGACTACAACCTGTATCAAGGTCTATTATATTCTAAGAATTCGATAACCGTTCGCTTGGTAAAAGAATTAGGAAGTGTTGATGTGATCCGTGAAGTGCTTCACAATTGTGGAATTGACAAGGACATGACCTTACCTTCTGGCCGGTTAGCGGTACCGCGCTTACCTTCGATGGTTTTGGGAGCTGCTGATCTTTCTGTTAAGGATATGACAGGTGCATATACTGCCTTTGCAAATAATGGTAATTATACAGAACCCATATTTGTATCTAGCATACGAGACAAGAATGGGAAAACCATATATACTGGCGTGCCAGAACGTAAAAAGGCCATCAATCCATTGTATAATGCGGTTATGGTCGATATGTTAATGAACAACTTAGCAGGCGGTTATTCCTTAGGGCTCAAATCCAAAGCGGGTGGAAAAACTGGAACAACCAATGATTTTGCGGACGCTTGGTTTATGGGTATTACACCCAATCTTGTTACGGGTACATGGGTAGGTGGTGATGATAACTGGATTCGATTCTTGACGCTAGATGATGGTCAAGGATTTGTTATGTCTAGGCCCATCTTTCAAAACTTCATGAAAAAAATTGAAGCCGATACGCTGATAAATTTTGATACTAAAGCTAGCTTCGTCACGCCACCTGATGGTTTTTCTGAACTCACTGACTGTGCGAGATACAAACAGGTAAAGCCCGAAGATGAACAACAGTCTACACAACAAACCCAATCCGTGTACGACGAATTTGAAGATGAAGAATTCGACGAAGAAGAATTAGAGGAGGAGTTTGAAGAAGAAGAGTTTGAAGAAGAATTCGACGAAGAGTTTTAGTTACTATTGGGCTTTTTCTAAACTGGCTTCAAACTGATCATATCTCCGATTCATTAATGAAAACCATAAAGGTGGAATTAACGATAAGATAATGCTTCCTGGATAGCCTGTTAGCAACTGTGGCGATGGATCGAGGTGACGCAAATTTTGAAACTTTCTGGTCGATTTAAAGTGATGATCTGAATGGCGGGTTAATTCATATAATACGATCCGACCCAGACTATGGTTCGAGTTCCAAGAATGTTTTGGTTTTACAGATTCATACTTTCCAGACCCATTTTGTTTTCTGACTATTCCATAATGCTCAATGTAATTAATGGATTCTAACAGAAGTAAAGAAACTACACCGGCAACGATTGCCATCAGTAATGCCATTGGACCGAAAAAAATGTAGATCAAGGCAATATAGACGACTTCTATAAAGAGATAGATGTAGATCCGATTGAAATCACGATTCTCCTTTTTCATGAGGGTAGATTCAATCTTAATACTGCTCAGAAATACATTATATATGGACCGAAACCAAAAAGCATATACTGTCTCATTCTTTCTTGCAGTAGCGGGATCTTTTGGCGTCGCCACTAAGAGATGATGACCATAATTATGTTCTATGGTAAAATGCATGTAAAACGAAGGAAGCAATAATAAGGAGGCTAAGATCTTCTCGAATTTACTATTTCTGTGACCTAATTCGTGGGCTACATTGATACCGGATGTGGAAAGAATAATACCTAAAGATACAGCCAATATACTCTTACTGAAGATACCTATAGATGGGTCAGAAAATAAAAACAAGCCACAGCCCAGGGCTATGTATACAATCAAGACATTAGAGTATAGCAATAGGTCGAATATCCACAATTTAGCTCGGTATGGCTCCAACGATGTATCTACATTCGTTGTATATCTAGGAAAGACGATCTCCATCAAAGGTAAAATTACAAAGGCCACTATGGCCATTAAGGCATAATAACTTGGGCCCAAATAGAGGGAAAGAAAGAAAACGGCAGGAAATAACAATGCTAAAAAGTACTTAGCATCCTGAAATAAAAATGCTTTGACCTGATTCATTGTCTCATTTTAGATGAAAGTAAAAAAAAATGGCCGCAACCCCTTGCAGCCATCATTAATTATAATCCCATGAACATATCAGTAAAAATTGTTGCTCTCTTTTTGGAGCAACTAAAAGAAAACCAACTTATATAGAAAACTCAATCTTTTGCTTAGTTGCTTCGGCTTTTTTAGGCTTGCTAAAGGGAAAGTGCCATTGCAGTCCCCCTTTAACAAGAATCCCATGAACATATCCGAATTTTATAACTGATTATCTCAGTTAATTTTTTGAGAAGCTCATTCGCTTCCCGTTATTCACAATTCAAAGATAAGTGCAGAACAAGGCTAGTACAAAGACAATTTTAAGCCGTTGTAACATTATTTTAATTATAATGTGTAAGTGTCTGATTTAGAATGGATTTTGGAGCATTTCGTTCTCCAAATAACTAGTATCGATGAGCGTTTCCATGAATACAGCCAAGGCATTTAGCTTTTCATCGTCTAATTCCAGAGGGCGCATATTCGCATTTTTGTTAATTCCGTTCTTTCCGCCGCTATTATAATGGTCCAAAACCTCTTCCATACTAGCCATACGACCATCATGCATGAAAGGTGCGGTAAATTGAACGTTGTATAGACCAGGTACTCTGAACTTACCATTCTGAGCAGGATCACCTACCACGGCACCAAAGCCTTTGTCTAAAAATAACTGCAAATTATCCCCTACAGAATCTAGACCATTGTTTTCAAAAAGGTTAGACGTAAACAATGGTGGTGTATGACAATGTGAGCATTCCGCATCTAAACTATCTGCCTCAAAATTCGAGGTATCTAAAAATAGATCTTCACCTCGGGATTCTATGTCTGAGAAAAAAGTAGCCCCCTCTTGTACCCTATTATATTTCGATTCATGACCCGTAATAATAATGCGCTCGAAAGATGCAATAGCTTTTGCTGCTAATTCTTTTGTTATGTCCTTTGTAGATTCAATCCCAAATGCCTCTCTAAATTTACGTTGATATAATGGGTTCCGTTTAAGCTCATCAATAACATTGGGCCATGTATTATGCAGTTCCACAGGATCTTCTACTGGCTCAAGTGCCTGCTCCTCCAAGGTCATTACACGACCATCCCAGAATAAACCATTATAATTAAATCCCACGTTAATCAAAGACATTGAATTCCGCTTACCGGCTATATTATCAATCCCAACACTTGTTATTTGATGATCTTGAAAGTGAAATTCTGGCAAATGACAAGATGAACAAGACATGGTAGAGTCAGCAGATAACACTGGATCATAGAATAAGTGCCGACCGAGGTCAATCCCTTCCAAGGTGAGTGGATTATCCTCAGGTATTTCTAATTGCGGAAACCCGAAGGGAATAATTGGCTCATGTGGTGTGGGGCTGTACGGAATATCACTTAGATCTACCTCCATATCTTCGCCAGGAGGCGGATCATCACAACAAGCCATAAAGCAAAGCAAGGCTGAAAAAAGAGTGATATATTTTATTTTACTGACCATGCATCAGGCATATTCCGTGCTATTAGTACAATTCCTGGCAAATCGGGTTGATGATTAAATGGATTTGCTGGAATATCAAAGTATCCTGTTGGCGTTTCGAACAGTTTTTTGTGGTCCAATGCTATGGTTACTTTTTCACTGCCTGCTTGTAAGGTACTAGATAATGGAAGTTCTACAACAGCATAATTATCGTCCGTACCTACATGGAAAACATAACCACTGTCAAATGTCCCATTCTCATCCGTATCGAATTTACCTTCCATTCTCATAAAGACATAGCTAAACCAAGACGGCCAATGCAAGCCCGCATTACTTAAGACATTATCTGATGTAAAATCGGCAGGCATTTTAGCATTATTAGTTTCATCTACCCCTAATCCAAAACGTATAGTATGGTATTCGTCAGGTTCTATATTTTCAAAGCGTAAGGTTAAACCCTCTTCTGCAGCTTCCGAAGTAGTGTTGTTCATTGAAAAGTCAAGAAAATCAACCTCATTTAAGATCACTTCATTTTCGTCAGAAATCAAGCTTATATTGCTCATGAAGAAATCAGATGTAGTAAATCGAAGGGTCAAATCTTCATAGCTGTTCTTTTCAAGCATAGTCAAACTAGTTCCATCATACTCTGCTAGTATAGTCAGATCCAGATCTATTTCATCTGGTTCCCTACATGCTGTAAATAGGAGGACAAAGGCAGCCAAGGTAAAAAGTATAGTTTGCTTCATATTAGTCTATAACACTTATAAAAAAAGATTGTTGGAGATTATTTAAAAAAGCGTCTCCAACTTCCGTCGCTGTATTATTAACGAAATCAATGCCATTCGTTGCGTTATCAAGGAAATAATCAATACCAAATGTCTTGTCTAATCCTTCAGAAAGCGGAACACCATCTGTCCCTAGTGTAAAACTAAGCATCAATTCCTCTATAGGAGCCGTAATCGTGTATTTGATCGTATCAAATGGAATGGTATCCCCTAATGCTATGATATGATTAAAAAGGGCGTACGTACCCTCTTCCGTAAATAGGCTATCATTGGCCGCAGCTAAATGAATATCATCGCTGGTAATGATGGATGTGTCTTGCATATTTTCGGCTAATCCTATATAAAATGAAAGCGTATATAAGGAATCTATTTCACGAATACTTCCCACGTCTCGCTCATCATCCACTGTGGTGAAAAAATAATCTTCATTATAAATCTCATCAAGGATTAGTACCGTATCAGCATACTTAATGGTATCGCCACCCTTATCCGAACCTCTAAATCGAGAAAAGAAAAACTCACTACGTATGTGCCTAAATGGATTATTGGCCCCATCAAAATAAATACTGTCTGAATTCACCGTAATCGTGTCATATAACAGTCTGAAATTCATTTCTAAGGTAGGCTCGTTACAACAGTCTGAGCAAGGAATATCGGCGGTTATATCGTAATTACTAGCCCATCGCTCTAGGCAGCCCTCCTCTCGCATAAAGCAAGAGCTTAGTAAGAGTATACTAATCGAACAAAGTACTATTTCCCGAAAGCTTACGCTCATGTTCTTTCAATAGGTTCTTTACAATTTGCTTTACCTGTATGGAAAAGTCTTTTTCCATTATCCATTGGTAATACTGTCTATCTCTGTATATAACGGGCGCTACAGGCTGACCAATATACTTCCCAAAATTAAAGACTATACTACCATCTGAAGCATACTTTAATCGATTGGTCACATCTACCGTCTTTTTGTCTTTTAAAAAGCCGGCAATCTCTTTAATATTGCCATTGATTGGATTCGCTATTATATTCCCTTCAGCGTCTTCGTACTCCGTGCCTTTATACTTGCTAATCATACCATTAAACACATCGACAGTTGCCTTTACATCAGCTAATGCATCATGAGCATTTTCTAACTTCTTGCCACAATAATACGATAACGCAGCTACGAGAGTTCTAGGCTCCATTTTGTAGAAGATCTTCTGTACATCTAAGGTTCTAATCTTAGAAAGATCCAATACTTTGCCCGCACGATTAAACTCTTCCATTAACATGGGTATATCAAATCTATCCGAATTATAGCCTCCAATATCGGCTCCTTCAAAATAGGACCATAAGGTATCCGCTACTTGAACAAAGGTCGGTTTACTACGCACCATATCTGCTGTAATGCCATGAACCTCTATAGATTCCTGAGAGATATGCATGCCTGGGTTAATGAGCATATCTACTTCTACTGGGGGTCTACCATCAGCAAAGTATTTCACTAAACCGATTTGAATAATTCGATCTTTAAGTACATTGAGGCCTGTAGCCTCAATATCAAAAAATACGATATCTCGTTCTAATTGGAAGTTCATAAATTATATCATTCCTTTTTCGTGAGCCTCTTCACTAATCCCATGCAATTGGACCGGTTTTTTACGTTTCTTCATCCGCATATTTAGGAATTCTACACCTAGTGAAAAGGCAATAGCAAAGTATAAATATCCCTTAGGTATGGTTCCTTCTATCATATGAGCCTTGTGCGCCCCTTCTGCAATTAGCAAGAATGCGATAAGTATAAGGAATGATAATCCTAAAATTTGGATGGTTGGGTGCTCATTAATGAACTTACCCAATGGAATAGCAAATAACATCATTGCTATCACAGATAAAACGACACCCAGTATCATTATTAATAATGCCCCTTCAAGCCCTGACGTCATACCTACTGCCGTTAAGATCGAGTCAATGGAAAAGACTATGTTAATCAGCGTTATTTGAATAATAACTGATGTAATGGTTACCCCTTTCTTACCGGCCTCATCACCATGACCGTCATCTCCTTCCAGTTTATGATGGATTTCTTGTACCGCTTTATACAGTAAGAACAATCCACCCGCAATTAATATCAATGCTTGACCAGAAAATCCAATATGTTTTCCAAACAAGTCAATACTAAACCAGGGCTTTTCCATGGCAGTCAAAATACTAATACCAAACAGCAGAGCAATACGTAGACCCATCGCTAATAAGAGACCAATGTTAGTGGCTCTTTTCCGCTTTTCTTCAGGCAACTTGTTCGCTTCCAGCGAAATGAATATGATATTATCAACACCAAGAACTATTTCCAAAAAGGTTAAGGTCAATAATGACAAAATAATTTCCGGCGAACTAAAATCAGGAATGCTTATTAAATGAAACATAATGAATTACATTAATACGACGCTAAGGTAAGAAATGAAGTGGAGCAAAGAAGTGATTACAATACTAAAGAGCAAAAACAAAAAAGGCCTTTCTCGAAAGAAAAGCCTTTAAAACATTACGTTACAGTGGGATTTATTTTTCCATGGCCTCTTCTTCAGCCATCATTTTGTCTTTTCTTCCAATATCAAAACGAACCGCTATTTCATGTGATCCATTATTATATTGCTGGAATTCATGTCTAGATACATTGTACGTGTAGTAAAAGTTAAACTGATCCAATCGAGCACCGATCAAAAATCCAAGCCGCTCATCAGCACCAACTGTATAACTAATACCTCCTGATAATTTATCATCTAAGAACTCACCTAATACATTGATATCTACATGGAAAGGTACTAGCATGAGGTCCTTAACCATGATAGACGGTGTTACAGTCATGTCGTAGGCTGGTAGATCATATCGATAACCTAACTGCACTAGGTAACCAAATTCTCTTTCTCTTGTAGGATCTGTATCTGAATTGATCAATGAGCTCACCAATGAAGGGAGTGCTAAACCATAAATCACTTTCTCTTGATATTCTCCAAATACACCAAAGGAAACGTCGAAGTAACTATTTCCATCTAATCGGGATGAAATCAAAACATCATCTCCAACTAATTCATCATTCAATACCCCTGCACTTACAGCATGCTGAATGATTTCACCAGTTAAACCAAAACCTACTTTGTTTTCAGGCGATGTAATGGTATATGAAAGACCTAATTGTCCTTTAGTGGTTTCCAATGCCCCATTAGTATCTGAGATCACCATAGCACCTAGACCTAATCTTGGGGCTATCTCGCCATCATAACTTAAAGCAAAGGTTCTTGGTGTGCCTTCGAAGCCAGCCCAAGTGTTTCTATAGCCCAAAAATAATCGGTGGTAATCAGATCCTCCGATAGCTCCTGGATTTGCTAATACGGGTTGTACATATGTTTGTGTGAAAATATACCGCTCATCAAAATATCTTGATTGGCTAAACAATTGTACCCCGATAAATAATAAACAAAAAGTATATAATATCTTTTTCATAGTCAATTCTGATTTTGGGATTAGTCTCGTAAAATGGTTACGGTTCCTTTAAAAAGCTCTCTAACCCCATTCGCAAACTCCACATTTAATACCCAGTAATACGCGCCCTCGATTAGTGATACACCATTCTCATCGACGCCATTCCAAGTATTATCATAGTTTACAAAACCATGTACTCGTCTACCATATCTATCGTAGATTTCTAGTTGCGTCCCAATGTGATCTCCGTTCGGCAAACAACAAATTTGGAACATGTCATTCATGCCATCGCCATTCGGTGTGAATATCGACATAGCTTCATAACAAACTGTTGATCCTGTTGATCCTTCACAATTTACGGTCGTACCTAGTCCAACTTCAATGTTAGTCAATATAGCATCACAACCATTGAAGTCAATCACTTCTAATGTGTATGTTCCTTCAGGTACATTCGTATTTACTGGACCATTAGGACCCGTAGGACTCCAGTTATATTCGTATGGTGGAACACCTCCCGTTAATGACGTTTCTATAGTTCCATCAGATACACCCATATCTGAAGGTGGAATTACATTTACTAATTGCAAGTCTAATAAATCTGGTTCGGTAACACTAAATGCTACAGGCGTAGAAGCTGCACCAAAAGCATCGGTAACCACCATTGTATAATCGCCTGCACATAAACCGTCTATAGGGAATACGTCTGCCGTAGTCACTAGTGCATTCGTATTAGCATCTGTAATCACAATCTCAAATGGTGCAATACCCGTCAGAATATCCGCAGATATCATACCATCGCAAGAACCGAAACAAGACACGCCAAATCCATTGAATTCCGCTTCAGATATCACTGTCACTGGACCGACCGTAGTCTCACTACTTACGTTAATCGCGTCTGAAACGCTAGAACATCCATTTTCATCCGTTACCATTAACAAGTAACACCCTGGTGTAATATTCTCAAGGTTTTGAGTCATTGCAATGACCGTCGAATCACAATCCATCCAAGTGTATGTCAATGTTCCAGTACCTCCAACACCCATTCCTTCGATTGTGTATGTGCCATCACCATTATTGACAATTACGGTTGTGATTGTAATTGCCTCAGGATCTGTAATCTCAATATTTACACATTCTTCACTATTCAAACCATCACGCACACAGAAAGTATAACTACCTGCACCTAATGAGATATCGTCACAATCGACAGCAACATTATCAATAAAACACTCATAACTCGGGCAGCCCCCTGAGAAACTTGGCGTCGCTGTACCATCCGATTCACCTGCACAACTTGGGCTAGTAACATCTACACCATCTAATTCAAGAGGCATAAGATTGTTTTCTATGGTAAAATCCTGACAAACTGTATTATCTGGATTTCCTATTTCTCTTTTACAAAACTGGTAACTGCCTGCAGTAAGGCCTCCTAAGTCATTACAAGGAAATACAACGCCTCCTATCAAACATTCAAATTCGGTATTTGGACAACCACCCTCACAGTCTACTATGATGGATCCATCAATGTTGTCACAATCAATGTGAACAGGCGTTACACTCAATGTAAGGTCTGGAATCTCACACTCAACTGTAAAACTTGCTGTAGCTGTACATCCAGTATTCGTTTCGGTAACAGTAACATTGTATGGTGAACCTTCGCATGAAAGTCCTACTCTATCCTCTACATTAGGTGAGCCTGGAATATCTTCCCAATCTACAGATACATTATTACTCCCTTCTACTGTAATATCTATGGCTCCTTGTGAGTCACATGTTTCATTTGTCACCACTCCAGTTACTGTAATTTCAGAAGCAGATCCTACTTCTAATGAAGTATTAATCATACACCCATTATCATCACTGACTGTAACAGTATAGGTGTTTGCAGGTACATTACTATGCGCATTTTGATTTGGAAGACCATTGTTCCAATTGTAACTATAATTTCCTGTACCTCCTGTAACATTTACGGCTAAAGTACCACCCATATCACAATCTGCATCCGTTGCTACAGTACTAGAAAAACTCATTGGATTATCTGGTTCAGCAACCGTCGTATTTGCTTCAGCCACACAATTATTAGCATCAGTTATGGTTACACTATATGTATCAGCCCCAACATTTAATAATTGGCAACTGCTGTTTCCTACTGTTTGTCCAGCACCATTTTCCCACATACATACAAATGGTCCTACCCCATTCATTTGCTGAACACTTATAGAACCTGTTTCTTCACCCGCACATAAAACATCCGTTGGCGTCAAACCAACACCAAACGTGGCGCACGGATCTACATTATCTGTGCATGTTACACTACCATCCGTAAAGGTGGAAGGAATGATATCTGCATCGCAATTCGTAACCTCGAACTCCGAAGGTGTTTCTGTAAAAAATACGCTGGCTGTACCCTCCGCAGTACATGTGAAGGCCACTTCATACAATAAAGTACCATCAGGGAATGAAGTACACACGCCACTAGGGCTGTTCCAACTTACAGTCAAGCTATTAGGTGGAATAAAATTGATATTACCGCCTTCAAATAACGGAAGCTCAGTACTTAAACTTTTCAGTCCTTCGTAGGTAAGTAAGTTCTCATCCCATGATAAGGTATATTGAAATGAAAGAATATCGTCAAAACATTGAGCTGTAATAGGAAGGCATGCTTCCTGCCCCACTTGAGTAGTAACGTTACCCGCAATAATATCTAACTGGCATTCTTTACTTTCTATATTTATTTTACCACACTCGGTAGCTAGTTCCAAAGATCCAGATGGACCACTAACATCCCAGAATGAGTTATCTACATCTGCTAAATTTATCGCTGCACACTCTCCTAAATCACCACATACATCGAAACATAATTCAAAGATGGTTTCTCCGTCCATTACCGTAGCCGGATTCAGTCCAGAGTTATCAAACCATATAAACGTTAATGAATCATTAGTGAATAGGTTAAAATTAGTCGCTGGAAATGGTGGTGGTAAGTTCAAATTCTGAACACTATTAAACTTTACCAAATTTGTATCGAAAGCTATACCACCTTGAAGACCTGAAACATCGGTAAATCCTTGGACTGTCACGGGTACGCAAACTACCTCACCCGGTTCGCCACAAATATCATCAGCTGCAGATATGATTACATCGGCATTTGCATTTTCGATACCACATGGATCTTCCGTTGGTGGATCATCTGTACAATCCTCACCTGGTATTTTAACCGGTAGCGGTTCGAAGGTTAATCCGATATTAGGGAATGGAGACGGTGGTACCGTTACCTCAATTAATTGAAATGGACCTCCATCGCCTATTGTTAAGGCCGTGCTGTCACATTCCATACCGATCACTAAAAACTCCATGGAAAATAGGATCTCGCCATCTGGCAAGTTTCCAAAGGGTTCTTCAGCGTCGAAGTCATTCCATGATACAGACATCTGACCTAAGTTTCCTGTTAGGTCTGGCGTACCAAATGAATTTTCATCAAAACCTAAAAGATTAGGCGTAACGTTACTTACATCACTAAATGAGAGGATATCTGAGTCCCAACGTACCCAATATTGTTTACTATTGATATCAACGAAATCGCTGACGGATACATCTACATTCATTGTTCCTCCAGGAACTGGGTCGTCAGAAGTGCTGAATTGTAAATTTATCTGAGCGAATGAATATGATAGGGAAGCAATAAAAAAGATAAGTCCTAAGGTTCCTTTTTTCATATATATATGGCTTAAAAAGTATCTGGCTGTAAAATATTTTACAAATTTAACATATATAATTTTCAGAGAATGGGCTAATTAACATATTTCTACTAACCTTCTCTTCTTGCTCGGTATCTAATAAACGCACCAAAGTGCGATTATGTAGTTAGCAAAACAATGAAAATCGTCTATCCACATTAGATGCAAGAAAGACGATTTTCACATTTTACTTCGATTTAGCTATATATAATCCGTATAAACTACTTTATACTGATCATTTTTCGTACTGCTGAGAAGTTAGATGTAGAGATCTCATAATATAGAACTCCTTCCATACCTCCGTTCTGCAGATTAATTTCTATTTCATTCAATCCATTTTTGTACCAATTTTCTTGGCTCTGGATTATTTTTCCATTTACATCGAAAATTTCTAGTCTTACCATATCATCTTCAGGAAGCATAAAGCTTACTAAGGTGCTCTGACTGAACGGGTTCGGTCGGTTCTGGAATACTTCGAAACCAGAATCACTATCCATCCATGTACTGTTAATATTGTACACTTCTAGATTTTCACCATATGCTTCAGCCTTGGTAATCTGAGAATTAATATTGACTTTCTCGTCGGTAAGTGATGCTAAAGTTACAGATAATATTGGTTTTCCAGCCTGGAATTGGTTTAGTTCAATGTCATTCCATGATAACATAACTAAACCTGCATCTTGACTAGATACATTAGCATTGGATGATTGCCATTGGACCACATCAGAATCTATAGACCTAAGCTCAATTGCATTTCCAAAATCCAAGGTGAACTGGAATCCAAATAAAGACATGTCTTCAGCTGGAATAATGTGGATCACATTATCTTCTTTCTCTAGGATAAAGTCTACACTTTGAGCATTTCTTGTATCTGCATCATCGCCAAAGTCTACAATCGCTGTATCATTAACATCACCAATCTTAACAGCCACAAAATCATGGTACATTTCATCCAAAGTAATATCATTAATCATGATTTGCTCTGTAAATGGCCACGGGCTCGATGGATCGACGAATTGCTCTTCAGCATCTACAAATCTCCAACTATGATTCGTGTTGTATTCTGTGATTACACCTAGGATCAGTTGTCTGATTTCTACAAGGTCACCTGCCGTAATCTTTTGATTATCTGTTACATCTGCAGCGATCATTTTATATGGAGAATCCAATTCTGAAATTCCTAATATGTGCTGCTGAATTAATACGATATCAAGCGTACTCACCCCATTTAAGTGATCATCATTCTTTGTTGGCATTAACATGTAATCTTCATTACCGTTTAATTCCTCAAACATGAAGTGACCATCATTTTCTGTCATTAGGTAGTCTTGACTGTGATCGCTCATAGCTTCAAGCATCACGGATACAGAAGATACTTCTTCTTGGATTTCAGTCCGTACAGTACCTGCGACGGCTGGTTTAGTACCACCCCCTTGATCACAGTCACCTTCGTTATCTTGAATGTTCAATTCTACCGTACAGAAATCTTGATTTCCACTGTCATCAGTAAAGAAAATGTTTATCACATTCATACCTTCATTATCACAGTTGAAGGTTTCTGCTTGATCTAAAGGATTAGCAGAGAATGAGAACGTTACATCATCATCACAATCATCATATACATACTCTGGCCCTTTCAATACAAAATCAGAAGCCCAAAGCTCTACTTGTCCTGTACCTGGCATTAATGTCACTGTAAGACTTCCAATACAGTATGGTGTCGGTGTACCACAATCTGTCACACTTACGCTTTCGCCACAAGTTTCTGTATTTCCACATCTGTCCGTTACTTCCCAAAGGATGTCATAATTACCTGCAGGAAGGTCTACGTTGAAACTGCTACCATTACCATCATCAAATAATTCTCCATCAGACGTAATTGACCAATAGTAATTATCCGAATCGGTGATTGCATCTCCTGAGCAAGCATCGGTTGCTGAAATAGAACCGGTCACTTCTGCTCTACAATTATTTGATTGATCTACACAAGCTTCTGTTGTACTTACCGTACAGCTTGTTATTTCAGGATCATCCTGAGAATTAATCTTTATTGTTTGTGTGTGGCTGTAAATACCACCAGCTGATGGATTCTCTGGGTCATAGATACACCAGTCAACCACAGTCCATGTTCGTAAAATCTTATAGCAAGCATCATCATCACCTACAAAGAATTGATCATTGTGCGTGTACGTAAGATCTGCACAAGCCCCTACATCTGATATTTTAGTACCATTATATGTTGGGTATTCTCCTGTTTGTGCATTCGGTCCAACGTCATCTCCGTCACAAGAAGATAAAGGTGGATTTATAATATCACCCGGGAAGTCAATGTCACCTCCAACTGTAATATCTCTCTCAACTGTCAATTCTTGTGTACAGAAATCGAATCTCGTGCCTGAAAGATCTAATACATACCATTCTAATTCTATTGTACCAATGTTACAATCATCTAAATCGTCAACTTGGTCAAAAAATGGTCCTGTAAATCCACAGTTATCTTCAACAACTGGAACGCCTGTAAGAGCCGTTGTTAAGTTGTTAATATCTAAGCAAGAGATATCTCTATCATCTGGGCAGCTGATCAATGTCGGGTCATACTTGTCTTGTACAACTACGAATGTCATACAAGATGCTGTGTTACCTCCTTGATCTTCTACTTGCATTTCTACCATGATACCTGGATCTGCACCTAAATCATCACAGCAAAACTGTGTGAAATCATCAAATTGAAGATCATTGTGTCCTGGTGCTTCGAATTCGTCTACATTACAAACTGGGCCAGAAACTCTTCGTATTTGGTATGTAAGTGAATCACAATCGTGCGATCCATCGTCCACTGAATTAGCATATACTCTACCCCATCCATTTTCACCTAATGATACAGCGATAAACTCATCACAAACAGCCGTTGGAGGATTTCCATCGATGATATCTATCTCAAAGGCACATGTATAAGGATATTCAATACCGTCTTCGATTATCGTTGCTAAATTTCCACAAGCATCTGCTATAGCGTATCTGATCCAAACTCTAGGACCCGCTACACTAGGAAGTGTATATGTACCGTCTCCATTGTTGATGACACCATCAGAGCTAAATGGCTCTCCTGGCTCAGGAATACCTTCTTCATTAGCTTCTTTGTAGAAGATTTCAATGTCGAAAATACCTGTCCCATCATCAGAACAATCATAAGGAATGGCCTGCGAACCTGTCTGTCCACCTACAACCCATGGCTCTAATAATAGATCCCCTGTACAATCAAATGGATCGAAATTAGATTCTAACACTACACCCTCTAAAGGCGGGCAGAAATATAAAGGTGGTTGATCATCCACGGATTTAATAATCTGCTCGTGACTTTCAATTACAGCTTCACACCAATCATACACTTGCCATGTTCTTCTCAGCTTAAAGGTTCCTCCACAAGACTCATATGTGAAGTCATCAAAAGCAACATTGAACATACAATAGTTAGGATCTGGCGTCGGATATATAGGGTTACCATCCAATGTTGGAACACCTGTTTCCGATGGCTCTAACTCACCATTATTATTAGTATCGTAAATAAGGAAGATATTATCAAACACACCGTCCATATTATCATCTGCAGAGCAGTTTACAACAATATCATCTGGGTACATGATGTCATCCAAGCCTTTCTTAATATAAAGTAATGTAAACACACATGTGTCTGCATTATCTGATGCATCTTTTACAACATACGTTATGTCTCTAGCAGCTGTATGCTCCTCATCATCATCTCTACAATCTAACATAGCTAGTTCATCACCAATGATTTCAACAGTTACATCATCACAATTCTCTTCATAACCATATGAGTAGAATGATACACTTTCTATGTCTACACATAAATCTGTCAATGCACAGGTTTGTGTAGGAGAAGCTACTGTAAATACCCAATCACCCACTACATTATCACCTGTTTGCATACCTAGTAATTCACTAGTATCCCAATCTCCAGCATCATACGATACTTGGAACATGCCACCACCTGGCGTTAGAATATCAATAGTATAATCACTAAAATCACAAGCTGCTGCTGATGTAACATCCAAATCAAAAGAAGAGATAAGCTCCCATCCATTAAATGATGCTCCCATAGCAATAGTGAATTCATAATCATCATCAGCTAAAGCTACAGGTGTACCTGCACAGGCATCTGCCTCACTGCTCGATGCTTGAATGTTCTCAATTCTTGTATCTGCATTACAATCTACGGATACAGTGTCCAAACATTCGATTTGTGGTGGTATCTTATCCTCTATAATAAGCGTACCCCAGCAGCTGTTCGCATTTGGGTCTGTACCTAAGAAAACAGACACTTTGTAGGTACTATCTACATCGTCACTGCTGACCATTGGGTGAGACATCCACACATCATCAGTGTAATCGTCTGGTGTGCTTGCATTAGAATACTGGCTCATATCAACGATAGTATTATCGCTATGATAGATTACCACTTTGTAAGGACAATCTTCGTTATGGCCATCATTAGGATCACCATCTGTATCATCCGTAAATCCTTCAAGAATGTGGTCTGGAGTAATGACTCCGCTACAGTTGGCATCTAAAGAGATCTGAACACCTCCTAAATTACATGCAAGATCGCACTGGGCATTAACTATAAATCCAGACAAAATAAATGCAAAGAAAAATCCAAATTTTAGAAAATTCATTTGCTTCATGTGTGTGTAAGTAACCATTTTCATAAGAAAAATCGGTTTTCGGCTATGTACCTGTTGTGTAATAATTAAATTGTAAAATTCGTTCTTGCCCGATCAGAGTATATTTAGCTACGTAGGGATGTAGCTTTTTTACTTGTTATACTAGTTGATTTTCAAAGGTGAACTTTATCAAATTCACTGTATTTCTGACACCCAACTTCCGCATTATGTTCTTTCGATGAACCCCCACCGTCTGATCACTGATAAAAAGTTCGCCGGCTATTTCTTTATTGTTCTTAGCCTGTGTGATCAACTTAAGGATTTCTTGCTCTCTCTTTGTCAGTCTTCTTTTGATCATAAATCGATCTTCAAAACGCGTAGTAGCATTATCATCACCACTATAATTACTAGGTGGCGTGATATGAAGACCTGAACCTAAATAGGTTTTGTTATCCATTACATCAAAAATCGCCTGCTTTACATCAGCAATTGAATGAGACTTGAGCAAATATCCATCTGCTCCGCTTTTCATAGCGTCTTTTACATACTTGTGATTCGCGTATGATGTAAGTACTATGGTTTTTGTCGATGGGCTTTTCTTAAGTAATAAAGGCAATACCTCTATACCATCGTCATTCAATAAATTAAGATCTAAGATTAATAGGCTTGGTTGATGTGTTTCAACTGAGGATATGAGCAATTCTGAATCATTGACTTCATCAACTACGTCAATGAATAGTTCTGGGAAGTTTCTGAATTGTAATTTGAGACCATCTCTAAACAGCACCTGTTGGTCTGCAATAATTGTATCAATTCGTATCATGCAATACAGTTATTAAGCGTAAAATTCGTTGTGTAAAATGTTTCGTATCGTTATTGATACTATAGGAAGCAAATGTGATGCCAAAAAGTCGGTGCTGTTTAGCTCCTATTTGACATGTATATAACGAACATGCTTAATAAGCTGAATTTCAATTGATTAGATCTAAAATTACTTGGTTTTACACACAAGTAAAATTCTACAAATCAAATATCAAAAAGATTGAAAATTAGTCTCTAATGATAGGTACTGTATTAAAGTACTCATCAGACAAAATTTGCAAGAAATAGATACCTCTTGTAATATCCTGACCTAGATCTAAAGGCAAATAATTATCTCCTTCAATGATGGAATAATTCCGTTTTTGCATTAATTGACCCTTTGGATCAAGCAATTGCAATGTGGCTTCGCCATCATAGTTAGAGTACAATTTCACCGTAGTAATACCATCAAAAGTTGGGTTTGGATATACAATAGCTTCTAAATGTATGGGCGTAATAAATGGGCCCGAAGGAATTTCTTCGTGAGGCATTGCTTTAAATACATTTTTCTGCATTAAAGAAATACCCGTATTTCTCATAATCACATCTCTGAAGTATGTGCTTTTAATGTCTTCTTTTTCTACTTCACTTAGACCTTGATCTACCTCAAAATAAAATCGATCACCATCTCTGAGGTTCCTGAATTGATTGACCAAAACATCCATCAATAATTCACCTAACATGGCTTCTGGCATCTTAACTTCGGCTAAAAGTCCTACCCAAGCATCTACTTTGTCAATATCCCCATTATACATGGCAGACAACTCTTGCGCTTCTAAAGCATTACCTGTAAGGTCTACAAAATTGTTTATCCTAGGTAAGCCCATATCCGTTCTCATAGTATTATAAAAAGGAACACCACGATCTCGTCCTCGGAATATATTAATAGCGGCTAAATCTAAACCTCCATCATTAGGAGATCCAAATAAGAAATTTCGTACGCTGTGTACGACTTTACAGTCCATTTCTTGCTGCATGTGTGTAGCCATGCCTTTGAAATACACATCTATATCTTTAGTGGTGAGTGCTAAAACCTTTGGATTAAAGAACGCACTGTCCAAAGGAAGATGACCATCTTCGTAGATAGATCCATCATTATTCATACGCACTACGGTGCTTCCAATCAATGTATGCCCCATTCTAAAGGCCGCTGCAGAAAATACATTAGATACACCGGCGTTTATTTCTGGATTATAACCCGAGTATTCTGGCATCTCTTTACCTAGCTCTATGCCCATCGCAGGTAGCCACTCATGGTAGGTAATCTTCTGAATCAATGCAATAACCCATCGTCTAGCATGCTGGTAGAGCTGCTCATCAGACCAATTAGGGTGCTGTATAGCAAACTGCTCACATAACCGATTATGCTCTCTCATGAAAAGCGTATGCAGAGAAAGTAAGACTACATTCTCATTGGCTCTTACATCACCAGCCACGAATAATTTATCTGAAAACCCATCTGGTGATTCCATTTCTGGAGCCGAATGGTCAATAGGTGTATTATAGTTAGTATAATCCGTCGTATTCCAAGGAAGTAAATTTCCTTGTGACGTTTTTAACTTACCTCCTTCGAACGTTCGTAGCCAATCGGCTCTTTCTTGATCAGAACCATACACCATGGAACCATCTATAAAGGCGGATATATTGTTTCTATATTGTCTAGGCATGCCTGGAAAACCAGTACCTGCCACGAAAGCATCTCTTTCAATAGGAATAAAAGAACCAGGTGCGAAAAACTCATCATCTTCAGGCACGATTATCGGAGCAAATTCATTACCCATACTTACCAATGAAATATCATGATCCAAAAATTGGCCAAAAGCCCACACATAGTCACTTAGACTATCCGGTGCAAAAAATTCTTCGCTACTTGGTTGATTAAAAATATGATTGCTTATGTCACGTGGATTGGGTAAGTCCGGATCAATCTCAGATCCATTATCGACGTAACTGACTGATTCCAATACACGAATCAGTTCAGACTGGGTAGAACCCCACTCTTTATTGAGTACATTATTTCCGTATCCATCATATGTTCGAGACTCTTGCCCAATGAGGGGTAAAGCAAGAATACTCAAGATGAAAAGAAAAACCGCGCTGTTCACATTCCGCTGCATTTCAAATTAAGTTTCGCTCAGATTATAATTTTCAAGTTTTCCAAACGTAAATATAGCCAATAATCATTTAGATTCAAGCTGTTTTCAGCACCAATACCCACATCACAATTTAATTTCAAAATTACGTTTATTCTTTAAACCTAAATTGTCATAGATAGGAATACAAAATTAATGCCATTTGCAATCATATTGTATTTTTATTTAAACTGTATATAGCTGAAATTGAATACTTTTAACGAACAATACACGAACAGATCAGATATCTATCCGTTATATTAACCATTGCTTTTATATGTAAATTAACCCAAATCGGGCTATCACAGGAAAACAAGATTTTTTTTGAAAAAAAATTTTCAGACACCTTAATATTAGAAGATAGGATCATTATCCCGTCGAGTGTTGCTTTATATACATTAAACGATACATTGGATATAAATGCCGCCTGTCTTTCTGTTGTGGACCGAGGATTATTGATATTGGATCCTAAAAGTTGTAATGCCACATTTAGCTTCCCTAGTACACTCCAGTATCGAGTATTACCTAGCATTTTCCAGGATACCGTACAGTCGATTAGAAGCGACCAACTAGCCACCAAGGATAAACAGGTATATATAGCCTATGACATACCTAAAAATAGCGGTCTTACTAGATACTCTAATACCAGCACCTTGAATTACGCCGGTAGTTTCTCAAGAGGCTTTTCATTAGGAAATAGTCAAGATCTTGTATTGAATTCAAACTTAAATCTTCAATTACAAGGTGATTTGGGTGATGGTTTGCTTATTCGAGGTACAATTACAGATGACAATTTACCTATCCAAGCAGAGGGTAATACGCAAGTTCTCCAAGAATTTGAACAAGTATATATTGAGATTGAAAAAAAAGATACTCGATTAATAGCCGGTGATTTTAGTCAAAACTTAACTAGCCCGTATTTCTTAAACTATGCTAAGAAATCCAAAGGTGTCCGCCTAGAAAATCGCACATCAAGCAAAGACAGTTTATCCAGTATTAGTAGTTATGGATCATTTGCCATTTCTAGAGGTAAATTTAATCGCCAAGTATTAGACGTCACTGAAGGGAACCAAGGCCCTTATCGTTTGGAAGGCGGCGGCGGACAAGGCTTTTTTGTTATCCTTTCTGGAACGGAACGGGTCTATAGAGATGGTGTACTCTTGACGCGAGGCTTTGACAAAGATTACACCATAGACTACAATAATGCTACTATACAATTCACTGTAAACAACCTAATTACCAGTAATGCGCGCATGGTAGTAGAATACGAATTTGCAGATCAACAGTATTTGAGAAGCATGTCTACCATAGGTACGAAGTTCCAAGGCCATACATGGACACACAGCGTAGATTATTACATTGAACAAGATAGCAGAAGTGCCACAGGAATCCAGCAATTAGATTCGTTGGATAGAATAATCTTACGAGATGGGGGCGATGATCCATTTTCTTTAACTCGTTCATCCATCCAAGCGGCCGACGAAATCCAAGAAGACATTCTATATTATGCCCTGCGAAACGGCATACTTCATTTCCCTCCCGATACCAATGAAGTACTCTATGAAGCCAATTTTAGTTTAGTGGGTCAAGGAAATGGTTCGTATATCATAGATCTTGATGTAAATGCCAATGGAAGAGTGTATAAATACGTGGGCCCAGGTCTAGGCGACTATGAACCCGTAAAAACCTTAGTAGCGCCACAGTCAAACCAATATATTACTCTACGGAATGAATACCAGCCCGACTCAAGTTTCCAAATCATTAGTGAGGTATCTATCAATAGAAATGATGGCAATCGGTTTTCAGATATACAAGATGAGGATAATACAGGTGTTTCTTGGTTTGGTAGTGTTGCTAAGCAATTCCAATTTATTCGGGAACGTGATAGTAGTCGTATGTTTCTGTCCACTTCTGCTTTTTCTGAAATTCGACATCAACATTTCCAAGCGTTAAACCCATACCGAAACCCCGAATTTAACCGAGATTGGTCTATAGTGGGCACTTCTGACGAGCGTAGGGAAATTTTGTCAGGAGCGGCAATAGAAGTTACCATCCCTAAGCAATTAAAAGCGGGTTATCAATTACAGCAATTCGCACGTGCTGGCGACTATGCAGGATTAAAGCATGTAACCAGTGGTAATACATCCATTAAGAGTACAGACTTTAGTTGGAATACCTCATTTTTAACGGCTCAAGATAGTCTGGATGATATCGTGTTCTTCAGACCTACATTTTCCATAAAACAACATCTTGGAAAACGGGATTCGAGTTGGACCCTCCAATTGTCAAATCTAACTGAAACAAATACATTTACAGACCAACAATCCGATAATCTACGGGCACAAAGCTTTCATTTTGAGGAATATAGAGCTGTTTTATCCTATCCAGAAACATCCCGTTTTGATATAAATTTCCAGTATGCTTTCCGAAATGATTTTAATGCTCAAGAAAAATTAGTGCACAGTTTAGAAGGACAAGAATATGGCTTAGATGGCTTCTATAATTGGAATAAACGGATAAAAGTCAATTGGTATGGTGCCTTTAGAGACCTTTCGGTAATCGCACCGGAGCTTCGTAGTGAAACCCCAAAGCGAACCTATATAGGGCGTCTAGAGAACACCATGAATTTCTGGAAAAATGGTCTACGTATTAACACATTCGCTCAATATAATAGCGGTCAAACAGCCAAATTTGAAGACCAATACATTAAAGTCCAAAAAGGGCAAGGTCAATACCGTTGGGTAGACAGTAATATGGATTCCATCCAACAGGTAAATGAATTTCTAATTGCCGACTTTGCCGATCAAGGAGAATACATTAAGGTAGCCATATTCAATAACACCTTTAGGGATGTAAAAGATGCGGTCTTTAACCAGACCGTACTCATAAATCCTCAAAAGATCCTTTCTGATTCAATCGCTTTTCCTGGGCATAAAATAATTCGCAAAGCTTTTTGGACCACACGTTATAAAATGAACCAGAAGTTTGAGGATGATAGTAATCGCTTTTTGTGGTCTTTTGCTCCCGTGCGACTTGACAGCGCATTACTTGTCTATCAATCTAGTTTAGATAATACACTTCACTTTAATCAAGGAAGCCCTGATTACGATATTAGGATCGGGCGACGCAGTTTGCGAAATCGACGAACTCAGATTTTTGGTTTTGAAGAGCTCTTGCAAGACGAATGGTATCAGGAATCACGGTTTAGTATTAAACAGTTCGATATGCGATTCAAAAGCACCTTAGGTACCGATGAACGTATTTTTGAAGTGAATCCGGAACGGAATATTGATGCCGATTTTTTTAGTATTGAACCACTACTGCGATATTCACCTAAACCAAGCTTACGATTTGATCTAGGCTATACTTATAAACAAAAGAATAACACCGCTGACTTAAGTGCTTCAATAAGCACATCATCGGGTGGCGAATTTCTAATACAATGGCAGCAAAGTGACCAAAGCTCTTATCAAGCCTCATTTGAATATGCGCGCGTGACATTCGAAGGTATTGATGAGCCTTTTGTTTCTCTTATTTTATTAGAAGGTCTAAAGCCTGGAAACAACTATTTATGGCAGGTCCAGATGAGCCATAGACTCACCAAAGTACTGGAATTAAACATTAACTATAATGGACGAAAAACGGGCGAAAGTCGGATGATCCATTTGGGTAATGCGACGATAAGGGCTATTTTTTAGATATTATGTCTTTATCGATATACATTTAGCGCACATTCCCTTTTTATGAAATAGTATATTTGCGAGAAATCAAACCGTAGATCATGACTAAGTTTACCAATGTTTTATTCTTTTGCCTATTGGTTCAAAGTGTCTTTGCACAGTCTGCATGGACGCCTGTTTCAGAAATAAGTTTAGATCAACAACGACTAAATGAACGAAGTATCATCCCTGACGAATATGATGTATATCAGTTGAATCTAAATGCTTTTAAGAAAGCTATTAAAGACGCCCCTTTAGATGATCGTAAATCCATACTAGAAGAAGGCGTAATTATTGAATTTCCTATGCCTGGTGGAGAGGTAGAAAAATTTAAGGCTGTATACGCGCCTGTTATGCATCCTGAATTAGCGGCTAAGTACCCTAGCATTCGATCCTTTAGAGCCGTAGGTGTAGATAAGCCTTACTTGATTGGCCGATTTAATTATGGACCACAGGGTCTACGAGCGGCCATAAAAACACCAGAGACTCAAATTTATATTGACAATTATAGTGATAACGATGATGAATATTATATCACCTATGATGTAAGAGATCATCACGAAGAATTACCAGAGGGCACTGCTTTTTGTGGTGGCCATGAAGATCCACAAGACATTTATGATATGTATCTAGGTGATACACATATCGAAAGTCGGACAGCGGGTGAGGAAGTATTTTTAAGAAAATACAGACTTGCCATGGCTTGTACGGGAGAGTGGGGTCAAATTAAAGGATCTAAAGAAGCGGCTATTGAAGGCATCGTTCAAGGTGCAAACAGAGTGAACTTGACATTGGAAGTTGAAGCAGCCATTACCTTCGAGTTAATTCCGAATAATGATGATATCGTTTTCATCGATCCAAATACGGATCCTTACTTTGATGCGCACCTGGGTAGAGAGATCCTTCAGCAAAATACAGGGGTTCTAAATGCATTTGTAGGTATTAATAGTTATGATGTAGGACATGTTTTTAATCGAGTCTGTACGGATGGTATTGCTGGTGTAGCCAGCTTAGCGTCCATTTGCGGGAATAGCAAAGGGGCTGGTGTAAGTTGCGTTGGTGGTGCTAACATTACCAATTTTATGGTTCAAGTTACTATCCATGAAGTAGGTCATCAATTTGGTGCTTCGCATACCTGGTCACTATGTAGTGAAGGTTCGGCTGATCAATTAGCAACCAGTACAGCTTATGAGCCATGTAGCGGGACGACATTCATGTCTTATGCGGGTGTTTGTGCTTCTGTTAATAATATTAAGGCTTCTAATGATGATTATTATCATGTTGCCTCATTAGAGCAGATGTACGTATTCTCTCAGGTGGGAAGTGGAGATCCTTGTGCTGAAAAAATAGCTACTGGAAATCACGTGCCTGATGTATTTGTAGATTATGAAGATGGTTTTACCATTCCTTCGTCTACGCCATTTGAATTAACGGGACGTGCCATTGATCAAGATGGTGATCCTGTACTATACTGTTGGGAACAACACGATAACGGCGGTTTATTAGAATGTGGAAACCCAATTGGTAATTCACCTGCTTTTAGATCGTATCCGCCAACTACTGAAGAGACACGATATTTCCCAGCACTATCTAAAATTTTAAATAATACGAATGACAAATCAGAAGTACTCATAGACTACACAAGAAGCCTTGAGTTCTACTGTACAGTAAGAGACATAAGCCCAGCAGGAGCAAGTTTAGCAGCATGGGATGCCGTTTCTTTCAATGTCACTATCGATGCAGGACCTTTCTTCATAACTAATTTGAATGATATCAATACATTCATGGAAGTAGGTTCTCTTCAGAACCTTACTTGGGATGTAGCGAATACGGATCTGGCTCCAGTAAATTGTGAGCGAGTAAATGTATACTTATCTACGGACGGTGGAAATACATTCCCATATACCCTACTTAAAAATACAATCAATGACGGAGAGGAAAGCTTTGTAGTACCTAACGTAACGGGTACTGATTGCCGAATAAAAGTCATGGCGGCAAACAGCATCTTCTTTGACATAAACAATGCACCATTTAGTATTGTAGAGCCTTCAGAGCCAGATTTCTATTTCTCTGTATCTTCTCAATGCTATGAGGTATGCTTACCAGATGTAATCGAAATAGATATCGAATCTGCTGCTTTCTTAGATTATGCAACGGACATATCTTTTTCTGTAGATCATGACCTTCCTGAAGGTACCGTAGTGAGCGTAGATCAAGATATTATAGCCCCTAATGATCCTAATAAAATAACGGTTGATTTAACTAATGTAAACGCTTCCGGTTCTTACACCTTAGATATTACGGGTTCATCAGCGGATGCAGATGATATTACATATACTATATTCTTTGACATCTTAGGAACTGACTTCAGTGATCTTGCGATCGAAGCGCCAGCTAGTGGATCTTTTGGTGTTTCTGAAGTGCCAACATTTTCATGGTCTAAGGCTCAAAATGCAGAGTTCTATACTTTCGAATTAGGAAGAAATCCTAAATTAGGTGACGAAGCAGAATTTAGGTTTGAAACCCTAACGGATACATTCTTAATTGCGCCTGAGTTATTAGAAAAGAGTTCTCTTTATTACTGGAGGGTCTATGTAGAAAATCAATGTGCGGATGGAGCTACAGCGCTAAGTACATTTGCTACAGAAGCGTTAAGTTGCCAAAGTCTTGTTGCTGAAGATCTTCCAATAAATATCAGTCAATCTGGTACTCCTTCTGTAGAATCGTTCTCTTTTGTAAGTGGGGCGGGTAATGTAAGTGATGTAAATGTTTCTCAGGTAAAAGGAAATCACAGTAATGCAGGAGATTTAAGAATGACCTTAATTAGTCCTTCTGGTACCGAAGTAGAATTGGTTCGTAACAAGTGTAACTTTACGTCGAACTTTAACTGCGGATTTGATGATCAAGCACCGACAGAGATCGAATGCCCATTAAGTAGTGGAAGCACCTTCATTCCTAGAGGTTCATTGGCTGATTTTAATGGTGAACCTATCGAGGGAGATTGGACCCTACGAATTGATGATACCAGTTCTGGAAATGGTGGAACATTTACTGATTTTGTAGTTGAGATTTGCTCTAATGCTACATTGGATAATCCATTTTTGGTAAATAATGTGCCATTAGGTATTCCATTAGGTATGTCCAATGCCCTTCAAGATACTTCACTACTTGCTGAGGATAATAACAATACAGCTGCTGAACTTATCTATACGCTGATCACTTTACCTGCCAATGGTACATTAAGTATGGATGGTGAAAATCTAGATATAGGAAGTCAGTTTTCTCAAAAAGATATTAATGATGTAAAGGTGAAATATCAACATGATAATACGGATGAGTTAACAGACTCATTTGACTTTACTGTTATCGATGGAGAAGGGGGATATATAGATGTGACTACATTCAATCTATTTATGGGAGAGGGTCTTCCAACCATAGTAGATGAGTTAGATGCTTTATTCTCTGTAAATATCTATCCTAACCCAACAGACAACATGTTGTATTTGGATATCAACGGATCTGAAGAAGCTAATTATGCGTATAAGATTTTTGATATTAATGGCAAGTTGATTCAAGCTAAGCAACTGGGTCAGGCAACTTCAATTATAGAAGATGTGTCTGTTAGAGAAATGGAAAATGGCATTTATTTCCTACAAGTAATGAATGGAAAATCTACGAGTTATAAGAAATTTAGTGTGCAGCGATAAGAGCACATATTTAAACATACATAAAAAGGCGCTTCGAATGAAGCGCCTTTTTTTATCTCCAAATATTTAATTCATATGCTGTATCTAAATCCAAGTGACCTAAAGGAAGTTCTTTTTTCATTTGAAACTTACGCATAGCTAATTGAGTTTTATCATTGAAGACTCCATCAATATCTCCTTTATAAAAGCCTTGTGATTGTAAAGCATTCTGTAATTCAGAAATACGTTTTTTATCTGTTTCATACCCGCATAATACTTCCCTCTCGACTAAACCTGTGCCACCTATTATTCTTTTGATGTGTCTGAATTTTTTCCATTTAAATTCAGTATTCAACTTTGTATTCGTCACAATTCTAACCCGTTTCACTTCTAATATGGGATCAGCAACAACCCACTCATATTTATCCTTGCCGAAAATATCTTGACCTACTAAAACTTTTTCATACTTCTCCTTAGGTTTTTTACAGTCCCTAACTTCTAGCAATACATGCTTTGTATTCGTAGAGTCTTTGCCTGACTCTTCATTATACACAGGCAGCCATACTATATCATTCTTATAAAAAACGGAAGCCTCGCAATTAGCAAAGCACCCATCATCATACTCAGAAATTTTTGATTCTTCCAATGCATATTTTTTACCTAGTATTTTCCCTACCGTTTCCTCAGTCAGCTTTCCTAAACACAATTCATTGTTCATTTGATATCTTCGCAACGCATGGACTGTACTTTCTTCAATAAACCCAGAATCAAATTTCAACAAATACGCTTCTCTTGCTAGCACTTCTTGTATTGCAGCTATATATTGAGAATCTATGTTTTCAATTGGAATTATAGATCGACGTTGAAAAGTGGGCTCACTTATCTGTTTATACAAGTCAACAAACTCCCATTCGATAAATTCAGTTAAGCTTGTATCAATTACGGCAACCAATTCCTTAAAAACCTTATCCTCATCCTCTAATACCCACTCTATGCAATCTTTTTCAAATTTATATGGACAGGGGTCCACTTTTTTATACTTCCATTGCTTGGCAGTTCTGTCAACTAAAACTTTATACTTCGTAATATTATTCTCCTTTAAACCTGAACCATTATAAACTGGTATTCTTTCTACGGCTTTGGCATATCTAGAAGGTATTTCAACCATATCATAAATTGATCCCTCCTTTATTTTGCTTAAAGAACTTGGCATTAGAAATGACATGCCTTTCTGATCACCTTTGGTGATTCGCGCCAATTTTTCAAAGGAAGTCTCCTTTTTTTGAGAATCTAATGTTAGCCTTTTGAACTTTCTAAAGTTATTTAAATACTTTTCAGTCACTTTTAATTGATCCTCCTCAAGACTAAAATCCGAGCCATCATAAATTATGCCTAATGCAGCTAAACTTTCAATGTCAAAGCTACCTACAGGTAAACCAAATTCAAGTTGAAAATTCATTATACATTGAAGTGCCTGAGAAGCTTCATTCCCATCATCAGGCAGTGTATATCCCAAGTATTTGAGTCTTTCTAAAATTTCTATCCATAGAGTTTGGCTATGATTTTCTTCACAAAGAACCTCTCGCCACTCTGTATGGCCTCCTGTATCTTCAAGGTATCTGACCATCACTTCTTTCCAAACGAAGTCACTGGTCTGACTCGTATCCTTTACAATCAGTAGAGTAACACTTTTTTCTGGAATATCGTTAAGGCACCAAACTAAACAATCATTGGGGTCTGTTGAGTCACAATTTTGATGCGGCTTTTTTACCCACCGCTTAGAATGTGGGTTTGTCACAATAAATTTCTTTTTCGTTTTTACACTAGCATCAGTACCTGTGTAGACAGGGTATCGTTTAGTTTCATAGCTATATAAATCCGAGATAATGACTTTTTTATAACACTTACCTGGCTCACTAGGAATACCTTCTTCCCGCTGCGCAATTCCCATATTTGGGGAATAATAAATCAATAAATAAAGAATGAGTATTCGAAAATGCATAGCTAGTGTTGGTTTAGTTCTAACGAGAAAGGTACTTCCTTTTTTATTAAATACATATATCAAACCGTTATAACGAAACGGCTTTCAATTGGCATCAAGGTTTTTTAACCTATCATTCCAATAAAACTTTCTTTTTTTAATTTCTGAAATAGCTTCTTACAGAGAGTACAGGGGATCTAAACAATAGATTCAAGGCCTAAATAATAAACAATATGACTAAAATTTGGGATTACTAAACTAAAGCTAGATATGCTCTAATTGTCTTTGGTGAATTATAAATGCCTAAATCGGGTTGCATTACTTATAGGCTCTTATGTTATTCCAAACCATGTATATCAGGAGCCTAGTCATTCCGTTAATTAAACCCAAATCTCAACCGCCACTGGCACATCTACTTTCAAGCCGGTCTTCTTGCGGATAGCTGCTTTTACTGGAAGAATATAACAAGCCGATTTTGTATCAAACCAAATAGATGTGTCCCATTGAATGCCTAGTAATGCTGCTTTGGCTTTCATACGTCCCCACCCTTCTTCTTGCCATTGATGATGGTCACGGATTTCCTTAGACATATCAAAAGGCATACTAATAAAGTGCCATCCACCTACATCGCTATGCTTCCACATACTGCCAGAAAATTGATATCTAATATTTTGACTCATGGTTAATGGTTAGTATCCATTGGAAAAACTAAAAAGTATACGAGATTCGAGATTTTGTGTAACATATTCAAGCACCACCCCTTTACTTTTGTTAGCACAGTAAAGTACTAACTAAGAACCTTAAAAATGGAAAAAGACAGAATTTTTGTTACCCTAAATGGGACCTTCAAAGATGAAGAGAAGTGTAGAATAGCCATGGAAACGATCGTTAACGATGCACATGCTGCAAATGGTGTTCATTCCCATTTTTGGTTCAGAAGCAGCGATGGTAAATCGTTATTTGTACTCGAACAATATGAAGATAACAAGGCATTAAGTCAAGCTATACGAAGATTCACAAGGGCTAGAATATCTTTCTTTAGGTCTATTGAAGTGATCGGCATTTCCATTTATGGACGTATATCTAAAGGCAATACATTGATGTTTGCCGCGCTTAGACCGACATACATGGATTACTATGGCGGTTATTCAAAAAAAGTAGCTAAAACTAAAGAAGCGGGCATTAAAAACTTTGAACGAAATAGAATTCTAGTAGCTACAAATGCAAGTTTTACAGATGAAGAGACGTGCGCCAAAGCTATGAAAGAAATAGTTAAAGATGCCTATGCTGAAGCGGGTACTGCTTCCCATTTTTGGTGTAAAAGTAAGGATGGTAAGGATTTATTTGTACTCCAACAATTTGCAGATGAAAGAGCACTCATAGAGCATGTTAAAGCAAATCCTCCGTCGAGAGCCGCTTTTTATGAATCTATAGACGTCAAAGATGTTACCGTTTATGGTACTTTATCTGATGAGAGTAAAGAGATGTTCGCGCCACATACTCCCACATATATGAATTATTATGGGGGCTATTCAAAATAAAATAGATGTTTACCTACATCCTATTTGACTAGCGTAGGACAATCATAAATTTCTGCATATCCAAAAACCCGCGATAAGGACAGTAATGATCCAGATGAACATCTGGAGTGCTGACCACAGGTCAGTACCGAGTCATGGATGGCCTGGCCTCCGATCGCTTGCGTCGGAGGATCGCCCGCATCCTAATTGTAGAGGACGATCTTTGCACCCAATAATTCCTCTGGAATCGCAAAGGCATCCACATACGCCTCCACATCCGGTCGTATATCCTGAAGTAACTTAGCTTTATAGCGACGCAAAGCCTTCGTTTTAACGCCAGACATGAAATCGTTTTCTAGATACCAGCCCTTATTTGCCAGCAAGCGATCGACCGCATATAGATCACACATCTTGGTGAGTGCTTTCTTTTCGGGCCCCTCTTCCAACGCATTGATCCGGGCATCAAAAGATTTTAAGGCTAGTCGTTCCACATAGGCTTTGGCCAATTCTATTAAGTGCATCTGACACTTTAAGTAGGCCTCATATGGATCTACTCTACGGCCTATGAATTTACGCATCCGTTGGCTCACGGTATATAACAACTTTTTCTCTCTGTAGCGGAAAGCCTCTTTATGAAATTCCCGATCCGACAAATGACTGCTATCTGTATTTCGAGTAAATACTGGATTCAATTCCGTGAAAAAATGGCCCATCTGACCCGCTAAATAACGCATAACGGAACCAAAGCCACCGTTATCAAAACCCTTTTTAAAATGGGTCAATAAGCCCCGAGCTACCAATTGGAGAAGGACTGTATTATCACCTTCGAAGGTGGTAAATATGTCCGAATCTGCTTTGAGATCCGTAAATCGATTTTCGGATAAATACCCTTTACCACCGCAAGCTTCTCGACACTCTTGAATAGTATCCGTCGCTAACCAAGTAGCCACCGCTTTAAGGCCCGCGGCCTTAGTTTCTATATTTCGTCGATTTTTATGCTCGGTATCACTGACCAAATCTTTAGCTAAATCATCCAGAGCAAAACCAAACGCATAATTTTGCGCGAGAAGGGGTATTAATCGATGTTGATGGCTCGGATAATCCATAATGATTCGCTCTGGTTCTCCTTCTTTTGCCGCAAATTGTCGACGTTTAAGCGCGTACTTAGTTGCTATTGTCAAGGCGACCTTCGAAGCACTAACCCCAGCCAAACCTACACTGATCCGACCGGTAACTAAGGCTCCAAGCATAGTGAAAAATCGCTTATCATCACTTTCTATCTCACTCACATACATCCCTTCGTCAGTAACATCACCATATCGGTTTAATAATCGATCCTTGGAGATCGTTACCTTATCAAACCATATTCGACCATTATCAACACCATTCAGACCCATTTTATATCCACAATCTTCCACCGTAACGCCAGGCATGAGTGCACCCGATTCATCGCGAATATCGACAACAAAAGCATGGACCCCTTTAGATGTGCCATCCAAAATAAGTTGGGCAAAAACCACCGCTTTGTGACAATGCAATGCGTTGCCAATGTATTCCTTTCCTGCATGAATATGGGGTGTATGAATCGTGTAACTTTTGCTACTAGGATTATAAATGGCCGTTGTTTCCAGTTGACGCACATTGGAGCCATGATTTGTTTCTGTCATAGCGAAACAACCCAATAGATCCATATTCATCAGATCTTTCAAGTATTTTTCGTGATGATATTCTGTACCTAGACCATAGACCGCTCCGCCAAATAAGCCAATCTGGACACCTAATTTCACGGTTAAAGAAAGGTCGTGATAGGCTAAGGTTTCGAAGACAGCAATATGCTCTCCTTCCCGTCCAAAGCCACCATATTTTTCTGGAAATGCATAAAGAGTATATCCGTGCTTGGCTAGGGTTACTAATTGGTCTAAGGTCCGTTGTCTGTATTCGTCTTTAGTCTCTATAGTCTGGTGCGCAAAGTAAGGGTCCCTAAGTAGCTTACGCATTTCGTTCTTTACATCATGGTTCCGGCCATCCAAGATCTTTGCCATGGCCTTAGGATCAAAGCTGAATATTTCTGAATCTGTTTCACTGGCTTGATAACCTAATAAGACTCTTCCTGACTCCTGCGATGAAACGCCAAAAGCAACTTCCAACTCCGTAAGACTCGCCTTCGTTTGCTCAGCATTCCATAGCTCATCTTGCTTATAATTAATACTAGATTTGGCCATTTCCAGCCCTAAGCCTACAAGGGTACTTGTTTTATCTTTAGATAAGGTCTGTGCCGCATATTTTAATGACTTACTCCAAGATTTAAATACCTCCTCCGATGGCGGCTTTTGAGGATTTGAATGCCTGACAAGATATTCTTTGTCTTCAGGGCTCAGAAAATCCAAGGTGGCAATCTTTTCACGGATCAATTTCATCTCCGAAGGACTCAGAATACTATCCGACCAAGCTACATACAGAATAGGTATTACACTTAGTACACCCGGTGAATATTGCTGCCAATTAAGTCTAGGGTTCTTTGTCATATTTTAAAAATATCTGTAATTAATACAAATAAGGAAGTGTCCTCGTTCATTATTTACGTCTGAATGATGTATTGTTTTTGTAAATTCGAAATATATTATAAAATCATATATGTTTTTATTATTAGTATTTTTCCTGCTTTCCATCGTTTTTTCATTTTTATGCTCTATCTGGGAGGCTGTTTTATTGAGCATTTCTCCTGCACATGCCGAGCAATTAAAAACCTCTGCGCCTAGTGTGGGTAATCGGCTAGCCGGATTTAAAGAGAACATTGATGTGCCCTTATCCGCCATTCTTACATTGAACACATTAGCGCACACTGTAGGTGCTATCGGTGTAGGAGCGCAAGCTTCTAAAATCTGGGCTGACAATTATATTAATATCCTCGGTTTTGAACTGAGTTTCGAAGCGATAGTAGCTGGTGGAATGACCTTAGCTATTTTAATATTTTCAGAAATTATTCCTAAGACTATCGGAGCTACCTTTTGGAAGCCGTTGACACGATTTACAGTAATGAGCTTACAATTTATCATTTGGATATTGTATCCTTTTGTATGGTTAAGCCAACTAATCACTGGATTCCTTAAAAAGGATAAGAAAGAAAGTGTTCTCAGTCGGACTGACTTTAGTGTTATGGCACAGATAGGCGCTAGAGAAGGAGTCATCAAGGCAGACGAGTATAGAGTACTCAATAACTTGCTTCGATTTAATGAAGTGCGAGCGCAGGATATCATGACACCTAGAACAGTGATGGTAGCGGCAGAGAAGAATGAAACGATCCAAGATTACTATAATAACCATAAATCCTTACGATTCTCTCGAATTCCCATATTTGATGAGAAGATGGACAATATGATTGGCTACTTCCTGAAAACGGATATGATGAAAGCGATCATTGAAAATAAAGGCGATCAAGCGGTATCTACGCTAGGGCGTGAATTTCTAGTCATAAACGAAATTGAGAGTATCGCTAAGGTTTTCGAAAAGCTAATCGAGAAGCGGGAGCATATCGCTTTGGTAGTCGATGAATATGGTGGCGTAGCTGGTATAGTCACTAATGAAGATATCGTCGAGACACTTTTCGGTTTAGAGATCATGGACGAATCCGACGCCACAGCGGATATGCAATCATTAGCTCGAGAGCAATGGAAAAAGAGAGCTAAAAGTATGGGTATCGTCGAGGTAGACTAAGCTTGATTCATAAGCGCCAAATACGCTGATTCCAAGGTATCTATTGTTGTAGAAGCGTGTAAGGTGTCCGTAAGCCATATAGGAGCCTGCTTACCGTACTCTTTTGCTTTTTGCCGGTCAGCACAAAGTGTATCCATGGCGCCTGCTAACGCTTGCGCATTTTTCTTAGGCACCACTAAACCATTATACCCTGGCTTTACTAATTCCACGTTGCCGGCTATATCTGTGATGATCGCCGGTAATCCCAAGCTCAATCCTTCAATAATGGCTTTGGTAATAGACTCTCCTTTTATGGAAGAAGAAACAAAGGCATCACAATCTTTCACTATAGAAAGCACATCCTTTCTATAGCCTAGAAACAAAACCTTATCCTGAATACCCTCCCTCTTTACATATCGAATATTGCGAGCCGTATCCATATCTCGCCCTATCAATAATAATGTAAAATCAGTCCTACTTCTTTTCACAGCTTCAAGCAAATATGGGATTCCTTTCATGCTTCGATTATTCGCTACTGAAACGTATAAAAAGCGGTCTTTAGCCAAGCCTAATTCACGGCGAATATCATGGGCTTGTATATCGGCGTACCACTCCATTCGATGACCTTTACTGATCGTTTGAGCGCGCTTTTTTCTTGTCCATAGACGGGACCTAAGATAGTCCGTTACACCTTGCGAATTGCACATTATCATATCTACTCTAGGATGTAGATACTTCCGATACGCAAAAGGATCCCACCTAGAAATATTACCTAAATAACCTCTGTACAAACACAATTTCACATCCAATTTTTTTGCTGCTTTTACGGCAGATACAGATGAGGGACTATTGAAGGCATGAAGGATTTGAATACCTCTATCTCTCACTTCATCCCGGATCTTTTTTATCTCGGCAGGGTCTGACTTTTTTATAGGATGAAAAGGGATCACCTGTATTCCTTTTTCTTTAAATCGTGCTACGTACGCCGCTTCAGGAAAGGTCATTATATGAACCTCATGCCCTCGTTCAGCAAGCCCTATAAAGGCTTCTGCCTCTGGACGAACCGTATGTGTCGTCCTATAGTCACTAATAACCAGTATCTTCAATTGCATACGCATTCGAAAGATACTATTCTTAGTGGAATAGTGAAAGGTGATAAGAGCATGGACTACAAGCAAGAAGTAAAATATAGGCAGGATCATGACGACTTTTTCCAAGAAATAAAGCCGGCATTAGAGATCTATGAAGGCAAACGAAAAAAGTATCGAAGGAATCATTTTTTTCTGAGAATAGCAGCTTTGTTAGCTACCATCGGCGTTACCTACGCACTGTGGGTATATGGTAATATGGAGATCGATGGATTCCTTCCTGTCATATTCTTTACAGGAGCTCTCTTATTTGGTATTTCTGGCTATTTCAAACGCCGATATATCGCCCAATATAAACGCGATATATTATCTATAATGTTTGAGCGCGAAGGCATCTTGATCGAACATAAGGCCAATAGACGCATAGATTCCAATCACTTTAACATGAGTAGTTTATTTCTCCAGTCCAATAGATTCAAGGGAGATGATCTAATAAAAGGTCATAAAGATGATCTGTTCTTTATTTGCTCTGAGTTGAAAGCAGGATACCAAAGGGATAGTGACAGTCCATATAAAGCTGCTTTTGAAGGTATCTTTCTGGTGGCTGACCTGCCTACTAAGCCTAAGGGAGAAACCACTATTTACTGCAAGAATTATGTATATAAACAGCCGTATAGGGAGGTCCCTGATAATCAATTTAATTCTTTGAGTAGCCAATTTGAATCCTTGTTCAATGTCGAGTATTCAGACTATGAGGACGCCTCCCATGTCATAATGCCTGCCTTCATGAAGGCCTTGATTGAATTTCGTGAAAAACATCGTATGCCTTTCATTTTACGCATCAAGCATGGCAAAGTGTATCTCGCCATTAACGAGAATAAGGATTTCTTTAAGGTGCTCTTCAGCGATCAAGCACAAGAAGCAAAGAATGTGATGATCCTGGCCCGTGATGCTAACTTCTTTTTTGATGTAGTCCATCTTTTAGGAAGTGTAAAGTGAGGCGGACTCCTATCTTCGATAGCACCGGGCCTTTCCGGCTTCACTATTCGTTCATCCACGATCCAGCAAAGCTGCATCGGGACTGCGGCCTACATGTCCCTGTCCGGGGGATTTATAGTTGATCAATCATTTATGTAATAACAAATAACCTTGGTTTCAGTATTTATAAATACTAAAAGTTCACCATCGTTTCCAAAGCTGTCAAGTGCATTGAAATAGACTACGTCACTTTCGTCTTCTACCCTAATATTTGTCTGAATTGACCTTAGTTTATTAGAACCATATATCCTACATACAAACTTCATCTTCGTCTTAGAAATAGGACAGATCGGCCAAAAGTCGTTTTTAATGTAGTCGCCTTCAGGTGAAATAAGGTCGCCAATAGATAGATCGTCAATCTTTACCAAGTTTGACTCGAAATAATGCTGTTCAAAGATGTTTATTGAATTAGTGTCCAGAAAATCAAAATTCGACTGCATGTCAAAGCTTTCTTCTTCTATTACTATAGGCGCCATAGGGTCACTATAATCCATGTAAACTTCTACCCAGTTAATGTAGATTGGACAAATCATATGAATACTAAATGGAAGCCATTTAAATGCATCATCTTGATTATTAATAAGCCCTATGTATTGAATACCACCTTTAAAATTTTGTGATGGAACAATTAAGTCTTTAGGCAAATGGCCACCCGCATAATGAGGTCCTGATTTTGTTATATGTAAATACATAATTCAATGAATATAAATCTGCAATTACTTTATGACTATTGTTAAAGTATTCGTTCAAATTTGCACAATAGTAAATATCTAATAATTATACCTTCCTTCTCATATACCGATGTTGTATACCTACCTCTTCAAAAGGATCTCCATAACAAACAAATCCTAACTTTTCATAGAAGCTAACCACATTCTGCCTAGCATGACACATCATTTCAGAACCCCCCTTTTTACGACAAAAGGATAGCGCAAATAATACTAAGGCCCTTCCTATCCCCAATCCTTGTTTTTCACTATCTACTGCCATCTGCATTAACTGCACACGATGACCTTCATCATCTAAGGGCTTGAGCAATAAGCAAGCTATAGGAATGTACTCTTCATCTAAATAAACTAAATGATGTGCTAGGTCATCATACATTTCCCAAGCATGATCAGGCATTCCTATCGGGCGTAATAACACTCGATTCCGTAGTTCTTGCTCCTTAGGATAGAGTGGATGACTCATATCAATTTCAATTATCTTAGACATCATAAGAGCAAAAATACGTACAAGATAGATTGGATAATAAACTAGCCATATTAATTCTGGCTGCTGGCTCATCCTCTAGATTAGGAAAAGCTAAGCAATTGTTACGGTATAAAGGTCGCACATTATTGCAGTATCAAATTGATATTGCAGAAAGAACTGACATCCCTGTTTATATAAACGTAGGCTGCCAAGCTCCCCTTATGCTACAAACAATACAAACCAAAGAAACTACAGCTGTACTATGCAACCATACCTGGGAGCAAGGCATGGGAAATTCAATTTGCAATGGGGTAAAAGCTATCCAGGCCGATGGATATTCAGGTGTTATAATTAGTGTATGTGATCAACCTTTCTTAACTCAAGATATATGGGGATTATTGATGAGAAAAATAAGTCAACAGCCTGATCGCATTATTATTTCTCAATATGAAAATGGGATGGGTCCACCTAGTTATTTTCCAGCTAAGTACTTCGAAGAGTTAATCGCTTTACAGGGGGAAGAAGGGGCCAAAAAAATCGTACATAAACACCAGAAAAACAGCGTATTTATTTCGTTCCCGAAAGGAAACATTGATATCGATACAGAGCAAGATTTAAAATATCTTGATTCTAGCGAATCAATGTAACATCACTGTATTTCTGAATCACTTGACCATCCAGTAATGTATAACTGACCATATATACATAGACGCCTTGAACGGCATCTTGTCCAGCTATCGTGCCATCCCAACCTTCTGATGGATCATTAGTTTGGAAGTTTTCATTTCTGAAAACCTCATTGCCCCAACGGTCAAAGATCAAAAATTCATCAATCAAACTTACATTATCTCCAGACTGAACAAATAGACTATTTGATCCAGTGGAAGAAGGATTGAATATATTACCTATAAATACATCCGTGTTCTCGATGACATTGACCAAAAACATAACCGTATCCATACAACCTTGCGTATCGGTTAAAATAACCGTATAATTTGTAGTTTCCTCAGGTGACAGATACTGGCTTAGGCAATCTTGACATTGTGTTCCATCTGCAGGTGTCCAGCTAATTGAATTTATCTCTGTTTCATCTAAGTCCGTTATTAGCTCTACTTCCGTTGAGTCGCCAGCTTCAATAGTAAAATCCAAAGACGAAGATTCCAGGTTTATATCTTCTGGAAAATCTATACTAAAGTCTACTATAAATTCACAGCCTTCACTATCTGTAATCACAACTATGTAATCATCTTCCTCTAATAGTGTAAATACCCCATCCAAATTCGTTTCTCCGCCAGGAATTAATTCATAGGAATACGAACCACTACCTCCAAACACTTGATTAATTGAGATGGCCGCCACGCCTACTCCAAAACACTCAGGGGTTTGTAAATCAAAATCGGCGCCTGTTATGTCATTCATTCCATCCGTGATAATCACTGTGTCAGACACTTCGCACATCTGGTCGGTATTTATTACAGTAAGTATATACGTGCCTGCAGAACCAATTGTTGGCGTTAATTCGTCAACGCCAGATAAAAGTTCACCATCAAGAGTGGTCCATACATAGCTATACTCAGCTCCTACAGAACTACCGCTACCATTTAGAGTTAGAGTAACTCCCGCACACGGAAATATGGCATCTATGCCAGCTTCAGCGATGGCTAAACAGTCATATTCACACGAACCATCATCACAATTGGCTGCTGGATTATAGTTAGTGGCTGTCGGGTCGGTACAACCTAGTACCTGAACCTCATCAACTATACAATTACATGGGTCATTTGGATCTATAATCTCTATATCTCCAACACATGGATCTGTATTACATATTGGCATTGGTAAACAAGAACCATCATCACAATTCGCCGCTGGATCGTAATTACAAGACATAGGATCCGTGCAACCTAATACTTGTACCTCATCAACAATACAATTACATGGGTCATTCGGATCTAAAATCTCTATATCGCCTACACATGGATCTGTATTACATATTGGCATTGGTAAACAAGAACCATCATCACAATTCGCCGCTGGATCGTAATTACAAGACATAGGATCCGTGCAACCTAATACTTGTACCTCATCAACAATACAATTACATGGGTCATTCGGATCTAAAATCTCTATATCGCCTATACATGGATCTGTATTACATATTGGCATTGGTAAACAAGAACCATCATCACAATTCGCCGCTGGATCGTAATTACAAGACATAGGATCCGTGCAACCTAATACTTGTACCTCATCAACAATACAATTACATGGGTCATTCGGATCTAAAATCTCTATATCGCCTATACATGGATCTGTATTACATATTGGCATTGGTAAACAAGACCCATCATCGCAAGTAGCATTTGGATCATAATTACAGGCCATTGGATCGGTACAACCGTCAGGTACACAATCACAACTACCATCATCACAGTTTGCATCCGGATTATAATTACTCGCATTCGGGTTGGTGCAACCTAAGACTTGTATTTCATCAAGGATACAATTACAAGGATCATTTGGATCCACAATTTCTGTATCACCTAGGCATATATCTGTATTACACATTGGTGTGGTCAAACAAGAGCCATCATCGCAATTCGCTGAAGGATTATAATTACAAGCCATTGGATCAGTACAGCCTAATACTTGGACTTCATCAATGATACAATTACATGGGTCAATAGGATCAATGACCTCTATATCTCCTAGACAAGGATCCGTATTGCAACTAGGGACTGGCAAACAAGAACCGTCATCACAAGTGGCGTTCGGGTCATAATTACAGGCCATAGGATCGGTACAACCATCGGGTACACAATCGCAACTACCATCATCACAATTCGCCGCTGGATCATAATTACTGGCATTTGGATTTGTACATCCCAGCACTTGCACTTCATCTACAATACAAGAACAAGGATCAGCTGGATCTATTATTTCTGTATCTCCGGCACAAATATCTGTATTACATATCGGTGCTGACATACAACTACCATCATCACAAGTTGCCGCTGGATCGTAATTACATGCTGCTGGGTCCGTGCAACCATCAGGTATGCAATCACAACTACCATCATCACAATTCGCCGCTGGATCATAGTTATCCGAACTTGGATCGGTACAGCCTAATACCTGCACTACATCAACAATACAAGCACACGGATCGGCAGGGTCTATAATTTCTGTATCTCCAGCACAAATATCTGTATTACATATTGGTGTTGACATACAAGAACCGTCATCACAATTGGCCGTTGGATCATAGTTACATGCCGTAGGATCCATACAACCTAATACTTGAGGAATATCCACTATGCAATTACACGGATCGTCAGGATCAAGTATTTCTATATCGCCTGCACATATATCCATATTGCAATTGGGGAATGGCATACATGAACCATCATCACAATTCGCCGCTGGATCATAGTTGCAAGATAAAGGATCAGTACATCCTAAGACCTGGACTTCATCAATAATGCATGAACATGGGTCTGCTGGGTCAATAATCTCTACATCCCCTACACAAGGGTCAGCATTACACGTGGGTACTGGCATACAGGAACCATCATCACAATTCGCCGCTGGATCATAATTACAGGATGTTGGATCTGTGCAACCTAATACTTGGATTGTCGTTGTTGTGCATTGACAAGGGTCTGCTGGATCTAGTTCCTCAAGATCTCCAGCACAAATATCCATATTGCAATTAGGGAATGGCATACAAGAGCCATCATCACAATTCGCCGCTGGGTCATAGTTACAGGATAAAGGATCCGTGCACCCTAATACTTGAACTTCATCTACAATACATGAGCATGGATCTGCCGGATCTACTATTTCAATATCTCCGACACATGGGTCAGCATTACATGTTATATCGGGGATTATGGTAACAACCACCTCATCGGTCCCCTCACATCCCCCATCGCCTACAACGGTAACAATGTAGCTAGTTGGATCATTAGGATTGGGAGGTACAACCATCACTTGACCATTATCGCCAAAGCCAAAATTTCCTAATTGTCCATCACTCCATTCATAGGTCCAACCATCCTTGAATGTCAAGGTTTCAGAATCATAGCCGACTGGATCTCCTCCAATAGTAGCGGATTCACCACATCCAATAGTTACATCTGGACCTGCATCCACTATAGGTTCTTCTGGGCTTAAAATGGTTATAGTTACACAGATTTCATAATCAACAATTACTAATCCATCTGAAATGGCAGACCCATTTGATAAACATGAGCTCTGAGAAAAATCCATCGCAGCGATGATATCTACCCCAATCACACCTCCAGGAACTAGGTTCGAATTAGAACAATCCGAAACCAAATCTGCAGAATAAATGCCTGGAGTCGAAGTTCCAGAGCCAAAGCCTGTGCAAATAGGTGCACTTAGAAAATCATGATCAATACCACAGCAGCCCGGTGTGAAAGGTATGGGCCCTGATTCTACTAAAATATTTCCAAATAGGTTAAAAAAACTACACTCGGAAGGCACTGCACTATCATCTACACTATTGATTTCTATAGATACTGTAGCTTCTATGACTTCATCCGTACCACAAGTAGAATTTCCTAAAGGAATATCAAAATTGTGTAAATAGCCTTCACTTAGATCAACGCCACCACTGAAATTATTCCTATCGGGGCCTATTTGGTCCGCTACCGTTTTACATACTGTCGTTGTCTCTTCCGAAAATGCATGAACTGCGCCCGTTTGGATGCATAGAAACACAATCAAAAAAGTGACAATTGTAAATCGCATATTTTAAGTAAGGGATACTAGGTTTATTCCGAAAAAAACAGCGAGAGCTGGATACACCAACCCTCGCTGCATATACTCTATTAGTTTACTACTCTATAATTATCATCTTCTTGGTAGCTGTAAACGCACCACTTTCTAAGGTGTAGTACAACA
>JAHDDO010000084.1 GCA_020629315.1 Saprospiraceae bacterium | reverse complement strand
GGTCTTTGGAAGCCAGTGGTCGTTATATTTCGAATGGATATGCAGGCACTTTATTTTTTCCTCAACGCGCATCACTACACTTGGGTGTGCAGAAAAAGTGGAAGAATGCGAGCCTAGGATTTTCATGGACCGATGTCTTTAATTCTTCTTCTTTCTTTTCGATCGTCAACGATCTCAGTGATGCAGGTATTTACTATGAGTGGTTTTATGACTTAGAAGGGAGTATAGCTAAACTATCATATACCTACACTTTAGGGAATGAAGCGAAAAAGGGTAGAACAAGCGGTGCCGCTGATGTTTTTAATCGAATGGATTGATAGTAGGCTTTTCAACATCTAATCATGTTTCATTAAAAATCTAGAATCTATGGTCTATCTTTGATATATATCTTTTAGAGCTATATGTATGACCTTATTCTGGCATTTATTACTGCGTTCGGTTTGACATTCTATGCCATACCGTCCATCATACATGTAGCGAAGAAAAAAAATCTTGTAGATGAGCCCGATGATAGAAAAGCCCACAAAGTAAGTACGCCATCATTAGGGGGTATCGGGATTTTCGCTGGGACTATTTTTTCTATCGTTTTATGGACACCATTCAAATATTTTGGGGATCTGCAATACATATTGACGGCTTTCGTAATTATGTTTCTGGTAGGTGCCAGGGATGACATTGACCCGATCTCTCCGTATAAAAAATTTGGCGCTCAAATATTTGCTGCCGGATTATTGGTTTTTGTGGCCAATATACGATTGACGAGTATGTATGGTATTTTTGGGATCACTGTTCTGCCACCTATTGCGAGCATCTTGTTAAGTTTATTTACGATCATTCTGATCATTAATGCATTTAATCTAATTGACGGTATCAATGGCTTATCCGCTTCTATCGGTTTGATTATCGCGTTGTGTTTTGGTACCTGGTTTTTCTTGATTGATAAAATGGATCTAAGTATTGTAGCCTTCGCATTGGCCGGATCTATCATAGCTTTTTTAAAATATAATTTTACGCCGGCTAAGATATTTATGGGAGATACAGGGTCCTTGATCATAGGCCTTGTATGCGCCATACTTACCATTCAGTTTATCGAGTTGCATAAAGTGATCGGTGATTCTCCGTTCAAATTCAAAGCGACGCCTGCGGTCGCCATTGGTGTTTTAATTTTGCCTTTATTTGATACACTACGAGTATTCACGATTCGAATAGTAAATGGTCGATCGCCTTTTTCGCCCGATAGAAATCATATCCACCACCTACTGATAGATTTGGATTTAAGTCATATGCAAGCGACGGGTACTTTAGTATTTGTCAACCTACTATTTATATATCTTGCGTATTCTCTTCAGGATATTGGATCCTTATATCTACTACTCGTTATGCTAGTGATTGCTATCCTTCTATCTAGTGTATTAGCCCTCATAGTGATGCGTAAAAAACGTAAAGCATGAATGCATTATTAGTCTTTGTAGGTGGAGGATTGGGTGCACTTGTGCGATATGGTATCGCAAAAAATAGTAGCATAGGTTCAGGTGGTTTTCCATGGCCTACCTTCTGGGCGAATACCTTGGCGTGTGTAATTTTAGCTGTGCTTGTATTTGGGTTTCCTGGGATTCCTGAGAAATATAAATTAGGTATTGGTACCGGCCTTTGTGGAGGCTTAAGTACATTTTCTACCTTTAGCTTAGAATCACAGCACTTACTCCAACAGGGACAAGTAGGGATAATGCTTGTCTATATCTTAGCATCTGTACTTTGTTGCCTAACTATCTTCTTGGGTGCCTATTTTTTATTTAGGTGAGCGCAAAGCCGCAATCATTTCGTCCATAATTTGATCTTTGGATTTGCGCCGATATTGCATAATCCACCGAGGGTGGGGTAATGGGATTAGCTTCTCAAAAAACTGGTGTTTTTCATTAAGTGTATTGAAATAAGCATAGTTTTTCCCTTTACCTAGACAGTAGGCTACCGATCTATTCAAACCTAGCTCTATTTGGGTCCACATACTTTTTATGATGAATGGTGTAACGGCTTTTTGTAATTTTTTGTCGTCGTAATAATTGCAGTTTATATTCTTTGTCAAAAAACCAAGTGGACAGAGTGAACTAATAAAGAACTGTTTATAGAAAGTTGAGATTCCACCCATGGCTTCTATCCATTCATAGATGAATATAGCGGATAGTTCGAAGCGTTTGTGGAAGGGGTTTTCTATACCACATTTTTCGGCCAGAATTTTTGGGTCCGTAAATGGAATGCCCGTAACCCCAGCTCCAAATCGTCCTGGGTTTATGCCGAATATAGCCGTCCGAGGATTGTGATCGTCAAAGTATTTGGAGTAAAAAGCCTTGACACAGCGGATGGTTTCTTCATTGTCCATGGGATCGATCCAAGAAAATGCGGCAGGGATTTTTACCTTCTTAGGTATCCCTTCCCGATAGAAATGTATTACTTTTTCAGAAAATTTTGACTCATTTACCATTCTACCGCCCAAGATAAATTTTTCTCTCGATTAGCGCTTTGGGCGCTTGGGCTAGGGATCCTTATTCGTGTAGTTTGGTATTTGATGGATAGGTCAATGTTTTTGGACGAATTAAATGTGGCTCTTAATGTATGTGAACGATCGAGTCTGGGATTAATGAGCCAACTGGGGTATGACCAACATTTCCCTCCTTTACAGATTGTCATAATTGATTGGATAAGTCAGATTTTTGGCTGTGGTCCAATGTCCCTACGATTTCTTCCATTCCTTTTTGGGATAGTATCACTTATACTTTTCTACCTTGTCCTAATAGATCATTTTAGGCAAGTATGGAGCGTAATATTGTTGTTAGCTATGTCCAGTTTTGTGGCTAGATACCAAACGGAATTAAAACAATATAGTGGTGATATATTAGTGTCCATTGGTTTTTTGTGGATTTGGTTTAAGGCAGCCCGCTTATCCTGGAAACGGATAGCTATAGCAGGGGTCTTGATGTTGTTTATGTCAATGCCTGCTATCTTTTTGTCAGCAGGCTCAGTGGTCTATTGGTGGCTCAGTGGCGCACAATCTCGATCATCCATTTTTAAGATCAGTGTTACATGGGCTGCAGCTTTTGCCGGCGTCTTTTGGCTGAACATATTGCCAAGTCTAGGCAGTGAACAGCTACAAGACTTCCATGCTACACACTTTTTTAGTTTTGTTGATTGGCGCAAAAGTGTTTCATTGTGCCTTTCTTTTTTCGCGGCCTGTTTTGGAGGAAAGACTATTGTTTATGTAGCTCTTTTTATTCCCATGTTGGTAGCTCTTATAGTTAAATCTAAGGATTATAAGGCCTTGTTTGGAGGCTTGCTGGTCGTGGTTAGTTCTCTTATACTTGCTTCGGCCTTGCAGTATTATTCTTTTGTTCCAAGACTACTTTTATTTACACTGCCACTTTTCTTGGTGGTTTGGCTTATTGGGTTTGAATATCTATTTGATAGAGTATCTGTTTATATTAAAAATCCGATTTTACGAATCATACTATTTTTTGCCCTTTTCATTCTCCCTTGCCTATTATATAAGAATGTGCTTTTTACGATGACTTCAGATAAAGGAAGTATTAGTCAGTCTGATAAAACATTATATGCCATGGTTGATTGGCTGAATCCTAAAGATGAAGTATGGTTGTCACAGTTTGCTGTTCCTTCCTTTAATTATTATACAGCATGTATTCCTGAATCGTTGACCATTTCAAATAAAGTCCGATACTTTACTAATCCGGCTTCTATTAAGGCTATGCAGATAGAGGCAAAAAAAATGGATCCTAATCAAAAGATATGGATTTTTATAAGCCATCAATTTAATGAGCAAGAGCGAAGAATTGCTTTTCCAAAAGCAGAGCGTATAATTAGTGATACGGGCAGTTATGCGGTGTATGGTACACTCTCTGCCTTATTGGACGCCAATAAATAAAAAGAAAAAGGATGCGCAAATGCACATCCCCTTCCCAATGAAAACTACAAATAGTGTATTCAATTCTAGAACTTGCTTATCCGAGTGATAAACGGTCGGTTATTCACCAGGATTTTAGCAAAGTACTGTCCTGCAGGCAGGCTAGATATGTCCAATACATTTTCATCAACTAAACTTGTTTTGAAGTAGGCATGACCTGCTATATCATATATAGTTATCTCTATGTTTTCTTCAACTACCTGTTCTAAATCAATCGTTATAAATTGACTGGCCGGATTTGGAAAAACGCGTAATTCAAGTGGTTCATTTGGTTCAATGTCCTTAGGGGCATTTTCTAAACGAATTACCTCAATGGCATTTGATAAGCTAAAGCAACCTGATAGATCCGCTGCATTATTTCCCATCTCTAGTCCACTAATCTCTCCATCATAACTCAGATGCCAGATAAGACATGTTCCAGCCCCAGCATCATCAAAGTCCACCACACTAGGCATTGGAGGCAGCCCTAAAATAGTTCCTTGTTCATCAGTAACCATCCATTGGCTGTTCGCGCCAGCATTATCACTTAAGGTAATGGCTCCTTCTTCTATCATATCTGCTTCGCCATCACCTACTTGGAATTCGAAAGGTCCCCCTTCTAGGATACCCCCTTCGGGTTGATT
>JAHDDO010000083.1 GCA_020629315.1 Saprospiraceae bacterium | reverse complement strand
CCTTTATCTGGATAAAGTTCTCCGAAGAAGTTAGTTATGTAACTAAACCAATCATAAAAATGAGCACTTGCGTCATCTTTAAGTTCAGGAAATGATTTGTTCTCAACTATTCGAATATCATTTCGATCATCTCTATTGTAAAGTGTTAAGACTTTATTGTTTCCATTCCAAAAGGCGATAGGATATTTTTGATTGTTTGCGGTAGTAAAATAGACATATCTAGGTATCTCGTCATAGGTTATCTTTTTTACTTTAAAGTTTGCATCATAACGTCCTATTTCTAAATCTAGACCTAATGTCGGATTGACACCTGAGTCTGTAGCAAGAGTATGTATACTAGCAACTATTTCTTGATTGATTAGGCTATTTTTAATGAGAACATGCATATAATCATCTGAATCTGTTATGTCATCAGTATATTCACCTTCAGTATTTTGTAGCTGATCACTTGTTGCATCAGGAGGAGTGTTTAATTTACGAATTGTATTTTCTTCTTTATTGTGGATCAATACGCCATCTCCATATGCGATATAGTAGGAACTAAGGTCCCATAAGTATTTATCTTCGTCAGCACGAGTAGTACTCAGTCCAATTTTATTAGTAGCATTCGGATCGTAATACAGGTATTTATCATTCTTTAATTGTATGTTGTAATATAAGCCTTGTTTGATGAAACGAAATTCGTCCTGACCATCAATCAAAACCCAACTACTTCCTAGTCTTATTGAATACCAGAAAAGTTCACTTACAGGATCAGGTATTTTTTTGATTTTAAGCGTAAGATCTTGTGTAATATCTTTTTCTAGATCAGGATGATAGACGGCTTGGTTAGCGTTAGGGAACTTAATAGAGGTTTTATCAGACCTATATACGTTTATTTTATATGTTTGATTTTCATCCGCCTCTTCTCCTTGCGGTATTATATCCCATACCGTTCCGTAGCGGTATGATAAATTTAATTCTTCTATATCACCTTCGAGCCACTTATTTAAATCTAACATTCTACCTTTATGCAAAGGAGAAAAAATGAAATGGCAAGGTCTACCATGTTCACCGATGGTAACGCCTTCTAAGTTTTTAGGATCTCTTTCTAGGATAGCGAATTTACAATTAAGTGTTGTTTTTTGAGAAAGGTTATCACTAAATATACCTTTGTATTTACCTGTATACAACGGTTTATTATCATACTCTATGGTGTACCAACTATCTGCACGTATTCCTGAGAAATCTTCAGCAACTACTGTTTGTACTCCTTCTGTTATTCCGCCATCGATATGTATAGGTTGTACCGTAAACGCTGTATTAGGATAATGATCGATATTTACTTTAGAATGCAACTCTTGCCATCGATTGACTTGTGGGAATCGAATTTTTATACGACCATGATAGTTGTACTTATACCCTTCTAAGTTGCTAATAAAATCAAAAGTAGTCTTATCATAACTAGAATCATCTGGTATTATCCATCTAGTATCTGGTATGTTTCCGGATTTTATTAAATCACCTTCTGGGTAGTTGCCATCATGCCAATTGGGGGAATTATATCGACCAGAGTTTGTGGCAGTTTGACCAATATGTGATAACCAACGCATTTGATTGAGTATAATACGGGAGCGCATATCTTGAAAAAGTAAACCATATTCTATTTCATTGGCAAATACATCTTCATTGTAGTTACCATCTTTTCTAGTTCCTACTGGGCTATCGTTTTTTCTAATTGGAGCAATTAGTTCATCTTCCTTTAAAAGATATTGATTTTCCTCTTCAGCTGTGCCCATTTTATCTGCTATATAAAAATTGTAGTTCCACCCCGTACCATCTGACTCTGGGAGAGGCGTATATTCCGAACTTAAGGCTAGCACATTGAATAGATAATCTCTTACACTTGCGTGTTCAGGTGCATTCAATTCATTATTCAATTGCGAATGCATTTTTTTACTTGTGTTGAATCCACCATAATCTGAAGTCGTATGCCTTTGATTAATCGTATATTCCGCACCATATGGATCCAAGTATTCGATTTTTGCATTTTGGCGAATACGATCTAGGTCAAAATCATCAAAGGGTTCTAGAGCATTATTCAAAGCAAAATATTCGTCCTTGGAACGATGGTTTTGATTTTGACTAATAGGAAAAGCAGAATCTGCCAGACCATCTTCATCAGGGTGATTAAAATCGTTACGCATGGCTATACTTTTAAGAAATGTTGCTGTACAGGTCTGCAATTTTTCATAGAGATGGTCGTATTTACTGACACCAAAGTAATACTCGTAAAGAATTTTGGTATTACTAGCGATATCGGCATTGGTGCTTCCATCTACAGAGCGGGTGGTAATGATTTGGCCATCTTCATTTTCTACTTCATTCACTTGCGAGTTAAAATCGATAGACATTGGTCGTCGAACAAGTTCCAGTTTATAGATTGCTCCTTTCACAAGGTCTATATCATTTAAAGCAGGGAACCGTACTTCATTGACGTTTACATTTTCATTTCTAATGATCGGTATTTTATAGAGGTTTCTAATGGAAATATACCCTTTTACTGGTTTAACAAACGTCTCAGAATTTGGAAAGGAAGCTGCGGGAAAAGTATATTGATTGGATTCATTCCCAGTATCTTTGTTATACTCTGTCAATCGTACAATAATTTCATTGCTGACCGTTTCTCCATTCACATTGGACGTTTCAGGGAAGAAGTCGATAAAGTTTGGGTCATTAGCGTGAAAGCGCAATAGTGGATCGGCATAGCCTTCGTGCCAGTAGCGTTGTTTGAATCCAGGTGCTTGGCTTTCTAGTATTTCATGGTGAATTTCTTCAGGATAGCCTCCCACAGTAAAGGTAAAAGAGCCTGATTCTGTAGCCTCTTCTCCTTTATGAATCACTAATTCCCAATTATTATCATTATCGTGGTCTTCTTCGAAAGCAAATTTGTAGTCAACTGTATAGGTCTCACCAGCATCTAAAAATCGATCAAACTTTAATACGATACCATGATTTTCGTCGATATAACTAGTTGTATACTGAACTTCTTGACCTGCTTCATTCGTAACGCTTAAGTTTTTTACAGTAGGTCTAAACCTTTGGTAAGATTCTATATCGCCCGAATCTTCATCATAGACAGGAAAAACTAAAGGTGTATTTAGCGCATAATTAACGGAAAAATTAACATCGGTAAAAATACTAACATCCTCACTAGGATTCATAGGTGAAGCATCGGCGAAGATTTTCATACCTTCTATAGGAGAGGGAGGCTCTAAACCCTCACATTGTTCACCCACTTCCATCTTGAAATTAGCCGATCCTTTTAATAAGCCATTTAAGACAGAATAACTAGCACGAACTCGACCTTGGAAATAACTAGGGTTCGGAAACTTGGCTTGTAAGACGACCGCTACATTTGCTGTTAAAATATTCACTCGTCCACTAGAAAAGAAGAAATCATACGCTATATCCATTTTAGCACCTCCGTAGGCATAGGCTTGCCCCATGGCATACCAATTGTTCAAACCGATGCCACCTTCATATCCTTCACATACTACATTACTGTATTGCATTAAAGATAAATCAAAACCTAATCCAGCATATAAGTTTAGCGACAAGGGACCAAGCGTTTCATTAATATCAAGTTGTACTTTTCCTCCCATGACAATTCCATTGCCACTTTCAAACTGGCTATCAGCATTTCTTTCAGACATGGTTCGATCATCTTCCCAATTTGGTATAACTGCCGCTAGGGGAGGGATACCATCAACAGCATGCCCGAGTTGCATATAAAAGTACAAGGTTAATCCAGCAGAAAGACCAGGAAGGGTTAGACCAGCAGTATTATAAGGTAATTCGGATGTAGGGGTATAGAGCCATTGGTCTTTAGGTTTAGTAGGATCGCCCCAACTACCGAATTTGATGCCCCATTGACCCGTTTCAAAATTAGCTCGGAGTTTTCCTTCCGCAAATTCTTGCAATGCAGATGCAGCAGGAATATTTAATATTGGTGCTTCCTTAGGCATGTTTGCTTTAATGCCAAAATCACCAGACAACAATTTATTGGGGAAATTATAGCGCAACTCTAATTTTAAGTGAGCCGCATTATCTTCTGCTCTATCTGCAATACTTCCAGGTAGGTAGTAGCCATTTCCTTGGACATAGATTTCTTCAAAAGAGAGACTGTTGTTGTCATTAATTTCAATGGTAAGACCAAGGGTAACATCTGCTACATATCGTTTTATAGGTTTATATTCTCCTAAGATCACAGAAAAATCGCCCCCATATTTATTTCTGGCAGGAACAAATCGTTCTCCTGTCAGGGTGACTCCTGGTTCCAGTAGTTCATTATCTCCCCCCAATGAACAATTGCTACCTTGTTCTATTTCTGGTTCTTGCACATCTAAGGAAGGTTCGTTGAAGAAATTTTCTTCTTCGATTTCTCGTTCCATATTATAACGGAAAGACCCTCCAATACCGTAAATTCCAAACACAGGTGCGACAGGGACCACAGGAAATCCTTTTTCGTAAGAAGCTTCAAAATCAATGAAGAAATAGCGGTATTCTCTAGTACTATTTGGATCATCTTTATCGTACTTGGTTGATCCAAATTGACCAACAGCTTTTACGTTTATCAGATTCTTAAT
>JAHDDO010000039.1 GCA_020629315.1 Saprospiraceae bacterium | reverse complement strand
ATGAAGTATGTATAAGTCTTACTCAGATCTTATGCATTCGCAGTACATTTAGCATCTTTTAACCTATTATCTAGCTTCTAAAATCTACCATACTAACTATCTTTACACAAACAAATACCCTTTTGACAACGAACATTAAAAACAGCCTCCTACTGTTTTCATGGATACTCAGTTTTTCTCTCTGTGCACAGGTAGATAGTATCGATTTCAAGCGGGATTTTAGATATAATATCCAAGCGGCGTCTAGCAGCATTACTCTAGATGGTAAAGTAGATGAAGCGGCTTGGCAGGCTTGTGAAGTAGGTACTAATTTTTGGCAAAAGCTGCCCTACTATGCTCCTGGTGCAGACCCTAAAACAGAAATTCGACTTTGTTTTGATGATGATTTTATCTACGTTTCTGCAATATGCTACCAAGAAGAGGATCCTATTATTTTATCCTTAAAACGGGATGAATACTGGGATAGTGATGGGATAGCGATTGTTCTTGACCCACTTGACTCCCGATCAAACGCCGTACTATTTGGTTTGTCGGCTATGGGTGTGCAATGGGATGCCGTTAGGACGGAAACCTCTGATATTTCTTCAGATTGGAGTAATCGATGGTTTGGAGAAACGCATATAGGCGAAGGGTATTGGTCCATGGAAATGGCCATTCCATTTAGAATCCTTCGCTATAATCAATCTATTACCGAGTGGGGTATGAACTTTGTTCGCAATGTCATTAACCACAATGAATATCATAATTGGACCGCGGTGCCCGAATCGTTTTGGCCACCTAATCCTGCGTTTTCAGGGGCTTTAGTTTGGGCCGAGGCACCTGAACGAAAATCACGCAACTTTAATATTATACCGTATGCCATTGCTGGTCTTGAAAAAGAAGCAAATAGTGAGGCTACATTCGTTCGTAAAGCCGGTGTTGATGCTAAAATAGCGCTGAATTCTGCGTTAAATCTTGACCTGACACTTAACCCAGATTTTTCGCAGATAGAAGCGGATGAATTAGTTACTAACTTAACTCGATTTGATATTGGCTTACCTGAAAAACGAACCTTTTTCCTCGAGAATGCGGATCTTTTTGCCGACTTTGGAACAGGTCAAATGCGCCCTTTTTTTTCAAGGAAAATAGGGCTGGATGAAAACTTCCAAGCCGTGCCCATTTATTATGGCGCCCGATTGACAGGTAATGTTACTACGAATACTCGGATCGGCTTTATGAATATTCAAAGCGGACGCACTGATAATGCACTGGGACAAAACCAAACCGCTTTTTCCGCAAGACAACAGTTTGGGAGATCATTCATACAAGGGCTTTTCTTAAACAGACAAGCTTTCAATAACGGAGAATCTGTCCAAGGGGATTTCGGTCGTAATGGAAGTATTGAAGGATTATATAGTACCGACAATGGTCAGTTTAGTGTCTGGGGTGCGATGCACCGTTCATTTAAATCAGGCTATACAGACGAACAGATGGTTTTCAATACAGGTACGCAGTTTACCAATGAGAAATGGGGGTTTTTAATGGATAATATATTTTTCCAAAAAAACTACTTTGCTGATATGGGCTTTATCGCTCGAGTAAACAACTACGATGCTGAAAGGGACACCGTAGTCAGAGTGGGTTATAATTCGAGTTACAGCTCCCTGGATTACCGGATTAGACCCCGCGAAGGAAAAATAGTACGGCACCAATTTGGCGTAGAAAACCTCACCATTTTTAACGAAGATTGGACGTTTAACGAACAGTATAATCGGCTCCGTTACTTTATTAGTTTTAGAAATACGGCAGAGTTTAGAATTCGACTGAATTACAATTTGCTAGATCTTCTATTCCCTTTCAGTTTCACTGGAGCTACCCCACTTCCTGCGACAAGATATCAAAGCGTGGATCTTAATGTCGAATATGAGTCAGATGAACGTAAGCCTTTAAGTTATCAAATTGATCTTACTAGAGGTGGCTTTTATAATGGGACCATCACTCGATTATCCGGCGATCTAAATTACAGGGTAAGTTATTGGGGTAACTTTGGCTTAGGTTATCAGTGGAATGACCTAAATTTCCCAGACCCATATGGCAATGCACAAATATCTGCCTTGGTTTCAAAAATAGAAATTGGATTCTCTAGAAATGTATTGTGGACCACCTTGTTCCAATACGTAGGTCAGTCCAATTTTATGGGCATAAATAGTCGCCTTCAATGGCGATACTCACCTATGTCAGATATTTTTCTAGTCTTCTTGGATAATTATACCATCCTAGATGAAAGCATGGGCAACTTGTTCAATACAAGAAACAGAGCCTTGATCCTTAAAGTAAATTATTGGTGGTAATCGACGATCAACTATAAAATTTGTCGTACTTTTTAAGCAAAGAGGGTTCACAACATTATGAACAAACCTATCCTATCTTGCTTGGTCATGGTCGTCATGGTATGCACTGGGTGTATGCAAAATAATAATGCATCAACCAGCGCCTCAATGCCACAAACAGCAAGTAAGGTGCAAAAACCGCCACCGCCACCGCCCCCTGAATTACCAGCCATTCAAGAAAAAATGGGCGAGTATGAGCAACGTATTGCCGCTAGAGAAAAAAACGTCGAAAGCCTAATAGATGCGTTAAAAGACGGTTGCTTTGCTAAGCATCGTGGTGAGGTCATTCTTAGACTAAAAATCAAAAATGATGGCGCTATTGAATACTTCGAATTTATAACCTCAAAGGCTAATACTTCAGAAGCATTAAAAGTGGCAGTAGCTTGTGGTGAAAAAAAATTAAATAGACTTGGCCATTCGTTAGGCGCCGTCCAAGGGCCGCCTACAAAAGCAAGAGGTCCCGCTATACCTTCTCTTTACACCTTTCCCTTATGAAAAAAGATGCCTTTGGCTTTAGAGATTTTGGAGCAGCTGGCGCACTCATAGACGAGTACGAACGAGCGCTAGAAGATTTATCACAATGTATTAAAGGCCTAAATACGGATCAAATAAACAAGGGAATCTATCCAGAACACAAGGACCCGAGCTTCAGAAGTATAAAAGGTATTCTTACACACATTTTGGATGCAGGCTATATTTATGTGGATGCCGTGAGATGCCACATGGGCGAAACGATTAGCTATAAATCACACGCTGATTTGGAAAATGTGGACCAATATATCGCAGCATATACTGAAATGCATGGCTACGCTATTCAATTATTTGAAAGCTACCCTGATATAAAAATGGTCGAGCATGATCCAGAAAAGCAAGTACAATGTCCTTGGGGCCAACGATATGATGTAGATAGTTTGTTCGAGCATGCTATTGTGCATATACTCCGACATCGTCGGCAAATTGAAAGATATAAGGGGCAACTCAATCAGAGCTAACATTTAAATCCTACTTTTACTTCATGTATTATTTGGCCATAGAATGGGCTCCAGATCCCGTACTTCTCAAATTGGGTTCATTTGAACTCAGATATTACAGTTTGTGCTTTGCCCTTGGATTATTCCTTGGATACAAAGTGGTGATCAATTTCTGGCGTAAAGAAGGTGGAGATAGTGACACCTTAGATTCATTAGCCGTACTCATTTTTGTGGCTACTGTCTTAGGGGCCAGGATTGGCCATTGCCTATTTTATGAACCCGAATATTACCTACAACATCCCTTGCAAATACTACTGCCTTTCCGCCAAATTAATGGCGCTTGGGAATTTACTGGTTACCAAGGTCTGGCGAGTCATGGCGGTATATTAGCCGTTCTACTGGCCATTATTTATTGGTGTCGCAAACATAAAAAGTCCATCCTTCATATGCTGGATATTATCGTTATAGGTGGGACACTGACCGGTGCATTCATACGTCTTGGCAACTTTATGAATTCTGAAATTCTTGGGAAAGCAACCGGCTCTGATCGAGGCATAATCTTTAGCCTCATTGATGATATACCCCGACATCCCGCTCAGCTATACGAGTCCCTTTCCTACTTCTTCATATTCCTACTTCTTTTCTCTATTTGGAGAAAAAGAGGCCCTACATTAAAACCCGGATTCATCGTGGGCATATACCTAATTCTCCTGTTTGGCGCTCGGTTCGTGATCGAATTTTTCAAGGAAAATCAAGTAGCTTTCGAAGATGGGATGCAACTCAATATGGGTCAATGGTTGAGCGTCCCATTTGTTATAGCGGGTTTCATCATGTTGTATATTAAACGGGGTGTAAAGGGGGTGTAAGTAAGGGAGTCTCCCTGATTAAAATCAGGGCCGGGCCCCTCCAGTCTCGCTACTCACTCGGTACATCGGGCCTTGCCCTCATACCCGCCTTCAGCGGACTTCCATACCCCTGACTCGGACCAAAAGCATAAAAACAGATAAAGCTGTTTTCAGCTGGGATGTATTTTTTATTTTACATGTAGTTATGAAAATATTCAATAAGAGATTTTCAACTTCCATAGCCGTCAGGTTCCTACCATCATTATTAGTTACTTGGATTTTTGTAAGTATAGCATCAAGCGTTTTTTCTCAAGATGCCATATTTAGAGAATTACCCTACGGTGCCCAAAATGAAAATGCCCCTACTTGGGTAAAGATGATGCAGGATAGTGTGCCTAACCTCATCGACATTGAAAAAGCCTATAAACAATATTACCGTTCACATGCTTTTGAAAAAAATGAATATACCCAATACTACAAACGGTGGATGCGAGATAAGTGGAATGATATTGATGCGGAGGGTTTTTATAGACCAGAAAGTCAAGCGCTAAAGGCGCAAAAATTAAAAATATACCAAACGCAGATTGCGCAACGAAGTCAAAAGAAAATGAGTACTTGGGAAGAAGTAGGCCCGTGGGAGTATGATCATGAAGCGACCATGAGTCAATCTGTCCAATCCCCAGGTGCCGCCCATATTTGGACCGTAGAACAAGCTGCCTCAAATGCAGATTCGATTTGGGCAGGAACAGCAAATGCCGGTATTTGGTGTTCCACAGATTTTGGCCAAAGTTGGGAAAGAAAAAATGCACAATATCCATTCAATGGTGTCTATGCTATCGAGATCAACCACAGCGATCCAATGGAGGTATATGCCGAAGGAGGTGGCTACATCTGGAAAACCCTAGATGGAGGGAATAGCTGGTCATCCTCTGAACCGATACAATATTTTTCTTGGATTCGGGATATACGTATGCATCCAGTGCAAGCAAACATACTTTTTGTGGCTTCCGTAAATGGGTTATACAGTAGCAGAGATGCCGGTAACAGTTATGAACGTCTCGTACCGGGACACTTTCAGGAAATCGAGTTTCATCCTACAAACCCGGATATAATATATGCTGTCCAATTAAATGGTGATCATACTCGTTTATGGCGCTCCGATGATGCTGGACTCACTTTTTCACAAAAACTAAATGGATGGCCAGGATTTGAATCCGTAAAAGAGAGCCAAGGCTTTACCTCTGGGGATTTTACGGAAATGCTCGGACAAGCAGAAAATATCCAATTAGGAAATGGTCCCTTAGAATCATTCACCATCACTTTAAAAATCAAGGCTAAGGACTGGTCCGGTGATCCTTCATTCTTATCCAACAAAAACTGGAACTCTGGGGCCAACAAAGGATGGGTAATGGCCTGTAACAACGATGCTTGGAAATTCAATATTGGCGATGGAGCTAATCGGATCGATTTAGATGGTGCATTTATCAATGATGGCCAATGGCATACTATTGCTATAAGCTATGATATTGACGGTTTGAAGTACAGCTATCAAGATGGACGTATTATTGACACATCCAATGAGATTTTGTCAGGGAGTACTCTCAGTGATCTATTAGTATACTTTGCACAAGATGGTACAGGTAGCTACGGTTTTCCTTTCTATGGAGAATTAGCTGACATCCGAATGTATAACATAGCTCTGAGTGAGTCAAGTCTACAGGAGTTGGCTTGTACAGATGATTTTGAAAGCCACCCTTCTTTCAGTTCATTGGTACATAGCTGGAATTTCAATGAAGTGACGGGGCAAGAAATAATGGATAGTGCGGGAGATGCCCATATGAACCTTTCGGGCGACCCTCAATTTAGCGCAGATAATTTATTGGTTTGTCCCGAGATGAATTTGGATACGGGCGAAGAACAGAGACGCTGCGAAATTGCGGTATCAGCTGCAGCGCCGGATAATGTATATGTCCTTGCTTCTGGATCCGCAAATGGAGGATCCGGTTTGTTCGGCATCTATAGATCCTATGATGCAGGGGACACATTTGAATTCGTTTGTTGCGGTGACGAACCCGCTGGAGTAGCCTCCACTGAAAATCCAAATTTGTTAGGTTGGTCCTATGACTTTACTGCCAATGGGGGCCAATTCTATTATGACCTAGGTTTAGGTGTATCGCCTACCGATCCCGAACGCTTATTTACCGCTGGCATAAGTGTGGCTCGATCTGAAAACGGAGGACAAGATTGGGAAACGAACGCACACTGGGTTACTTGGGTCGGTCCCCATACAAAACAAAGGTATACGCATGCTGATGTGCATGACGTGAAGTTTTTTACTCATGGTGATAGCGTAAGTATGTGGGTGGCTTCAGATGGTGGTTTGTATTATTCAAGTGATCAAGGTGACAATATGGAGCCCAGAATGTACGGCATACAAGGCACAGAATTTTGGGGGTTCAGCTCATCTTATATAGCTGATGCAATGGTGGGTGGCACCTACCATAATGGGACACTGGTCCATTATAAAGATACCTACCCTAAAGGTAAATATGGAAAAGGCGGATGGTTTGCAGGCAGTGCTGCTGATGAAACAAAAGGTTATAACCATCCGGCTTATGAAAATGTAATGTATGCCACAAGAGGGATGTTTGAAATAGTAGATCGCAATCAAGGTTGGAATTATCTAGATTTTGATAATGGTAAGAGCGCTAATATGAATGGCCAACCTGGACGCTTTGGAAACTACGAATGGCACCCACATTATTATGAACGATATTATTCACCAAGAGACTCTGTCTTATACAAAACAGAAGACAATGGTAGCACCTGGGACGTTGTTTACGATTTCCTAACCGGTTATATATATCGAACAAGAATTCCTTTAGCTAACCCAAGCGTGATCTATACCGTTCTTAATGATCCTGATGCAGTCAAATTAATGAAGTCCACTGATGCAGGAGCTACTTTCCAAAATATCAATCCATCAAACGAAATGGCTGGTGGACATAATTGGCGAAATAAGTTGTTCGATATAAATCAAAAGAATCCTGATGAGATTTATCTACTCCTTACAGGTAATCAATCAACCCATAAAATTTTCAAGAGTACCGATGGTGGCCAATCATGGCTTGACTGGACTGGTGATGGGCTAGCTAGTGAAAATGTGATAGACATCAGTTATTTGCAAGGGTCCAATGGTGGTGTTTATGTGGGTACGACAAGAGCCGTTTATTATAGAAATAATGAAATGGATGATTGGGCATTATACAATGAAGGACTCCCAATAATTAGTCGATGTGGTTATCTATATCCATATTATTCAGAGGGTAAAATACGCTTGGGAACCTATACGGGTGCCTATGAATGTGACTTGTATGAAGCCGCTGATCCTGTAGCAAAACCCAGTGTTGATAAGTATAGTTCTAGTTGCCTTAAGGACACCTTTTACTTTAAAGATTTGTCGTATTTGGATCGAAGAGAGGCCACTTGGCAATGGAGTTTTCCAGGCGCTACATTTATTAGTGACATAGAAGACCCCAATCCAAAAGTGGTCTACAAACAAGCTGGGCTGTATGATGTATGCTTACAAGTTAGAGATGGAAATGGAAAAGAAGACTCCATTTGTGTATCACAAATGATACAAATAGAACCCATTCAAGATGTCTGTTCGAACGAATGCAACAATGTAGGTACAAAAGGTGAAGCTGCCTCTTCTAGCAATGAAGCCAATCATTTATCTCCTGATAAAGCCATTGACGGAAATCTGAGCACAAGGTGGTCAAGCCAATATTCTGACGATCAATTTTTAGAAGTAGACCTTAGGGCTAAGCGTCAAATTTGTGGCATCCATATTCATTGGGAGGTAGCCCTTGGTAGAGACTATTTGATATTGGCATCTGATGACAAAGTGAGTTACGATACCATAGCTACTATCGTTGATAATACTTCATTTATTGATACGATAGCTTCCTTGGATGCACAAGCTAGATATATCAAGATGCAAGGACTTAGGCGGGGTAGCCCATATGGATATTCTATATGGGAATTCGAGGTATTTAGTAATCCATTATATGAGGACATCGATGGAGATGGGTTTAACTATGTTGAAGATTGTGACGATAATGATAGTGCTATAAACCCCAATGCCCAAGAAATAGCGAACAATGAGATTGACGAGAATTGTGATGGCGACATTTGGATTATTGATGAGGATGGAGATGGGTTTAATTCAGATGAAGATTGCGATGACACAAATCCACTTATCAATCCCTTCGCCGAAGAGATCGCAAATAATACCATCGATGAAGATTGTGATGGCATAGCATTAATCATTGATCAAGACGGAGATGGGTTTAACTCCGATGAAGATTGTGATGATACTAATGCAGCTGCATATCCAGGATCAACTTGTGATGATGGAGACGTTTGTACAGTACAAGATAGATTAACAGAAAGCTGTGATTGTGTTGGAGAATTTAAGGATAGTGATGAAGACGGCATTTGCAATGCCTTAGACTGTAAACCGTTTAATGCAAATGTATATCCTGGCAATTCGGAGACAAGCTACAATGGATTAGATGATGACTGCGATGAAAATACACTTGATGATGACTTAGACGGAGATGGATTTGCCGTCTTGACAGGAGAGGATTGCGATGATACAGATGCATCTATTAATCCCAATGCTGAAGAAATTCCAAACAATGATGTTGATGAAAACTGCGATGGTGAAATACTGATTGTAGATGAAGATGGCGATGGATTTAATTCCGATGAAGATTGTAATGATACGGATCCGTCAATTAATCCTGACGCTGAAGAAGTAGCAAATAATGAAATAGATGAGGACTGTGATGGAGAAACACTAGTCATTGACGAAGATGGGGATGGGTTCCATTCGGATGAAGACTGTAATGATGATGACCCCCAAGCGTTCCCTGGAGCAAGTTGTGATGATGGTGATGTTTGCACGGTTCAAGATAAGCTTACCGAGGATTGCGAATGTATAGGCCTGTTTCAGGATAGTGACGAAGATGGTATTTGTAACAGCTTAGATTGTAAGCCTTTTAATGCCAATGTTTTTCCTGGAAATACAGAAACACCATACAATGGTTTGGATGATGATTGTGATGAAACAACGCTTGATGATGATCTTGACGAAGATGGATTTTCATTTTTAAGTGGAGCTGATTGTGATGACTCCAACCCCGATATTAATCCAGATGCAGAAGAAATTCCAAATAATAGTGTTGATGAAAATTGTGATGGAGAAACGCTAATTATTGATGATGATGGAGACGGGTTTAATTCGGATGATGACTGTGACGATTCTGACCCAACTGTTTACCCGGACGCCGATGAAATCTGTGATGATCTAGATAATAATTGCAATGGATTGATCGACGAAGAACTGCCCTTCTTCGAGGTATTCGTAGACAATGACAATGATGGTTTTGGTGTCGATTCGTCCTTGTTGGAACAATGCATTTTATTAGAAAATCAGTCCCTAATTGGTGGAGATTGTGATGACTCCAACCCCGATATTAATCCAGATGCAGAAGATGTTCCAAATAATGGGATTGATGAAGATTGCGATGGTATGGATTTGCTCTCTACAGCCGTAGACATTAAATCTATGCACTTTTCTTTTTATCCAAATCCGGCAGACGAATATATCTCTATTGAATGTAATGCAGCAATGTACGTAGTTGAATTACTAAGTATAGAAAGTAAGCAAATAAAAATGGAGAGCAATGCACGTAGATTAGACATTGCAAATCTTCCGCCTGGTGTATATTTTTTGAAATTGACAGATATGCAATCTAAACATATGGCTGTTCAAAAACTAGTTATCGCTAAATAAGTAAAACTCGTTCTTTTATCAAATTAATCGATATTCTCTCGAAGCATAATTCGTAGGTGTATAACCCATTGCTTTCAGTTCGACTCGCTTTGGTCGTTCAGAAACTTGAGCAGCTAATATCTCCTTGTGTAAATATTTGTAGGCTTCAAAATCAATCTCCTTTCGTTCTAAAATCTGATCATCCAATTCATTTTTAGCGATTTGATTTTTCCAACCCGCTACTAAGCTTCCTTGGAATACCTTAGATTTTGCCCCGCTACCATAAGCAATAAATCCAATGTTTCCTGTCAGCTCATCACTCTGTTTTGCACTTTCATATAAACTGCTTAACAAACAAAGAAAGATGGATGCGGTATATACATTACCGATGTGCATGGATGCTTTTTCTCCATCAGCTATTTTATCTGCAACATACTTTTGATATTCAGGTGTTTTACGGATTACTCTATCCTGATCTACTGAAAATTCTTTCGCTATAGATTGTGAGCTACAAAACGCATCAATGGACTTATTTTGTTTTAGTACTTCTAAGAAAAGAGGACTAAAAATTCGACGACCATGAAAAGCATATGGTAAGTGAAAAATCGTTTTCTCCCATTTAGATAGGGCCGGATCATTTTTATGTTTAGCATCAAAATCCCAATATGCCTCCATCATTCGATCCTGATATGTTTGATTCGAAATGGGCCCGTCAAACACTGGACAGGCATTATGGATCTTGGTGACCGGTTGGGATAATGGAAAGTGCTGAGCATGCTCTGCCCTTTCTCCTGCTGTTTGAAAACGTATCGGCTTATAGAAGTCGTGGGCATTTGATGTAGACACCCCCCACTTAAGGTCCATCTCTAAGATTCTTGGGGTATTATTCAAAAGAACAGCTACAGCACCGGCCCCTTGTGTATATTCACCAGGAGATCCTAGCTCATACTTAGCATGATCTACAGCGATTACGATAGCCTGTTTTTCTTCATTGTGCGCTAACCAATACAAACTGTTTTCCATAGCATCCACAGCACCTATGCATGCAAATACCATGTCTACTGCATCACAATTTGATATAGGGTCTTTACCCACTTGCTTAAAATATTGATTGGCAATACCTACAAGATAAGAAGCGATGGGTTTCGATCCATCGATCGATGATTCCGTACCCACATATATTCGCCCTATAGAATTAGGGTCCAAGTGATCGTTTTTTTCTAGCAAGGATATCAGAGCTTCACCTGCCATGGTAACCACGTCTTCATCTGCATCCGGAATAGCCATGTTATATAGACCTAAGCCTTTCTTAAGTTTTTCAACAGGAAGATCATACGCTTCTGAAAGTGTTTCTATCGGTAAATAACACTTGGGTAAATAGAGTTGGATATCATCTATGCCAGGCATAAGTATACGTTTTGGTCTTTTGGAAACAGTAAAGTAACGATGCAGTTCTGTATAAGCAGCATTTTTTTTGATAAATTATAATGCAAACGTTTTCATTTCGATTATTTCATTCTCTCTTTTTCTTCTCTCCGCCAAAATGAACAAGAATAATCATGTTTTTACAATTTCATTTCCTTACATTAAGCTTGATTTACAATAAACAAAACCACAAAAAATGCCATCTAATTTTTACATGTTTTTCGTCGCCGGATTAATCCCACTATTGGTAGGGTTTGTATATTATAATCCTAAGGTTTTTGGTAATGCCTGGATGAAATCACTGGGCTATACTGAAGAGGACCTAACAGGTGCTAATATGGGATTGATATTTTTGTTCAGCTACCTATTTGCATGCATGTTAGCCTTTATACTTAGTTCCATGGTTATCCATCAAACCCAAGTCTTTTCAATGATGTTCCCAGATATATTCGAAAGTGGAAGCGCCGCTCAAGAAAACTTCAAAGCACTGATGGACACATATGGTGACCGCCACCGAAGTTTTGGTCATGGCGCTGCTCATGGGCTTATGGCTGCTCTTTTTATAGTCTTACCGATAATGGGGACTAATGCTTTATTTGAACGAAGATCTTGGAAGTATATAGGCATCAACTTTTTCTATTGGTTAATTTGTTTGGCTTTAATGGGCGGTCTATTATGTCAAACATTAACGTTTCCAGAAGTCATATAACTATAGCCTAAGTTTCATTATTTTTCCTTTCCATGAAAGAAGCAAAGAATATCGTTTTCCTAGCTAAGAGTTTGGACAACTTCATAGCCGGTCCTGAAGGTGAGTTAGACTGGTTAGATATGATTGCCAATCCAGATGGCGATGATATGGGTTATTTTGCCCTTATCGAAGAGATCGATGCCATTGTAATGGGTCGTAAGAGTTTTGAGAAGGTCTTATCCTTTGGTATAGAATGGCCTTATAAGAAACCAGTGTTTGTTCTAAGCAGGACATTGAACCACCTACCGGAAAATCTGGAAAACCGTGTATTCTTACTTAAAGGTAGTATTGAGAAGATACTTAGTCAACTTCATGAAAAAGGGCATAAGGTTTTATACATAGATGGAGGCCAGACCACGCGTTCCTTCCTTCAAGCAGATCGTATCGACGAACTCAGAATTACCACCTTGCCTATCATTCTTGGAAATGGGATTCCTTTATTCGATGTATTATCAAACAGACTCACTTTTGAGCATATCAAAACCGAAGTATTTCTGGGCCAATTGGTTCAAAGCCATTATAAACGAAAAGACGTTGATATACCTGAAGGCTTGCATTCGTCAGATTCCTAAAATTATCAATCTACAGCAAACCTCAAGCGTAATTTTATCGTCTTATAAGTATAATCATCTAGCATGAAACAACTTTTTTGCCTGGGCTTATTACTCTTCCTGAGCTCATGTTATACCCGAATCGAACAAGATCCCGAAAATGTAAATGGTATGAGACCTGTCTACTCGCAGGACTTAGACATTGAACTTAGAGAAGCGGCGCCAGTACTTCGGCAAGGAAAAATAGTGTACGCTCATCCCTATTTGTTAGTCAATGAAAAGTTTAAAGGGATACACATTTACGATAATACGGACCCTACTGATCCCCAATTGATTCGATTTTTAAATATTCCCGGCAATATCGATTTTTCGGTTAACGGTAATATAATCTATGCGAATTCATTTAGGGATCTAGTCACTTTGCAATTAACCGGTTTTGAGTCCGTGAATGAAACACATAGGATAAAGGATCACTATGAGCAACAAAGCCTAGTGGCCAATCTGTACCCTGAAGACTACTTTGGGTATTTCGAGTGTGTTGATCCTGAAAAAGGAAACGTAGTAGGCTGGAATCTTGAGCTATTAAATAATCCTAAATGCTTCCGCTAATGAATATTCGATTATATATAATTTGCATCGGTCTACTATTCATAGCCGCCTGTGAAGCAGACCAACTGGCAGGAGAATCCGGAGCAGGATCAATCGCCGGATCCTACGCTAGAATGTTAACCATTGGGCAACATCTGTATGTACTAGATGATTCTCGATTGAGCACCTTCAATCTTTCAGATCCATTGACACCTTCTTTAGTTGAACGGATTGATGTTGGCGAAAATTTAGAGACTATTTTCTTCAATGGCGATTTCATATTTGTGGGTTCTAATGAAGGCATGTACATCTATTCTATTCAATCCAATGGTGTTCCCCAGCTAGAAAGTCTTACTCCTTACGAAGAATGGACTGAAGTTTTACCTTGTGATCCAATAGTGGCTGATGATCGTTTTGCTTATGTCACCTTGAGTACGTCTGGATTTGTGGATGATGGTGAATGTGCCCGGTTTGAACAAATAAATGAACTGCGCATTTTTGATATTGAAGATGAAACGAAACCCGTTCAAATTGCACTATTGGATATGGAAGAGCCTAAAGGTTTAGCTGTTGATGGCAACTTACTTTTCGTTTGCGAGAAAAACAATGGTATCAAGGTAATGGATATTTCAAATAAAGCCGAACCTGAAGTAATCGTTCATCAAGCCGGATTTGAAGCCATAGATTGCATTGCTTATAATGGTCTTTTAATGGTAGTAAATTCTACTTCAGTAATCCAATTTGAATATGGTGAAGATCAGTTTGATCAAATTTCAGTTATTGAGTTTTAAGTATACATATTGTTTGCTCTTTTTTGTGCTTTTGTCCAATGTCCTTTTGGGTCAAAGAGCGTCTTCATTTCCTAGTGACAAGGTGTATGTACCCTTATTAAATCATGCCAGCCCAATGGCTAGTATGGGTCTAGGATACGAAAAGTATGTAAGCCCTACTAGAGCACTGGATTTCGAATTAGCATACATCTATAATAGTTGGTTTACACGCAGAATTAACGGGGTTATCGCTAGAGCCACTACCAAAAACTTTCTAAAGGAACATGCAAATGGTAAAAGCTATAGCGGCACACAATTTGTCCTTCAATACCATCAAATGAGAAAGGAATCCATCTTTGCCTTTTTCAATGAAGCCTATTTTCAAATCGCTGATTCCAAACGGAACAAAATTCGATTTGCTATTATGGGACATGCTGGCAGAGAATGGCACTTAGGTCATAAATTATACGCTGATATTTCGATATCAGGAGGTGGAAGACTGGATCATGTTTGGGTAAAACATGAGGTAGAAGGCGGTACTTTTTTCAGAGACAGAGGCAATATTTTATTTGTAAGAAATCCAGGTTTCCGTTTTTACCCAGATGCTAATGTGGCATTTAAACTAAAGTATGCCATACGATAAGCCGCTATTGTAGTGGTAGGCACATGTCAAATGCCAAATTCGAAGTACATTGGTGATGAATTTTCAAGTTATGAAAAAGAGTATCATCATCCTTCTCAATGTAATCAGCCTTTCTTTCTTGAACGCTCAGTATTCCACTGATATACAAGAGCAATTTCAACAAGAAGAAAAGGTAGCAATCCTTATACAATTAGAAAATCAGGAATCAAAACCTAATACAAAAGGCTTACTAAAAGAAGAAAAGGCCTTCATAATGTTTGATTACCTACAAGAACAAGCTAGGGTCACACAAGGACCTCTTCTTTCATATTTGGATTCCCAAAACATCCATTATCAAGCTTTTTGGGTAAGTAATGCTATTGCCGCTACGGTGACCTATGAACAGTATGAATACATCAAAACTAATTTTAACCCTGCATCAATGGGATGGGATCAAGCTATCATGGTTTCTTCTGTCAGGGAATCATCCGGCACAAGAATGGAGCCTGAATGGGGTATTCAAATGATAAATGCTGATTTGGTCTGGGAGATGGGAATTAAGGGACAAGGTGTTGTAATGGCCGGACAAGACACTGGTTATGACTTTGAAAATAGTTTGATTTTACCTCGGTATCGAGGATACAATGATGGCGTCTATGACCATAACCATAATTGGCATGATGCCATTCGAGAAATAAATCCCTTGCATGGGGATACACTCATTGATGAAAACACCAATCCATGTGGATTAGATCTTGATATGCCTTGTGATGATCATGGGCATGGCACGCATACCATGGGAACGATGGTAGGTGAGGATAGTGAAAACCTCATTGGTGTTGCTCCAGAAGCATCTTGGATAGCATGTAGGAATATGGAAAGAGGGTACGGCTCTCCATCCACATATTTAGAATGCTACCAATTTTTCTTAGCACCGACCGATATTGAAGGCAATAATCCTGATCCCAGTAAAGCACCACATGTTATTAATAATTCATGGTCTTGTCCAGTCATGGAAGGCTGTAATTTAGATAATTTTCATGTGCTAGAAGAAGCGGTAAACAACTTGGTTCAAGCTGGAACCGTAGTTGTAGTATCGGCTGGAAATAGTGGTTCTTCTAACTGTTCCTCCATCAATACGCCGTCCGCCATTTTTCAGGAATCCTTTACAGTAGGTGCAACAGCCATCAATGATTCCATTACAGGTTTTAGTTCTATAGGTCCTGTTGCGGTAGATGAATCAAATAGAATGAAGCCGGATGTTGTAGCTCCCGGTGCAGGCATACGTTCCATTCATTTAAATGATGAATTCCGCACATGGAGTGGGACTAGCATGGCTGGGCCTCATGTAGCAGGCGCCGTAGCCTTACTTATTGCAGCTAACCCAAATCTAGCCGGTGATGTAACTACTATACGTGATATCTTGACTATTTCTGCTGTCAAAAAAACGGGTGATTTAGATTGTTGGAATGCGGCGGCGGATGCTTTACCTAATCATATTTATGGGCATGGAAGAATTGATGTTTTTGAAGCTGTTAATATCGCCCTTACTTTAAGTAATACAGAGAACAGCTTTGAAGATAATACAGTGCTTGTCAGACCAAATCCTGCTTATGATCAAGTGCAGTTTTCTTGTAAAGACAATATACTTCGAATTCAAATTACGGATGCTAGTGGACAATCAATTCGCACCATTAAGGATATTGACCAAGGGATCATTCAAGTCCCCCTTCTAGACTATCTGCCGGGCATATATTTTTATGAATTACATACCAAAACCGATATATTCACGGGGAAACTCGTGAAATGGTAGCGAAACGAAAAATTAGAATGGGCATGGTAGGCGGTGGCCGTGGTGCCTTTATTGGAGCCGTTCATAGGATGGCTGCAGCCTTAGATGGTCAGATAGAACTAGTAGCCGGAGCATTCAGCTCCAATCCAGAACGATCTAAAGCGAGCGGTGAAGATCTATATTTAGACCCAAGACGTGTCTACCGAAGTTTTGCCGAAATGATTGAACAAGAAGCAAACCTACCGGAAGATGAACGCATCGATCTAGTTTCCATCGTTACCCCTAACCACTTGCATTTTGAGCCATCAAAATTAGCCTTGGAAAAAGGATTTCACGTCATTTGTGATAAGCCTTTATGCTTTGACCTTACCCAAGCGTATACCTTAAAAAAGGTGGTAGAGCAAAGTGGGCAAATATTTGCCCTTACGCATAACTATACAGGCTACCCAATGGTCAAACAAGCTAAAGCCATGATTACTAATGGCGACATTGGAGCCGTACGAAAAGTAATGGTCGAATATCCACAAGGCTGGCTATCTACCCTCTTAGAAGCTACTGAGCAAAAACAAGCTAGCTGGCGGACTGATCCGTCCAAATCTGGTATAGCCGGAGCATTAGGTGACATTGGGACGCATGCTGAAAATCTAGCTGAATACATAACTGGATTGAAAATAACATCCTTAGCCGCGGATGTAAATACAATGGTAAAAGGCCGTTTATTAGACGATGACAATAATATCATGTTAAAGTTTGACAATGGTGCTAATGGCGTATTAATGTGCAGTCAAATAGCGGCCGGGGAAGAAAATGATTTAACGATTCGTATTTATGGTGAAAAAGGTGGCCTTATGTGGCGTCAAATGTTCCCTAATAGTTTAGAGGTGCAATGGCTGGATGCACCTAAACAAATCATGCGTTCGGGTGGTGCTGGATTATATCCAGAAGCTGAAAAAGCACAACGAATACCAGCCGGTCACCCAGAAGGATATTTAGAAGCATTTGCCAATATTTATAAGGAGGTGGCTAGACAAATTCAGGATAGAATGTACGGTGAAGAAAAAGAATCCACTGATTATGATTATCCAAGGATTGAAGACGGAGTCAGAGGGATGGAATTTATCTATAAGGTGATAGAATCAGGGAAATCTGATCGCAAGTGGTTAGATATGTAGCGTGGAAAAGAAACGGAGGTTACGAACATAACCTCCGTATAAAAACTAAATCTATCGATTAACAATCCTCTTTCAGCGCTTTCAGTGCTTCCTTAGAATCTACGGTTTTTATCTCACCTGTTTCTTTCATTTCTACTTCAATAGGAAATTGCAGCATAGGTCGTTCTGTAGCATCCGGATTATTTTCTTTCCATTCTCGCAGTACCATCTTTGCCGTTGCCTTGTCTTCAAACTCTTGAACTGATCCATCAGGAAATACAATGGCTATTGGAAACACCAATCGGAAGCAACGTCTCGCTTGTGCCATTTCCTTTAGACATTCTTTTCTAATTTCTCGAAGTGCCATTCTGCTATCCGCGACCAAAATTTCACCTTCTTCATTGATCAGCTCTACTGGAAATACCAACGATGGTTTTCCTGAGACATCTGGATTTAATTCTTTCCATGCTCTAAGCTCTTCCTTTCCTTCTGTCCAGCTATCAAAGCTCAGTTGAGTGCCATCGGGAAGATCTACGGTTAATGGGAAAATTATTTCGTAACATCCGCCCTGTCCAGATCTTGTTTCTATGGCCGCATCAGTTACAAAAGTTTCAGCAAAGGCTTCCTCATTTTGTATGCTTTCACGATCACATGAAACCATAAATACAGAACTCAAAAGGAACACAAAAAATATTTTTTTGAACATAGGTGTGTGATTTTTAGTAATTATGAAATCTAGTAACGACCTTTTGACTATGTTGACATAAAATGGTTTAATACCCATAAAAAAAATATGAAAATAAATCTCGATGGACGAAGCTTTGTAAGCAAATCGAATAGTGAAAATGGAGAGGTTAGTGAAGCTACTATATTCCAATATTCACAAGAAAACGATATGATCTGGGCCCACTATGAAGGTGGTTCCATCTTGAAAGGCTTCCTAGTTGGATATCAAAAAGAATCAAGCTTTTTCTTTAATTACCAGCACATTAATAAAAAGAAGGAATTGATGACCGGCTATTGTGAATCTGCTGCTAAAATCAATGAAGATGGTATTTTAGAACTACATGAGCAATGGCAATGGACATGTAAAGATTATTCAAAAGGCACCTCAGTTTTAATAGAAAAGAAAGATAATGCTTAAACGGAACGACTACTTTGATATAGGGCAAAAAGTGAATAACTGGATTCAAAATTATTTGGAAAACATTGAATCCTTGCCTGTACGTTCACAAGTAAAACCAGGTGATATTTATGGCAAACTTGATGCTACGGCGCCCATTGAAGGAGAACCTTTTGATAAAATATTAGCTGATCTGAATGAGCATATTTTACCTGGAATAACCCATTGGCAACACCCTAACTTTCATGCTTATTTTCCAGCCAACGCTTCTGTAGAGTCCATGATGGCTGAAAATATTGTGAGTGCCATAGGTAGTCAATGCATGCTTTGGGAAACATCTCCTGTGGCTGCCGAAATGGAACAACGAATGATGGAATGGCTCCGAGATGCCATAGGGTTACCCAAAGAAATGGAAGGAGTAATCCAGGATACGGCATCAACAGCTACTCTTGTTGCTATCCTGTGTGCCCGAGAAAAAGCGACAAATTTCAAATCAAAAACAGATGGGGTGCCGCCTGGATTACGTGTTTATGCCTCTAAAGACACTCATTCTTCTATAGATAAAGCAGTAGCCATAGCTGGCATTGGGACCAAAAATATGGTGCATATACCCGTCGATGAAAATCGAGCCATGGATGTTATCGCATTACAAAAAGCCATTACAAAAGATAAAGAGCAAGGCTTGCAACCCATCGCAGTAGTAGCCACTTTTGGATCGACAAGTACCTTGGCTTTAGACGACCTACATGCCATTGCCAAGGTATGTAATGAAGAAAAAATATGGTTTCACATTGATGCTGCTTATGCTGGCTCAGCACTAATTTTGGAGGAATACAAACATTTGATAACAGGCGTAGAAGGGATAGATAGTTTTGTATTTAATCCTCACAAATGGTTGTTCATGCAATTTGATTGCTCCGCATATTTTGTTAGAGATGTAGATACCTTAATCCGCAGTTTTGAAATTCTGCCTGAGTATTTAAAGACTAAAAATCGAGGCATCGTTAATGACTACAGAGATTGGGGAATACAACTCGGTCGTCGATTTAGAGCTCTTAAGATTTGGTTTGTTTTTAGGAGTTATGGTTTAGAGGGTATGAAAACAAGATTGAGAGAACATATCCGATTAAGAGAATATTTTGATCAGCAAATTTGTGGGACTGGAAAATATCAATTAGCCACCCCTTCACAAATGAGTGTGAGTACATTTACCTTAGTTCCAAAAACAATGGATCTTGACATTGAAAATGAAAGAAATATAAAACTCCTTCATCATGTAAATGATCGAGGAAAAATCTATCTAACAAAGACAAAGATTAATGGCAAGATTATATTACGAATGGTAATAAGCCAAACCTATGTGGCTAAAAGACACATAGATCTGGCTGTCGAAGAACTGCATGAATATTATGAATAAAATTAAATGCTTACTAAAGCGATCATGTCAAATAAGGTAGTCCCTTCTGCAATCCCTCCACACAAAAAATTGACATGAATAAGGTCTCCGGCTGGAACAAATAATGGTTCGCTCTCATAGTACTCCCATTCATCAGACACCACAGTGATAGAGCGTCTATCTTCGGAGCTACTGCCTATGGAAAAGCTTAAACCGCTTCCTCCCAAAGAGCCCTCGTTAAACATCCTAGCCCATGTACTAAATGCGATCGTATGATCCCTTGTGAAAGGACCTAACTCTGCTGATAAATGTGGAACAATACATCCGCCCGACACAAACAAAGAATGTGAACCGCCTTGGTTGGGTGCCTCCTCTGAACGACGAACCTCTGCAAAGCCAATATCAAAATCGTTCAAGTCTTCTTCAGTTTCAAATGAGTTCTGGTAGAGAAAATGCTCAGGTAAACTAGTAGGTGATTTATCGCAAGAAATAAATAAACTTGAAATAAGTAAAGAAAAAATGAGGAAGTACTGTTTCATAATTATTTGATTTATAATGATAGTTGTTCTGTCTATATATCGAATAGAATATCTTTAGGGTTGGGCAAAACTGACAAAAAATTGTATTTACAAGTTACACATGGACACTCTTTATTTATTGACAGTTATGGTGATCCACAAGGTAAAGCCATCTTATTTCTGCATGGTGGACCTGGTTTAGGCTGGAAAGAATCAGATACCCGTTTTTTTGATCCTTCTAAGCACTTTGTCATTTTTGTTGACCAGCGTGGTAGTGGTAAAAGCACCTATAAAGATCTATTTTTCAAAAACGATACTGATTCTTTGTTGAAGGATATAAAGCAAGTCCTTGACCATTTTAGTATTAATAAAGTTTGGATGTTTGGAGGATCTTGGGGTTCTACTTTAGCTCTGTTGTTTGCCATCCAAAACCCCAATCGAGTAGCAGGACTTATACTCAGAGGACTATTTCTTGCTGATAAAAACAGTCTGTCCGCCTACTCCAAAAATCAATCAAAAAATAATCCACTTTGGTCCCACTACATAAAAGGACCTGCTAGTGAGAACGCGACAGAGATTGCAGATTATTATTTTGATGCCATCCGTGCTGAGGATCAAGAGCAGTATAAAACATATGCCCTTTTTGGCTTCAAAACGATTTATACACAATTGAGTGAGTCCGCCATTTTGGAAAAAATAAACAGCCCAGAAGCGAAAAGAAAAGCACTTGTGCAATTACATTTTGAGCGCCATTCCTTCTTTATAGAAGATGGCTTCATTAGAAAGCACATTCCCGATATTTCACACCTGCCCTTGTATCTCGTACATGGCACCGAAGATCCCATATGCTTATATCATATAGCCTATGATTTTGCAAACTCTTGGCCAGGTGCTATTCTGGAAACCATACATGGCGGTGGACACTTAGCTTCCGACCCGGGTATTGAAAAAGCACTATTGCGCTGTCCATATTTGCATTAATACATCTACCTGATACTATTTATAAACGTAGCGACTTCCTCAGCGCCAAATGTATCTACATGTCGAATAAAGGCGCTACCAATAATGGCTCCATTTGCAAAACGGTTTGCTTGCTCATAGCCAGCCCGATCTTTAATTCCAAAACCAATCAGTCTAGGGTTATTTAGGTCCATGTTGTGAATCCTTTCAAAATACTGCTCATCTATATTTCGCTCAGTCCCAGTCGTGGCATTCACTGAAACCATATAAATGAACCCATCTGATAGTAGATCAATCTTCTTTATTCTATCTGCTGGAGTCTGTGGGGTAATTAAGAAGCTAAGCCTGAGTTTGCTTTTATCAAAAAGCGCTTTATACTTCATTTCGTAAATATCTATTGGTAGATCTGGAATAATCAATCCGTCTACACCTACAGATTCACATTGCATTAGAAACCGTTCGATACCATATTGTAGAAGCTGATTAAAATATCCCATAAGTACTATGGGTACCTCTGCTTCTTTTCTGATCTCTTTTACCTGCTCGAAAAGTACCGATAGATTCATGCCATTTTCTAAGGCACGCATGCTGCTTTTTTGTATTGTTTCTCCATCAGCTAATGGATCAGAATAGGGCATTCCAATTTCGACAATGTCGACCCCAGCTTTGTCCAGTTTCTTGACGATGGATACGGTATCATGCAAAGCAGGGAAGCCTGCTGTAATGTAAATATTAAGGATGTCTTTGGACTTAGATTGAAAGAGTTTTTGTAATCTATTCATGGCCCTCAAAGTTTATAAAGGTTTCTAAATCCTTATCCCCTCTACCTGATAGATTTATAACATTGATATCATCTGGCTTCAGTTCAATTTTATCTAGGGCTGCTAAAGCATGACTAGTTTCTAAGGCAGGTATTATTCCTTCCTTCTGCGCTAAAAGATAGGCGGCCTTGACCGCATGATCATCTTCAATGGCTACTACTTTTGCTCGATTAGCAGAAATAAGATGTGCGTGTAGAGGACCAATGCCTGGATAATCCAATCCGGCAGAAATAGAATGAGGTTCTACGATCTGCCCATCTTCTGTTTGCATTAAAAGGGTCATGCTCCCATGGATAACTCCTTTCGTTCCTATCTGGCTGGTCGCTGCCGTTTTTCCCGAATGCACTCCGAGACCAGCAGCCTCCACACTAACTAACTCTACCTCTTCTCTTTCCAAATAGTGAAAATAAGCGCCTGCTGCATTGCTTCCTCCGCCAACACAAGCAATAATTCGAGTCGGGTTTTCATTGCCCAACTTTTCCATTAGTTGACGTTTCATTTCCTGACTGATCACCGATTGGAATCGAGTTACCATATCGGGATATGGGTGTGGGCCTACTACCGAACCAATAATATAGTGTGTGTCTTCTGGGTTATTTATCCAGTCTCGAATCGCTTCATTGGTAGCATCCTTTAATGTTTTGCTACCCGATCTTGCTGGCCTAACTTCGGCTCCGAGCATCTTCATTCGTTTTACATTTGGTGCTTGTCTGGCAATGTCCTTTTCACCCATATACACTATGCATTCCAATCCCACCAATGCGCATACAGTAGCCGTAGCAACCCCATGTTGCCCAGCACCTGTCTCTGCGATTATGCGTTTTTTATTAAGTCGCTGGGCCATCAAAATTTGACCGATTGTATTGTTTACCTTATGAGCGCCTGTGTGACAAAGATCCTCTCGTTTAAGATAAATGTGCGACTTATAATAGTCCGACATTCGTTGTGCGTAGTATAAGGGTGTAGGTCGCCCTACATAATCCTTGAGCAGTCCTTCAAAGGCATAGAGAAAAGAAGGCTCACTCATAATCTTTAAATAATTATGCTGAAGTTCCTCTACACAAGGTTGTAATAGCTCAGGTATAAAGGCACCACCAAACTCGCCATAAAATCCATTTTCAGGATAGGTAAATTTTACTCGCTCCTCCATGATGTAACACAATTTTTTATCATTTCAATATTCTTATATCCAGCCGCAATTTCAAAACGACTATTTATGTCTATGCCCAGCCATTGTGGGTGATCATACTTTTTTAGTATTTCCATTTCATTAGGTCCAATGCCACCACTGAGCAAAAAAGGCGTCTGTCCAGTATATGCATCTAAAATGGTCCAATCAAAGGTTATTCCCGTTCCGCCGTATGCCGATGATTTAGTGTCAAATAGAAACGCATCAACATAGCTTTTATACATGTCTACTTTATGTACATCTTTTTTTTCTTGTATTCCAATGGCCTTCCAGATAGTAAAACCTAGTTCTTTAAGTTGGACACACAATTCGGCCGATTCATCACCGTGTAACTGAACGGTCGATATAGATAACTCTTTGGCAACTTTATCTATTTGCACTAGTGATTCATTTACAAAAACGCCTACCCTATTTACGCTGGTCTTTATTTTTAGTGCTTCAATGTCATTTATAACCCGTGGTGACTTTTCGAAAAAAATATGACCTACATAATCAATAGGCAAGCCTTCCAATTGGCGCAGTTGGTCGCTCTGAGTAATACCACAAACTTTTATGACTTTAGACTTCCTCACCATTTTATAGAGTTTGTACAAACTGAGCAAAAGCCTGGCCTGGGTTTTCGGCCTTCATAAATTGAGTGCCTATCAAAAATCCTTGATAACCTACTTCCCTAAGTATTTTGATCTCAGACGCTGAACGAATGCCACTTTCCGAGATTTTAACAACGTCATCCGGTAGTCTGTCAAATAGCTTTATTGAATGATTAATATTCACTTCGAAGGTGTCTAGGTCTCTATTATTTACCCCTACTACATCAATATGGTCAGGGATTTTCTCCAGTTGAGCATCACTATGTAGCTCTAACAATACTTCCATGCCTATGTCCTGGGCTATTTGAGTAAAGTGAGAAACATCAGCTTTGCTAAGGCATTCTGCAATCAATAGTATTGCATCCGCACCCAATGCTTTAGCTTGATAAATTTGATACGGATCTACTATAAATTCTTTCCTTAGTATCGGAATGCCACGATCTTCTCGAATATCTGTAATGAAGTGATTAGCCCCACCAAAATAGCTTAGGTCAGTGAGTATGGAGCAAGCGGAAGCCCCTAGTTTTTCGTAATCAGCCGTGACCACCGAAGCACTGTAGGTTTCGTGGATCACACCTTCGCTTGGTGATTTACGCTTGTATTCAGCAATAATCCCCGTTCGATTGGGGTCCAACAAAAACTGGCTTAACGAAAGCGTCGTTCTCGTAAAATATTGGCTTGCTCTGAAACTTTCCTCAGGCACTTGGGCTTTAGCCTGTGCCACTTCGAAGGCTTTGGTTTGCATGATCCGTTGTAGCATTTCATTCATGATTGCGATATTTCTATGAAAGAATTGAATGAACGGAACGCCGCACCTGAAGTGATACTTTCTGCTGCTTTAGCCTTAGCATCCAGTAGCGACATTTGGCTATCTTCCAAGGTTTGAATAGCTAATGCAGCATTAGCTAAAACGACTTGCTCTTGTTCGGATGTAGCTTTTCCTTGCAACACATTTAGAAAAATTTGCTTGGCGATATCTGGGGTTTCGCCTCCAGAAATTGAGGCAGCTTCTATGGCAGTCGCATCAAATGCGTCTGGAGACAGAACAGTTTGTACCTTGTCGCTTCTAATATCGGTGGGGCCTGTTAAACTTACTTCATCATACCCATCTAAAGCATGGACGATTGTGTAGCTCCTATCGGTCATAGCCATCACTTCCACATACAATCTGCTTATCTCAAGAGAAGAAGTACCAAATAACTGATATTGCGGTTCGATTGGGTTTAGTAATGGACCCAGTAAATTAAAAAAACTTCGAAGACCAAAAGCTTTTCGGATAGGAGCTACGTCTTTCAAAGCCGGATGAAATAAAGGTGCATGAAGAAAGCATATGTTGGCTTTTTCAAGTTGATGTAATAAGATACCCTCATCATTTGTGAATTGGCACCCGAGATTTTGCAAGGTATTTGATGATCCTGATACCGAAGAAGATCCATAATTACCATGTTTCACGACTTTGTATCCAGCGCCAGCAACTACAAAAGAAGACAAGGTGGAAATATTAAATGTGTTTTTTCCATCACCACCTGTACCTACTATATCAATGGTATTTTCCGCTGGGACATTCACGTTTCTTGCCACACGTAAAAGAGCATTTCTAAATCCTTTAATTTCTGAAGCACTAGGAAAACGCATTCTATAGGCCATCATGAGGGCAGATACTTGCGGTCCTGTAGCCCCACCACTGATAATAGTATCCATCACTGTTTCACATTCAGATGATGTCAAAGATTGATACAAACTAAGTTTCTCTAATACTTCCTTCATATCCTATTCTCTTTAACTGAGTCCATAAAATTTTTGAGAATCCGTTTACCAAGAGGCGTCAAAATGGATTCAGGATGATATTGTACACCATACAGAGGTAGCTCCTTATGTCTAAAGGACATGATACAATTATCTTCTGTAAAGGCTGTCGGCAGTAAGGCATCTGGAAAATCATCTTTGCCAGCTACCCAAGAATGGTATCGTCCTACTTCGATGGGTTGCTCAAGACCTTGATACAAAATGTCATCTGTGTTAACAGAAACCAAAGTAGATGCAATACCGTGATAAACGTTCTCTAAGTTTTCTAAATGTGCTCCAAAGAAAGAACTGATTGCTTGATGGCCCAGACAAACTCCTAGCATAGGTTTTTTGTCGTGATACTTTTCTATAACTGACATAAGCTTTCCTGAGTCTTGAGGCAAGCCAGGGCCTGGAGATAATATGATAGCATCATAATGCTGAATCTCAGATAGTTCAACTTCATCATTCCTGACAACATCTACATCAGTGCCCAGCTCTTTAATATATTGGACAAGGTTATATGTAAATGAATCATAATTATCTAACAAAAGGATCTTCATAACTCCATACGTTTAAGACATACTTGAATAGCCTTTCTTAATGCGGCCAATTTGTTATTTACTTCTTCACATTCTTTTTCTTCATCACTATTTATCGTCACTCCTGCGCCTGCCTGATAGTATAAGGTATTATTAGATGATAAAAAAGATCGGATGACTATCGCATGATTTAAGCTACCATCCAACTTCAAAAAACCTAGTCCGCCACCATAGCTCATCCGTGGCGTAGGTTCATTTTGATTTATTAATTCAATGGCTTTTATTTTAGGTGCGCCTGATAAGGTTCCTGCCGGAAATGTATCTCCTAACACCTTAAACGTGTTATTTGTAGCAGGGATATCTGCTCGTACTTCACTAACCATATGAATCACATGACTGTAGTACTTAATGGTCTTTAATTCTGTTACCTCAACATTCTTTCCATTGCGACCTAAGTCATTTCTGGCAAGATCCACAAGCATGGTATGCTCAGCATTCTCCTTAGGGTCATGCAATAAACTTTCTGCCATTTTTTGATCTAAGGCTTCATTACCCGATCGTTTAAACGTACCTGCTATAGGATGCACTGTTGCTTTTCCACCTTCTATTATGAGCTGGCTCTCTGGTGATGAACCAATAATTCGATAGCTGCCAAAATCAAAATAGTATAAATACGGCGAAGGATTTACGGTCCGTAGGGCTCTATACAATTCGAAATCATCCCCTCGATAGGATTGCGAAAACTGCCTAGAATATACAATTTGAAATACGTCCCCGTATTGGCAAGAAGCTTTACCCTTTGTGACCAGGTCTTTAAATTGTTGATCATTCATATTGGCCTTCTCTTGACCATGCAGACTGAAACTCCCTTTGTGGAAACTCGGCTTTTGTAATAAGGCAAGGACATTGGAAAGCTTAGAATGTTCACCAGCTGGTATACATTCTGTGATTGTTATTGTATCCTCATAATGATTAAAAACGGCTATGTATCGGTATAAGAAGTATTGCAGTTCCGGTAATTCCTTTTGCTCCTTTTGTAGGATGTTGATCTTATCAAAGTAGCGACAACATTCAAAATTGAAATGACCAAAAAATCCTACGAAGTCATTTTGATTCTGCTCGTTATCAATTTTTACCCTAGAAAGGAGTGCAGACATTTCATCGGCCAAAGTATTCGGACCATCGATCGCCATCGTTTCCTTAATACCCTTCGCGTCAAAATAAAGACGGTCGTTTGATGCACGAATAGATGCTATAGGATCGAATCCAATTATGGAATGGCACTCTTTTACATTACTAAAATTATTTGATTCTAAAAGTGCCGATCTAGGAAACTCATCCCTAATTTTTTTGTAAAAATGCACTGGCGTAATCATATCGCCGGGCAGTTGTTTTCTGAGTGTATGAATATGTATGTTTTCCATAAAAAGAAAGCGAGTAACTGGATCAGTTACTCGCCTTTATATTTTTAATAAATAGCAATGACTTCTAATCCAGTATTGGAATAGATATGTGCCACCAACCATTTTTATTTATCAAATAATTCATCCTCCCAAAAGTAAAACATCGAAAATTAATTTTCAATACGTTTTTACAAAATCATTCGCATATTTCTTTTCGATATACATAAGCAACTCTTTATAGGTGGACAACTAAATAAAGCCTGAGTTTGAATGTGTTACTTTTAAGAAAAAGAAACTACTTTTGCCGTCCCGCCTCAGTGCTGGAACTGGTAGACAGGCATGGTTGAGGGCCATGTGTCCGTATGGGCGTGAAGGTTCGATTCCTTTCTGAGGCAC
>JAHDDO010000009.1:105114-114650 GCA_020629315.1 Saprospiraceae bacterium | reverse complement strand
AGCTATGGAACCTTTATTTTTTTTCCGCACCACTTCAGGTGCTCAATCCCGATCTCACATCTGGATGTAATATAATCTTAATTTTTCCTGCACCGCGTCTGGTGCGACTGCAAAAGTAAGCTCTTAAACTAAACTAAAAAAGCAGTTAGGCGTATTTTCCTAACTGCTTTCTTGTTTATCTAGCTTTTTTTAGTGCTAGTGAATAATCAGTTTCCTAACATCTTGTACTTCTTCGCCTCTAACAACCAATAGATATGTACCGGCTTGTAGGCCATAGGTATCAATACCTAAACGGTCTCCAGCTACCATCTGGCTTGGTAGATTTTTAACTAATCGACCCGTCAAATCCATGATTTGCACACCCAATTCTGATTCTACATTATCGCTAAACATTAATTGAACTTGTTGCCCTCCTATTACTGGATTAGGCGCTACTACAAAGTCCATTGCATCCACAGCTTGGATTGCTGAGCCACCACCTAACGGATTAAGTTCCATTACCAATGGTGCACCATCGCAAGCCTCAATCAAAATATCATCCAAATATATCTGATCAGCATTGGATGTAGCATCACATCTAAATCGAAGACGAGTGTTGTTTGTTAATGTCACATTGTTAATACCCACCGTTGCTTGATAGTATATACCATTCTCAAAGTCCGTACCTGCAACATAATTTACAACTGTAGAATAACTAGAGCCACCATTTGTAGAAATCTCCAAGAAGAAATCTTCACCATCTTCCATACTATTTGGCTTAAAGATAAATTCTACATTAACACTGCTATATGACGCTAGTGCCAAATTATCGGTAAAGGTAGATGACGAAGCCCCTGAATTGTCTCTTATCCGAATACAGAAGCTTCCGCTATAGGCGTGATTAGAGTTAACTCTTGCACAATCCGAACCACCATCATTCCATATTCCCCAACCAGATTCTAAATTATTAAAATCAAATTCTGAGCAGCCTCCACCGCCGCCATTGTCACAATCAGGGCTTGAGTTATCAGGCACGCATGGGTCATTGTCATCCGCATCATCACCTACACAGAATCCATCACCATCTGCGTCTTGATAGGTGCCTTCACAAACACAACTTGAAGTATACACATCACCTACAGTACAATTATCACCATCATCACATGATGTACCAATTAAGTTGTCATTAAAGCCTGGACATTGATCATTAGCATCACATACACCATCACCATCAGCATCTTGGAACGTACCTCCATTACAATTACAATCAGCATCATAGGTCTCTCCTTCTGTACACGGATCTCCGTCATCACAAGCAAGACCAGTATCTGTACAATCTCCTCCTCCTCCATTCGAGTTACAAATGGTTAGCTGAACATCATCTACATACACTTGATCATTATTTGAAGTTGCATCACATCGAATTCGTAAACGAGTAGCATTATTCAAGCTGCCCGTTACTTCAGCACTTACTTGGTAATAGACACCATTATTAAAATCCACGCCGCTTACCCAACTATCTATTGTAGAGTAGCTAGAGCCACCATTTGTCGATAACTCTAGTAAGAAATCTTCTCCAGGTTCCATGCTATTTGCTCTGAAAACAAATTCAACTAATACACTCACTGCCCCATCTGCTGGTAGATTATCTGTAAACATAGAAGAAGAACTTCCTGAATTGTCTCTTAGCCTAACAGAATATAAACCTGAGAACGAATTACTACTATTTACTCTAGCACAATCCGAACCACCGTCATTCCATATACCTAAACCTCCTTCAAAATTATTAAAATCGTAGGCGATACAATCTTGATTACACAATGGATCACTATCATCTGGATTACATCCATCATTATCATCTGGGTCTTCACCAACACAGAATCCATCGCCATCAGCATCTACATAAGTACCTTCGCATATACAGTTGCTTGTATATTCATCACCAATGGTACAATTATCTCCATCATCACAAGATGTGCCAATCAGATTGTCATCAAAGCCTGGACATTGATCATTAGCATCACATACACCGTCGCTATCAGCATCTTGGAACGTACCTCCCGTACAGTTACAATCAGCATCATAGGTCTCTCCTTCCGTACAAGGATCACCATCGCTACATGAATCACCTTCCGTACATCCTGAATCACATGGCGATAAACAGCTAGCATTGTAAACTTCATCTCGAATTAGATCACCCGGTTGAGTACCAAAACCTAAATTAAAATCGATACCTATACCACTAACTAAGTGACAATAACTCATGATCGTACCTGCATTAGGTAAGGGTCCGTCGCATCCTTCCGAATAACCCGCTTCAGGACCACAACCGTCAATAGCTGTGTTATTGCCATTCCATGCACAAGCGTGAGTGTGTGGAGAACCCAAATTATGTCCTATCTCATGTGTAACTACTTCTACCGTCCACGAATACGTAGGTACCTCTTCGTAAAACGTATTTATAGCACTGTAAGCCACACCATAGAAACTATTACAAAGCACATCTACATAGGCAATTCCACCACCCCCTTGAATACCAATCAAGTGAGCTAAATCTCCGTTGTAATTACCGTTAAGATGGTTTCTAAATTGCGTTAAATAATCCGAAGTAGATGGACCGGTATATGGATCGGTAGTATCCCAAACAACCAATTCACTTATTCCAAAGTTGATACTTTCATTAGCATATAAAACGCCTACTTCATTAAATACACCGGTAACGTAATCTGTTGTTGCCGTCAAACCACCTAAACTTAGATACAGAGCATTGTCTACCTCTACATACATATTTACGCAGTTACTTTCGTCGTAGACGACTTTATTATCACCATTACCTATATAATGGTCATTATCATCTGTTTGGCATTCAAAATCAGGTGTATCCTTAATATCTGATTTTTCAAATAAAATATGCGTATCAGAATCTTTTTCCTTGGCCAAGTTGTATACCTTTCCGCCTTGTCTTATGGATAGAAATAATTGATTTTCGAATACACTTAAACTAACAAGAGCATCAGTATCATTGGCTAATACGCCAAAATAGTGGGTCCCTAAGTCAATAGTGCCATTCAAAACACGTCCTTCTCCAGTTCTCAAAACAAAATCGTTAGTAAATACCTGCTTTCTTGTAAGCAACATATCGAAGGTATTGCTTCGACCTTCTAATGATAATCTGAAATTCTCAGGCTTGTTTGCTTGGATAGCATTGATCATATTTCGATCAAGACTAAAGTGATCGGCTTGTTGTACGCCTTTTAGTTCAGTTACATTATGGGCAACTTTTGTGAGGCTTATTGCTGGTTTTTGGGCAGCTTTTTCAAGACTTTGTTGGTTGTCCGTCCAAATGTTACTTTGAGAAAAAATAGGGGTAAAGATTAGAATTGCAAAGAACAGGGGTAGTGATCTTTGCCACAGTTTAGCTTTTGTCATGCGTCTTTAGTTTGAATTAAATAGTTAACAAGAACTCATAGGGTTATATAACTAAATTCAGGTCTCAGACACAAACATTAGAGTTTGTCAGAGGAACGCATTACAGTCTATATTCCAAAGAAAAGGAATAAAATTTACTGCATTATAAGGGTAAACACCCATATTATCAAATATTTTTTTTTCACATATCTAAATAGGTATAACTCCGCTTTTTAAATATTAGGTTTGTGCTTGAAAATCAACGATGCCAAAACGTACTGCTGAATTCTGGTATATCCTACTTTCTTTCTTCGCCATTTATATCATTTGGGGTTCGACTTATTTGGCTAATGTTTGGGGGCTTCTTTCCTTTCCGCCGTTTATTTTAGCCTGTCTTCGCTTTACCATAGCCGGACTAATCATCGTAGGATTTTACAGTATCCGCAATCCCTTTCCAAGAAATTTAAGTCTATTAAAAGAAACCGCGTTGGCTGGATTTTTCTTCTTTGCACTAGGCAATGGTTTGCTGGTTTGGGGTCTTCAGTATATAGAAAGTGGTATCGCTGCCTTAATCATCTCACTCCAGCCATTAGTTATTGGACTTATGATGTGGGCTTTCTACAAAAAACCGCCTGGCAAGAAAAGTTGGTTAGGTTTACTATTAGGCATAGTAGGCATGAGCATTCTCATAGGCCAAGATGGATTCATTACCAATACAAATTGGCTCATAGGTTTTACTGCCATTCTTATAGCCATGATCTCTTGGGCCTACATCTCAGTTCGAATAAATAATAAACAACGTAATGAGTCGATAGTACTCATTGCTGGTTTACAAATGCTATTCGGAGGCATCATTCTATTTTTTATAAGTGGAATCCAGGGTGAATGGCCTCAAGTCGATTTTTCGAATGTAGTGCCAAAATCTTGGTACGCTCTAGTCTTTCTGATCATCTTTGGATCCATCATCGCTTTTTCCGCGTTCAACTATTTATTAGTGAAGGTTTCTCCCGTAAAGGTTTCTACGGCAGCATATATCAACCCCATCATTGCTTTGCTCTTAGGATGGTCGTTAAATAATGAAGTGCTTTCTAATAATTCGATTATAGCCACAATCATATTATTACTCAGTGTATTCTTGATCAATGCCGATAAGTTTGATCAAAAACAAGCAGCTGAATCAAATTCGAACTAGGATATCCTTAATAATTCGCTCGCCTTGGTCACGAGTGTTTTCGATAAAGTAGGTGCTCGTTTTATCGCCTCCTAATACAACCCCTGCAAGATAAATACCCGTTACATTTGATTCGAGAGTCTCTGAATTATGCGCCGGCACTTGATTGGGTTCTTTTAGTTCAATGCCCATTTTGCGCAAAAATCCATAATCGGGATGATATCCAGTCATGGCTAATACGTAATCATTTTCCAGCGTTATTTTTTTTCCTTGCTGTTCAATGTCAATCGAGGTCTCAGTAATCGAAATTACATTGGCATTAAAATACGCTTTGATTGATCCTTCTTTAATTCGATTTTGGATATTTGGCAATATCCAATATTTCACCTTCTCATAGAGAGAATCGCCACGAATGATCATCGTTACATCTGCCCCTTTTTGCCAGGTCTCTAAAGCAACATCGCAAGCCGAATTAGCCGCCCCTATCACAGCTAGTTTGCTGCCAATGTATGGGTGTGCATCATCGTAATAGTGCTTTACTTTGGGTAGCTCTTCGCCAGGTATCTGTAACAGATTAGGATTGTCATAAAATCCTGTACAAATCACTACATATTTGGCTTTGAAAATGCGTTGGTCTGTCCGTACTTCTTTGTGGTCTTCTCTATGTGTTATATTGAGTACTTCCTGTCGGTACTGGATAGAGATATCATAAGACTCTACGAGTCGTCTATAATATTCTAACGCCTCTCGCCTTGTGGGTTTATCGGTATGTGAAATAAAAGGTACGTGGCCTACTTCCAAGTTTTTGGATGTAGAAAAGAAGGTCATGTTAGCTGGAAAATTATACAAGGTATTAACCAGTACTCCTTTCTCTAGAATTACATAAGAAAGTCCTGCTTCTTTGGCTGAAATACCACAGTTTAGCCCGGACGGTCCTGCCCCGACGATCACAAGATCGTAGACCATACTATCGCATTAAGGATACGTCGCCTCGCTCTTCGTAGGTAGTACCATTATAGGTCCACCTTGAGTACCACATGTATACACCTGTAGGTTGCTTATCCCCGTTTGTGCTCCCACTCCAACCTAAATCTGGATCAAAAGATTCAAAGACTAAATTTCCGTAGCCATTGTATACATACAATTCATATTGGTCTATGAAATTCAAGTTACATCCCACAGGAACGGGTCTAAAAAATACATCGTCATCATCCCCTTCACCATCGATGGTTCGATCCGGGAAGAAAATATTTGGCCACATAAAGCAAGTTCCACATGGAGGAAATAATGCCGGACTAAAGTCAATACTATCAATGTAAGTAGTTTGATTACATAAATCCTTTATTTCGGCAAAATATCTTCTCGAAGTATCTAAAGACATTAACTCGAATGGATCACTATCTCCAAACACTTTTATTGGCATACTGTCCGCATCTAGCTCCAACCAATAAAATTGATATGAATCATTATTAACATCTCCTGTAAAATCTGAAAAGAAACTAACAAATCCATTTTCACAATAATTAATCGTATCAACTAATAAGTCAATAGTTGGAGTTATAGGTGGATTAGACTGTGCCTCAAAGGTGGTATCAGTAAGTAATCCACATTTATCTATAAGTGACAAGGTATATACTACCGGTTCTGTGTTAAATACTTCTAGAGTTTCCATACCATTGAACGCTCCACCTGGATTCCATGTGATTGTAGATGAATCATATCCTTCAGGCCCTGTAATTACCACTAGGGTAGCCCCATTTTCGCAATAATCATCGATAATTTCGAAACTGATCTCATCCGGAGTCGGTTCTAAAGACGGGTCTGGGGTTATCTCATCTGTCAATATATAGTTACAATCATCTTCTACTGTAACACTGTAAGGAACACCATATTCATCTACCACTATACTCGTTTGTCCATTATCACCTGCTCCTGTACTCCACTGAATAGTGGAAATGTCTATGTCGCCCATCTCAAAATCAATCTCAATCTGTTCAAAACACTCATCTTCTATTACTACTAAAGAAATCTCTTCAGGTTCAGGGACGTCAAAATCAATTTCAGCAGAGATTTCGTACATGCAGTCATCAATTAATGTAACAGAGTAGGTACCCGGTCCTTCTACTTCTATAGAAAGTAGTCCATCATCCGCTGCGCCAGTGTTCCATTGCACCGTGCTTTGATCAAAACCTCCAGTTACTCCAAGTTCTAATCGATATATTCTATTGTCCTCTGGACTATCACAATAAATATCTTCTAAGAAATCAATGCTGGCTTCTTCAGGCAATGGTCGACCAGGATGATCGGTATCTAAATATTGTTCTGTTATGGATATCATGCCGCACTCGTCCATTACGGTTACCATAAAGGTTTGAAACAAACTATCCTCAGGAATGAAAATAATGGATGTAGAATCACCTGTACTCCACATAAAGGTGTAGTCTTCCATGCCTCCATCTGCATCAGCATCCATTTGGACTAGTCGTTCTTCACACCACCTATCCCAATTAATATTTACGATTTCTGATGTTAGCTCATCTAACAAAGAAACCTTTGCCGTATCACACAACTCAAAACACACTTCAGTATCTAAGGTTACCGTCACTGGGTAGTCACCCTCTTCGGTAACATTGATAATGGCTGTTGTATCTCCTGTTTCCCACTCATACGAAATAGCATTCATTATAGTAGCATCCAGAATAGTATCTACAGGTAGATTCGGACATACTTCTACCTCTTCTATGGATAAGGTAGGTGCAGAAATGCCTGCATAGAAAAAACGAGTAACATCTACTGATTGGAGAAACCCTCCTGCGCCTTCACTCCACACTAAGGTGTCCACATTCACGGTAAGTGGGCTGATTACATAACTATACTCTTCTTCACACATGGCCGCACCTTCAGTGTCCGCTTTAACTACAATAGGTACTCTGTTTATATTGTCTGTAGATTGGGCATCTACACTTGTATTTACAAAAATGTAATGCTCATCATTAGTGGCCATCAGATTACCTCTATCATTATGCCGTAATGGATCATAACGTAATTGAGTAATATCGTCACTAACATATGCCGTATCAATATTCTCAATAATACGATCATCGTATTTTTTACTCCAAACTTGCATTCCTGTTAGAACATCGAGTTCTGACATAAATGCTCCAAAACTAGAATTATCTCCAGCCAAAACGTTTAATAGACCAGAAACTATAATTTGCCCATTCTGTCCTTCTACAACCTCATTGGCAATCATCGGCTCATTATTATTTGGAATGGTAGCAAACATTAGGTTATTACTCCAAACAACATTTCCATTATTATCAATCTTAATGGCAAAGCCACTATCAATATCATCTAAACGACGTGCGCCCACAATAACAACCGAACTATCTCTAAGCACCGTCATATCTAAGGGCGCAATTTCATTGGAAGATCCAAATTGATACTTACGGCTCCAGATAGGTACACCCAAGGTATCCAATCGAAGTAAATACAGTCCATTATCCAAAGAATCACGATAAGAACCAACAATCATAGTCGTACTATCGTGGGCCACAGCCATATCAGAAAAACTGTGGGTATAGTTCGTTCCTACAGTGTCTGTAAATGAATACGACTTAGTCCATGCTTGCATGCCATCTATCGTCATTTGGTGTAGTACAATGCTGGATAAACTATCAATTGAATCTTGTGCTGCAACCAAAAAGCCACCAAATGGACTCACAGCTAATTCTGTTCTAGCTCCATAACTTGTATCTTGAAACGTGCCCCCTAAAGCCGTTGCATATTCAAGATCACCGACTAAATTGCTTTTACAAAGGATATTTCCATAGGCTCCATTTTGTCTTGTTCGAACCGTAAATACTAAGGAATTGTCCTCTTCTACTTTGATAATCTCCCCAAAGGGTTCGATCGAAATACTATCTTGAACAATGTAATCTCTTGATCGGATATTATCACCCTTTACATTATGGCTAGTTACATTTATCCCATGGACACCATCTGTATCACCTATAGTGGATAGTACAATAACATTATTATTAGAGTGAAGAGTGGCACCCATAACCGTCGTATTTCTATCTCCATGGCGAAAAATTCGCTGATAGGTTTGGGAATACGCAGTCTGGAAGCTTATGAACAAGCAAATACATAGGGCCAGTAATCGCATAGTGCTGTTTTTGATTGACTACCAAAAATAAACCATATTAGAGAAAGAGGGTAAGAAAAAGGGGAATTCCTCAATAAGCCCTTATCGCCCTAGCGACGTCTGTCTTCATTATTTTGATGGAGGTCGGCTTGGTCGCATCTCCACTTTACTCGGTAAGGTTCGTGGATGCATACGCAAAAGATCTACCACTGTTTGCCCAATATCCTCGGGTTGGATTTTCCAAGCATCTTTTTCAGAAGGCTCATTATTGTTAAAATAGGTGGCTACAGATCCTGGCATCACAGTCGTAACCTTTATATCATAGGGCCTTAAATCCAGCATCATAGCCTGAGAGAATCCCACTAATCCAAATTTACTGGCATTATAAGCCGTCCCTCTTGGAAAAAAATTAGTTCCTGCTAGACTAGCTATTGTAATGATATATCCTTTGCTCTTTTTTAGCGGTTCAATGGCCGGTTTTATCGTATTAAACACACCGGTTAGGTTAATGTCTATAGTCTGCTGCCATTGTTCGCTGCTCATCTCATCTATAGGCGCAAAATGCCCTACACCCGCATTGGCTATCACCACATCTACACCACCAAATCTATGGATAGCTTGCTGAACCATTTTCTGACAATCCGCAATATTCCGAACATCGGAAACTACCGTTTCCACCCGGTCAACATGAGCTAATAGTGATTTTGCATGGACCAATGTCCCTTCATTTCGCCCAGTAATGACGACATTATAATCCGCTTCTAGCAATGATTTCGCAATCCCCAAACCAATTCCTTTGGAACCTCCTGTAATGATAGCTGTCTTTGGCAT
>JAHDDO010000009.1:12378-105014 GCA_020629315.1 Saprospiraceae bacterium | reverse complement strand
CAATCCCCAAACCAATTCCTTTGGAACCTCCTGTAATGATAGCTGTCTTTGGCATACATATTTTTGAGACTAACAAGCCACACCCTTTAATGGTTTACACCATTCGAGCAATCCTACAGTTTTTTCAATTGAACTTGGTTTAAACAACTTGTTCCTGGAATTTCTCTTTTCAAGATTAAGTCACTAAAATCGAACGAAAAGCAATCAAACTCATCACAAATTTCAAGTTCTTGAGATTCTGCATCATATGTGTAATCTGTTGTTTCTATAAGTGTATCTTGCTTTGTGACGTTGATTTGAGTAAACGTATACACATTATTAGAAAAGTTATATAAGTAACATAGTTTTTGACCATCAATCATGATTATACATCCATCCTCATCCGAAAATGTTCGTTCCATTTGAAATTCTTCACAGTCTAGCACTTCATACCATACATTAATATAGTCACCTTCTATTTCGAAAGTTGGACCTCCACATGATATTAGAAAAACAGATACGATTAACATTAAGACCTTTTTCATATTATATTTTTATTGCTATCGAGAAATGAATTCTTATTCTCACAAACTCTTATGTGCTCCATCACAAAAGCCAGGATTCTTAGTGTGTTTACAAGTACACATCCAAACTGTTTTAGCTTCTTCAGCGGTGAATTTTAATGGCGTGAATTCGCCACCTCGGTGAGCACCATCACAAAAGGGTTGCTTTGCAGATTCGCCACAGGTGCACCACGCATATGTCTTTCCCGCTTCAAGTTCGACTTTTAAAGGGGCTGTACCTGCTATTTTTGGATTCTTCATATTGAGTTATTTAGCTAATTTATACATCTTTGCTGCTCGACTAATGTATAAAAAACAAGCTATGTTGCGTAATTTATTTTTTCTAAGCACCATCGTTCTTCTATTTTCATTACCCGCTTGTGTAACAAGCTTGGATGTGGATATTGATAATGAGGCCGAGATCCAACAATATATTGAAGACAATGGCTTACATACACAAGTCACTGAATCAGGACTCCATTATGTGATTACGCAAGAAGGTGATGGTACATTTCCATCCTCTGACGATGTGGTTACCGTTAATTACAAAGGATATTACACGGATGGGTTCTCTTTTGATAATCTAGCACAGACAGACGTAAATCTTGCCAATACGATTGATGGGTGGACCGAAGGGGTCCCGTTAATATCCAGAGGAGGTTCCGCTATTTTTATTATTCCGTCTTCTTTGGGCTATGCAAATAACCCGCCCGACGGTTTGCGAAGAAATGCGGTGCTTGTTTTTGAAATCGATTTACTAGATTTCTAATTATTGGCGCGCAGTGCATCAATCTTTGCAGCAATGGCTTCTGCTTCCATGCGTTTTTCATCGGAGGCTGAGCGATCACTAGTAGATAACTGATAGGACTCTTCCATAAGCTTTTTATACTCTTTTTCAAGCGCCTTAACTGGATCTCGTTTGAGAAATGAAAACATATTCTTTACTTTTTAAATCAAACACGTGTTACGGCATCTGGTTCACAATACACTGTTCTTTTCTATTATTCTTTTCATAGGGTGTCGCTCTATTCCCAATGCTAATTATACCTACCACGCAGATCAGTATCAGGTAGCCTTTCTTATAATGGATGGCGTGTATAATACGGAGTTAACCGCGCCTTTTGATATTTTTCAACATACCATATACAGAGAGGGAATAAAACCAATGCAAGTGTTTACTGTGGCTCAGAACAAAGACATTATTACAAGTTTTGAAGGGATTAGGATGATCCCAGATTTTTCGTTTACCGATAAGGATTTACCTCCTATAGATATACTTGTGGTTCCTAGTGCTGAACATCACTTAGATAGTGATCTAGAAAATAAAGAGATGATCCAATGGGTAAGCGACATTGGACAAAAAGCGCAATATGTGACCTCACATTGTGATGGTGCATTTGTATTAGCCAAAGCGGGATTGTTAGATGGTCATGTGAGCACTACCTTTCCATCGGATATCGAAGCGATGCGCATGATGTTTCCCCAACTTGATATCAGAGATGAGGTGTTATTTGTGCACGATGGAAAGTATATCACCAGCGCGGGAGGGGCAAAATCATTCGAAGCATCTTTATACTTAGCCGAACATCTTTATGGGGCCGATATTGCTAAACGATTAGCTAAAGGCCTAGTTATCGATTGGTCATTGGACGAAGTCCCACACCTCATAATAAGCCAATAATGAAACGCTTCGAAACCGAACGACTAATACTCACATCTACAACCACTGAAGACGCTACTCTACAGTTAGCCGTCATGAATTCCGAAGATTGGATCAATTATATAGGAGATCGGAATGTGCATGATGTGGAAGCAGCAAAGAAGTACATTGAACAAAGAACCTTACCGCAATTTTTGCGATTAGGATTTGGGAATTATACCTTATCTCTCAAAAGCACCGGCGAAAAAATCGGTTTTTGTGGATTATATGATAGAGACGGTTTGGAAGGGCTTGACATTGGTTTTGCCTTACTACCGCAGTTCTATAAAAAAGGATATTCCTTTGAAGCTTGCCAACCATTGCTTGCCTTCGCATTTAATGAAAAAAACTATTCGAAAGTCTCTGCCATCACAGTGCCAGAAAACAAAGCATCGATTGCTCTTATTGAAAAGTTAGGTTTTTCATACATAAAGGACATTGAACTAGAAGGAGATGATGCTACATTACGTTTATATGAATTAACCAAAGAAAACTATGCAGCCTAATGAATCTTTTCGTTTCCTCTTTATTAGGGACCTAAATCGATTGCGATCGGAAATTGAAAGCTATAGTAATGAAGACCAAATGTGGTCCATTCAAAATGAGATAAAGAATAGCGCCGGGAATTTATGCTTACATATCATCGGTAACCTAAACCATTTTATCGGACATATCATCGGTAATTCGGGATATACTCGGGACCGCAGCTTTGAATTTGAAGGAAAACATGTATCTAAAGCAAGCCTTCTTCAAGATATCGATGCCCTTAAACAATCGTTGACAGTTATATTCGCCGACCTTAGCGCAGATGATTTAGAGGCTAATTATCCTATTCAGCTTTGGGATTATGAAATGAGTGTTCACCATTTTTTAATACATTTAAGTGGTCACATGATGTATCATATAGGCCAAATAAATTATCACCGCAGGTTACTCGACAAATAAAAAGACCATGAGTCTAAACGAAGAAGAACAGGAACGGCAAAAAGAAATCATTAAACAATTTTTAATCTTTAATCACGAACCAAGAGAAGATGGTAAGTTCGGTACATTGTTCCCTATGACACTTACTCAGATGATTGCTATTTTCCTAATTCTATTAAGTATCACCGTCTGGGTTGTTATCAATAATCAAGGTGAGTTAGGCAAGGAAAAGCCATTAGGACAAGAGAAGACAGAACAAGTGCAGTAAGGTTTAGCCAATCATTTCCGCATATGGTATGCAGGTATCGTACCCTTTGTCTTTAAAATATTGGCTGGTTTCTGTAGCGGATTTATCTGAAGTAGCCAACACAAAATCACCACCCCAAGCGCCTAAGGATTTAATACTACCCCAATAATCACCAAAAAGACGGTCTTTTACCTTTTCTAGATCCAAGGTCTTCGCCACCAAATCTTCATGTTCTTCCATCAGCTTAGCAAAAGCGGCTAGTGAACTTGCATCAAACATTTTTTCAGTGATGGCTGTAATATCTTTACAAAACTGTTTGCGTCCTTTCGCTTTTTTGAAATAATATCGGATCGCATCATCTGAAGATGTCTTTTCATTCAGATAGATAAAATATAAGGATTGGCTAAAACTTGGGTCAAATGAAACCGGTTCATAGGCTACACTTTCATCCGTTACCCTGTACAATAGTGCTGATTCAGCACCCGCACATGCCACATCATAACCAGAACCATCAGATACTTGAAAATGAAGTTCTATCGGATGTATATCCGCCCATTCGGCGACTAGGTGTGTCAATGTCGAGCTAGATCCTAAACCCCATTCTTTAGGGAATTCCAATCTAGATTCCACCTTGAACCCTTTCCACTTAGATAAGAATTCTGAGTTAATACGGACGGCTGACTTTAATAGCTTTTTTAAGTACTTACTCTTTTCTTCGTCCGTTGTCTCTACCGCACTAAAATCAAATAAGGAGATCTTAGATTTAAACCATTCGTCTCCGTTAACATCATAGCTTTTCCAGATAATGTCAGAACCATTATAATTTTTCACTTGGAGATGTTGTCCTTTTTTGGTAGGCACTGCTAGCGCAAGTGCTCCATCCAATACCCCATATTCCCCAGAAATGAGCAGTTTTCCGTGTCCGTAAAATTGGCCGATACCGTTCGATTTAAGCTAATAGCTATCAAAAGTAATAAATTAAGAAAAGGATAATATGTTAAAGTTTCAACTATTTACGGTAAGCCCCCGTATTTCGGCCAAATATTGATTGACGCCACTATATGAAACTACCTTATCATCAAAGTGTGAAATGACTCGTTTGGACTCTTCTTCGGTAGCTTTTAGTTGAATTAGGATATTTTGCAAATGCATTTTCATATGCCCTTGTTGAATACCTGTGGTAATCAATGAGCGTACCGCTGCGAAATTCTGAGCCAAACCTGTTGCCGCTATAATCTGCATTAATTCTTCAGCACTTGGGTTTTCAAGCAATTCTAATGAACGCTTTGCCATAGGATGTAATCGGGTCAAACCACCTACAGTGCCTACTGATAAAGGTATAATTAACTCAAAATAGAACTGCCCATCTTTAATAGAGCAGGCACTCAAACTACTGTAGCTACCCGACCGACTAGCATATGCATGACCACAAGATTCGATAGCCCTAAAATCATTGCCTGTGGCTAAGACTACGGCATCAATGCCATTAAAAATGCCTTTATTGTGCGTTACGGCCCGGTATGGATCATGGATCGCAATATCAATGGCATCTTTAAATCGTTTTGCAAACCCTTGGGCCGACATACCGTTCGGAAAGTTACCTAATTCGTCCACAGGACAGCTCACAAAGGCTTTTACCAAACACTCAGGTGTATAATTTGAGAGAATGCTCATGATGATCTCTACATCCCGGTCTTTATCAGGAATAGCAGAATCTGTAAGCATAAACTGCTTGAAACTTTTAGCAAATTGTTCTAGGCAGCTATTTATAAAATTAGCACCCATAGAATCACAGGTCTCAAAGGAGGCTAAGAGCTGATATGATCCTGGAATTTCATCACTTGTTTTCTTAAGAATAATATCTTGAATACCGCCACCTCGGGCTTGCATGTTTTTGGTGATATCTTCCGTATCCGCTAAGAGTTTTTTCTTTATATCATCGAACCTAGATTGTAATATCTCAATATCACCCTGCCAAACAAAATGCACATGACCCAGCTTAGTCATACCGAGTATCTCTGTTGTAAACCCACCCCGGGACATCCAAAATTTAGCTGCAGCAGAAGCAGCGGCAACAACCGAACTCTCCTCAATGACCATGGGTACACAATAGGTCTTCTCGTTTATTACAAAATTCGGGGCAACACCATAAGGCATTGGGAAATTAGATATGGTGTTTTCACTGAAACCATCCAATATCTTTTGCTGATCTTCATTACTATGCCAGTAGCTGGCAAGTTCACGCATCACTGATTCAGGATTCTTGAAGAAATTTTCAACAATCCATTTAATCTTTCCTCGCTTAGAAAGTTTGGAAAATCCTGATATCGTTTTTTTATTATTCACTGATATAACTCGAGAGGTCCTTAGCCTTTAATAGTTTATGAGCCATTCTATACCCTTCAATTTGGCTTTCAATATAGTTCTTTAATTCTTCATATCCTTGCAGGGCTGGCTTTAGCATCGCTGATGCCTGCCCGTATATGGAAGGAAGAGGGGCATTGGACTGCAAAAAATATCCATCCAAAAAATTACCTACCCCACCAGAAATAATTAGATTCTTAGTTTTTATCTCTAGTTCACTGCTCGCTATTTGTTGCACAAAGCGCATCATTTCATAAGCATTATGTCCTAGCATACTGACCATGTCGTAACTTTCCTGCACTGCTTCGCTAGCTCTATGTAGTTCAAGCTTCGAAAAATTAGTGCCTCCGTGCGCTCCAAAATCGACAGCTTCTAAAGGCATAGCTAACAGAGCTGCCAAACTCTTTGGTCCCATACCTTGTCCGACCTCTTTTACAAGTATAGGCATATCAAGGGCCTTCATCAGTTTTTGAATCGTCTCAGTCGGTGGATGCTGAATATGGTCCCCTTCTGGTTGAAGCCACTCTTGCAAGGGATTAATATGAACAATCAAGCCATCAGCATCTAACTTATCCATGAGGCTAGAGACTCTGTCTAACTCTTGATTATCTATAAGCTGCTCAATCTGAGCGATACCCAAATTGATACATAATGGGCTTTCAGGCATTAGAGGCCGCACATTAAAATCTGCCAGATATTCGTCACTATACAATAGTTGTCTACAAGAACCTAAACCCATACCTAGGCCAAATTCACCACAAGCTTTCGCTAGATTCTTATTTATCATGGAAGCTCGCTCTGTACCACCAGTCATGGAACTAACCCAGATTGGAAAATGCATGGTTTTGCCACAAAAGCTACGAGTAAATAATTCGTCTCCAGGGTGTCCTGATAAAGCAGGTTCATAATAAAATCGCTTATCCTGATTTCGAATTACAGATTCAAATGCTAAAGCAATATGGTCTTCCTTTCGGGAAGCAGCTGTTGGATCGTCGTTATGTGGATTATGGCCCATGAAGAATATAAACGGAAAAGGAATAGATAAGTTCTACTGGTATAAGGAAGATCGCATGAGCCCCCATTTATTCAATCGATGCACAAGTGAGGTTCCAAGCACGCCCATGCCATAAATGGCACTTCGCCTAAAATTTATGGATGAAGCTTCTTCAAAGTATTTAGTCGGGCAGGTTACCTCTCCAATGTCAAAGCCTTTGTATATGATCTGTGATAACATTTGATTGTCGAAAACAAAGTCATCCGAGTTATTATTAAAGGCTATACTTCGCAGTACATTGCCGCTAAAGGCTCGGTAGCCTGTATGATATTCTGATAATTTATAGCTGATCAATAGATTCTGAAACCCCGTCAAAAAACGGTTAGCTACGTATTTATAATAGGGCATACCCCCTTTAAGCGCCCCTTTACCTAAGATCCTTGAGCCCAAAACTACTTCGTAAAGTTCTTCACCTATAATGTTAACCATACTAGGTATAAGTTTAGGTGTATATTGGTAATCTGGGTGCAACATGATTACAATATCACCACCTAACTCCAATGCCTTATTATATAAAGACTTTTGGTTTCCGCCATAGCCTTTATTCTTTTCATGTTTTATGATATGTTGTATGCCTAGCTTAGCACCTACCTCTACGGTGTTATCCTTGCTCGCATCATCACATAAAATTACCTCATCCACTAAGGGAAAAGGGATTTCTGCATAGGTCTGTGCCAATGTCTTGGCCGCATTATAGGCCGGTAAAACCACTACTACTTTTTTATCCTTATACATAACCTTAGGATATTTCGATGCTCAAAATACGATTAATGCTAATTTCGTGCCTAAGGACAGCATTTGAACCTATTTGCTTGCTGTCCGTTTGAAGAAAAACAAAAAGATGAAACTTTTGAAAAGACTAGGAATATTACTTGTGCTATTAGTACTTCTGGGTGTAGGGTGTTTTAAGGCTATGAGCAAAAAAATGCCAGAAAGTGTCAATGGAGAGAATGCTTCAGTAGTTGCCGATAAAATGTGGGAAAGCCTAAATAAGGAGGCATGGGATACCTTATCCTATTTACAATGGGAATTTATGGGTGGCCATAAATACAAGTGGGATAAGAAAAATAACCTTGCCAATATTCAGTGGGGTGACAATGAGGTAATTATGGATTTAGATGCCTATGAAGGCAAAGCTTTAAAAGGAGGTGTGGTACAAGAAGGAGATAAGAAAGATAAATTAATCTCCAAAGCGTGGAGTTTTTGGTGCAATGATTCCTTTTGGATGTTTGCGCCTTTCAAAATCAAAGACCCAGGCACTGCGCTTGACGTAGTGTCTTTAGAAAATGGTCAGACAGGACTCAAAGTTAGTTACGAAAGTGGCGGTGTAACACCAGGTGATGTTTATGTGTGGCATCTCGACGAAAATTATAGACCTACTGCTTACCAAATGTGGGTAAAGATTCTACCTGTTAAAGGGCTTGAAGTCAGTTGGGGCGATTGGAAAGATATAGGAGGCGCCCAGTTAGCAACTGCTCACAAAAGTTCAATGATGTCCTTTGCGATGAAAGATGTTAAAGGCGGCCATTCTATTGACGATATTGATGCTACCGCACAAAGTTTTAATTTACAATAATGAAGATCATCTCATATAATGTCAACGGTATCCGAGCGGCCTTAAAAAAGGGTCTAATTGATTGGTTACAGCAAGCAGCTCCTGATATTTTTTGTATTCAAGAAAGTAAATCACAGATCGATCAGGTAGACCCTACCATATTTAATGACTTAGGATATACCGCCTACTGGCATTCTGCGGAAAAGAAAGGATATAGTGGCGTTATCACCTTTGTGAAAGAAGCTGCATTAGACGTTAAAGAAGGTATGGGCCATAAGAAGTATGATATTGAAGGTCGAGTGTTAGAAACTACCCATTCTAATTTTACCTTATTAAATTGCTACTTTCCATCCGGTTCTTCAGGTGAAGAAAGACATGCATTCAAAATGGAATTTCTTCATGACTTCAGAAAGTATGTGGCTAAGCGATTTACAAAAAAAGACAAGTTGATCATTGTAGGAGATTATAATGTGGTACGACTGGACATTGACATACATAATCCTACTCGAAAAGATAAACCATCTGGATTTAGACCTGAAGAGCGAGAATGGCTTCAAGATTGGTTTTCTAAGGATTATATCGATGCATACAGAAAATTTGATCCTGATAGTCCTGATGCATTTTCTTGGTGGAGCTATCGAGCGGGCGCTAAGGCAAAAAATAAAGGTTGGCGTATCGACTACATTTCTTGTTCAGAAAATTTAGATACCAATATTGTAGGAGCAAAGCATTATCCTGAGGCCGGATTTTCTGATCATTGTCCGATAGAAGTTACATTAAAGTTCTAGCCTATTATAGCTGTTCAATGTCCTCCATAAGGATCATTAAATTAGCCTGAGAAGCACCTTGTTTTTGGGCAAGATCAATGCCGCGTTGGGCTGCTAAAAGTGCTTTTTGTTTATTCTTCAATTTGAAATGCAACTTAGCCAAGGTTTCAAAATAATCATATCGACTATTATCCATGGCTACACATTCTTCGATGAGATCTACCGCGCGATTTAATTTTGATTTTTCATCATATTGATACTCTACAAAAGCAGCATAGAGATACATCACGTCTTTATCTTTCTTTTCAGATCCAAATAAATATTGTGTAGCATACTCTTCAAATTCGTCAAACTTACGCTCTTCATAGGATCGTCCTATAGAATATCTATATGCTTTATCAATGGCATTTTCTGGATCTAGATATCCGTATAAGGTAATGGCTTTATTTAAATCAGGTCTTGGGTAACCTTGTGTCAATTTAGTTTCCACTACTATTTCCGTAGTCAGTTCGACCTGTCGTTCTCCAAATAGCTCAATGAAATCTGCTTTATTATCAATGTAATATTTGAAATCATCAGAATCGGTATCCCGTAAAAAATCAAAGATGAAGCGCATATTTTTTTCCGTGCTCCAATCATACTGCGTACTTAAATATTGTCTGGCCACATCCCAGTGACTTCCATCCATTAACTGCATTCTAAAATAAGCTTCCTGGTATAGAATTTCTGGTGGAGCATCCAGTGCTTCATCTAATACATACAATATCTTTTCATCTTCTTTCGGTGTGTTAGGTGCCGGTTTAGTTTCAGCAGGCCTTGTTGTCGTTTTAGTGACCGGTTTACTTGCACTTACCACCTCTTTCTTTACCATTGGCTTCGCTGTTTCTAACGTTGGGTTAGTTTGAGAGGGCTTTGTGTGCTGTGTTGGATTATCGAGGATAGTCATCGAGTTATACACCACATTTGAATGAAGGGCATGATTTGCAAAGGAGATCAATTCGTATTTTGAAATCACCTTATCTACCTTCACTTTAATAGCCCCATTTCTATCCAGAAATAAAAGGGTGGGTAGAAAAACAACTCTATATCTATTTTTAAAATCTGCTGCCGCTGGATCATCTGCATTTATTCGTACGCAAATGAAGTTTTGATTTAATAAACTAGCCACCTCACGGTCCTTAAAGATGGGTTCTAGTTTTTTACATGGCTTACACCAAGGAGCATAGGTGTCGATAAAGATGTGCTTACCCTCAATCTTGGCCCTTTGCATGGCTTGTTCAATAGTGATATTGTTGAAATGCACTTGGGCAAAACAACTAGAACCAGCTGCAATAAAAAATAGGAATACTATCAATATTCTTTGCTTCACTCTGTCTTTCCTTTTGGGTCTAGTTTTTCCAATGTCATTTTTAATCGCTTAGCATCTACACCCAATTTATCTAATTTTTCAACGGCTTCATTGGCTAAGTCAACAGCAGCCGGTGTTTTGCTATTCTGAACTAATAATCGGATCATGTACAAATAGTTTGCCTCGGTTGGATCTGTTTTTAGCCATTTATGTAAAAGGTCAAAAGCATATTCATTATTTGAGTCACTTGGGAATTTTTCTAAGATATCGCTACCTACCATTTTATAGACTAGACCATCTGATTTGCCAATCTTTTTTACATATGTTTTTGCAATGTCTAGATACATAGCCTCCTCTTTGTATGCTTTTGCATATTCCATTTTGGATGTGTAAGCAAAGGCTTTTGCATTAGGTGATTTTACTGATTTCATTTTTTCGATGGCCTCATCGATCAGCTCCATATATTCAAACTCTATAGCCTTTTTAACGGTGTTTTCACAGGCTTTATCTACAGAGGCATAAAAGGCATCAGCTCCAACAATGGATTTTGCATAGTCAGCATCACTAATGTATTCCTCGAATATTTTAGAATCCGCTTCTGTAGCGCCAACACTCAAAATCTCAGTGCGTTGTTTTTTATCTAATTCATTTTCTTTCAAGAATTCATTAGCAATTTTTATCGTTGATTTTCCAGACTTGCCTAACGCTTTTAAATAATTAAAAACAAGATCGTAATCTCGTTCACCTTCTTCATAGCGCTTAGCATATTTTGCACTGTAGTCGACAGAACCCAATGCGGCTCGTCCTTCTTCAATAAGTGCTTCACCAGGTCTAAACCCTTTTATCTTTTTTACCACTTTCCCATCTCCATCTAGGAAAAACATCGTTGGGTACGCAGATACAGGATATGTTTTTTCAAATGATCGGCCATCGGGTTTCTCCATATCTAATTTCAAAGAAATGAAATTGGTATTATAAAAGTCTCCGACGTCGTCTTTGGTAAATTCTGTTTTCGCCATTCGTTTGCAGGGTCCACACCATACGGCATACGCATCTACAAACAAGAGTTTTTCTTGCTTATTAGCCTCCGCTAAAGCCTCTTCCCAGCTTCCTTCAAAAAATTGAATGCCTTGAGCAAATGAAAAATGGCAAATGCTTAAAAGCATGACCATAGATAAACCAATCGTCTTCATATTAGAATCCTTTAGATTCATACGTCAAATTTTGCGTTAAAGTATACTGTTGGGATTGAAAATTAATAAAGGACAGAAGTTGTGGCCTCTATTTAACAGATCAGTAACAAAGATACGAAACTTAAGGTGATGTGAAAATTTGATTCATGGCCTCAGCATGTATCTTTGTTTTATGATTACCAAGCGTCAACTTTTTCTACAGCATGTGGGTCAAACCAGTGAATTGAGTATGGGTTTTACTATCCAAAGAGCAGAAGGCGTATATCTATATGATGATACAGGAAAAGCATATATGGACTTGAATTCGGGTATCTCAGTTAGTTCCTTAGGACATGGTCATCCCAGTATAAAAAAGGCCATAAATGACCAATTAGATAAGCACTTGCACACCATGGTTTATGGAGAACATATTCAATCATCTCAAGTAGCTTATGCAACAGCACTTTGTGAAGTGTTACCGGAAAAATATAACAGCTTATACTATGTTCTGACTGGAACGGAGGCTATCGAAGCGGCTATGAAGCTCGCTAAACGAAGCACAGGTCGTACAAAGATCGTCGCAGCTAGACACGCGTATCACGGATCTACACAAGGGGCAGAGAGTTTGCGTTCTGATGAAAAATATAAACAAGCATTTTACCCATTACTTCCAGATATTCATTGGATAGATTTTAATGATATTGATTCCTTATCGGTAATAGATAAAAAGACAGCTTGTGTAATAATAGAACCTATTCAAGCCGAGGCCGGTGTTATTCCACCCAAGGATGGTTTCTTACAAGCCGTTCAAGAAAAATGTCAGGCAGCAAATTGTCTTTTTATTCTTGATGAAATTCAAACAGGTTTTGGTCGCACGGGTGATTTATTTGCCACCCATAAATATGGTATTGCTCCTGATCTAATTTGTGTCGGAAAAGCTATGGGCGGAGGATTACCTCTAGCAGGTATCCTGGGTCCAAAAAGTATCATAAATAACTTTAGCAAAGATCCCGCTTTAGGTCATATTAGCACATTTGGAGGTCATCCTTTGAGTTGTGCGGCAGGCTTGGCTGCCTTTTCCTTAATAAATGATGGATCTTCCATTGGAGATATAAACGAAAAATCTTCACTATTTAAGTCCTTACTTGATCATGAGATTGTGAAAGAGGTGAGAGGTGTGGGTTTACTTATGGCTGTGGAATTGACTAAACGAAAATATCTTAAACATGTGGTACAGTTTGCTAAAGAGCAAGGTGCTATTATAGATTACTTTTTGTTCAATGACCGTTCTTTTAGGCTTGCGCCGCCATTACTAATTTCAGAGGCTGAAATAAAAAAAGCCTGTGCAATTTTGCAACAGGCCTTTTCTTTAGCTTTTAACAAGTATAAATAGTTATTCGCCTCCACCTACTTTGAGCGAACCCGCTCCACTACTCCTTGCAGTATCTCCTACTAAGGAAAGGTATTTGTCGAATGTAGTGCTTGGAATAAGCGATTTTATTGCTTGATGTTGATCTTGAGCTATAGTCGCCAATGCCCCACTTTTTGCTTCCGCTGTGATATCAGACATCTGGACTTGTTTACGTTCTTTGTTATACAGGATAATTGTTTTCCTAAAATTCTCAGCTACATCTCCTTGCAAACCCAAGGCCTGGACTAATCCATCTGCATCACTGGCTGTTACTGTCTTATTGACCCGTGTTGGCGTTTTTTCAATCTTTTTATGCGTAGGCGCTTCTACTTCTTTTTGAGCAGGTTGGCTATTCGTTTCTTGCATAGCAATCAATGCATCTAACACAGCACAACTTGTACTTAGAGATGCTACTATAATTAAACTTAATAATGTGATCTTTTTCATAGTAATAGATTTTCTAGTCTTATGACCTTAACTTACACAGAATGTAACATCTGGGCATAGACAATCTTTCCTTAGACAGGATATTTAATAGGAATTTAACCTAGAAGCCGAGAATCTGACAATGAATTACAATTCTTTCCGTAGCCTTGCTACTGGTATGTTGAGTTGCTCTCTATATTTAGCTACGGTCCGACGAGCTATATTATAACCTCTTTTCTGAAGCATATTTTTGAGCTTTTCGTCTGAATGTGGCTTCTTTTTGTCTTCTGCAGCAATGATATCATTTAAGATGTTTTTCACTTCTAATGTAGATACCAATGTCCCATCTTGTGTTTGAAGTGACTCCGAGAAGAAATCTTTCAAACGCTTGGTGCCAAACTCTGTTTGAACAAACTTACTATTAGCTACTCTAGAAATAGTAGAGATATCCAGATTTGTGATTTCTGAGATATCCTTCAATATCATAGGACGCAATACCTTCTCATCACCCGTCAAAAAGTAATCTAATTGGAATCGCATGATCGAGTACATAGTGTTATACAAGGTCTCTTGCCTTTGTTTGATAGCGTCAATAAACCACTTAGCAGAGTCAATTTTCTGCTTGATGAACATTACCGCTTCTTTTTCTTTTTTCGTAGTTTTTCTGCCACCTGTAGATACTTTGTATGACTTAAGCATCTCTAGATAATTATCATTTATCCGTAGATCCGGGGCATTCTTAGAGTTCAGCATTAAATCTAACTCTCCATCTCTATTCGTGATAATAAAATCTGGAACGATGTATTGATTAGTTCGATCACCGGCTCCCACAAAGTTCGAGGCAGGCTTCGGGTTTAGTTTTAAAATTTCACTAATCGCATCTTTCAACTCAGATTCTGAAAGCGCTAGGTTTTTCTGTAGTTTCTTATAGTGTTTTTTAGAAAACTCTTCGAAGTAATTTTCCAAAATTTTTACAGCCAGGGCCCTTTCTTCAATATGATTTTCAGGGTCCTTTTCCTGTTTATGGTACAACTGATTAAGCAAACATTCCTTTAAATCTCTACTTCCTACTCCTGGAGGATCGAATCGTTGGATTTGTAAAAGGAGAGATTCGATCTCATCTGTATCTGCATCAATGTTATTGGAGAATAATAGGTCATCTTTGATAGAAAGGGGATCTCTTCGTAAATACCCATCACTATCTATGCTACCAATGATTTGCAAAGCTATGTTCCGAGAACGCTCATCTTCAAAATCAAGCATATCCAACTGTCGCATAAGAAAATCATTAAATGAAGTCTCAACCGCAATTGGCATGGCCTTATCCTCGTCTTCTACATTGAAGTTATCTGATTTGATCTTATAGCTTATAGGGTCTTCTTCAATATATTCATTGAGATAATCATCTAGCTCGAAGTTTTCGACTTCTTCTGCCCCATCCTCTTTTTCATCTTGTATGTCGAACACTTCTTGTGCATCATTCCCTTCGTCCAAAGCAGGATTAGATTCTAACTCCTCTTTTATTCTTTGGTCCAATGTCGCCGTAGGAATTTGCAATAGCTTCATAAGTTGTATCTGCTGTGGAGACAACTTCTGCATCATCTTCTGGCTCAAATTCTGCTTTAACATTGCAATAGGATTATGTTTATTATTATATTACTCCAATTCTAAGTATTTAGTTTTAGCAAAAGGCTAAAAAACACTTATTTACTCAAATATATACATATTATTAATTTCTTTAATATTAAAGTGAAAGAAATTCAATGTAAAACATGTTAAGTTTTTTTATAATATGACTATCAACGAAAGAATACAAGCACTACGAAAGGTCCTAACCGACCAAAATATAAAAGCCTTAATTATACCCTCTTCAGATCCACATCAAAGCGAATATATTGCTGATCACTGGAAATGTCGCGAATGGATTTCTGCATTTACTGGGTCAGCGGGCACTGTTATAGTTACCGACACGCATGCCGGGTTGTGGACAGATTCTCGATACTTTATACAAGCCGTGGATGAACTTGCACAAAGTGAGTTCGAATTACACAAAGTCTATAACCAATTTTCCCCTACTCATTTACAATGGTTGAAAGAAAATCTAAATGAGGGTGATATTGTAGGTGTTGATGGTTTGAATATATCTGTAACTGGATTTGAAAAATTATCAGCTAGCCTTGCAGAAAAAGGTATAAAAACTGTTGACACAGGTGATCTTTTTAATGCAGTTTGGCCGGATCGACCTAATCTTCCTGACGACCTCGCTTTTCTTCATCCTGAAAAGTACCAAGGAGCCAGTCTAGCAGATAGATTAGAAACTGTACGAAATTCTATCCCTGAAAATCACAGTCTTTTCATATCTGCTCTTGATGATATAGCTTGGTTACTTCATTTACGCGGTAGAGATGTCGAGTGCAATCCGGTTGCCATTGCCTATGTAATCATGGATCGCAGTGCTACCTACTTGTACATTGGTCCGCAAAAGCTAGATGATTCCTTACGTAAATACTATATCGACCATAATGTAACGATTAAAGAATATGCTTCCATCAAACAAGATCTTCAAAATTTACATCCTGATCGGACGCTGCTAATAGATCCAGGAATCGCTTCATATCATTTTTATAATGCGACTAGTGCTAAAACAAAATTTGAGCCCAGTGTAATCAGGAAATTGAAGGCTATCAAGAATGATCATGAGGTGGAGCATGTTAGAAATTGCATGATAAAGGACGGCGTCGCCCTTACCAAAGCCTTTGTTTGGCTAGAGGACACCTTAGCTTCTCGTAATGTATCTGAATATGAATTTGCCATGAAACTGGCAGAATTCAGGTCGCAAGAAGCCGATTATTTTGGGGAAAGCTTCAATGCCATTGTTGGCTATGGATCGAATGGGGCTGTCATTCATTATAGGCCGATGCCAGAAACCGCCAAAATGATAGAAGCTAAGGGTACCTTACTCTGTGACTCGGGCGGACAATATTTTGATGGTACAACAGACATAACGCGGACTATCCCATTAGAAACGTCCATTACTGAAGAGTTCAAAACGGCATATACTTGTGTGTTGCAAGGCATGATTGACCTAGAGACAGCCATATACCCTAAAGGAACAAATGGCGGGCAATTAGATGCCTTTGCTAGAAAGTACTTATGGGCTGAAGGACTTAATTATTTCCACGGAACAGGTCACGGAGTAGGTTATTTCTTAAATGTTCATGAGCCACCTCAAGGGTTTACAGCTGGTGCATCACCTAGGGCTAATACCATTCTAGAAGAGGGAATGATTACCTCTAATGAGCCTGGTTATTACAAAGATGGTGCTTTCGGTATCCGAATAGAGAATCTAATTTTGACAAAAAAACATAGTGTTGATGGTTTTTATTGTCACGAATCACTGACTCTTTTTCCCATTGATACTCGAGCCATTATTCGTCCAAAACTGACCTCTAAACAAAGAAATTGGTTGAATAATTACCATGAAAAGGTGTACGAAAAGCTAGGGGTTCACTTGGATGACAAACATAAAAACTGGTTAAAGGTACGTTGCCAAGCGATCTAATGAATTTTGGTGCTGAAAAAGAAACTTAGTATTTTGGAGTGTTATATTTTAAGAATTAGCTTTCTTTGCACAGTTATTTTGAATAAAGTCAGACTTTAAGAATATGTCAGGTGGGTCAAATCAAAATTGGGGAAGAAAAGGATCTTGTTTAGGTCAGTTTTTTATTGTTTTTGCTTTACTGATCATACTACTGATCTACATGTATCACCATGCTCATAATGGATAAAGGATCAATCGTTACAGATCGACCCTAGATATCTCTACAAACTTTTTCACTCGTTCGTTTATCATTTCTTGGTTTAGCTTCTTAAGCTTACCTATACTGAATTCTTCTACACAAAAAGAAGCCATAGCTGAACCGTAAATTATTGCTTTTTTCAAGCTATCAAAACTTACTTCTCCTTGTCCAGATAAGTAACCAATAAATCCACCTGCAAACGTATCTCCTGCCCCTGTAGGATCATATACCTCAGCTAATGGTAAAGCGGGGGCAGAAAAAATTCGACCTTCGCCAAATAACAAGGCACCGTGCTCTCCTTTCTTAATTACCACATATTTAGGTCCAAGTGTATGGATCTTCTCCGCTGCTTTAACTAATGAATGTTCACCTGATAATTGCCTGGCCTCTTCATCATTTATAGTAATCACATCAACCTTTTCTATCGTTTTCAACAAACTATCCCAGGCCACATCCATCCAAAAATTCATGGTATCCATAACTACAAGCTTAGGCTTTGTTTCCATCTGCTCTATAACTTGTAATTGTATTTCTGGTGTTAGATTACCTAACATTAAAAAATCACCGCCTTTATAGGATTCTGGCAGCACAGGATTAAAGTCCGCTAATACATTTAGTTCGGTTACTAATGTATCTCTACTATTCATATTGTCATGGTAACGCCCTGACCAATAAAATGACTTACCACCTTCTACGATTTCTAATCCTGCTAAATCCACACCCCTGCTGGAAAGGGCATTTAATTCTTCTTGAGGGAAGTCTTCACCTACAATCGAGACTAACTTAATATCATCTGTGAAATAAGATGCAGACCAGCTGATGTAGGTGCATGCGCCACCTATTACTCTATCCACTTTGGCTTTTGGTGTTTCAATAGAATCAAAAGCGACTGTGCCTACCGTTACTAAACTCATATTTGGTACTTTTTAACCCCACAAATGTAAGAAAAGCACGTTTAGCGGATAACCTGAAATTCTTTAATTATTCTAACCCCTTGTTCTTCTACTATTGCGTAATAAATACCTTGCTCCCAAGTTGAGGTACCTATTGTTTTTTGGCCATTTTCTATTAAGGATGTGTGTTTTATTTGGCCAAGGCAATTGAAAATAAACAATGTTGGATTTGAAAGCTCTGGACATAAAATGGTAAGCTCTCCATCCGTAGGATTAGGGTAGATCCTTATATCCACAGATTCTGAAAGATTTTTTGTGTCCGAAGTAAAACCGTATTCAAAAGGGATTATATCCGTTAAGCCTGAGCAGGCTTGATCTTTTTCATTCTTAACTCGTAAATAATAAAAGCTGCTATCTGAAAAAATAGCGTCCACTACAATAATGGATTCTAAACCTTGATATTGGTATACTATATCCGTAAATGAAGTATCTGTGGCAATTTCTACCAAAAATGAAAGGTCATCCGGCTCTGTTTCCAATTCAATAATCACAGGCTCATCCATATGATAGGATTCACCGTGGTCAGGCTCTAACACTACAGTTGCCGCTCCTTCAGATCGACGGGAAATATGAACCTCTTGTTCTAAAACAACAGAATTTGTAAACGCTTTTAATGTTATTGGAAATTCGTTTCCTAGATGTGCCGGTAATTCATCTATTAATACTCTAGCAATTTGATTATTATCTAAATTATTTATCGAATAGGATACCGAAAGCTCATTGCCTTCTTCATCAAACACTTGCAAACCTAACTCGTTGGGCTCATTTACCTTAACATAGCATTCTATGAATAAATCTTCATTGGGACATAATAGGTAACTTGGCGATTCAGTCAAGAAGGTGTTTGGTTCGCTATCTGTAAAGCAAAATTCAAGTTCCCAATGCTCTAGAACGCCACCATCACTGTCAAAATCATCTTTAATCACTAATGACCAAATACCACTTGAGGCTATGCCTGCGAATTGTGAAAGAGGCTCATGCGATTCAATGATATTTCCATGTGTAGGTGGACAGCTTTTAGGTGCTGCGGAAATATCACTAAAGCCAAAATCAAAATCTTCGTCACTACCGCATTGATTATCCCACAATGTCACCAGAGTGCTTTGATGATATAGACTAAAACTGATATCTCCTATATAACTATGAGAACCTCTTATATTCGGTACGTAAACACTTTCTAGTGCCAAATTATATGGATTGGTAACTTGTGCTTGCACAATAGATGCATTCGTTGGAATTAGTAAGGCACCATCCCATGTCACTGTGCTGCAAAATCTATTCTTTGTATTGAATATATGACTGTCGGACCACTCACTTTCTCCACAATTGTTTAGCCCTTTAACTCGCCATAAATACTGAGTGCTGCCTTCTAATTCGAAAGGCTGAAGAACCCCATTATTTTTTACGGTTATATCTACGATTGGACTTTCATAGTCTTCGGCATCATCAATTTGTATTCTGTAAAAATTGGCATGGTCATCCATTGACCATTGCAAATAAGGTGTCAGAGATATATCATTTTGATAATGTTCTGGAAAAACAAGTTCAGGCTTCAAGGGTGTATTTCCTGAAATGGTCAACCATATCTTTTGTTCAGCCATTTGAGGACCATTCTTGGCCTTAATAGTAAGCGGATATGAATTAGAAGATAGCTGATCCAAATCATATAATTGCAAGGTAAAGGCACCCCCTGGAGATATATTCCCACTAGAGAAAGAGACGCTAATATTCTCTGGATTATCAACTGTCAACAAGACATCTCCAGAGAAGGCGGTGCTTATTTCTCCTTCTATACTATACGTATTGACCTGCTCCGTGCAAATAGCGGCATGTTGTTCACTCATTAAAACAGCATAGCCACACGCCATACCATTCATGCTAGTACCAGCGATACCATCCGGATCTAACCAAGATGAAAGTTGAGTACTCATGGTCCCGCCACCTTGCCAGCTAGCTCTTAACCAACCAAACTCATCATAATCATTGTTTCCACAAGCGGCCTGACCGCCATTTAGCTGTCCAATGACCAACCCTTCTTCATTTAACAAGGGAGAACCTGAAGAACCAATTTCTGAAGAACCAATTTCCCAATTATCTACCGTGATATATTTCTCGTTTACATTATTGTCTTTATATCTAACCTTGTCAACATTTATTGATATGCGTTTTTCTTCAACTCTAGGGTGGTGAATCATTACACTAGAAGAAGGTAATGCAAGACCTCTATCCCATCCTAACAGGTATAATTGGTGTTCAGGTAATAAAGGATCATCTAACTCTATTAATGTAAAGTCACTTTCATCCCATCCAGCCCTAAACGTAGCACCTGTGTTATATTGGTTCAAAATACCATTGCCCGTTTGCCCACTTTCTATACTACCCGGTAATCGACAGTAACTATTTACATAGTTCCAATAAACTACAACGGTTGGGGCCGTAACTTGATTAACATTACAATGTTCAGCCGTTAAGAAAAAAGGGGTGCAATCATTTGAAGCATTGTTCATTAAAGCACCAGAGCAAATCTTGGTGCCGCTAAAATGATACGCACCAACACTGCTAATCATGTTTCTATATTGATCTACTTGTGGATAGCCATCTTCTAATCCACAGGCAACATCAAGATGACAAGATCCAGAACCTGGAAATAACCCGCTAAAATCATGGTTTACACTATATAACTGAAGATCCAATTCTTGGATTACATCCATTGGAACACTTACTTCCAACCAAACCTTATCTCCTTTTACGATTGGAGTCCATAACTGGCCGTGCGATTCATTATCTGTCTCAGTAAATGGGCCTTTAATATCTGATTCATCATCATTATAGAGAATCATAGATCCACCTACAGGCATATTATAACTGGTAAAACCAAAATTTAATGAGTGTGCGCCTGCAGAGTAAAATAACTTTCGCCAAACAAATCGATCTTCATCTGTACTTACCCACCCATCATCATTAGCAATATCAATTATAGTTTTTATAGCTGTGGCAAATTCAAATGGACCTTGTTCTTCTCCAAGACTATTTTTTAGTAAAGCATGGTTATCCTGTTCAGGCAATACAAGGATATTACCTTCTAATTGAGCAAAAGAAAGCTGAGTCCCTGCTAGTAAAAATATAAGCAGAGCATAGGATATGGAAAAGTCTAGCTTTATCGTTTCAAGTGTTTGCTATCATAAAGGTAAGTCAATCAAATGCTGTTCGCTGATGACCCCTCATTTTTAAACAATATTTAGCATTTAATACATGCTACCATAATCCTAACGCATGAGATGCAAGTTTTGTGAAAAAAATTTTTGCATTAAGGATTGTTCTTCTATTTTTGCCATCCGCAAACGCCTCCTTAGCTCAGCTGGTTAGAGCGGCGGACTGTTAATCCGTAGGTCCAAGGTTCAAGTCCTTGAGGAGGCGCTAAAGGTCAAATGATGATTTTCATTGTTTGACCTTTTTTTTATGCCCACATTTTATACTTATATCTTATATGCTCCTGTACATGATATATTCTATGTAGGTCAAACTAATGATATTCTCCGCAGACTCCTAAACCATAATTTCCAGAGTAATCACGTGTGAGCTCTTTTTTAGGCATAAGTTACTTCATCAGCTTTTGTCAACTACTAATATTGTTCTAGTATAATCCTTATTATTTACGTCTTGATAAATCGTTGAATTAGACCGTTTTCATTACAGACTTTAAAATAATAGGCCCCTTGATTTAAATCTTGTATATCAATTTCTATTGGAGATAATGATGACGTTCCTTTCTTGACAACTATCCCACTTGTGTTAATAATCTGCCAAGTGGATGGCATTTCGTGATTTATATAATCCACAAAGAGCTTGTTACGTGCCGGATTAGGACGGAGAATAATTTGTTCGCTTACTTGGTGAGGGATTTGTTCTACATTTGAAATTAGGTCGCCTTCTAAATCTGTGACTAGCCAAATTAAGTCATTCCCATTATAAATGCCAGCTGGTCCTGTTCGTTCGCCAATAATCCCAATTTGATTTCCATTTATAGCTATTCCCTTCCCTGCTTCTCTATATTTTGTTCCAATGTTCTTTTCCCATTCAATTTCTCCTTCGTCTTTTATTTTTAATAAAAGTATATCACTTTCAGAAGTGTCATCCAAGTAAATTTTTCCAGTAATAAAAAAAGATGAATCTGGTTTCGCAGTGATAGCTTGCCAGAATTGATCGGTACTTAAATCAAAAAATTGAGCATTATTGAAATTTCCTTGCATGTCAAAATAAAACAAGCCATTTTTCCAATCCCAATTCTCCAAGGTTTCACCGCCTAATAATACATATCCATTAGGTGTCGCTGCAATATCAAATAGATTTATTCTCCCAGGATAATTATAGGTTCCTGATTCAATTTCATCACCATTACTATTAAGCAATAAAAACCAAAACATTGTTTCGGTAAAATTAGTAGCATGTTTATCCGTCAAAACAATGTTTCCGTTTGCCAACTCAGTTATAAAAAAACCCAAGTACCCGCCATCAAAATCGAAATTGTAGGTGTTTTCATTTACAATATTTCCTTGTTCATCAAAAATTATCGAGTAATAAGTATCAATCCCTTGGCTGCTTATTTCTATAAATACAAATGCATTTCCATTTGAAAGCAAGATAGGGTCTGAAATTCCCAATCCAGATTGACCAAAATCTCGACTATAATCCCACAAAACTTCTCCACTAAAAGATTTACTTACGACTTGTAACTCACCTAATTCTGGACTATCAACATAAAGTGCCGTATTATTATTAAAGACTATTGACTTTGAAGTCATTAAGGTGCCTTGACTATTTGCATTTAGTTGAAGTTGATTTGTTTGGCCAGTTTTATCTACAATCATTATGACATCATTAAACATTTCACCAGTTGAAAACTGAGAAATTCCATGTATCAAAAAACCATCTGAAGTTTTGTGTATATCCTCTGCTCGTTCAGTAGTTCTGCTTGTGAAATGTTTTAAATTACCATCATACAAATACCCTTCATCTTCTATCATCGGAGAATTAGTAGCAAGACGAAGCAATACATCGTCAAGGTATCTCATCTCATTTTCATTAATTGAAATCATTGCATTTAAATTCATAAATGTTCCAGATAACCAATCCTCTAAAGGCGTAACTTTAAAACTAAATTGTAAATTTTTTCCACTTTCAATGGATATATCTTCGAATTCTACCATTGCATATTGAGGATGTAAATAAGAAATCCTTACTTGACCTGGATAAGATAAAAGTTGTAAACTACCTGGTTTAATGTTACTACGAAAATGGAGATAAACTCGTGTTTTATTTAAGGCAAATTGAGATTCATTCTTGTAACTACATTCAAATGATACGCTCTCCCTATTATTAAAATTAAGATCTTCACCTAAGCCTTGAACTTTAGAAGACAAGAAATTTTCTTGACTAAATTTATTAGAAGCAATGCAATAACTTTGATATGTGCCTTTTCGCAATATGGGATACATATCTTTAAAATGAATATCAGCTATTCCAGATGGGTTTTTTCCACAAGCCTCAATAACTTTTATGATTTTTCCATATTGCTCAAGATTTGGCGGAGCATCTAACTCTATACGATAGGTGCTGCCATCTTTAGGGAGGGAAATGATACTAGCTGGACCATCTTTAGCTAAGGCTATAAGGGAGTCCCTAAAAAGCCAACGATCATTTCTAAGAACACTACATCTGGATGATGTATTGGGGCCCCCATTACCTACATTTTTAAGCTCAAAGACTACCTCGTTTGATCTACATTCTCCTTCCACTTCAAATATGGCTCCTGCCCAATTGTCAATACAAAAATCTGATTCTGCACTTGCTATAATTTCATGACTTAAACCCCATTGGACATCACAATTTAACAAGAAGCCAAGGTTAATTATTCGTTGTGTTCCGGCTTCTAGATCGGGTAGCGGAATTTCATAAAAAGTATCACCAACTGCAATAGAAGGCAAACTTTCTTCCACCAGTTGTAACGCGGGGTCCACCTGGATATAAATTCGTTCATCCTGCGAATTAGTGTGTGAAAGATTTCTAACTAATATTTGAGCATTGGTTATTTCACAAGGAACCATACCATCATGCGAAATCTCAACTTGTAGTTTTGAACAATTTGAAGTCCGTTCGCTAACTACAAAGTCAATAGGCTCAGGTATTTCATTATTTACTACTTCAAAACTCACTTCAGGTATACAGGTGGAAAAAATATCACTTTCTCCTAAATAAAGTAAGGTCGCTTCATAGGCTCCGGCTTCTAAAAACGTGCTTTCTACAGATTCATTGAAGTCAACAAATTGTTTTTTATTATTACCAGAAACTTCAATCCGCCATTGGTCCAAAATAAGCGGTTCTTGATCGCTTATACAGTCATTATTTGTATCTAGGCTGATAGAGAAATTTACTGTATTCGCTTCAAATTGTAGAGAATCTGAAATGATTAAACTCCAAGCATCATAATCATCTCCTAAACTAGCATTTGGCTTTGTTGCAGCTCCCACTAGAACAAATCCAGCCTCAGTTTTAATCATGGAATTAAATCGTTCCTCACTCTCTATTCGATCAATTTGTTTTAAATCCAATAAAAGCCCCGTTTTCGTAATTAAGGATAAACTTGCGTGAGGATTATTTTCATTTGAGTAACCACCTAATATTATCTCATCTGATTCAGTGATGCCTAAACAAGTAATATTACTTGGTAAATAAGAGGCTTCAATTTGAGTCATAGAGCTATTTCCATTTTGAATTTCAAAGCTGAATAACTGAGTGGAATACTTATAAGATCTTTGCACCGCAATCAATATTTCTCCATTGCTAGTTTCATGTAAGGCTAGCGTGTTGCCCATATCCGCTTCAGGGAAAAAATTAAAAGGTAGTATTGTTGCTTCAGTTTGGCTCCATATTAAACCTGAGTTCAAATGATGTCTCTCCACAAATATCCCATCATCTGATGCTCCAATTCTTAAAGAATATCCGGCAATTATAAATTCTTCACTATTTACTTCAAGAATATTTGTAATTACCGTTTCGTTGTGAATAATAATAGTACGATGAAACTCAGGAAATCCATCTTCTCTGATTTTTAAATACCGTCCATCGCTTTCGTAAGTGCCTGCCAACAGATATCCATCATCCATTGCCACCGCATCATTAATAGTGAAAATGCTAGGGTAAAAACGAAACATAGTCACGCTTAAATCACTATTTAGTTCTATCACAAAACCTTGATAATCATTAAAATTTCCTATCCTGCTTTCACCATATAAAAGGATGTTTCCATTTTCTTTTTCGATAAATCCTCTTGCTATGGTATTATCTGCAAATCCTAAATCATCTAATACCCGTTCCTCTACCTTATTCCCTGCAATATCAAATCGGACTATGAACGGCAAGAGTGCATCTGATTCTTCATTATAACTGGCGCCAACTGCTAGAAAGCCATTTAAGTAATTATCTACTTTGGTAAAAAAATCAGTTCCTTCACCACCTGAATATGTTTCATTAGCACGCCCTTGGAAGACTACCAAAAGGGCTATTAAGATCATTGTTTTTCTATACATGATTAGGATGATTGCTTACTTAAAATACAAATCTATTTTTTCATGCGCCCTATTTTGCGAGAAGGATGTGAAGGGAGCTTGCTGTCCACTTCGCGATATGAGCGAATGGACGGAGTGAAACGAACCCCTGGACAGCCTGACCTCAGACCGTTAGCGTCGGAGGGCTCGCCCAGAAAAAAAACTAAATATTACATTTAAAACTATGCTTCATCTAATATAGTGTGACTGCAAAAACTCATATACCTTTGCGTCCATGTTTCCAGAATACGATGTAATAGTTGTGGGTGCCGGACATGCCGGTTGCGAAGCTGCTGTAGCTGCCGCTAATATGGGTTCCAAGGTGCTTCTAGCCACTATGAATATGAATACCATTGCTCAGATGTCTTGTAATCCAGCTATGGGTGGTGTAGCTAAAGGGCAAATCGTTCGAGAAATAGATGCTTTAGGTGGCTATACCGGCATTGTAACAGATCATACAATGATCCAGTTCAGGATGTTAAACATGTCAAAGGGTCCTGCTATGTGGAGTCCTAGAGCCCAAAGTGATCGGATGGAATTTGCTGCAAAATGGCGACATATGTTGGAGGCTCATCCAAATATTGATTTTTGGCAGGAAATGGTAAAAGGCTTAATTGTTAAAGATGGTGTTTGCAAAGGCGTTCGTACTGGAATTGGATTAGAAATTCCGTCGAAGGCTGTGGTCTTGACTAATGGCACTTTCCTTAATGGCCTTATTCATATTGGTGAAAAACAGTTTGGGGGTGGTAGAGCCGGTGAAAAAGCAGCCACAGGAATCACAGAACAGTTATTGGAACTTGGTTTCGAGTCAGGTCGTATGAAGACTGGAACACCACCAAGAGTAGATGGCCGTAGTCTGCATTGGGATAAAATGGAAACACAGCCAGGTGATGAAAATCCGTCTAAGTTTTCGTTCACTGATACACCTAGATTGACAGATCAGGTCCCTTGTCATATCACCTTTACCAGTAAAGATGTCCACGAAACCTTGAAGGAGGGTTTTGATAGATCCCCTATGTTTAATGGTCGGATCCGTGGCCTAGGTCCCAGATATTGTCCTTCTATTGAAGATAAGATCGATCGATTTGCGGATAGAGATAGGCATCAGTTATTTGTCGAGCCAGAAGGTCGAAATACATGTGAGATTTACGTAAATGGCTTTTCAAGTTCACTTCCTGAAGAGGTTCAATACAAAGCGCTTAGAAAGGTAGTGGGCTTTGAGGATATGAAAATGTTCCGTCCAGGTTACGCTATAGAGTATGATTTTTTCCCGCCTACACAATTGGATATCAGTCTTGAAACAAGGCAAGTAAAACATCTGTTTTTTGCCGGGCAAATCAATGGTACAACCGGATATGAAGAAGCCGCTTGTCAGGGTTTGATGGCCGGGATCAATGCCCATAATAGTATACATGACCTAGCGCCTTTTGTTTTAAAACGGTCGGAAGGATATATCGGTGTACTAATTGATGATCTGGTAAATAAGGGTACTAAGGAGCCGTATCGAATGTTTACATCACGCGCTGAGTATCGAATATTACTTCGACAAGACAATGCAGATATACGGTTGACACCGTTGGCTCACAGATTGGGTATGGAAAACATAGAGCCTCGATTACAGCGGGTACATGAAAAAGAAGACCAAATCAAAGCGATTGAAAAATTCTTACAAAAAACAAGTGCTGATCCTGAGCTTATAAATCCATTTCTAAGGTCTGTAGGTAGTGCTGCATTAAAGCAAAAAGTAAAAATGATCAGTCTACTAACAAGACCGCATGTTGGTCTTTCTGTATTACAAGAGCATTTACCTGAAGCCAAGCATTTTTTGAGCACTTTCGCTAAGGATGTCATTCATTCAACTGAAACTCGAATCAAATATGCGGGCTATATCGAAAAAGAACAAGAAATGGTTGATAAAATGAATCGGCTAGAATCTGTGATTTTGCACCCTGATTTTGATTATCAAAAACTACCTTCTTTATCTGCTGAAGCGAAAGAAAAACTAAGTACACAAAAACCAAGAACTATCGGTCAAGCGAGTCGTATTAGTGGTGTTTCGCCGTCTGATATTTCAGTGCTCTTAGTACATGTAGGCCGGTAAATTACCGCACCTCCCCGTCAACAACGATACGATCGTCTCTATTGGATAACTCCCATACTAAATGGAAAATGTGTCGTCCAACTTTCTCCATTTTATCGAAGTTAATTTTCTCAACTGTATCCGAAGGTTGGTGGTAATCAGCATGTGTTCCATTAAAGAAGAAAATAGCCGGTATTCCTTTAGCTGCAAAATTATAGTGATCGGAACGATAGTAATATCGGTTGGGATCTTTTTCGTCGTTGTAGGTATAATCCAAAATTAATTGAGAATAATCATCATTCATTTTCTCATTGATCTTATGTAGATCAGTACTTAATCGGTCCGAACCAATTACATAAATGTATTCTGGATTGTGCGTGTATTTTTTATCGACCCTACCAACCATATCTATATTTACATTAGCCACTGTATTTTCTATTTCAAATATGGGATTATCCGCATAGTATTGAGATCCTAGTAAGCCTTTTTCTTCACCGGTTACCCACATAAATAATATGCTTCGCCTAGGCCCTTCACCGTTTTGTTTTGCCATTAAAAATGACTCAGCTAATTCAAGCACTGTAGATGTACCTGAACCATTATCATCCGCTCCATTAAAAATTTCATCTCCCTTTTGTCCTATGTGATCATAATGGGCTGTAACCACAATTACTTCATCCTTTTTGTCTGTTCCTTCGACAAATGCCATGACATTATTTCCTTCAAGGTACGTATTGCTTTTATCTTGTACCAATGACAAATCTGTTGGTAAAACCAGCTTTTTTAATTTACCTTTCTTGGTAAGACACCGTCTAACTTTTGTAAATTTCTTATTGTTTTTTCCAATAATTGCCTTAGCAATGTTAGTGGAAACATAGGCATGATTTGCCAATAAGATATCTTCATCATCAACCGTACCTAAGCTTACACTGGGACCCATAACTCTACGTCTGTTTTCTGCTAAAAAGCCTTTAATATCATTTTTGATGATTAACACTAGGGCTACTCCTTTTTCTCTTGCCAATCGCAGTTTGTTAAGGTTATTTCTCCCCCATTTTGAAGGTTTAGAGCTGCCAGAGATTAGTGATTTACCCATTTTCATAGGATCGCCTTCGTAGATCATTATCACCTTACCGCTTACGTCTTTTCCTTCATAATCAGAATAACCGTCTGTTTCAATGCCGTATCCAAGGAACATGACTTCACTGGCTTTAATTTCACCAGCATGTCGATTATTATCGGGAAAGTTAATGTACTCCCATAGATGCTTATATCGCTCGCCATTTATATACATGACTGGATCCACAAATCTGGAAAAAGTAAATGATACGGGTTGATAGTGGCTACCTTCCACACCTATGGCTTCGAAGCCGGCATTATCAATGAAGTTCGATAAATAATTATATGCCTTTTCAATGCCTGCTTCCCCTGTTTCTCTACCTGCAAATTCATCGCTGGCCAATACAGTTAGATGATTTTCAAGATCAGCCGCAGTGATCTCTGAGGCATATTTTACCCTTGGCAAAGTCATATCCTCAATGACTGCTTGACTGGTATCAGGTATCGTAACGCCACTTATGTATTGCGCTTGTGATGCTTGTACACTAAAAAGTAAAATGAAAAAGTAAATGGGCGTCTTCCAATTCATTACATGCATATTTTGTCTACTCTTCGCTGATGCCTACCTCCTTCAAACTCCGTGTTCAAAAAGATATGCACAAATTCCAGCGCTTCTTTGATATTAATAAACCTGGCAGGCAGGCAGATAATGTTTGCGTCATTGTGTTGACGAGTAAGGCTGACGATCTCCTCAGACCAGCAAAGCCCGGCTCGTACATTTGGATATTTATTGGCAGTCATACAAACCCCATTGCCAGATCCGCAAATTAATATACCTAAATCTACTTCGGCTTGGTTCACTCTAGATGCCACAGGGTGTACAAAATCAGGATAATCCACGGAATCACCTGAGTCGGTACCCGCATCAAAAATTTCAATTTCAAGACCCTCTAACATTTTAATGATCTCTCGACGGTATTGATAACCCGCATGATCACATCCAATGGCGATCTTCATATTTAGTCCTTTAGTTTTTTCATTAGATCATATTCTCCTAATGCTGCCTTTGCTTCTTCGAAAAATGCTGGATCTTTCATTTGCTTAGACAGGGCCAAAATCTCTTCTACAGCTCGTAATTCATAGCCAAAATCATTTTGGAAACTAGATTTAAAATCATCTTCATCCAATGATTCATAGAACACCAGATTTTGTCTAGTTTCCTCTATCAGCGTTCTCATTTCTTGCTTTGCTTCATCCATTTTTCCGGCGATCACCAGATTTTCAATAAACGGAATTATCGTATTGTCGTATGGGAAGTTGAAATGAGGGAATGCTTGAAAATACTTTTTGCTCAATGCAGCCGCTTTCTCTACTTTACCTTCTTGCAATAATTCGTTGGCACTACGCATCATTATCAATTTCATAGCTTGAAGTTCTGCCGCATAGCTGTCATCAATAAAGGTCTCAATCTTATCAAAATTACCCCACTCCCACTTGTTCATTACATTGTTGTACACTTTATCTGTGTTTACTGCCCCGGATCCAAAAATGGAAAGTGTTCTGTCAGACGGTGTTCGTACAGCTTTAAATCTCAACGCTAAGCCTTCTAGGGACATATAGTCATTGAGTCCTAACAACTTATCATTCTTGCAGGTTACTGCAAAATAGATAGGTCTATCATACATATTGGAAATGAGTACGTCCAATACCGCTAACTCATCTTTCTGTAAGAAGTTTTTATTTCTATTAAAGCGAACATTGATCCTATCCACTGCCAAAGAATCTGAAGGCGCAATGAGTCCTGCTTTAAGTGCTTTATTCCTATCAATCGGAATGAATAGGTTTCTGGATCGACTTATTGTCTGTCCTTTGTGTTCGTTATCAGGGTGGCCAATAAATCTAAACTCATCAAATAAATTTGTTGGCTCCATCATCTCCTGATCTTCAGGATTTTTTGGATTGAAGAAAAAGACTTGATTTCGTTTATTTCCCCGATAATCCTCGGGATCCAAGGTTAATTTAAGTGCTTCTGAATCATTAACTTTGCTACGTAGCTTATTTATATACCAGTCCACCGCTATTAGACTGAGATTAACTACTCTTACATCACGTCTAACATTCTCTACTTCTTGTGCATACCATAATGGGTAGGTATCATTATCTCCATATGTGAAAATGATAGCGTTTTCATCTACAGAATTTAGGAAGTTTGTTGCATAGTCCCTAGAAGCATAATGATCTTTTCTGCTGTGATCATCATAGTTTTGCGTCCCCATTAATATAGGCGCTATCATTACTAAAGCCCCTGCTAGGCCAGCCGGAATCCATTTGTTAGATATGTTAACATACTTTACCATATCCACCAATGCAATAACTGCCGTGCCTATCCAAATACAATAGGTCATAAATGAGCCGACTAATACATAATCTCGTTCACGAGGTTCGTTTGGCGGCTGATTAGAATAAATAATAATACCTATTCCTGTAATTAAGAAAAGGACGAATAAGGCAAGGAATTCTTTAGGACGCTTTAATGCCATGTAGAATAATCCTATTAAGCCGAATAAGAAAGGCAACATAAAGTACTTGTTATGGGCTTTATGTTTTTTCATAGTATCCGTCATACTATCCATCTCATGTAGTCTAGCTTCATCTACGGCTTTTATACCACTTACCCAATGTCCACTTTTTACATTCCATGGTTTATATCCTTGAGTTCCATTCTGTCTACCCGAAAAATTCCACATAAAATATCGCCAATACATCCACCCTAACTGATACCTGAACATAAATTGGAGGTTATAACCCATTTTAGGTTTTCCTCTCATATCCTTTCCGTTTATGGCCTTGTACCACTCTCTATGCAAAGCAGGTCTGCCCGGGTCTGAGTGCCCAATTCTTGGAAAAAAGATTTTATCCTTATTGTCATACTCATAGGAAAGTTTGCGATCAACAATCTCATATTTATCACCAACTCTTCCATATCGTTGTTCTTCGTTTATGCTTTTAGGGCTGCCATCAAAATGTGGGCCGTATAGCAATGGACGCTCACCATATTGCTCCCTATTTAAATACGGTAACAATCGCATAGCATCACTAGGCACATTCATATTTATAGGTGTATCTGCGTTAGCTCGAATAACTACAACGCCAATCGTAGAAAATCCAATCATGACCATAAGTCCTGCCATAGTCACAAACTGTAATAGATAATTCCCACGAGAATGTGCAAACCTAAGTAAGAAGTATACCAAGGCCGCGAGTAATAGTAATGTCAATATTAATCCTGAATGAAATGGAAGTCCCAAATTATTAACCATTACCAATTCCAGGTTTTTCCATAGTGTGGGCACTCCTACAATAATAAATTTCTGTATGAAAAAGATAACACCCGCTCCAGCCACCATTCCTAAGATGGCGCCTAAAAAACTAGCTTTCTTAGTTTTCTTAAAATAATATAATAGTCCTATCGCAGGGAAGGTCAACAAACTCAATAAGTGAACCCCTATTGACAAAGCGCCTACGTAAATACAGAGTAGCAGCCAGCGATCTGATTTAGGCTCATCAGGCAAGAAATACCATTTTGAGGCTGTCCAGACTGTCATAGCTGTAAACATGGTAGACATGGCATACACCTCGCCCTCTACTGCAGAAAACCAGATAGAGCTACAAAATGCGGTCGTTAAACCAGCCACTAGCCCTGCCATGCCTATCAATCCATTTCGGACTGATAATGGGCCATGATCTTCGCTAACTAATGGTCCTGCAAATAGCATGGTAATTCTGGAAATAAAGAAGGCAGCAAAAGCCGTGCACATACCTGACATTAGGTTAACCGCAAAGGCTATGTCTGAAGGATCATTTGACAATACCTCAGCAAACCAAGTGAATAGCCGACCTACCAACACAAATAATGGCGCCCCTGGTGGGTGCACTACTTGCAACTTATAGGCACCGAGAATAAATTCACCGCAATCCCATAAACTACCTGTTCTTTCTGCTGAAAAAATATAGACAATAAATGCTATCGCAAATACCGTCCAACTAACAATATTTTTTACTCGTTGTAATGAATTCATATGCCCTCGATTAAAATAGGATCTTGTCAGTAATAAAAGCCTTCGCAAAGGTATAAAAATAAGGCACTACGCCACTTTTACCTCGACAAAGCGTAACAAACCTTTGACTAGATTTTAGCGGCATTCCATAGATTCTGGCTTACTTTTGAGATTTAGCGCTAAAAGATGAGGATTTACGCCATAGAAGGGTTTCTCGGTGGTAGTCATAAAAGTTGGTTACAGGGCTGGAAAAACCACAGCCAACATCAAATAGAAATATTTGGTTTACCCGGTCGACATTGGAAATGGCGAATGGAAGGTGCAGCCATTCCATTAGCTAAAAAAGTGGCTGATTTGCCTAAACCAGATGCTTTTGTTTGTTCGGATATGCTAAATCTAGCACTATTCAAAGCCTTGATCCCATACCATGATGTTCCCTTTTATCTATACATGCATGAAAATCAATTGAGTTACCCTTGGTCACCTGAAGATCCAGATGTACGACTTAAACGAGATGTGCATTATGGTTTTATAAACTATACATCTTGCTTGGTGGCGGATCATGTATTCTTTAATTCTAACTACCATAAAGAGCAGTTTCTTTATGATCTAGATGCATTGTTAGCCAGGTTTCCAGATGCTGCAGACAAAGAAAGTGTCAAGACTATCGAAGAAAAAAGTGCCGTAGTTCCTATTTCTTTAGATGTTAGATCCATGATACCTCCACTTGTAAAACCTATGAATAGTCCTGTTTGTATCGTTTGGAATCATCGATGGGAATATGATAAAAATCCAGTCGCGTTTTTCGATGCCATGTTTCAGCTACAAGATCTGGGCATTGATTTTGAGTTACTTATTTTAGGCCAAAGTACTTCAAACTATCCAGACATTTTTGACAAAGCTAAAAGGACATTGGACCACAAAATAATACATATAGGTACTGTTACCTCTAGATCTGAGTATATACGCTTGCTCCAAAAAGCAGACATAGCTTTAACCACGAGCAAGCAAGATTTTTTTGGCATCTCTGTAGTTGAAGCCATAGCGGCCGGTTGTATACCTCTGCTGCCGAATAGCTTGGCTTATCCGGAACACATCTCAATTGAAAAGTACCCAGCACTTTTTTATAATACAGATACAGAGATGCTAACTAAACTTGTTTCGATTATACAATCAAAAAAAACATATGCTGAAATGCCTGAGCAAATGCTCCGTTATGATTGGGAGGCTACACCTTTAGTCCTTGACCAAATGATACATCAGTTCACAAATCCTGTATGAAAGTATTAATCAATGCCCGCATGTTGCAAAAAGGAATCCTTGAAGGTATAGGCACGTATACCAAGGAGACGGCCATTCGAATGGCTGAGCAACATCCTGAAGACGAATTCGTCTTTGTATTTGACAGAGCTTTTGATCCTGAATTTGTGGCTCTTCCTAATTGCTCAGGCGTAAAAGTAGGGCCTCCTACACGGCATCCCATCTTATGGAAATACTGGTTCGAGCGCCGAATACCCAGGCTCATCAACACAATTAAACCAGACGTTTTTTATTCACCTGATGGCTATTGCTCTTTAAAAAGCAAAATTCCAACTGTAATGGTGAGTCATGACCTTGCGTTCGAGCATTTTGATGATCACAATAAAGCTGGACATCTCGACTTTTATCGGACATACAGCCCCCAATATCATAAGAGGGCCGATGCCATTATTGCGGTTTCTAGGGCCACTAAAAATGATATTATTTCAAAATATAACATTGGACAACATAAAATACATCTAGGGTATAATGCAGTAAATACCGCATTTAAGCCTATAGATGATTCCTTAAAAACAGCGATTAAAAACAAGTATGTGAGTGGTTCTGATTTTATACTATACCTTGGAGCTATTCATCCAAGAAAGAACACGCTTGCGTTAATTAAGGCTTTTGAAACGTATAAGGATTCGAGTAAAGCAACGACTTCACTAGTATTAGCCGGACGAAAAGCTTGGAAGACAGATAGTTTTGATAAAGCACTACGCAGCTCTCCGTATAAAGAAAGTATCATTCATCTAGCCGGCGTTAAAGACGATATCTATGCACTAATGGCCGCAGCATCTGTATTTGTATATCCGTCTTTATTTGAAGGTTTTGGTATTCCCATTTTGGAAGCTATGTCAGCGGGGGTACCTGTTATTTGCTCAAATCGATCTTCGATGCCTGAAGTTGCAGGAGAAGCCGCTATTAGTGTAGATCCCACAGATCCACAAGAGATGGCTACCGCTATTCAATGGGTTATGGATGATCAAAACCAACGAGAATCTATGATTGAAAAAGGGATAAAAAGAGCGAAAACCTTTGACTGGGATGATACGGCTAAAACTATCTATTCGGTTTTACGCACCGTCAGCCTCTGATACACCCATTTCCGTTCTACGACGTTTTTCTTCAGCCTTATACATATCCATCGAGGTACCAAAACGCAATAAAACAAGAACGCCTATTATCCCAATAATAGCAAACAATAAGCCTATCCATTGGGACAAAGACCAATCCATGCCTAATAAATCATATCGTTCGTTTATTCTAATACCCTCAATGAAGAATCGAGCAACCCCATTCATAATCATATAAATGAAAAATAGCAAGCCCGCTATTTTTAGTCGCTTTCGCAAAAACCATAATATGGCCAGAAATATCAATGAAATAGTCGTTTCCCAAATGGGTGTGGGATACACGGGCACTTCTAATCTGTTGCAATATTGACCGAGGCAATCTGCAATCTCAACACCTCTACGTAAATAGTTATGTGGATAATCATAGGCCCAAGCCCAATCGGGAAAAATAAACCAATCTGGTTTAGGGTGCGGATTGTCAATGCCCCAATCACCATCCCCAGAAAAATGGCAGCCCAATCGTCCTATACCATAACCAACCGCAAGTATGGGTGCAGCTATATCCATAATGTGGATCATTTTAAATCCAAGCCGTCTTACGTAAATGGCTACGGCTAGGAAACCAAAAATAAAACCACCATAGACGGTAAGTCCGCTTCCTGAAAACAATTGCCCAATTGGATCTCGTAGAAAGTCACCAAAATTTTCAAATATGGAAAAAAGTCGGGCTCCAATAATCCCTGATACAAATGCGAGAACAATAATATCACCTACCTTTTCATATGGACGAACCCACCTTTCAATACCAATATCTTCTTGGTCCTTATACCTAAAGTAAAAGAATAATGCGGCCGCCAAACCCACTAATATTCCTAACCACCAATTACCTAAAGTTGAGAAAATGATGGTGGCTGGATCATGCTTAAACTTGGCAAAGTTTGCAGATATGTATGGTACTTTACAACCTACGACTCCCAAGATAAATCCATTAATCAAGGCCTCACCCATTCCTGGCTTTAATAGGCCGCCAGCCTTGGTTTTTATCGGTGATAGCAGTCCTTCGCGCTCTTTTCTTTTTAACTCAATTCGTAAAATATACGTGCAAATTAAGAAGGTGATCGCTAGGATCAATCCAAAGGTCTTAAAGATCGATGTCCAATTGTCCGTTGGTGTGCCAAAGACATCATTAAAAAAGTAGGACAGATCGGGGTACATGCGTATTCGTTTATTGCAAATATACTATTCCCATTTTTCTACACCCTCGCTCTTAGCTTGTATTTCGTGCAAGTAACTGTAGGATGTTGTACCTTTGTTTTGAATTATGAAAAAGCCGATTATTTTCCTTCTTTGTTTGTTCGGATCCTTGTGGGCCAGTTCTCAAGCGGGTGCTCATTTTTATGCTGGCACTTCGAACGCATATAATGAAATGGAGGTCTTTACTCCTACCGGAACCAGTCATCCAGGATTTCACGTAGGTTTGGATGGCCGCCTCAATGAAGGGAACATGTATTTTATACTAGGCGCCCAATATCACAATATTTCTCACGAAGCGGCTGACACTTTTAGGTTGCGCAATCATCCACACAATTTGCATTGGGTAAAATTAAGAGGAGGACTAGGCTTTAATGTACTTCGTTTTACCAAGTTTTTTAAAGTCAGAGCTAAAGCATTGGCTTCATTAGATTTATTATATCCCCAATTAGAAGTTGCTGAGTTTCATCTAAATAGTCAAGGTCCGTATACTTACAATTCAGGAACCGCAAGTGGTGTGTTAGGGTTTGGTGTGGAAATTTTTGGGATCACTGCAGATATTGAGTATCACAAGAATTTTTTAAACGCTATCAATGATATTGGGGAAAGCAAGGTAAATTTTTGGTTACTCAACGTAGGCCTTTTCTTCTAGAATTAGGGCATCACACAGGTCTTCATTTCCCTTTTTAATTTTAATATTGACTCTCTTATTTGCGAGTGTTGAATCAAATGGGACTGCCACCTTTACATAATTTTTAGTGTAGCCAAACATCTTCCCGTGCTTATTTTCCAATTCGAATAATACTTCGGCTTCTTTATCGATATGTCGATCATGAAAGGCTTGGCGTTTTTCTTTAGATAATAATCGAAGCATCTCATTTCTTTTTCGTCGAGTATTCACTGGGATAACCTCTGGCATGTCAGCCGCAAGTGTATTGCTTCTTTCTGAATAGGTAAAAACGTGTAAATAATCGACGTCAAGGGCTTTCAAAAAATCATAGGTCTCTAAAAACTGCTCATCTGTTTCTGAAGGAAATCCCACTATAACATCTACGCCTATACAAGCATGTGGCATTCGTTTTTTTATCAATGTCACTCTTGAGGCATACAACTCTCTTGTATATCTACGTCTCATTTTCTTCAAAATATCATTGCACCCGGATTGAAGAGGCATATGAAAATGCGGCATAAAGCTCCGAGAATCAGCTACAAAGTGAATGACTTCATCTGTGCAAAGATTTGGTTCTATACTTGAAATCCGGTGTCTGTGTAAAGGAGAATGTTTATCAATAGCCTTAATAAGATCGATAAATAAAGCCTCTTTCTTAGGTTTCAATCCTTCGATTACTTCAGTACCATTTCCAAAATCACCCAAATTAACCCCCGTTAATACCACTTCCTGAATACCCTGTTCAGCAATTTGATTTAGGTTTTGTAACACGTTTTCTATAGTATCACTTCTGCTTTTACCCCGAGCTTGAGGAATGGTGCAAAAACTGCATTTATAGTCACAACCATCTTGCACCTTCAAAAAAGTCCTCGTTCGCTGCCCATATGAAAAACTGCTTTCGAATGTATTAGCTTCTCGAATATCCCCAACAAGAACTTGTTCTTGGATCCCTTGATAGCTCATCAATTCGCCAACATGCTCTATAATATTAAACTTAGCCTCAGCACCCAATACCAAGTCTACGCCTTCTATGTTGCTGATTTCTTCTGGTTTAAGTTGGGCATAACATCCCATCACTACGACCTTTGCGGAAGGTGAAAACCGGTGGGCTTTTCGAACAATATTTCGACATTTCCGATCAGCAAAATCGGTTACAGAACACGTGTTTATTACATAAATATCAGCCCCAGCATCAAAGTCTACCACTTGATAGCCTGCTTTCAAAAACTTTTGGCTAATTCCAGAAGTTTCCGAAAAATTCAATTTACATCCGAGTGTATGAAAAGCTATTGACGCCTGAGTGGCCATGTAATTTTCTTATTTCTTAAGCAAAGATACGCCATTAAGATCGTGCGTAAGTATGTCACTCATGTAGTTAAAATAAGGTCGCAGTGTTTTGAAGTACTTACTAACATTCTTGGCAAAATCTTTAGATAGGACTTCCTTATCACTAAGATGTTTTCTTACTATCATTTGCTTATACCTCAATAAGTCGATAGCTGGATGATCTTTAGCATAACCTTTTGGCGCGGTTTTGACTTGATCTCCTTCAATACTTCCCCAAGTATCCACAAATCGCTTACCTTTCAACACTTTCCGCAAGGGTTTATCATCAGCCGCTATATGCGCTCTAATTAATTTCAAATCCGCAGGTTCTGGACCCCAAAAACCACCGGCGATCATACTATTACCTGGTTCTATATGCACATAATAACCACCTCGAAGTGCTGGTTTTTGTCGGGACAGGCCGCCAGACAAACTAGACTTATAGGGTGTCTTATCTTTCGAAAATCGAACATCTCTATAAATTCTAAAGACCTTCGTTTTCTCAATCATATCATGGGTATTCATTTCTGCTTCTAAAACAGCGAAAAATCCTTTGACATTATCAAACGCCTCTACATATCTAGGCTTATTTTCTGTAAACCAATCTCGGTTATTATTTTTTTTAATATCCTTCAAGAAGTCAAAATCTTTCTTCGTTATCACGCTCATAGTAGTTCTTCAAATTTGGGTGTAAATTTACCGTAAATAAAAGGCATTGTCAAAATCACATAAAACCGTAAAAAATCCACTTTCTGATGGCTATGACATGGAGGCACTCGTAAAGGCCTATCCAGACCTATCTGGCTTTATTGTTCGAACTAAGAACAAACGAAGCAGCATCAACTTTGCTGATCCAGAAGCAGTCATAGCATTAAACAGTGCCTTGTTAAAGCACCATTTCGATATTTCTCATTGGTCCATTCCCGAAGGTTATCTATGCCCAGCCATTCCTGGGCGATTAGAATATTTATTACAAGTAAAAAGCCTATTGACAAAAAACAAAGATGTACGCCTTTTGGATATTGGTTGTGGGGCCAATGGTATTTATTCCTTGCTTGCTCATAAGGGCTTAGGGTGGACTTGTGTCGGTGTTGATGTAGATACCATAGCCTTGGACAATTTCAATACTATCATCAGGGAAAATAAGCTTTCAGCGTTTATAAGCACCAGAAGACAACATAGGGCTGATCAAATTTTGAAAACCGTACTTCGAAAAAATGAACATTTTGATCTTTTGGTTTGCAACCCACCCTTTCATGCTTCCTTAAAAGATGCCAAAAAAGCCAATACGAGAAAAAGGCGTGGGCTTAACTTAGATACAGACAAAAAATTAAACTTTGGTGGCATTCAAAGTGAGATGGTCTACCCAGGTGGCGAAACGGCTTTTATCCAACAAATGATCAAGGAAAGTTTCTATTTCAAAGAACAAATAGATTGGTTCAGTTCATTGGTGTCCAATGAAGACAATCTTGGACCCTTGATTAGAGATCTCAAAAACTTTAAAGACCTAAACTATAGGATTCTTCCTTTTGCATTAGGAAATAAAAAGACTCGGATTCTCGCTTGGACATTTGTTGACAACAAACCCCAAACTACCAAAACAATAACGCCTTAGTACGGTATTACATATTTCTTCTGTACTGCCCGCCTACTTCGAATAAAGCATGTGTAATCTGGCCTAATGAACATTGCTTCCCGGCTTCCATAAGGGCTTCGAATAGGTTCTCATTGTTTCTTGCTTTCGATTGCAAATCCTTCAATATTGCCTCAGAAGTATCCTTGTGACAAGCCTGCAAGGCTTGCAAGTTTTGGATCTGACTTTCCTTTTCTTCCGTGGTACTTCGAATCACTTCATCAGGAATTATTGTAGGAGAACCTTCGCTAGACAAGAAGGTATTTACACCAATTATCGGATACTCGCCCGTATGCTTGAGCATTTCATAATGCATACTCTCTTCTTGAATTTTATTTCGCTGGTACATCGTTTCCATAGCACCCAAAACACCCCCTCGTTCGGTTATTCGATCGAACTCTGACAATATCGCTTCTTCCACTAAATCTGTAAGCTCCCGAATGATAAATGCCCCTTGTAATGGGTTTTCATTTTTTGTCAATCCGAGTTCGTGATTGATAATCATTTGAATCGCTACCGCTCGTCTGACACTTTCTTCGGTCGGTGTCGTTATGGCTTCGTCATACGCATTAGTATGTAACGAGTTGCAGTTGTCATAAATCGCGTATAAAGCCTGTAAGGTTGTGCGAATATCATTAAATGCAATCTCTTGGGCATGTAAAGAACGACCGGATGTTTGAATATGATACTTTAGCTTTTGTGAGCGATCATTAGCGCCATACTTTTCCCGCATGGCCTTTGCCCAAATTCGTCTGGCTACCCGACCAATAACGGCGTATTCTGGATCTACACCATTGGAAAAGAAGAAGGATAAGTTAGGCGCAAAGTCGTTAATATCCATGCCTCGACTTAGATAATATTCAACGAAAGTAAAGCCATTAGCCAAGGTAAAGGCTACCTGAGAAATCGGGTTTGCACCGGCTTCTGCGATATGATATCCTGAGATAGATACAGAGTAAAAATTTCTAACCTTGTTCCATATAAAGTACTGCTGTACATCACCCATCAAACGCAATGAGAACTCTGTAGAAAATATACACGTGTTCTGCGCTTGATCTTCTTTTAATATATCGGCTTGAACGGTACCTCTGACGGCATTAAGCGCTTTCGCTTTTAAGGTTTTATAGCTTTCTTCATCCAATACTTCATCACCCGTTAAGCCTAATAACAATAAACCTAAACCATCATTTCCTTCTGGAATTTCACCTTCATATTGAGGCCTTGCTAAGCCTTTATCATCATACTTTTGTTTCAATGCCGCTTCTACAGATGACTCTAATCCATGCTCTTTGATATATATTTCGCATTGCTGATCCACTGCTGCATTCATAAAGAAGGCACATATAGTGGCTGCGGGCCCATTAATGGTCATAGAAACGGACGTCTTTGGATTACAAAGGTCAAAACCCGAATACAGCTTTTTCGCATCATCCAAACAGCAAATACTAACACCCGAATTCCCGATCTTTCCATAAATATCTGGCCGGTGATCTGGATCCTCACCATAAAGTGTCACCGAATCAAAAGCCGTAGATAGTCGACTAGCTGGCATGCCTTTAGACAAATAGTGGAACCTTCGGTTGGTTCGTTCAGGTCCACCTTCCCCCGCGAACATACGGGTTGGGTCTTCTCCCTTTCGCTTAAAAGGAAATACGCCCGCAGTATACGGAAATGATCCCGGCACATTTTCTTGCATTAACCATTGCAACAAGTCTCCTTGATCCGTATAGTCTGGCAATGCAATTCTAGGTATTTTATTTCCACTTAAAGATGTGGTATGGGTAGGCACCTTTATCTCTTTCGTCCGAACTTGATATACAAATTCATCTTCTTTGTAAGCCGCTGCTTTAGCTGGCCATTCTTCTAATAGCTTTCGACACTTACCGTCAATATCTACGGATAAAGCCTCTTGCTTTTCAGTAATCGATTCTTTGACAGCTTCATTGTCAATTAATGATTTTGCTGTTTCTAATTGGGCCCATTGACTGGCCAATTTGGCTTGCTTCTCTACCCATCGATCATAACTTCGAATAGATTCGGATATTTCTGATAGATAGCGCACTCTCGATGGCGGTATGATGAATATCTTCTCACTAACCGCTTCTGAGCTCTTGTATTTGCTTTCCCAACCCAGATTAAACCTTTCATTTAATGTGCCTATGATGGCTGCGTATAAAGTGTTCGTGCCTGGGTCATTAAATTGGGATGCAATGGTTCCAAACACGGGCATTGTTGCGGGGTCTTTGTCCCACAAATTATGATTTCGCTGAAATTGCTTCTTCACTGATTTCAGCGCATCTTGCGCCCCACGTTTATCAAATTTGTTGATCGCTACCAAGTCAGCAAAATCCAACATGTCGATCTTTTCTAGCTGTGTAGCTGCGCCAAACTCAGGCGTCATAATATAAAGGCTCAAATCCGAATGGTCTACTATCTCCGTATCAGATTGGCCAATACCTGAGGTTTCCAAAATGATCAAATCATAATCACTGGCTTTCAAAATGTTAAGTGCCGCTTGCACATATTTAGACAAAGCTAAATTCGATTGGCGAGTAGCTAAGGAACGCATGTATATCCGATCATGATTTACCGCATTCATGCGTATCCGGTCACCCAGCAAGGCACCGCCTGTTTTCCGCTTTGATGGATCTACTGAAATAATAGCTAAGGTTTTGTCATCGAAGTCATGAAGAAAACGACGAATAATTTCATCCACCATAGAGGATTTTCCTGCACCCCCTGTTCCCGTAATACCGAGTACGGGTGTGGTCTTTGTATCGGCTTGCTTTACTAAGTCCTGATACCACTGCTCATTCTTTTCAGGAAAATTCTCGACTGCGGTAATTAATCGAGCAATTGATTTCTTATCTCTTTCGCTGATAGCTTTTACTTCTCCATTGACTTTTTCCCCTAAACTGTAATCACACTGTTGTAATACATCATTGATCATTCCTTGAAGGCCCATCTTTCGCCCATCGTCGGGCGAGTATATCCGAGTGATGCCATACGCATGCAATTCTTCTATTTCACTCGGTAAGATGGTACCGCCGCCGCCACCAAAGATTTTGATGTGGCCACTTCCCTTTTCTTTAAGAAGGTCATATATATACTTAAAAAACTCATTATGCCCGCCTTGATACGACGTAATTGCAATCCCTTGCACATCCTCTTGAATGGCGGTTTCTACAATCTCCCTGGCCGAACGATTGTGCCCCAAGTGGATTATTTCTGCACCCGTTCGTTGCAATATTCTTCGCATAATATTGATAGCTGCATCGTGGCCATCAAATAAAGAACCTGCAGTTACTAATCTAACTTTGTTCTTTAAGGTATATGGTTGTGCTTCTGGCATCATAAATAACTCAGGTTTATCTATAAAGATGAAATAGGAAATCGGGATTTACTGTACCTTGCAAAGGTAACATAATACCCGCTTTTATGGCCGCCAATCTCTTCGATGATTTCCCTCCTATTTCTAAAGACAAATGGCTCGAAAAAGTTTATCGAGACCTAAAAGGAAAAGATCCTGCAGAATTGAACAGTAGCTTTTACGGTGAACCCCAAAACCCATTCTTTCATCAAGATGATCGTGAACATCACTATGCGCCCATTACTGGTGGTAAAACTAAAAATGATTGGTCGATTGCTGCTGTTTTCCTTTTCAATGGTGATGCAGAACTATGCAACCAAGAAATAATCAAAGGATTAGCACAAGGTGTGCAGCAAATAGAAATATGGTTTGAAAGTGCTATTCTTCAGGCTCAATGGGAGGCACTATTATCAGATGTATTATTGGATCTGATACGCATTCAGTTCCGTTGCTTGGATCAAGATCCTAATCAAATAACCACTGGTTTTCGACAATATGCTGAATCAAAGGGGTACGATGGAGCTTCGCTTACAGGCGCTATAAAAACAGATAAAAGTCATACCGACTTTGGAGAAAATGTGCGAGGCTCATTGTCTAGCTTTTCCTACTTATATCACAAGCTGGATCTCCGAGAAATAACGGATATTCAAGCTTTTTTAGCCACATATAATTCGCTACTTACAGCGTCTGAAAACAAACAAGAAACAGCTAGCAAGCTTATCTTGGATGTTGCTTGTAATCCACACTTTTTCAATAGCCTGATCAGTATTCGCGCGTTGCGCTGTCTAATTGAAGAACTGCACAAACAGCATAACATCGAACAAATATATCCTCGTATTGAAGCCCATCTCTGCTTTGGGGATTTACACGAAGACTATCGTGCTATTGCCGCCCTACCCATGCAACTAGCTGCTGCCTTGTCTGGCGCAGATGCTATATTCCCAGACGCCCGATTATTTGATGGTAGCACCCTTGATCTAGACAATCGAATCTTGAGAAATATTCAGCATCTCATGATTATGGAGAGTCAAATTGATGCCGTATTGGATCCAGCAGCTGGTAGTTATTATGTAGAAGCGCAGACAGATACTTTAGTCAAAAAGGTTTGGGCTAATCTGGGATTAAAGGACATTGGACCGGACCCTAGTAAAGCGAGTGCGGGAACGCATGTGTATGATAGTCCTGAAGGCATTCCCATTCATTCGGTTTATAATTATGAAGAAGGTGGACGCTTGGATCACCTTAATTATGTAAGTGGCCTTGCACCCTACTTGAGAGGGCCTTATTCGTCCATGTATGCTGGTCGTCCATGGACCATTCGTCAATATGCTGGGTTTTCTACGGCAGAAGATAGTAATGCCTTCTATAGAAGAAATTTGGCCCAAGGTCAAAAAGGCCTGTCTGTTGCTTTCGATCTAGCTACCCATAGAGGCTATGATTCCGATCATCCTCGGGTAAAAGGCGATGTAGGCATGGCTGGTGTAGCTATAGATTCTGTCGAGGATATGAAAATCTTATTTGATCAAATTCCTCTCGATAAGATGTCGGTATCTATGACCATGAATGGGGCCGTTATTCCCATCATGGCTTTCTATATTGTAGCAGCAGAAGAGCAAGGGGTGGTTAAAGACCAATTAGCAGGGACCATTCAAAATGATATCCTGAAAGAATTTATGGTGCGCAACACCTATATCTATCCCCCTAAAGCATCGATGCGGATCGTAGGTGATATCTTTCGATATACGGCTAAGGAAATGCCTCGCTTTAATTCGATAAGTATCAGTGGTTATCATATGCAAGAAGCGGGCGCGACTGCAGCTATCGAACTTGCCTATACCTTGGCTGATGGGATGGAGTATATTAAGAAAGGAATTGATTCAGGCCTCAATATCGATGATTTTGCGCCTAGACTCTCCTTCTTTTGGGGGATCGGCATGCAGTTCTTTTTGGAAATTGCTAAGATGAGGGCAGGGCGGATGTTATGGGCAAGAATAGTTAAGCGCTTTGATCCAGATAATCCAAAATCCATGTCTTTGCGGACACATTGCCAAACATCTGGCTGGAGTTTAACCGCTCAAGATCCCTTTAATAATATTGCGCGAACGTGTATAGAAGCCTTAGCTGCGGTATGTGGTGGCACGCAATCCTTACATACAAATGCCTTGGATGAAGCAATCGCTTTGCCTACCGACTTCTCCGCAAAAATCGCCAGAGATACGCAGAAGTATTTACAAGAACATTCGGGTATTACCGAGGTCGTGGATCCGTGGGGCGGTAGCTATTATGTAGAATATCTCACGAGAGAAATAGCAGATAAGGCCTGGGAGTTAATCGAAGAGATTGAGTCGTATGGGGGTATGACAGAAGCTATAGAAAAAGGAATCCCAAAGATGCGCATCGAAGAAGCAGCGGCTCGTAAGCAGGCGAGGATAGACGCGGGTGTTGATAAAATTATCGGTGTCAACATGTTCAAAGTTGCTATCAACGATCAGCTGGATATCCTGGAAGTAGATAATGCCGAAGTAAGAGAAAATCAATTGGCTAGACTTGAAAAAATAAAAGCAAATCGAAACGAAAATGCGGTTCAAGAATCACTGGAAAAGCTAAAGGAAGCAGCGAATAACCGAAGTCAGAATATCTTGTCTGTGGCTGTAGAGGCGGCGAGACATCGTGCTACTCTTGGTGAAATTTCCTTAGCTTTAGAAGACGTTTTTGGTCGATACCAAGCTACACATAATACTATCCAAGGGGTGTACTCAAAAGAAATAAATACGGATGAAGGCTTCAAAAAAGCCATCGAATTGTCGGATACTTTTGCGGCAAAAGCCGGCCGTCGTCCACGTATTATGATAGCTAAGCTAGGGCAGGATGGTCATGATCGAGGAGCCAAAGTGATTGCTACTAGTTTCGCTGATTTGGGCTTTGATGTGGATATTGGACCGCTCTTCCAAACGCCAAAAGAGGCCGCGATGCAGGCCGCTGAAAACGATGTGCATATACTAGGTATTTCTTCTTTGGCTGCCGGGCATAAAACCTTGGTTCCAGAAACGATACGTGCACTGGCTGAATTAGGTCGACCAGACATAGCTGTGATTGTAGGAGGCGTTATTCCACCGCAGGATTATTCTTTTCTGTTTGATGAAGGCGTGCTGGGCATTTTCGGACCCGGTACGGTTATCGCAGAAGCTGCTGCTCAAATATTAGAAACCTTGATGGATCATGTCTGATATAACTAATCTAAAACGCTGGTTTTTACTGGATGGAATAGGTGCATTTATTTCATGTATTATGCTGAGTTTTGTTTTGGTCCAACTTCAGCATCTTATCGGTATGCCTGTATCCAAACTTTACTTTTTAGCGGCATTTCCATTTGTGTATACGTTGTTCGATGCTTACAATTATTACAAATTACCCAACGCTGCTCCTCGAAATTTACGCTTGGTTGCGATGCTTAATGTGTTATACTGCATCATTTCTGCTGTTCTCTTAGTTATGCATTTTGCCGATCTTAAAACGCTCGGATGGATCTACTTCATTTCTGAGAAAATCATCGTTTTGATCCTAGCTAACATGGAATGGAAAGCAGCGGTTCGGTATTAATATTTTTTGGGGCCCTACCGCTATACTAGCGGTACCGCGCCATGACAGGCTGCCCGCTAATTAGCGGGCGGGCGGTCCTACACGACTATCATCGTTTCGGACCCTTCGGCCTTTTCTGTCGCTGGTCCAATTACTCAATCACAACGCTGTGTAATTCCTTTTGGCCATTAATCTCTATAATATATATGCCCGCAGATAGGGCTCCTACATCAATCTGATTCACCTGTTTGGCTTGCATGCATACTCGACCATTCCCATCAAAGAGTCGTACCGATTCCACTGTCTGATTAAACTGAATAATATCAGTAGCTGGGTTTGGATAAAAGTGAACCGATATAACATCTGTTGGATCAATGGATACAATTGGAAATTCTTCTACCAAAATGCTATGTGTCTGATTAGTAACAATCGCCGGGTTAAAGTCAAAGTAAATGTGGCCCGTATTGGTAATCACCGTCTCTTCAGCTAGACCTTCTTTTGGGTAAATCAAGAATTGAACATAGCCTTGGCTAGCTTCGGGTTGAGTAAGACTATCTGGTAAAAAGATGTTATTAAATATAAATTGTACATGTCGCTCTTCTTCTATCTTCACTTGCAATAGTTCCGGATGACTGGAGCCTAATACTCGAAACGTGTTCATGTCTAAATGCTCACTTAAGGTATCTACTAATACCACATCTTTTGCGTAGTCATTGCCTGTATTTTGGAATCGGATCAAATACTGCATAGCACCATCCAATAGCGCTAGACTGTCTGGTCTATTTGGAAATACTTGTTTATCATTTGGATCAAACGAACATCTATGCTCAATATCATAACAAAAGAAATCTCTCGCTGGTACTTCATTCGTCCAGGCTTTAAAATAGAACAACTGACCTACATCTGCTTCATCTTCGATTAATGGTGATTTGATCTGAATATCCACCCTAAAGGTTTCGCCTAGGAATAAGTCCTCAAAATACCAACCATAGGTATAGTCGCCTACCACGGTATCAGGCAAGGTTTCAAAATAAATTTCTTCAATACGTTCATCAACATTGAACCACAATACGCCTGTTTCTATAGTTGTGCCGTTATTGTAGGCAGACACTTCAAAATCGACCCATTCTCCGCATCTGAAGTTGCCACTATAAATGCTTGATTCCAATTTTGTAAACGCTATAGTAGGTAATAAACCAAAACTCACTTCCTCATAAAAATCATCACCTATCACATCTATTACATAACTGGCTTCACTGGTCAAATACCAGTTATCCTCTTCTAAATCAACAAACTCTACTGATACCTCTCCCAGTTCTGCAGACTGCAAAATCCCATCGCTTAAGAAATTACTATATACTTCGCCATCGATGCGTACTTGTCCTACGGATAGATTTTGTTCATCCGCCTCTTTTTCACCATTTCCATTTTCGTCATAGTAGAAAGAGGCTCTGATATTTCGACTTTGTTGATAGATCTCATAGGCACCAATATCCGGAAAACTATTGGGTGGATTTGGCCGACTATTCCCAGCAATATCCGTAGTTAATGAGTTTGGTTGACCTGCACCCAGGCAAGGTGAAGTAGTCTGTGGAATAAAATTGTACTCATCAGTAAATAAAGGATCAGAGCTTAACACGCCTACCCCTGAATAACCCCCTTTGACAATACTATATTTTACATCAAATGTGCCGTTAGATAGTTGACTATCATAATTCCAAATAATGGAATTTGAAATGCTAAAGTCAGCCTCTACATTTGCTGATATTCCTCCTAGATTATATACCAAATTCGTTTGTTGTACATCAATGGATCCTGAAGAAGAGGAACTTATAAAACCCGTTGCGATAGCACTACAATAATTGTGATGAAAAACACTATTATTCAAATTGACGTTTGTTTCTGCGTGTAAAACCCCGGCATACTCTGGGTTCGAACTACCACTTTCATGATTGGAAAATTCACAGCCATTAATTTCGACTACTGTATTTTCAGAACCCCAATCTTCTTCAACATGAATGGCTAAACCGTTTACCGATACATTTTCATTAAAGGTGCAATTCTCAATTTTTAATTTAGCCACTTCAGCGTGAATAGCCCCACCATATCGCCAATTACCCAATAAGGTTTGGTTGCCCTCAAAATGACACCCAGAAATGTTCAACTGGGTCGTTTCAAATCGACTAGCGTATATACCTGCTCCATAGCTCCAACTTGAAGTAGTAGTACTATTAGTAATGAAACGACAATTCGTTATATCTACCACCGCATTTTCGTCTGCTTGAAAAGACATATCCAAATACAGTCCGCCGCCATATGCCCAACTATCGGTACCCGCCACATTCCCTACAAAATCACAATTTTCAATCACAGCATCATCGACAAATTCAATATTGGCACCAGCTCCATATGCCCGACTATCAGTATCTATCACATTATTGTCAAATCGACAATTCCGGATAGTGCCTGCAAAATTACGTAAAGCCATTCCACAACCCCAGGACGCATCACCTGTACATTCGTTATCTTCTAAAACTAAATCTTCAAAGGTCGGACGTCCTCCGCCCAAATAAATACCCGCTCCATCCTGATCCACAGTGCTTCCATTTCTAATGGTAAATCCTTTTAAAACGCTTTCTTCATTCGGTCCTGAATCCCAATTACCAGGCATCTTAATAACCGTTCCTCCTTGATTCCCATCAATAATAGTTTCAGAAGAACCATCTGTGCTTATTAAAGATAGTGTAGAAAGACCCGGCCAAATTAATCGTTCATTATAAATGCCGGGTGATACTAAGACTAGGTCATTTTCACTCGCCGCATTTAATGCAGATTGTATACTAGAATATGTGGTCGGTACTCGTAAGGTGTCCTGACTAAAAAGGACATTGGACCAAAAGAAAAAAGACAGAATAAGGAAGTATAGTGGTTTCATGTGCATGATTGTTTATTTATAAGTTAATTAAAATGAACGGAACGTGCTAGGCAGTGCAAACAAATAACCATTTTCATGCCTCATTCCCGACGCTTTACTCCCTGATTTTTGCATTTCTATAGTCAATTACATACATTTGTCGAATAATTCGTCTTATTTATGTCGGAATATTCGTTGCCCGTTTTACGTGGTAGAGGGGCTCAGATAAATACCCATAATCGATTTGATGCTCACAGCTCTTCTGTAGATCCAAATGTTTTCAATGACGAGGATTTTGAAGTCAAAACGCAATTTACCGAAGTATTCCCAAAAACCATTGTGAATAAAGTTGATAGCCCTGATGTGCCTATGGGCTATTCTATGAATCCCTATCAAGGTTGCGAACATGGCTGTGTATATTGTTATGCACGAAATAGTCATAATTATTGGGGCTATAGCGCAGGGCTTGAATTTGAGACCCAAATCTTGGTAAAAAAGAATGCGCCTGAATTATTACGTAAAAAATTGCGGTCCAAATCTTGGAAAGGTACTCCTATCATGCTCTCTGGAAATACCGATTGTTATCAGCCATGTGAAAAGAAATACGGAATTACAAGACGTTGTTTACAGGTGTTTTTAGAAATGGGTCATCCCGTCGGTCTGATTACTAAAAACCATATGATTACCCGTGACTTAGATATTATAGAAGCGCTCCACAAGCACAATCTAGTTCATGTAGCCATTAGTATCAATACGATCGAAGATAGTGTTAGACAGTTTTTGGAGCCTCGGACTTCTACGATTGCAAAGCGCTTGTATGCTGTGAAAAAACTTTCCGATCGAGGCATTCCAGTAGTGGTCTTGGCAGCTCCAATTGTACCGGGTTTAACCGATCATTCTATTCTGCCCTTAGCCAAAGCTTGTGCTGAAGCTGGGGCTCGCTCAATAAATCATATTATCGTGCGCTTGAACGGAGACATTGCCCAAATATTTGAGGATTGGGTACAACGCGCTTTTCCGGATAGAGCAGCCAAAATCCTGAATCAAATAAAGGCCTTACACGGCGGCACGCTGAATGACTCGCAATGGGGTCGCCGTATGCGTGGTGAGGGACCTTATGCAAAAATCATTGCCGAGCAGTTTAAAGTAGCTCGCCAAAAATACTTTCCCGATCCACCCGTTTTTGAGTTTAACAGGAGCTTGTATCAACAATTGAAAAAACCGCAGCTTAGTCTCTTTTAATTATTCAGCCAATAATTGATAAATCTCACCGCGCATAGCATTGAGCTCATCGCCTAAGGCTGTTCCTAGATTTGTACCATAGTTGTAACACCCAGCAAAGATGGTATTGTTATGGGGTAGATAACTCAGGTTAGCGGAGTACCCTATATCGCCACCCGCATGACCATAGGCGTGGATATCTTCAGGTAGGTATTGCCGATATTCATCATGGATACCACCAATGGTAGTACCCCAATTTCCACTCTCAGCTATAGTCGCTGTACTTAATATGACTTCGATATTTGACGGTTGAATCAAACTCTTGTCCACCATCAAAGCCTTCATGAACGCATACAAATCCTTCGTCGTCGAATACACACCTGTATATCCATTTCCACTGCCTGGGTTCAGTTCAGATATATTTTGTATGCTTTCGCCATTATTATAAAAATCAAGATAGCCTTGCGCTAATCGATCTTCAGGGAAAGGCGTTTTGTAGTCGTAATAATAGGTGCCAGGCATTCCGACCTTATCAAATATGTTAATCTGTAACAAGTTCTTTGTTGTGGCTCCCGTAACCGCTTCCAATATCATACTGCTAAGCATCGTATTCGTATTAGAATATTGTATGCGTTCACCAGGCAAATGTGTAGCTGGTTTTCCTTCTACAAATGCCAAGATTTCTTCGGCTGTCCAACTTCTAGAAAAGTCATTGACCACCGCAAGATTATAGCCTAAGTCACCAGCAATATCATAGACCCCTGAAGTGTGATTTAATAACATCCATATTTCTATATCACTGCCGTTGGCTAATCGACTACTTACCTCAGGAATGTATGCTTCAATCTTGTCATCTAAAAATATCGTTCCGTCTTCCACAAATTGCCACAGTAAAGTGCCAATCATCATTTTCGTGACACTCCCCAATTTATTTATGTGGCAGGTTTTCATCGGAATATCGTTTTCAATATCTGCAAAACCGCCAGCCGTTCGCCATATACCATTATCATCACTAATCAAAACAGATATACCAGGAATACCCTTAGCCAAGTAAGCGTCAACGATTTCTTGCAACGCTGCACTCTTCGGATGCTCGAGATTTATCGGAAGTTCGGGATTGAATGTACAGAAAGTGGTATCTGAAATACGTGCTTCTCGACATCCAACACACAATAAAATAGTGAGTATGATCAGTCCTTTATTTCTCATCTGGCGTAGTATTTAAAAATTGAATAGATAAGCCCAAACTCACCGGCGCATAAGCTATAATAGGCACCGTTTCTTGAATAACAATTCCTTGAACTTGAATCTTGTAATCAGCAAAAAACCGGGCCCTAGTCCGATCAGTACTAAAAATAGGGTATGAGATTTCTGGCCCTAATGAAATCACCCAGTTATTGCGCCTTAGATTTGCTGATTCATATTGTTCTGTATCTTCATTCCAAACTGCTGTTTCTAAATCAGAAATGGACAAAACATAACCACCTCCTATTTCCAAGGGTCTTATATGTAGGCCATTTGCGAGTCGAAGTTCATAGCTAAGGTCCGTATATAATTGAATAGCATGTTGTAAATTCTGGTGGTAAAAATATTCCAAGGTACCAGACTGTATGAGAGCGTGTTTAGCAGCGCTATTCCACTGATATTCACCAGTAATCTGTACACCTGGATGAATAGCCTGTACTTGGGGCACTACTAAGCTTAACGAATGGTGACTTAGCCCAATTTTGGCTTGGGTTTTATTGTCCACCTGCCCAAAGAGGAAGGAACTGGACAAAAGCAATAGTACTAGGATGCGTTCTTTCATTTTCTTTGTAGGGTTTTTGATCTTTATAATAACTTGTGATTTCTCTCAAATGTTTTAGTATGCCATCATCAAAGATACAAGTAGCCTTAGCTCAAATTGCGCCTGTTTGGTTATTTAAACAACAAACCATAGAAAAAGTCATTCACTATGTCGAGCAAGCGGCAAAGGTTGGTACAGATTTGATTGCCTTTTCTGAAGGTCTTTTACCCGGTTATCCCTTTTGGCTTTCGTTTACACATGCTTCAGCCTTTAATAATGATTGGCAAAAAACCATACATGCCCATTATGTATCTCAAGCTATATGTATAGAAGACGGAGATTTGGACACTGTGCGTAAGGTATGTCGTGAAAAAAATATAGCCTGTTACTTAGGTATTATAGAACGCCCTAAAGATCGAGGTGGGCACAGCTTATACTGCTCGTTAGTATATATCGACAAAGAAGGAATCATCCAATCTGTCCATAGAAAACTTAGGCCGACGTATGAAGAACGATTGGCCTGGTCCCCAGGAGATGGTCATGGCTTGCTTACTCACCCACTAGAGGGATTTACAGTGGGCGGGCTGAATTGTTGGGAAAATTGGATGCCACTTCCAAGGACCGCATTATACGCTCAAGGTGAAAATGTCCATGTAGCCGTTTGGCCGGGATCTACGACAAATACCGAGGATATCACTCGATTTATTGCTAAAGAATCGAGGTCTTACGTACTATCTGTTTCGTCTGTATTTACAAAAGAAGATATACCTTCCGACTTACCTTTCTATACTGATTTTATAGCTCAATGTCCTTCCATAATGGCAAACGGCGGTTCCTGTATATCAAATCCTGATGGCACTTGGCTAATAGCGCCTAGCGAAAATGAAGAAAAATTGCTCACTGCAGAACTAGATTTATTAAAGGTCTACCAAGAACGCCAGAATATGGATCCTGCAGGTCATTATACCCGACCTGATGTTACACAGCTACATATAAATAGAGAGCGGCAAGGGATATTGAAAAGCTGATGAATGAAAAGTACAGTCCATATATGTTTGTAATCGGCCGTTTCAAACGAAATGCAATTATAGCTTTTCTAAGCTTATTTCTTCCTTGCATTTTGTTTGCTCAGTCTAAGGCGGACTATCAATGGATTCTCGGTGGAAATGCCTCTACGTTACCAAATGCAGAAGGCACCATTTTTGACTTCAATGGGGATAGTTTACAACTTAGTTATCAGGAAATTCCCATAAGTTTAGTAGACCAAGTCGGTTCTATTTGTGACGAAAACGGACAGCTTTTATTTTATTCCAATGGTTGTGAAATCTATGATGCTAGTTTTCAAGTCATGGAAAATGGGGATAATATTAGTCCTGGTGTTGTCCACGATGAATATTGTGATTCAGGATCTTATCCAGGATTTCAAAACTCCATTGTTCTTCCAGATCCAGCTAATAATTATGGTTATTTCTATCTACATAAAGTTGCAGATTTTTTATTTGATCCGTTTGACATTATTATGCCCCTTACATTGTACTCTTACATCTCCTTTGAGGATAACCCCTTAGGCCGAGTTACGGTAAAGAATATCACCTTGGACTCTAACCGATATTTTATGTCTGGCTTTATCGAAGCCATTCAACATCAAAATGGTCATGACTGGTGGATAGTGGACTTTACTGAAGACACACATGGCGCCCTAGCTGTTTTCTACCTACTCGATCAAAATGGAATACGATTGCATCATGAGTATCCCGTTGAAAATGTGGAAAGTCTTAATGAACGATGCAGTGCGGGTAGCCAATCATGTTTTTCACCTGATGGCACCTTGCTTGCTAAAAATTGTCCACTATCTGGCCTTGATGTATGGGATTTTGATCGGTCCACGGGAAATCTCTCTAATTATAGACATGCAGATTATCCCTCTTCATATTCTTTTAGTGGATTATCTATCTCTCCCAATTCTCGATTCGCTTACATTTCTGCCTCTGACTCTCTTTTTCAAGTGGATCTTTGGGAAGATAACTTAGAAGACGGTATCGTACTTATTGATACATTCGATGGATTTGGCGACCCTTTCGCTAATACCTTCTTCCAACAACAACTCGGACCTGATTGCAAAATTTATATGAATAGTACAAATGGAGTCTTCCATATGCATGTAATTAACAAACCTGACCTAAAAGGTAAAGATTGTGATTTTAAACAACACAGTATTTCACTTCCAAATGTAATCTACCAAGCTTTTCCCAATTTTCCATACTTCCGAATGGATGAAGATCAAGTTTGTGATCCTAGCATTAGTTCCTTATTTGGAATACCTGTCTTAACACAGCAAAAAGCTACTATTTTTCCAAATCCTGGAAGCAACAGCTTCACTATTGATGCATTAGAAAATACGCATTACTCCCTTTATGTTAGATCAGCTGATGGCTCACTTTTAAAACAAGCGCAATTCACTAATGCCACTCGTATACAAATGGAAACCTCAGATTGGGAAAAAGGACTCTACTTTTTACAACTCGTAAATGACAATGGCGAAAGTCAATTTTTGAAGTGGGTGAAACATTGAGGTTAGTGTAAGTCTATCACTAATGCCTTACATTTATGATTTATGATTTTGCTTGGTAAAAAGCTTCACTCCACTAAAACTGAAGCATTATCTTATACTTTAGATCTTGAATCTATTCCTTCAGGGATGTATTTAGTGAAAATCATAGATATTCAAACCAAAGAAGAGTATGTTCACAAATTATTCGTACAATAGCTTGCGACTGCAACATTCTTATAAACTAGTTTTTCTAAGCTTATTTCTTCCTTGCATTTTGTTTGCTCAGTCTAAGGCGGACTATCAATGGATTCTCGGTGGAAATGCCTCTACGTTACCAAATGCAGAAGGCACCATTTTTGACTTCAATGGGGATAGTTTACAACTTAGTTATCAGGAAATTCCCATAAGTTTAGTAGACCAAGTCGGTTCTATTTGTGACGAAAACGGACAGCTTTTATTTTATTCCAATGGTTGTGAAATCTATGATGCTAGTTTTCAAGTCATGGAAAATGGGGATAATATAAACCCAGGAATTATTCATGATGATTATTGTGATTCAGGATCTTATCCAGGATTTCAAAACTCCATTGTTCTCCCTGATCCATCTAACGAGTATGGATATTTCTACATTCACAAACTTTGGGATCTTGTTTTCGACCCATTCGATATTATTATTCCTAAAACGTTTTATTCTTATATTTCGTTTCAAGGTCACCCATTGGGTAGAGTATTGGAAAAGAATATTACTTTAGACTCTAACCGATATTTTTTGTCAAGCTTTATCGAAGCCATCCAACATCAAAATGGTCATGACTGGTGGATAGTGGACTTTACTGAAGACACACATGGCGCCCTAGCTGTTTTCTACCTACTCGATCAAAATGGAATACGATTGCATCATGAGTATCCCGTTGAAAATGTGGAAAGTCTTAATGAACGATGCAGTGCGGGTAGCCAATCATGTTTTTCACCTGATGGCACCTTGCTTGCTAAAAATTGTCCACTATCTGGCCTTGATGTATGGGATTTTGATCGGTCCACGGGAAATCTCTCTAATTATAGACATGCAGATTATCCCTCTTCATATTCTTTTAGTGGATTATCTATCTCTCCCAATTCTCGATTCGCTTACATTTCTGCCTCTGACTCTCTTTTTCAAGTGGATCTTTGGGAAGATAACTTAGAAGACGGTATCGTACTTATTGATACATTCGATGGATTTGGCGACCCTTTCGCTAATACCTTCTTCCAACAACAACTCGGACCTGATTGCAAAATTTATATGAATAGTACAAATGGAGTCTTCCATATGCATGTAATTAACAAACCTGACCTAAAAGGTAAAGATTGTGATTTTAAACAACACAGTATTTCACTTCCAAATGTAATCTACCAAGCTTTTCCCAATTTTCCATACTTCCGAATGGATGAAGATCAAGTTTGTGATCCTAGCATTAGTTCCTTATTTGGAATACCTGTCTTAACACAGCAAAAAGCTACTATTTTTCCAAATCCTGGAAGCAACAGCTTCACTATTGATGCATTAGAAAATACGCATTACTCCCTTTATGTTAGATCAGCTGATGGCTCACTTTTAAAACAAGCGCAATTCACTAATGCCACTCGTATACAAATGGAAACCTCAGATTGGGAAAAAGGACTCTACTTTTTACAACTCGTAAATGACAATGGCGAAAGTCAATTTTTGAAGTGGGTGAAACATTAGCCATTTCATATCCAAAAATAAAGGGGTCCTTTTGTTAATTATTGTCATATCATTATGACTTCGTCCATAAATTACGTTTCAATATGTAGCAATCATCGAAATCGTATCTTAGTATTGTGAATATTTATCAGCAACTCATTGAATCAAAAAAAGTAGGTCAAAAGAAATTTGCCGTACTCATTGATCCTGACAAACTAAAGGTTCAAGATATAGATCGTATTGTTCGCTTGGCCGCTGATGCACATGTAGACTATTTTTTAATTGGCGGTAGTCTGATCGTCAATAATATGTTGGACGAGATACTCGCTAAGATTAAGAGTCAATGTACTATTCCTCTGATCTTATTTCCAGGCAATTCTTTTCAATTGAGCTATCGGGCAGATGCTATTTTATTTCTGTCCCTAATTTCTGGACGAAATGCAGATTTGCTTATTGGCAAACATGTAATAACTGCGCCTTACCTTAAAGTTTCTCCACTTGAGGTTATGTCAACAGGGTATATGCTAATAAATGGTGGGGCGCAAACTACCGTGTCTTACATGAGTGACACTAACCCAATTCCAGCAAACAAATCTGATATTGCTTTATGTACCGCAATGGCTGGTGAAATGTTGGGCCTTAAGCTTATTTATATGGACGCCGGAAGTGGTGCCATCCACCCAATACCAGAAGACATGATTTCTCTGGTATCTGGAGGGCTTCAAGTGCCTTTACTTGTTGGTGGAGGTATACGTACCCCAGAAAAAGCACGAGCGAATGTGGAAGCGGGTGCCGATGTCATTGTAGTTGGCAATGCCATTGAAAAGGATCCTGAGCTGATAACCGAAATGTCGATTGCTATTCATTCATATACAAAATCAAAGGCTTGACAGATACAGTTGTAGGCACCGTAATAAAATCAACGGGAAGCTGGTATGATGTACGTCTCGAAGATGGCACCCTTCGAAAAGCGCGTGTAGTTGGTAAATTTCGCTTGCGTGGAAAAAAAGTAACCAACCCTGTAGCCGTGGGTGACCATGTCCGAATGACCATAGAAGCCTCTGATGATACCGCTAGCATTATAGATATATTGGATCGTAAAAATTATGTTATACGACAATCACCTAGAAAGAAACACTTCTTACACATATTAGCGGCCAATATAGATCAAGCCGTATTGTTAGTCACGATAGTGCAGCCCAAATTGAAACAAGGCTTTATAGATCGGTTCTTGCTTATGACAGAGCCTTATAATATTCCTGTCCATATTGTTTTCAATAAGGCTGATCTCTATGATGAAGATGATCTAGCTATATTCGAATACTTAAAAGTTGTTTATGAAAATATTGGTTATCACTGTCACTTAGTTTCTTGTCTGGAATCCCGAGGATTATCAGAGATAAGTGCCGTTTTGAAAGATAAAACCAGTCTTATTTCTGGGCAGTCTGGGGTAGGAAAATCTACCTTGGTTAGCGCCATAGATGAGAAGATCGATTTGCGGACGCAAGAACTTTCAGATTTTACTGGAAAGGGTCAGCATACAACAACCTTTGCGGAAATGTTTGATCTAAGTTTTGGTGGACATATTATCGACACACCCGGTATTAAAACACTCTCCTTTAACCACCTCGAGATACAAGATGTGGCGCACAACTTTAGAGAGTTTTTTATTACATCATCAGAATGTAAGTTCTCCGATTGTACACATAGAAATGAACCAAAATGTGCGGTGAAAGAAAGTATCGAACAAGGAGCAATTAGTGAGTTTAGATATCAGAATTATTTAAATATTATTCAAGATATTGAAGAACAAAACTATTGGGAAATCCATTCTAAGGAGTACTGATTATGTACTTTTATGATTGAAATTCTAGACATGCCTTTGCAAAGGATTACTAAAACACATTTGCCTACGGATTATGGTGATTTTGATATGTACACCTTTGCATATGACGAGACTCAGCAAATGCCGCATCTTGCCTTAGTGCATCCGGAAGCTGATCTTTCATCCCCTATTATCCTTCGAATACATTCCGAATGCCTGACCGGAGATCTTTTCGCCTCAAAGCGTTGCGATTGTGGTGAGCAATTAAAGGTTTCAATGGAAATGATTGGCAAAGAGAAAGGAATGCTGATTTATCTTAGGCAAGAAGGAAGAGGTATTGGGCTTATAAATAAAATGCGCGCGTATAATGCCCAGGATGAAGGTATGGATACGTTTGACGCTAATGTTCATTTAGGTTTTGAACCCGATGAACGAGACTTTTCAATGGCCATTGATATTCTAAAAGAAATTGGCGTTTCAGATATCCGCCTTCTTACAAACAATCCTGAAAAATTGCATGCCTTTGATGGCACAGGAATACAATTATCAGAACGAATTCCATTAATCATTAATCCTAAAGAAGAAAACAAGTCCTATCTTGAAACTAAGATGAAAAAATTTGGACACCTTCTAAAACCGTAATCATGTCTTATTCAGGTCGAGTTCGTTATAAAACCATGCGGGAGAAAAACCGCCAAACCAAGCGACGCTTCTTGGCGATTCTAATAGGCGCTTTACTCTTTGGCTTAATTGTTCTCATCTTTAATTGGGTAAGCGTACGTGACTATGTCATGACTTACTTCTATTGATGTAGATATCTTATTGAAGGTCAATTACAGGATTTCTCACTTGTAACAGGCAGCGTTTCCATTAAAAAAGAGATATTAGTAAGTACGTGCACTAAAAAAAGTACTTATGCTCTCCATTAGACAAATCATTTTTGTTCTTGGCCTTTTTCTCTTTGCAAGTCCGTACCTTTTAGTTGGACAATGTGAAGAACCATTTTTTGAAATAACTTGGCGGAGCTCAGACCCAGATGGCAGTTTACAATTGCCCTTAGATGGTCCATTTTGTCCCGGTGAAACTTTAGGTATCTACTTTGAGTTTTTTGTTGATAATCCAGATATTGAGCATGAGAGAATTCACTCCCTTTATCCTATTTTTTATCATTTGAATCAATCTGCATTCAATCCAAATGATGCTAGTTTTTCTGGACCTTTTAGTAATTCAGCTTGGTTTGATGAGGGAATGGTAACTGCACAGCAGGACATTCCAGAGCTTTGTACTTTTGTCGATGAAGAAGGTTATTTACAACTTTGTGATAATCGTTGCGAATCTTGCCCTTGTAATACAATCAATGAAGGCGATCCTATGCCTGGTGGTTTTTACGAAATGGAGGAATCTCTTAATTGCAGTTTTAATGGAAATCCTGAAACTACAGAAGGAATATATTTAGCTAGTCAAACCAATTTTTATTGGGAGGTCACTATACCTCAATATGCCTCCTCAAGTGCTTGTAACTCAGCTAGTCAAGCCAGTATTTCCGCAATTGTGCTTTACGATGATGATACCGGATGCAGTAACTTTCATTTAGTATCACCAGATCCAAAACAAACTATTTCCATCAATGTAGACTGCAATTTACCTTTCGATAACCTACAGGTAATAAGCGAGCCTATATGTAGTGGCGAGCCAGCAGGTATACAGCTGTTTAATAGCAGTGGGATTATGACGCAGTTTATTGTAGAAGCAGAAGATAATCCCAATGTCATCGGTGAAATTGATTTTCAAGTTATGGGTTCTTCATTCACAATATTTAGCGAATTGACATTGCTTGGCAATACAAAGGAAACAGTCAACTATACTATTTATCGTCATATGCCTGGTTCCGATTGTTTAACAGAGGGCGTTGAAGTGAGTGTGGATGTGTATCCAACGCTTGAAGTAAGCTTTTCGGATTATAACCCGATTTGTTTCAGTGAACAAAGAGAAATTCAGGCCTTGGTCTCAGGTGGTAGTGGTGATTATTCGTATACATGGTTTAACGGAACAAATGAAGCATCTATATTGGTGCCAGACTTTCTACCTTTTCCTAATGATCAAATTTGGATACAGGTCAATGTAACTGATAATGGAGGCTGCGGCCAATCTGTAAATCATGCCTTTGAATTTGAAATTTTAAACGAATTATCATTTTGTTTTGGAGGTGATCAATGGCTTTGTTCGGATGGAGTACCTGCCCAAAATAATGATGAGATTCCAATCATACGATTAGAAGATAAAAATCTCAATATAGACGATCCCATTGATAAAATAAGGTGGTATAGTGAACCCCAAGGTTTAGAGTCCATTTTTCCATCAAGTGATTTATTGGAGTTCTGGGTAGACGAAAGCAACAGCTCTATAGGTGAATATCAAGTATATGCAGAAATAACAACTTTAAATGGATGTTATTTTTTAGCGGGTCCATTTGCCTTTGTGATTACAGATATATGCGGCATGGATGCAGATGATGATGGCTATTTCGAAGATGAAGACTGTGACGATCTTAATCCATCTATTAACCCTGGAGCCGCAGAAATAAATGGAAATGGTGTTGATGAAGATTGTGACGGATTCGACCATGTATATCACTTCTCTGGATTATGTTACATAGACATAAATCGAAACAGCATCTATGATCAAAATGATGTTCCATTTTCAAATACGCAAATCGATTTATCAGGCGTTACCTCCGTCTTTTCTGGGAGTGACGGCACATTTAGTTGGTCAGGAACTGACACCATTCCTTCTTATACTATATTGGAGACATTTGCAAATGTCCAACTTACTTCGGCAGCAACAAATGAGGTCGATTTAGATTTTTTAAGTACCGACAGTATTTACGTGGAGATTGGATTTGAGATCATTGCACAAACCCCATCATCAACATACATAGATGGTTGTTTTGATGACTGGGCAGAAGCCTTTACCATAAATGATCCAGATAGTAATGAAGCGGGTATCGGAATTGATGAAGTGAGCATTAGAAATGATGAATCTTATGTATATATCCGAATCAAAACAGACAAAGAGTTTGACCTCCAAGATGAACAAAGCGTAGCCATAGTCATTGACGCTGATCAAAATACAAATACCGGCTTTGAAGTCAACGGACTGGGTACTGAACTCAGTTTTTACTTTGGTAATCTAAGCGGCTTTATTAACCTTAATGGAGAAAGCTATTCCGTAAATCATCAAGGGCTTGGCTTAGTTGCTGCTCCTACCGTGACCAGCGATGTTTTCGAAATTTCTATAGCTCGAAATATTGAAAGCCCGATAGGCGATCTGTCTTTGGATGGGGCTATAGATATCGCCGTCCTTAACAATATTGTTGATGGAGATATAGCGCCAGGAGAAGGAGAAGCTATTGAATATTTCTTTGATGATGCCGTCATTTTTGAAGAAGCCCCATTCTCTATACAAAAGATGGATGCTGATCATCTGCGTATAGTAAGTTATAATGTGTTACAAGATGGATTATTTGATGCCGAAAGAGGACCCGCTCAACTCCAATTATTAGCAGCCTTAGATCCAGATATTATTGCTTTTCAAGAAATTTACGACCATGAACCTGAAGAAGTCCTTGCATTGCTAATGGATAATCTACCCTATGATGGTTCATGGACGTATGGACATGTGTTCCCTGACATTATGGTTTTTACCAAATACGAAGTGGAAGCCGTACAATCCATTGATGGTAATGGCGCCTTTTTAATATACACAGATGACAATCAACCCTTGATTGTATATAATGTTCATTTCCCATGTTGTGATAATGATGTGCAACGTCAAGATGAAGTAGATCATATTTTATCTACTATTAGAGATAAGAATCTAGGCTTTATTTATCCTGAAGATGCGCCCATATTTGTTGTAGGAGATATGAATTTTGTGGGTCAGCGTCAAAATCTAATTTCATTGCTAGAAGGTGATATTGTAAACGAAAATCAATATGGAATTGATTTTGGGCCCGATGCGGATGGCTCTTCGTTACGCATTGCTAAATCCTATGATATAAGTAGCCCATTTGCCTATACATGGTACCGAGAAAACTCGGGGTATTGTCCTGGTATTTTGGATTATATCATATACACAGATTCTAATTTGAAATTGGAAAATAGCTTTGTACTCTCGACGCAATTTATGAGTGACGAATTATTATTCACTACAAATTTAGAGCGGTCGACCAGTACCTTCGCTTCTGACCATTTACCAGTTGTGTCTGACTTTAATTTAGTTGTTGACGAAGATGGTGATGGCTTTGATTATACCGAAGATTGTAATGATGATGACCCGCAGATAAATCCGGATGCAGAAGAAATTCCTAATAATGGTATCGATGAAGACTGTGATGGAGAAGATGTAGTGATTGATGAGGATGGCGATGGGTTCAATTCCGATGAAGACTGCGACGATGCTAATGCTAGTATATATCCTGGAGCGATAGAGCTTTGTGATAATCTCGACAATAATTGCAATGGAGAAATAGACGAAGGCTTGCCCTTTGTGGACATATATACCGATGCTGACGGGGATGGGTTTGGTGACGACAATAGCCTAATGACAACTTGTGATCCTGCACCAGATGCTGTGACAATTGGAGGGGACTGTGATGACGCTAACCCCGATATTTATCCAGGAGCAGAAGAAATTCCTAATAATGATATTGATGAAAATTGTGATGGGCAGTTGTTGCTTATTGACGAAGACGGTGACGGATTCAATTCTGATGAAGACTGCGATGATACCAACCCAGAAATAAACCCTAACGCTGTAGAGGCTTGTGACAATCTCGACAATAATTGTAATGGGGAAATCGATGAAGGCCTTGATATTGTAGAGGTGTACCTCGATGAAGATGGGGATGGGTTTGGTGATGACAATAGCCTAATGACTACTTGTAACCCAGGACCAGATGCTGTGACAATTGGAGGGGATTGCGATGACTCTAATGCTGGTGTTTACCCAGGAGCAGAAGAAATCCCTAATAATGAAATTGATGAGGATTGTGACGGTGTCGTTCTCATTATTGATGCGGATGGCGATGGATTTAATTCTGATGAAGACTGTGACGACAGCAACCCAAACACCTATCCAGGGGCTCCTGAAAACTGTGATGATCTAGACAACAACTGTAATGGAGAAATTGATGAAGGCGTAACATTTGTTGATGTGTATACCGACGCTGATGGTGATGGATTTGGAGATGATGATAGTCTCATGAATACTTGTGATCCAGGACCAAACACTGTAGAAGTTGGTGGGGATTGTGACGACACTGATCCAAGCGTTTATCCGGGTGCCGAAGAGATTCCGAATAATGATATTGATGAGGATTGTGATGGTATAGTACTAATCATTGATGAAGATGGAGATGGGTTCAACTCCGATGAGGACTGCAATGATAATAATCCTGAGGTAAATCCAGGGGCTGAAGAAATTTGTGATGCTGTCGACAATAATTGTAATGGTGAGATAGATGAAGGTTTAGATATCCTAAGCCTTTATCCAGATGCTGACGGAGATGGATTTGGTGTTGATGAGGGAATACTAGAATTTTGTGCCCAACTGGAAGGCTTTGCTCTAGTTGGTGGTGACTGCAATGATATGGATGCCGCCATATATCCAGGGGCTGAAGAAATTTGTGATGAGATAGATAACGATTGCAATGGTGATATTGATGATGGTTTAGACTTTTTCCTTGTGTACCCAGATGCCGATATGGATGGCTTTGGTGTCGATTCCACTGCTTACGAAACTTGTGTGCTTCCGCCTGATGTAGCAACACAAGGAGGAGATTGTGATGATACTAATTCAAACATTTATCCAGGTGCTGAAGAAATTGCAAACAACGGCATTGATGAAGATTGTGATGGTATGGACCTCACGAGTGCTACCAACGACTTTAGTACGATAAGATTAATGCTTTGGCCAAATCCTGCTGACAATCATTTAACTATGTGGCTTTCAGAACAGCTAGATCTTAGATATGTCATTTATACTATCGACGGCAAGCCTATTTCACAGGGTACCCTAAATGGGCAAATAAGCATTAATGTTTCAGAATGGGCCATTGGAATATATCATATCCAGTTATCTGGACGTAATGGCACAGTAAAGCTAAGTCAAAGCTTCGTAGTGATTCGTTGATCCTTCGCCATAATGAACATAACAATATAAAAGCGGGTGTACCGTTTCAATGGTACCCTGCCGCAAATATCTCAAACAATGCCATTACGAAATTCCTGCTTTAGTCTAGTATTACTATGCCTAGCACAATTTGCACTTTCCCAAACCTATATTTCTGAAACCATTTATTTTGACAGTGACCAGGCTACGTTGCGGTCCAATGTCCTTCCTGTTTTAAAAACACTATGCGTTCAATCTTTAGCGGCCTCTGATTACGAAGTGCTCATAAAAGCACATACGGACCAAGATGGCAGTTTGGATTATAATATGAATCTAGCCCAAGCAAGAGCAAAATCCGTTGCAGACTTTCTGAAAGTACAAGGCCTTCATAACTCTCAAATGACCATTCAGTCATACGGGGAAACAAACCTCATTAGTGATGACGATTGCGCCTCTTGTAAACAAAGAAATAGACGAGTTCAGATTGAGATCCAACTGTATCATTTTCAAAATATATCGGATGCATTGTCATCCTTGGAGACTAGTTATACTACCGTGGAAGAAGTGATACCAAATCCTCTTTCCGCTCAGGAAGTCCAATTTTTATCGGGACTTACGCTTGATATCCCTGCCAATGCTTTTGAATATAAAGACGGTACCCCAATAGGAAAGGAGACGATCACATTGACTCTTAAAGAAGCATATGAATATGGAGATATGCTAAAATTCCAATTGCACACGATGTCTGATGGGCATCCATTGGAATCTGGTGGCATGGTACAATTAGAAGCGAAAGCGAAGGGCAAACCTCTTACATTACAAAAAGGAAAGTCCTTAGAAATAAGCTTCCCTGCTTCCGAGGTATCAGAAGGAATGACTGTTTTTATGGGTAACATGGATGCTGGAAGTCTTGACTGGGAAGATACTGGATCTACTGTATCTATAGAAGATGATAGTCCGTTTATTGAAATTGACCTCCATCTTTTAGATAGTCTGGTGGCTGAAAATTATCAAGCGCCAACTGACCCATCTCTTCAAATGATACATGCAAAACCAGCAAAACCTAAGAAGCCATACCCACCATCATCCAAGATATACTATGGAGATAAGTACAAAGAATTGCATGAAAAATATCTTAGGAAAAAAGAAAGCTATGACCTTGAAGTAATGAATTATCCAGCTCGAAAGAAAAAATGGGATAAGGCAGTAGAAGAACGATTGCGAAAAATTTATGGTCATTATTCAGCAATGCAATTGGAAAAAGTGCGTAGCAGTTTTATAAGACAAACATCAAGGGCTTTAGAAAGAAGAGAGCGTGTTTCTCATGATCTAATTATAAAATTCCTTACACATCAAGCTAGCCGCAAATATGAAAGCGTAGATTATAATATTACCTTGGCCATGAAAACAGCTTTTGGCAAATATGCTAATGAAGTCTCCTTAGATTATGTTCCCGCTTTCACAAGTAAAACCCATTTTAATTACACTCGTGAATTTTTAGCGAGCGTAAGCATAATTCTCCAAAAACTTTCGAAAGCTGTAAAAAAGAAGCGCATTGAAATAGTAGGATTTGATGATCAAAGTAGCTTACGCAGATATGTGTTTACCACCACAGAATTAGGGTGGATCAATGTTGATAAATTACGGAAACGTATACCGGGTGAAATGACCTCATTTGCTTTGAGTACTGCTTCTCATCAACAACAAGCGTACCTCATTTATAAGGATATAAAAAGTATGTTAAGCCTAAGTGGCACCGGAACACCCTTACAGATTCCAAAGAATGAACGAGTCCGACTAGTTGTAATAGAAATGCGAGGTAATAAAATGTTTATGGAGTCTCTAGACTTCTTGAGTGGAGAGATTACTTCTACTAAAGTAGGTTCGCTCAAAAAATGCAGTCGGAAAGACCTGATGAAAGCCTTTGATATTTCATAAATCAAAGGCTTTCATTACTGCCTTGTTACTTTGCTAATTTAAACTTTACGGGTAAGGTATATTGGACCTTAACTGCTTTTCCCCGTTGTTTACCGGGTATCCAGCGATTTTCCATCGTGTTAAATGACTCTACTACTGCTAAGGCAGCTTCGCCGCATCCTTCACCTGGGTCTCGCATGATTTGCGAATCGACTACTGAACCATCTATATCTACAATGAACCTAATAATAGCTGTACCTTCTACTTTGTTTACGCGCGCTGCTGAAGGGTATTGAAGTGTAGAATATATGTATTGTAACATTTTTCCTTGTGCACAATTGTGTTTTTCATTTTTGTCTTCCATTTCTTCGCATCCAGGAAAACGAGGCATTTCTTCTACTACCTTAAATATTTCATCTTGTCCAATGACATTGATTGAAAAAAGTATAATCATAAGGCCAGAAGAAAAAAGTCGAGTTATCATTTTGTTCATAATTCTTGTTTTTAATGGCGGCAATATAGTAGAGTTCCTTAAAGGAAAAAACCTTTTAACATCGCATTAAGGAAAAACGATTGTATTTATAAACTTGCTAACAGTTAGCTCTTTAGAACGCGGGTTATCCATGAACCATCCAAAAGCCATACTACTATCCCGTATAACAGTAAAAGAAATGAATTGAAGACCATATGCCAATCTTCAAAAGTTCGGTGCCAACTAAACCAAACGCTTATGCGATACAGTACAAAGATTAAAGCAATGTAAAATAGAATCTTCTTAATAGGATAAGGGATGGGGTAAAATTTTCGGCCGGTTATATACGCCAAGAATACCATTGAACCATAACAAGCTAGAGCCGCCCATGCCGATGCTATAAATCCAAGCATGGGTAAGAAAATATAAGAAAGCACTAGGGTAATAACGGCACCCACAATTGATATAAGAGCGCCATACACCGTTTTGTCCGCCAATTTGTACCAAATAGAGACATTGTAGTATAGCCCCAACAGTAAGTAAGCAAATAAGAGTATAGGCACAATGACAAATCCATCTGCGTATCGACTCACATCAACCAGATGCTTAAAAAGATCAAAATAAAAGAGTAAAATTAAAATCAAAGAACCCAGAACGATCACAAAAGCTTTTGCAACATCCCCATAAATTTCTCTTCGTTCCCCTTCCGCAGCTTGTTTAAAGAAAAAAGGCTCGGCTGCGTAATTAAAGGCTGTAGTCGCAATGCTAATAAGCATGGCAATTCGTTGGGGAGCCGCATAAACACCCGCATTACTCAAGTTTTCATCAATTGAGTTACCTAACAAAAACTTCTGAAGTGGGACAGCAAAAAACTGATTAATACTATTTGCAAAACCAACAATGATCAGAGGTAAGGCATATACCAACATCCGCTTATACAACTTCCAATCTACAAATGCCCATTTAGCTTTTAGACTAAGTGGAAGCATAAGCAAAAACATAGCACCGCTTACCAGTAAGTTAGCGAAGAATACATAATCCACCTGATCCTCGAACCAAAGGAATCGCTCAAAAAAGCCATAGTCATTATCAATGCCCCACGGCACTACTTGAAGAAAAAATAAGATAAGGACAATGGTCAAAATAATGTTCAGTAGCCGATAAAAGACGAAGCGGCCCGGTTTTTCTTCCAAACGCAATCGAGCATATGGAAGTAAGAGCAATACATCAAACGTTATGATCCACAAAAACCATTTTATATAATGTACGTGATCTTCATAATGAAGAAAATGAGCTATCGGTTTAGCCAAACTCAACCCAAGCATGAGTAAAAGGATGCTTGTCAAACCAATGGGAATCAGGGATGAAGAGTAGCTTTTTTCTAAGTCAGATGACTTACTTCCAAATCTAAAAAAAGCAGTATCTATTCTGTATGAAAAAAGCACAATCAACAATGAAGCATAGGCATACATCTCCGTATAGATACCATAACTCCTTGTTTCTTCAAATTTGTAACTTAAATAACTGGCAATGATGAGAAAGTAGAGTACTCTTCCCAAAATATGACCCAATCCATAAACTATGGTTTGGCCAGCCAGCTTTTTAAGTAAAGACATGACTCAAAGGTACGCATTCTGCCTACCTCAACTAGCGATATTGAGAATTCGGTATTTGCGAATGTGTATCTGTAGAGCTCGGGCTAGGGTATTTTTTTATTTTTATGGCAAAGAGAAGATTATGCGGAATATAGCTCTATTGGAAAAGGTTTGTCAAATACCAGGTGCTCCTGGATTCGAGCAACGAATTCGAGCATTTATAACAGAGGAAATTAAAGACTGCGTAGACGAAATCCAAACGGATGCCATGGGTAACCTTATTGCTATAAAGAAAGGTAAAGAGTCCAAAAAAACGATGATCGCAGCCCATATGGATGAAATCAGTTTTATTGTTACACATATTGATGATGACGGTTTTATTAAATTCCATACACTGGGTGGCTTTGACCCCAAGACCTTAACAGCGCAGCGCGTTATTATCCATGGAACCAAGGATATTATAGGTGTAATGGGTACAAAACCAATACATGTAATGCAACCGGAAGAGCGTAGCAAAGCCCCAAAAATTGTTGACTTTTTTATTGATACTGGGCTTTCTGCGGATAAGGTAAAAAAGATAGTTAGCGTTGGGGATCCTATTACAAGAGAGCGATCTTTTATAGAAATGGGTGATACGGTAAATTCTAAGTCGATTGACAATCGAGTATCGGTCTTTATATTGATTGAAGCGTTGAAAAAGCTGAAAAAGAAAAAATTGGCATATGACCTTTATGGTGTCTTTACTGTTCAAGAAGAGATTGGCTTGAGAGGCGCCATTGCCTCATCTTCAGGAATCAATCCTGATTTCTCCATAAATCTAGATGTGACCTTGGCCTATGATCTACCGGGCGCCGCTCCTCATGAACGATGTACGAGTCTTGGAGGAGGAACAGCTATTAAAGTACTAGACGGTATGACCGTTTGCGATTATCGTATGGTCCGAATGATGAAAGAAGTAGCAAAGAAGAAAAAAATAAAGCATCAGTTGGAGGTTCTTACAGCTGGTGGAACGGATACTGCGGCAATGCAAAGACACTCGAATGGTGGTTCAATAGCTGGCGGCATTTCTATACCTTGTCGTTATCTACATCAAGTCATTGAGATGGCGCACAAACAAGATATTCAAGATTCGATTGACCTTTTATGTCATTGTGTAGAAGCTATTCCAAAATATGATTGGACATTTAGATAACTATGTGGGTAGAAGAAAATAATGCATTATGCAAAGAGTTCACCTTTGCTAATTTTCAGCAAGCTTTTGGCTTTATGAGTCAGGTGGCGATAGCTGCAGAGGTTATGAATCATCATCCTTGGTGGAGTAATGTATGGAACACTGTACACTTTCGATTAAACACCCATGATGCTGGTGATATTGTAACAGAAAAAGATCATGCTTTAGCGGCCAAAATTGACGAGATCTACAATAGTTATAAATAAAAAGACCGGAAGAAGCCCTTGGCAACCCCCGGTCAAATACCTACTGATTTCGACTTACTGCAATATTGTTTTTTGTATATCTAGATAATCTAGAAAATAGACGATGCGTACAGAAAAACTGTTTTCCTGAGGCAAGCGTCCAAGTGTGGTAACTCCATTAAAGTAGCTTAGTTCGTCTAAGGTAGTATCGGTATCTAGATAACTGCCAGCTATATTTCCTTTCCAATTAATAAAGAGATCACTCCCAGGCGCAAAACGCCATCTATAATTCAAGTCAAGATTTACTAAATCAAAGTTGAAATCTTGATCGATATTGTAATCGGTGCTATAAAAGAGCCCCTCAGTATCTAGTTGATAAAATGAATCATACAGCACTTTGATCCAATAATGTCTGAGACGTAGTGTTATACCCATTTTATCTGAAAAGGTATAATTAGTGGACAGAACATTGGTAATGGTTCGTTGATCTCTACGTCCAAAAACAGGTACATCGTATTCATCAAAATCAACCCAACCATAGCTGTTTGTAAATGTATTTTTACTTACTCGGATGCTACTACTTAGCTTGTTATTGAATCTGTATCTCACATTTACGTTAGAGCCCCAACCGTGTCTCCCTTCTTCATCGACATTGTATCCATATATACTACCTGATAATCGTAATTGCTTTCGGCCATCTGTTCCCATCCAATACCCGCCATTATAATTTAAGGGAACGTCAATAAAATAACCATCTGTTCTAGGCTCGAAATAGTCGTCATCTTTAGGAATAACATTGAACCACATATTATACTCCCACAGATTCTTTGCCTGTGTCCAGAATCCAAAATTTATATAATCGCTGGTGTGTACCATGGGCTCAAACAAATAGACATGGTTATAATTAAACCAAAAGTTGGCTCGATTAAATTTTCCCCAGAATTCCTCGAAAATGCTGTAGTTTGCCCACACACCAAATTCGAACAAATTAGACCGACGGTTAAAACCAAGATCGTTAGAATCAAACTCTCTGGTCTTAGCTTCGTGCCAAGCCCCAAATACAAAGTTTCCTGTTAGTTTATCGATGCCTATACTGTACCGATGACCAAAAATATCTTCCTCTTGTGAAATGTATTTTTGTGACATGGCATAGTCTCCAATTAGGGCCCAGCTCTGTTCCTTATTCTTAAGATTAAATGTTACTGCAGAATTATTAGCATCGTAAAACTCGCCTCCTTTTCGCCATACATTGGCATTGGTAAAGGAAACTGTACTATTGTTTTTTAAATTTTGATCTAAGACAACCAGGTTGTAATTAGTAAGAGGTGCCGTCACAAACTTTCGTTCTTCATCTGTTTCTTCATTTAAGATGGTGGCATTTGTTTCTGCAGAAACCGCATTGAACACTCCTACACCTAATCCTTTTTTGCCTCTACCTGAAATCTTGGTAGCATTAAGTAATTGCGTTTCTGAAGGGTTATCTATAATTATTTCAACACCATCTAACTGGTCTTCTACATCATACATTCGAATCGGTGTACCTCCTACCCTTCTAGAATAAAATAAGTCGCCTTTATTAAAGATCTCTACGCCTTCAGTAAAGAAAGGTCTGTTTTCATTAAATCGGATTTCAAATGGACTCAGGTTGACGATATTGTCATCGGATTGCACTTGGCCAAAATCAGGGATAACTGTCATGTCCAAGGTGTAAGCATCGTTGATACCATATTTTAGATCTAAGCCACCATTATAGGAATATCCATTGCTAAAAACAGGCTCCCTATTATTGTCTTTGCTTCGTAAATAGTACGCAGATAAATAAGGTGAAAAAGATAGTCGAACAGGCGGTTTAATATTTTCAATCCCATTAATTCGACCTGATTGATTTAGGAAGTATGTGCCCGTGGGCTCAATAGGATTCCACACTGATTTTTCACCGGTTCGTGCTTGATATTTAATGAAGTTTATATTCCAATGTTGAATATCTTTTTTAGGAAATCGAATAGCTGAATAAGGAATCTTTATTTCCAAAAACCATCCCGAGTCGGTGAGTCTTACTTCACTAAACCATACCGAATCCCAATCTCTATCTTCACCTTGGTTCTCAACTAGTTTAGCATCAAACTGCACACCCGTTGATAAGACGATAAATTCTAAGGCATTGTTATTAGCTTGATATGTATCCAAGAAAAACCCAAACCAATCTGTATTCCCTACCTCATCTCTTAAAGTAAGCTCTTGCATTATGCTATCCCTGGACACCTCTTCTATAAAAACACCAAGGTAGAATGCTTCGTCATCGTATAGCATTTTTATGCTTGCATCTGTATTTGCTGTATCTCCTGGTGTAGGTTGCCATGTTGTAAAGCCTTGTGTTGTGGTTGCTGTTTCCCAGCCCGACTCATCTAAAAATCCATCAACTTCTATTTTTTCATCAATTCGCGCGGCTTCTAGTTGACGTTGAGAATACATCTCCTTTGGCAACAACATTGCCAGCAAAGCAAGCAGGATAGACAGGAATAGTGTTTTCATACTGATGGAAATTGTTCGCCAGGGGCTCGCTGTAAACAGCGAACCTTAGACGAGGGTGGTTTACTATTTCGTTTTGGTTCTGTTGGTTGGTGTATACTAGAGTTTCCTCAGGTATATATTGTCATGATTGGCTTTGATGGAAAGCATTGTACCTCCACCATTCAATGAGCCCGAAATTTCGCTGCCATAATCATAGCATTGGTTTTTCTTACTTCGTTCAACTTGTTCGATTACGTTAATCTTGACATTCAGATCACTGAAAATCTCTCCATAATTAGTTTCTAACATCAGATCAATTCGAGATGACTCTGGCAGACTTACGTCTACAAACCCATAGACTGAATGTACTTCAGAGGGAGCTTCCGCATTTACTCTATCAAATTGAACATCTATATCTCCATACACTGTTTTTACAGCCATTGGGCCTGTCACTCTGTTTAGGTTAATGCTACTGTAATTAGTACTGATTACTAATTCTCCTTTTATGTTTTCCACCTCAAGATCATCAGCATGCGCTGAGGTGTTTTCGATATAAACAGCTAAACTTTCTGGAACCTTCATTATATATTCTCCCTCCAATAAACTGTTATTCGTTTGCGTGATGAGGACCTTTCCATCTTCTTCCATTACGGAAAGGCCAATTCCGGAATTGTCATCCAAACCAAAAGCATTAAGTTTCTTTAAGCCTTTTGTTCGATCAATGTCATCTTCTCCTTCGGGTGCATCCAAATTTTTCAAAATGATTTCTTTCCCTTGATACCCATTGACTTGAATAATATTCACATCTCTCAACAATATCACCTTTTTCTGCGGCGAAAAAGTATATTCTTGAGCGCCAACAAAAACACCTTGAATCAGTAGGAGTAATGATGCTAACGTAGATATATTCTGTTTCATAATATTAGTTTCTTTAGTACGCGTTATTTATTAATAAGAGTCCTTTTTGTGCTTCGTCTTTTACAAATTTCATATCGTTATCATTCTCAATTACTTTGTTTAATGGATCGATGACACGTCGATCTCTTGTTAAAGAAAGTATATTGATGATCTCTATTTTTACTGAAGGATCTTCTTCTGAAGCCAATGCTTCAACAAGACAAATCCTAGCTTCCTCATAATCTAATTGATTGCCTAATGCTTTTGCAGCTGCTAGTCGAACGTTTGAACTAGGGTCTTCTTTTAAAGTTTTTCCTAACAATTGGATCATAGACAAGGTTGGGTTTGATACTTTATTCGTTTCATGAATCCCTTTGATCCTTTTCATAGGAGAAGACTCTTCCAATAAGTTTACATAACTCAAGTTATTAGAGTCTACCTTTACGGGTGTTCCACCTGGCGCGTTTACATTAGATTCTTGATTGAAGAAGCCAATACAAATGCCGCAAATCAATATAGATGCAGCTATACCTATGTTTTTCCACTGTCCTAGAGAAACCACTTTCCCTTTTGGTTTCACAGAATTTTCGTTCTCCAAGAACTTGTAGAATGTATCAGAAACAGCCTGAGACGGTCTTTGGATAGGCAATTCTGCCAATGCCTCATCCATATCTTGAATCTGCTGAAGTTCCAACATAAGTTCTGGATCGGCACTTAGCTTCTCTTTAAAGACTAACAACTCCATTTCGTCTAAGTTGCCATCCAAATAATCAATTATCCATTCTTCCTTCTGTCTCATGATTCATAATTCATATCATAAATGTGTTTCAGTTTCTTTAAGCCTCTATGCACTCTCACCTTGATCACACCTTCTGTGACGCCAAATATTTGGGCGACCTCAGTATATTTCATTTTTTCAATTCGCGTTAGCATAATAAGTTCTTTGGTCTCTGGATCCAATGCATTCATGGATCTTTCTAAGATGGACCATTTCTCTTTGGCTTCCAGTTTACGGTGCTCACAATCTCCCCTTACATAGTCCTCCCGTCCGTCTATGGACTCTGTTCTACGAGAATTCGCCTTCTTCCAATGATCGTTGCTAACATTTCTAGCGATTCTATACATCCAACTTTTGAAGTTCACATTTGATTCAAAACTAGATCTATACTTCAGCATCCGCTCGAACACTAACTGCGTCAGATCCTCACTTAAACTCCGATCTCTATTACTATAGAAAAAGAAATTATATAAAGGGATCTGGTGCTTCTCGAACAAACGAGACATCATATGCGTCTCGCCAGCTCTAACTCGTTCCATTATTGCTTCGTCTGTCACCAGTAGGATTTAATTCGCTTCGTTGATTAGAATACTGAATACGTTTGGAATGGTTACAGCCAAGCCAATATTATTCATTTTTTACTTGTTTATGGGTATGTATTTCATTCTTTTTGGTTCAATGTGCCTCTTGGATGAGGGTAGCTCATTAATTAAGAGTCTAGGTAATACTTGTTGCTGGTAAAACCGTACTTTCGTATTAAAAATAAATTACATGTATAGGACGCACAATTGTGGAGAATTAAGGATATCGCATGTTGGACAAGAAGTTACTTTGAGCGGATGGGTTCAGATAAGTAGAGATTTGGGAGGGCTTACATTTGTAGATTTACGAGATAGATATGGTATTACGCAGATTGTATTCAATATGGATGACGATGAGACATTGTGTTTACAAGCAAGGAAATTAGGGCGTGAGTTTGTTGTTCGAGTAAAGGGTGCGGTAGCTGAGCGAAGCAATAAAAATCCAAATAGATCGACCGGTGATATTGAAATAGAGGCTAGCTCCCTTGAAATTCTCAATGCTTCCAACGTTCCTCCTTTTACCATTGAAAATGAAACAGATGGTGGCGATGATTTGCGAATGAAATATCGATACTTAGATATCCGTAGAGAACCTGTAAGAGATAATTTGGTTTTTAGAAGTCAGTTAGCCATTGCCACTAGAAGCCATTTAGCTTCACAAGGGTTTATTGAAGTAGAGACACCTGTCTTAATAAAAAGTACACCTGAGGGTGCTAGAGATTTTGTGGTGCCTTCAAGAATGAATCCAGGACAGTTTTATGCTTTACCGCAATCACCCCAAACCTTCAAGCAAATCTTAATGGTAGGAGGTTTAGATAAATATTTTCAAATCGTGAAATGCTTCAGAGATGAAGATCTTCGTGCAGATAGACAGCCGGAGTTTACTCAGATAGATTGCGAAATGTCTTTTGTTACTAGAGATGAAGTACTTGATACTTTTGAAGGCTTGACTAAAAATCTATTTAAGAGCTTATTAAATGTGGACCTGCCAGACTTCCCTAAAATGTCTTACGATGAGGCTATGGAGCGATATGGTTCAGATAAACCTGATACTAGATTTGGAATGGAGTTTTGCGATATTTCTCAGCTCGCAAAAGGCCATGGTTTTTCAGTCTTTGATGATGCAGAATATATTGTGGGTATATGTGCTAAAGGGGCTGCTGACAAATACTCTAATAAGGACATAAAAAAGCTAACCGAGTGGATGCAACGCCCTCAAATTGGAGCTAAAGGTGTTGTCAATATTAAATATCAGGAAGACGGCTCTGTAAAGTCAAGCATTGGTAAGTTCTATGATGATGAAACCTTGATGGCATGGAAAGAACATTTTAATGCTGCAAGCAACGATTTGATTCTAATTCTTTGTGGTGAAAAAGAAAAGACCCAAAAACAAATGAATGAATTGCGTCTTGAAATGGGACGCCAATTGGGTTTAATGGATCCTACAGTATTTAATCCATTATGGGTTGTGGACTTTCCTTTGTTGGAGTGGGATGAAGATTCTAATCGGTTCCATGCCATGCACCATCCATTCACTTCACCTAAAAAAGCGGATCAGGAGCGGATGCTTAATGGTGATCATGAAACCATGAAAGCCCTTAGAGCGGATGCTTACGATTTAGTAATTAATGGAGTAGAAATTGGGGGCGGATCCATACGAATTCATGACAGAGCACTACAATCCAGAAATTTTGATCTCCTAGGATTTACCAAAGAAGAAGCTGAAGAACAGTTTGGATTTCTTTTGGGTGCCTTTGAATATGGCGCACCACCACATGGAGGGATAGCTTTTGGATTTGATAGATTATGTGCTGTAATGAAGGGGCAAAATTCTATTCGAGATTTTATAGCTTTCCCTAAAAACAATCAAGGTCGAGACATGATGATCGATTCACCTTCAAGAATTGATACTATCCAAATGGAAGAGCTGTATTTAAACAGTACAGCTCCGAATGGTGAAGAATAAATTCTTTACTGTGTATCTTGAGCTTGATGGAGGCTCAAAGTACCCTTGGTGATAATCGTTTTATAAGCACTGTTATTCTTTGGATAGCTATTGCTATTGCGCTTCTATTATCTTTAGTTTATTGGCAAGAAAGAGTATTTACGTTTGATAATGCGTTTCAGATTTTTCTGCTATACATCAATGATAATATTGTAATTATGGCAGATCGCTGGCCAGCAGTTTCCGCTAGGTTTCTACCTTATGCAGTATTAAAACTGGGAGGGTCCTTAACCGCTGTAGCTATCTCATTTTCTATTAGCTATGTGTTATTTCAAGGGGCTATTTTCTACATAATTCACCATGTACTTAAGAGCCGTCTTTTTTCCTTTTTGTTCGTTATAGTTTTATTTTTTCCGGTTAGCGAGGGCTTCTTCTGGTGTAACTCCGAACAGATACATGGATTATCTATTTGCTTGTTATTAGCCGCATTACTTGAAGACAAAAGAAACATTTCTAAGAAACTTAAAATAACTCTTGCCATATTCCTTTCGGTAGTAATCATTTACTTTCATCCCCTTTTACTTTTTCCTACATTCTTTATTTTGGTTTTGGTTCAATGGTACAATGGAACCTTACATCCTTCATATGTTGTATTATCAATTTTATTTGTACTTGGATGGTTTAGTAAAAGAAGCTTTGATACTAATTGGTATGATGAAGGAAAGAAAAAAGAATTTGCAAATAATCTCGATGCTTGGGGGTCACGTCTTTTTGAAATGCCAGCTATTGATACTTTTATGGCTGAACTGGGGACAAAATATTTAGTATTAGGAATTGGATTTGTCATTCTTTTACTTCTTTCCATTTATTACAAAAAGTGGGTTCCGCTTATATTTTCCATAGCATCAACTATCATATTCCTAATCGTTGTATTCCTAGGTAATCCTGTAGTTGAAAACTCATTTTATGTTGAGATCAACTTTTATACTCTTGCTATTTTCATATTCTACCCTATTTTAAATATTTGCTTTGAGGAACTGTCGACAAAGCTATTTCATACTGTTTTTTGTGCCCTTCTTTTAATATCTATCGGTAGAATTGTGTTTTTTGCTAGCGCATTTACGGAAAGATTAGCTTGGACAAGCAGCACTTTACAAGAACAAGAATGTAATAAAGTAATACTATCAGAAGCAGATTATCCTGAGGGTGTAAAAATGCTTAGTTGGTCGATACCTTATGAGTCAATTTTACTAAGTCAGTATTGGACCATTCCAAAAAGTTTTCATCCGTATAAAGAGGATTATATAGAAGGAAATAAATACGAAGCAAACCTATTTGCAACTGAATTCAACATTCTAAATAAGGAAAAGATTGCTTTGTCCAAATTAGCTTGGCCCGAAGGTGAGTATTGTTTATATAAACATCGCTAAGACAAAACATCCTCAGTTGTTTTTATTAGTGCATTTATTTTATCAACATTATAAGCATCTGGATGGGCTTGCCCATAATGGCCTTTATCAGCAATACCTCTATTTCATCTAATAAACCATCGATTACGTTATAATGAGTTGAGAAAACGTATGCCTTCAGTAACGGAACGGACCCTTAGTCTTCAATTAAAAAAACTTGAAGATGATAACATCGTCAAAAGGGAGGTGTATCACCAAAAACCTCCTTTAAAAGTATATTACTCTTTAACTGAAACTGGAGAATCATTAATTCCGGTTATTACGGCTATTGCGAATTGGGGAGATTATATAATCAGTAGATAACGCGCTTTACTATCTATGATCTTTTTGAAACTCTAGCTACATCTAAGAAGTATAATACCTTTAACGAAAGTGTATGATTTAAACTTGTTTCTAACACTCTGGATAAGCCTTGAATATAGTTTTCCTCTAGGTCACGATTAAAGGCAAAAGCGTTGGATCGATAGGAAAATATAATATCACTGCCGGGAGCGAATCGCCATAGGTAATTCAAGTCAACATTAAATATATGCGTATTAGCATCAAAAATAGCTTGACCATCTTCATTCATTCCCATAAAATCTACAACTGGCACCATAGCGCCTTGCTCTCCAAGTCTAAAAAAAGTATCATACGCTACCACGTCCCAATAATGCCGTATCCTTAGGTTACTGCTCATTCGGTTTGTGAATATGTAAAACAGAGAGAGCTCATTTTCAAATATGTTTCTATTTCTGCGTCCGATGGCTACTTCATTTTCATCAAAATAAAGGGCCGGATCTTCAATGAGTTGTTTGTTCACAAAACCCTCATCATTTTGGAAATGTGCATAACCAAAAGTCAAAATCGCTAAGGCACTTGACGAAATGGTCCATCTAGGTGCAATACCCGTCGAAAATTCAAAACGATCATTCCTAAAATACTTTTGAAAATTAATGTTTGCATTTAAAGCCAAGGTCTTAGAATAATCTGTAGAAACAAATCCACCCCACGATACACTACCAGGAATAACATAAAATTTTGAAAAATCAGACGTCCGGGGTTCAAAGTAATCATGAATGTTAATAGGGTTAATACTCAAGTTAGCACCAGAACCAACAAAGCCCTTTGTGACCGCAAAAAAGCCACTAGAGAATCGAAAGCTGCTATATGCAAAAGGGTCAAATAAATAGCTTATGCCTATATCCTTCCAAATTCTCCATCGCTGTAATTTCGGATTCTTAGGTTTGAAATCATTATACTCATTATATAGGTAGGCGGACCGTTCATTTGGACTGAATAAAAATCCAAGATCATTAGGATCATAGTTTGCAGACTCAACATTTATTCCTGCATAGGTTCTATTCTTTCCCTTTATTTCGGCTAGTTCCAAAAAATAGGTATGCCCCAAATCTATGCGATTGGTGTAATACTTTTGACTCAATCCATATTTGCCAGCTACTTGAAATCGTTGGTCTTTGTCTCTAGCTTGAAATTCTACCCCTGTCAAATTTGCATCATAAGCATCTCCCTGTCTCCAAACATTCGTGTTTATAAATGAAACAAATGAATTGTTTTTGAAATTTTGATCAATGACACTTACGTTGTAATTAGTCAAAGGGTGCTGAATCAATTTTTCTTCGTTCCCGTCCAAATCTATGGCTGTAACATCATGTCTAGCCTCTATGGCATTAAAGAAGCCAATTCCCGTTCCTTTATCTGTCCTTCCCGAAATTTTAGTTGCATTTACTAATTGAGGAGCACTCCTTACATCTTTAAATTCACTGTACTTACCATCATTATTCAGGCTATCGGTATAAAAAGGCCTTTCCCCTATCCGTCTAGAATAAAAGAATCCGCCCTTTTGAAAAATATCCGTCCCTTCTGTGAAAAAAGGTCTATTCTCATCAAAACGAATTTCGAATGGAGTTAGGTTAAACACTTGGTCATCCGATCTTACTTGACTAAAGTCGGGTATAATGGTCATATCTAAGGTGAAGGCATCTGTCAAACCATATTTCAAATCCATACCTGCCCCAAAGCTGCGACTAGCTCCAAAAGGAGTTAATTTCTGAACCCCAACTACAAAAGGAGTTAAAGAAAGTCGAATAGGCGATTTTATGTTCTCTAGACCGGTGAGTTGCCCTGATTGATTGATAACTCCTTGAATATTAGGATCGACAGGATTCCAAAAACTGCGTTCAAATTTTCGACGAATACGGCGTACAAAATTTATATTCCAATCTTGAATATCTGCATCAGAAAATCGTATGGCAGAATATGGTATTTCCATTTCAACAACCCATCCTTCCTCATTTACACTAACAGCACTATCCCACACAGCATCCCATTGATAGGATTCGTCCTCATTTACAAATTGAAGATCCGCTTGTACACCTGCAGGGGTTAATCCAAATCCAAATGCATTTAGTCCATTACCATAAGTATCCAGATATACAAAAAACCAATCGTTGATACCGACATCATCCCGCTGGGTTAAATTCATAACAATAGAATCAGGCTCATGATCGTAAAGCCTAGCAGAGATATACATAGCCTGATCGTCATACAACACTTGAATTTCTGTTTGAAGTGTGGCGGCATCACCATAGCTAGGTTCAATTTGAATAAAATCATCACCTAGTTGGGCCATTTCCCATGGTGCTTCATCAAGGATACCATCAATTTTTATCGGATCATTTATTCGTACAGGTGCATAGCTCTTTTGAGCTGTGCTCCAATCACATATGAATAGAAATAGTATAATATATAAAGCGCTGTATTTCATTTGAAAACAAAATTAAGCAATTGGGAAATACTATTTTACTTACTTTTTTAGACCCGTCTAATTATTTATTTAGATTCTTATAATTTAGACCTCTCTTATTCCATTTAATATTCCCAAAAAAGCATGGCAATCTTTAATTTTATAGACAAATACCTTTTCTATGTCTATAGTTGAAATGAAAGTGCCTGTTATTGGAGAGTCTATCACAGAAGTAACTTTATCACAATGGTTAAAATCGAATGGTGAATATGTAGAAATCGATGAGCCTATTTGCGAGTTTGAGTCTGATAAGGCGACATTGGAATTTCCGGCAGAAGCCGCAGGTAAAATAATTCATGTGGCCGCAGAAGGCGATGATCTTGAAATCGGAGCATTAGTCGCAAAAATAGACACCAGTGCCGCTCCTGAAAAGGCAGCAGCGCCACCTGAGGAAGTAAAAACAGAAGAGAAGCCGGTTGAGCAAAAACCAACAGCTCCCGCAGCGTCAATTAAAGAAGCCGCTAGTACCAATTATGCAACAGGTCACCCATCACCAGCAGCGGCTAAAATTTTAGCAGAAAAAGGTGTTTCGGCTAGCTCCGTCTCTGGAACTGGAAAAGATGGAAGGATTACCAAAGCCGATGCTTTATCAGCGCAAGCTAAAGCATCTCCATCCTCTGCAGCAAACAATGTAAGCACTCCAGCAACAGCTACCCCGTTTAGTCGCACAGAAACCAGAAAGAAAATGAGCCGTATGCGTAGAACCATTGCGGCCCGATTGGTAGAAGCCAAAAACCAAACAGCCATGTTGACCACATTTAATGAGGTTGACCTTACAGAAATAATCGCACTACGAAAGAAATATCAAGAACGGTTTGTTGAAAAGCATGGTATTAAGCTAGGCTTTATGTCTTTGTTCTCTAAAGCATGTGCTCAAGTTTTAATGGAAATGCCTGATGTAAATGCGGTCTTAGATGGTAATGAACTGATTTATCACGATTATGTAGACATTTCAATAGCTATTTCTACACCTACAGGTCTTGTGGTTCCTCCCGTTCATAATGTAGAGTCTTTATCCTACGCGGACATTGAAAAGAAAATAAAAGAATTAGCTGGCAAAGCAAGAGAAGGAAGTTTAACCCTTGATGAAATGAAGGGAGGCACCTTTACTATTACAAATGGTGGGGTATTCGGTTCTATGATGAGTACGCCTATCTTAAATAGGCCACAATCTGCTATCTTAGGGATGCATACTATCCAACAAAGACCAATGGCTATTGATGGTGAAGTAAAAATTAGACCTATGATGTACTTAGCTTTATCATATGATCATAGAGTAATAGATGGGTCGACCTCTGTTACATTCTTAGTCAAGGTGAAGAAGTTGTTGGAAGATCCAATGACGCTAATGATGGGCCTATAGACGTTTTAAAACATATCGCATGACAATAGGAGAATTATTCGATTATGTAAGTGGCAATCCTGCTTCTATTTTAATTTACAGTTTAACTATTCCTTTAGCCACTTTTGTAATCTCTACAGTTGCAGATGATGAAGCGGCTGAAAAGCCATGGAATTACATGCTTAGTATCATGCTATTTTTAGTCGCGGTACCTGGTGTATTAGCGGTCTTCTTAAATATCTACCTATTTCTATTTGAGAAGCAGGCCATAATGGAGACTAACATTTTTACACAGATTTTGCCGATATTAATAATGATTGCTACCTTATTAATCATTCAGCGAAAAGCTGATTTTTGCGATATCCCAGGGTTTGAAAAACTTTCCGCCGCAATAATAATAATGGGTGCTTTAATTGTAGGAATGTGGTTTGTAGATAGAGTTCGCCTTATAGCCTTCTCATTTATCCCTGTCCAATATCTTTTACTATTATTTGTAGTACTCTTCCTATTGATTCGATTTGGTTTTAGAAAGTTGTTTATGGATGCAAAATCTAATCGTACTATTCGTTAGAAATCAAGGTGCCCAAGCTATCTCCTTGAACTACTTTCAGCAAAGCGCCTTGTTGATGAATATCGAAAACAACGATAGGTAAATTGTTTTCTTGGCATAAGGTAAAGGCAGTCATATCCATAACCTTTAAACCATCACGAATAACCTTTTCAAAACTAATGTTTTCGTATCGGGTAGCTTCTGGGTCTTTTTCAGGATCGTTTGTATATACACCATCCACTCGAGTACCTTTTAAGATGACATCTGCACCAATTTCATTAGCACGTAATGCCGCGGCAGAGTCAGTGGTAAAATAAGGACTTCCTGTACCACCACAGAATATAACTACACGTCCTTTTTCCAGATGACGAATAGACTTTCGACGTATATATGGTTCCGCAATTTCTTTCATTTCGATAGCAGATACGAGTCGTGTGTAAATGCCTTCAGACTCCAGAGCACTCATTAAGGCCATCCCATTTATACAAGTAGCCAACATACCCATATAATCTCCTGTGACTCGTTCAATACCACTATCCTTAGCTTGCAATCCTCGATAGATATTACCACCACCAATGACGACAGCCACTTCGACTTCAGCTTCTACTAATGTTCGGATTTCCTTAGCATACATTTGAAGCATATCAGGAGAAATACCGAAACGCTCTTTGCCCATGAGTGATTCTCCACTCAACTTTAATAGAACTCTTTTGAATCTGTTTTTCATCTATTCGCGAAGGTGTAAAAAAAAAGCGACTCTTTCGAGTCGCTTAAAAATTTATCCTAGTGCTACGTGTTTGAAATCTAAAACGGTCAACTCTTGGTCAACTCCACTCAAATAAGTAGCCACTGTTTGTTTACCATCTTTTACAAAGGCTTGATTCATCAAGGTGTTTTCCTTAAAGAACTTATTCAACTTACCTTGCGCAATTTTTTCTAGCATCGCCTCTGGCTTACCCTCTTTTCTTGCGATCTCCATCCCAATCTCAATCTCTTTATCAATGATCGTTTTGTCCACACCGTCTTTATCTAATGCTACAGGCTTCATAGCTGCTACTTGCATGGCTACATCTTTTCCTGGAGTTAAGAAATTATCAGATGCTTTGTTAAGGCCTACGATTACACCGGCTTTGTTACCCATGTGGTTGTATTCTACAACCATCGGTGATTCTAAGTATTGGTAATCAGCTAACTCAACTTTCTCTCCAATAACACCAATTTGCTCTGTAATTTTTTCTCCAAGAGAAATACCTCCGAAGTCTAATGCTAAGAGTGCATCTTTATCTGTTGGTTTCTTAGATAATGCAAGATCAGCTATTTCGTCAGTCATTTTTACAAAATCTTCGTTCTTCGCAACGAAGTCTGTTTCACAACTTAGTTTTACCACTACTCCTCTTGTGTTATCACCCGTTACTTTTGCAATAACTACACCTTCTTTTGCTTCTCTATCTGCTCTTTTTAGTGATAATTTTTGACCCTTCTTTCTTAATATTTCAACGGCTTTGTCAAAATCACCTCCTGCTTCAGTTAAGGCTTTTTTACAGTCCATCATACCAGCACCTGTCTGGTCTCTAAGTTTTTTTACGTCAGCGGCTTTAATGCTCATTTTTTCTTAAAATATTTTATAGTCAAATAAATTAGGCTGTTGCTGCAGGGCTTTCTTCTGCTTTCTCTTCTTTAGCATTCTTCCTTTCATCAAGACCTTCTTTAATTGCGTTCACCATCGTGTCAAGGATTATCTTAACTGATTTAGATGCGTCATCATTTCCTGGAATAGGAAAATCTACTTGAGAAGGATTTGAATTTGTATCAACAATACCGAATGTTCTAAGTCCTAGCTTTTTAGATTCAGCTACGGCTATATGCTCGTGGCTAATATCTACGATAAATACAGCACTTGGGATTCTGTTCAAACGCTCAATACCTCCTAGTACTTTTTGCAGTTTATCTCTTTCACGGCTTAATGTCAATCGCTCTTTTTTAGTAATACTCGTAGCTGATTTGTCATTAAGTAGTTTTTCAATGTTCTGCATTTTCTTAACAGAACGTCTGATTGTAGCAAAGTTTGTCATCATACCACCTAACCATCTTTCTGTCACATATGGCATGTTTACAGAACGGGCAGCTGCCGCTACTATCTCTTTTGCTTGCTTTTTAGTGGCAACGAATAAAATTTTACGACCACTCTTAGCAATTTGTTTCATTGCCGAAGCCGCATCATCCATGCACTCCAAAGTCCTATTCAGGTCAATGATGTGAATACCCTTACGCTCCATAAAAATATAAGGTAGCATCTTAGGGTTCCATTTCCGCTTCATGTGACCAAAGTGTACACCGGCCTTCAATAAATCGTTATATGTTGGTTTGCTCATAATTTCTCTGTTGAATAAATTGTAAGAATAAGATTAACGCTTTGAGAACTGGAAACTCTTTCTTGCCTTTGGCTTTCCGAATTTCTTTCTCTCAACAACTCTTGAATCCCGAGTTAAGTACTTTTTGTCTTTCAGTGGTTTTCTGAAATCCTCATTAATCTTAACCAAGGCTCTTGAGATCGCAAGTCTAGTAGCTTCCGCTTGACCTTTGAAGCCACCGCCTTTCACATTTACCTTAATGTCGTATTGACCTTCTACTTCTACAGTCTTTAATGGATCCTCAAGATTGAATCTAATGCTTGGTTGAGCAAAATAATCTTTGTAGTCTTTACCATTTACGGTAATAGCTCCACTTCCATTCTTCAAATATATTCTGGCCACAGAGGCTTTACGCCGGCCTATAGTATTAATTACGCTATCCATCTTCTAAAATTTGAATTCTTCTGGTTTCTGTGCTTGATGCGGATGATCCGGACCTTCGTACACATATAATTTAGTAAACATAGACCTGCCTAACTTACTCTTAGGAAGCATGCCTCTTACCGCTTTCTCGATAACCGCTCTTGGCTTTTTGTCAAACATTTCTTTAGCCGTTCGAACTTTACGTCCTCCTGGGTAACCACTGTAAGAATCGTATTCTTTTTGGTTTAACTTATCGCCGGTAAATCGGATTTTTTCACAATTCACTACAATTACATTATCACCACAGTCTACGTGTGGTGTATATGATGGCTTGTGTTTTCCTCGTAAAACATTCGCAATTTTTGTTGCTGTTCTACCTACTACTAAACCATCTGCATCAAGAACATACCATGATCTTTCAACATCTTCTTTTCGTAGTGACTTCGTTTTGTAACTTAATGTGTTCACAACTATAATTTTTATACATTATTCCAATGCGGCTGCAAATGTATAATTATAGCTAGAACAAAGCAAGCTAAAGGTAGCTTTTTTATTCACCTACCCTCATAACTCCTTGAAAAACAGGGGAATTTTCGACTTTTTTTTAAAAACCTATGGAAATTCAATGGGTTTATCGTCCTAATTTGGGCAATAACTTCGTACATATTGAAAGGCTTCCTCGTATCCTAGTTGGGCTGCCATACGGATATCTTCACAAGCTTTTTCGTTTTCTTGCTTCTTACCATGTAAGATTGCTCGATAATAATATGCCTTATTGTGTTCTGGATTTTGCTCTATAACAACATCCAAATCTTTCAATGCATCATCGATTCGTTCGAGACCTACTAAAACCGTAGCTCTCTTGAATAAATATTCAGAACTTGGCCCTTCTGCTTTTACCAATCTGGACAAATCAATTATCATTCGTTCCTTATCATCGGTTTTTTGTGCGATAAATAAGTTATTCTTTAAAGCCGTTGTATTGGATGGTTCAATGTCCAAAATAGCATCATACGTCTTTTGAGCCAAAGAATAGCTTTCCATTTTCAGCAAGCCTGTAGCTTTCATATTCATAACTTCCACATCTTCTGGATGGCTACTTAAATAACTGTTCGCATATGAAACTACTTCCTCATAATTTTCTAATTTCTGATGTAGATTTAGTAAGGTAAGACTGGTTTTCTCCGCATCTGGGTTAATGGCCATTTGCTTTTCAAAACATGGAATTGCACTAGCTATATCATTGGTTTTATAATGGGCCATTCCTTTATAGTACCATACCTTTTCGGACTCATAACCTTTGTCGATAGCACTTTGAAATAGCTCCATTGCACCCTCATAATCTTTCTGGATAAAGTCTATATATCCTAGATAATAGTATATCTTTTCATTGTCTGGGTCTAGTGTTTTAGCTTCTCTAAGATTTATAATCGCTCGCTCATAATCTTTTAACTGCACTTGGCTGTAGCCCAAATAATATTGTGCCTTCACCTTATAATCCTCAAAAGAGGTACTCTTTTTAAAGTCAATAGCCGCTCCTTTAAAGTCTTTAGAATACATGTTGGCTAAGGCTCGCTGGTAATATGGTTTAGGAAAGTTATTATCTAGTTCGATAGCCTTAGAAAAAAAATGTTTTGCGTCATCGTATTCTTTTTCCTTCATACTAATCACGCCTTCATTATAAAACTCAATAGCTTTCACCTGAACTTCTGATTGACTAAAAATGAATACAGGAAAGAGAAGTAAAATAGTTATTTGACATAAGACTCGCATAGTTTCAAGTATTGATGAACGCAAGGTAAACGATTTCCATCTTGAAATAAGTATATATAGTCCGACTATCTTACATTATTGTGTAGTTACTACGGTGACTCTTTAGAAAGATTAGTTACTAGAAATCGCGCCAAGGACATGCAAGGCGTCTATGATTATTAATCATAGCGGACCACAGGTCGGGAGCGATAGCGGACCCTGGAATGGCCTGGTCCATCGCGAAGTTTCGTGATGGAGGTGCCAAAAAAACTTAAAAACTAATCTTAACTAAATTTAGATTGCTCGAAGTGAAGCTGGGTAAAATAAGGGCATTTGATGCGATTTGTAATCCCTCTGAGAATTGCAGTCTTAAATTTTCGTACTCTGTATTCAACACTGTTTTTCGATGGGTATTTCCCATAGGGTCAAACATATATTCACTGACTGTATTATTCCGCTTTATCTCATCATTATACAACAACTTAATCCTAGATGGTGTCCGCATTAAAAAGTAGGAGGAATATGCGGCATCATCGTCCTGAGAAAATTGTTTTTTGTAAAGTACTTGTTTCCACTCCTCATCTCCTGCATTATCAATTGAGAAAACAACTAAATCCTCATTATAATAATCTACATAACCGTCTGTATCCCCGTAATTTCTCGAATATCTACCATAAGGACTATTCGTTCTCCGGAAATATTCTTTATACATTTCACCAATCCAAATGAAGCCTCCATCTTGCTTAAAAACCACATCTTTTATATAGTAGTAGTCAAGGGTTTTATTTACTTTTTTCTGTTTACCGTATACTTCGTTTATAAAGGATTCTTCAAATGGGATCACATTTAATTGTAAGGCAGTGCCTACATTCTCCAAAGGGGCCAGACCGAAATAATATCCAAGTGCTGATGATCGATTCGCCTCTGTAAAAAGGCCTATCAGCAATAATTGTTTATTCTTTTCGTCAATGCCTAAATGGACATCTTTGGATAAATATTCTGAAAAAGGTAGCACGGCAGACTCCCAAGCATTGCCCTCCCCTCTTACTGCATATAAATGAAAAGCATGATTTACACGATCATAACGATTATTAGATTGTTCGTAAAGAAAATAGGCGTTCCCATTGTTGGATACAACCAAATCTTGAAACTCAAGACCAGTATTACTCGTGTTAATTTTCATGGTATTGGACCAAGAAACTTCTTTAGCTTTTATGTCAAGCATGACCATAAAAACTTCATCGCGTTTTACTGGGTTGAAAAGAAGGATCTTGTTTCGATCATCACTAAATCCAAATTTAAATCGCCCAGAAAAATCACGTCTAGCTAAAGCGCTCAATTCCAAAGAATCAACCAACTCACCCTTTCCATCCACAATACGTTGTCGTAACCTGACTGAATCTCTATCCATCAATCCATAAATAACGTGGAATGATTCTTCTTGTGGAATTACTGCGTAAATCTTTGTACCTCGATTTTCAATTGAAACTTCTCTTTGGTATTTAAATTTTAGGTTTTCATCAAAGACTTCAACAAACTGTTGTTGGTCCCTATCTCTAAAGAGTAGGATATTCTCATCAATCTTTCCTAAAAGCAAAAATTTCTGATCATTCCTAACATTAATGTCCTTTGAGATTAGAACCTCTTGTGCTTGCATAGGCCCACTACATATGCATATAGTGAAAAGATATAACAAGCAGACCTTTACTTTATTTATAATGCTGAATGACTTCATGACGAATAAAATATAAATTTATGCTCTTTTTAAAACAGTTGCATCAGACGTATGAGTAAAGCTATAATAGAATGTGTTCCCAATTTCAGCGAAGGAAGGGATCCACAGGTTCTAAAACAAATTACTGAACAAATAAAGAACGTAGAAGGTGTTCGCTTGTTGGATGTGGACCCAGGAAAAGCCACTCATCGAACGGTGGTGACATTTGTGGGTGAGCCCGCCCAGGTAGTAGAGGCTGCTTTTCAAGCCATAAAAAAAGCATCTGAGCTCATAGATATGCGACAACATTCCGGAGAACATCCCCGTATGGGTGCCACTGATGTGTGTCCTCTAATTCCAATTTCAGGTATAACTATGGAGGAAACAGCAAAATGGGCTCATATATTAGGCGAGCGCGTTGGTAAAGAACTGAATATTCCCATCTATATGTATGAGGCAGCAGCTACAAAAGAAGAACGTCGAAACTTAGCCACTATTCGTGCTGGAGAATATGAAGGTTTTGCAGATAAGATTAAAGATCCAAACTGGACTCCTGATTATGGCCCTTCTGAATTTAATGTAACGGCAGGTGCAACAGTAATTGGAGCCAGAGATTTCTTGGTAGCTTATAACGTAAACTTAAATACAACATCCGTCCGAAGAGCCAATAGTGTAGCTTTTGATATCCGAGAAAAAGGCCGTATTAAGCGCACAGGTAATCCGGTTACAGGTGACATTGTTCGTGATGAAAATGGAGAAGCTGTACGAGTGCCTGGTACTTGTAAATCTGTAAAAGCCATCGGATGGTTTATTGAAGAATATGGCCTTGCACAAATCAGTATGAATTTAACAAATATTACTGATACTACTCTTCATGAAGCTTTTGAAGCCTGCCGAAACTCCGCTAATTCTCGGGGACTCCGAGTTACAGGTAGTGAACTGGTAGGTTTGGTTCCAAAGCAGGTAATGCTTGATGCCGGTCGATATTTTCTAGAGCAGCAACAGCGATCCGTTGGGGTCGCCGAAGAAGAAATCATTCGGATCGCGATTAAATCATTAGGCTTAGACGAACTCAGTCCTTTTGATCCAAAGAAAAAGATCATTGAGTATGTAATTGAGGGAGAAGATCAGAAATTGGTCCAAATGGATCTTCGTTCTTTTGCTAATGAAACTGCATCAGAAAGTCCGGCACCTGGAGGAGGAAGTATTGCTGCATATGTAGGTGCATTAGGGGCCTCATTAAATGCTATGGTTGCTAATCTTTCTGCGCACAAACGAGGATGGGACGACCGCTGGGACCAGTTTTCAGCACTAGCAGAAAAAGGTCAATACTTTAAAGATGCCTTACTTGCCAAAGTAGATGAAGATACGGACGCCTTCAATAAAATTATGGATGCCATCCGAATGCCTAAAAACACAGACGAAGAAAAACAAAAGCGAAAGCAAGGTCTTCACGCTGCTACATGTAATGCCATTGATGTGCCCTTGTCCGTGATGCAGTTATGTGTTGATGCTTATGACTTCGCCGAAGAAATAGCAAACATTGGAAACCCGGCTTCTATCTCTGATGTAGGGGTAGGCGTCGCTTGTTTGGATACCGCAGTTTACGGCGCCTATCTCAATGTAAAAATAAATTGCGCTGGCTTTTCTGATAGTGCTTTTGTGGAAGCATCAATGGAAAAAGCAGCCACTTTAATGGATTTATCTACCACAAAACGAACGACTATTCTGGCTATTGTAGAAGGAAAGATTTAGACTTGTATACTAATTAACTCTTCAGATTAGTTTAATAGCAAATCCGAAGTTATACGATAGATTCATACACTATTTAATCAAACAAAAATGCTCGATTATGATCCGACTAGTGTATGCTATTTCCATTTTCTTTATAATTCTTTCTTGCGGTCGTGACCTTGACCCTCTTGTAAAATCCTATGATGACGTTGACGAAGTTCTGTGGAGCTATTTTGAAGATTTCGAAATAGAAGCGGCTAGAAGAGGTGTCAATATCGATCTCAATGCATTGGGAATATCAGGGGAAATCCGAAATATTGCTGAAGAAAACGTAGCTGGCACTTGTCAATATGGTCAGCATTTACACCACGTAACCATTGACCGCCAATTTTGGAATAATGCGAGTCCGCTCTTTAGAGAATATATTATATTTCACGAACTAGGTCATTGCTCTTTATTCAGAGATCACACAGAAAGTCAATTCAGTAATGGCCGTTGTGCTAGTATTATGGCTTCTGGTTTAGGCGATTGTTCTATCGGTTATAACCAAGAATCAAGGGACTATTACCTGGATGAATTGTTTGGCGCTTTGTAAGACATTGCTATACCTCTGTTAAGGTCTAATGATGTACTTTTTACTTTACCTTTTTTATCTGTTTGGGCACCTCCTGATTTTATCAGGACCGGGTCGATTCCAGTGTTCCGTCCTGCGGACCCTTACTGACACAAGTCAGTAAGGACTTCCATGCCCCTGGCGCGTAAGTGAAAATAACATTCAATAAACCAATCCAAAAAATAGTACGCTATATTCCAACCGTACCTTTGGCTAAAACACAATTAACACCTTAAGACCACTCTTTAATCTTAGTGCTAAATTGTGTTTCACTGTGTAAGGTTCTATGTACTGGACATTTATTGGCAATTGTCAATAATTTGGCTT
>JAHDDO010000009.1:0-12278 GCA_020629315.1 Saprospiraceae bacterium | reverse complement strand
CTGTGTAAGGTTCTATGTACTGGACATTTATTGGCAATTGTCAATAATTTGGCTTTTTGCTCCTCATTTAAGTTCCCCTTTAATTCAATGACTCGTTCGAAATGGTCTAGTTTCTGCGGACCATCTTCGCAAGTTTGACAATCATCAAAATAGGATCTTTCGTAGGTAAGATGCACTTTCACTTCCTGTAGGTCCCATTCTTTTCTATCGGCATACATACGTAGTGTCATCGCTGTGCAAGCTCCTAATGCCGCATTTAGCAACTCATAAGGAGATGGCCCAAAATCATTCCCGCCTATGGCTTCACTTTCATCAGCTAATAGTCCATGACGACCAGCCAAAATCTCAGTGGTATAATTAGTATCGTCTAATCGGGCAACCACTTGCTTTTCTGTAGCCAGTTTTTCTTTTTCCGGTTTCTCAATATACCGTTGAGCCCATGAAGCAATTACGGTTCCAGTGTAAAAAGCATCATCCTTATTCGTCAGCATATGATCGGCACCATCCAGGGTTACAAAGCTTTTTGGGTGTTTTGCCTCATGGTAAATCTTTGCTGCATTTTCAATTTCCACGATCGTATCCTGAGGCGAATGAAGAACAAGGATCGCTTTGTCAAGCTCATGCAAAATGTCATGCATATGTTGGGCTCTCAAATCTTCAATAAATTGTTTTTTAATAGTAAAACTTCGGCCATCAATGGTAACATCAGAGACCCCTTCTTTTTCGATTTGCTCCAAACTTCCTTGCAATAAATGCATGACATGCTCTGGCTCGGAAGGAGTACCAATAGTTGCTACAGCTGTCACACTTTCTATAGCTTTAGCCGCAAAAACAGACGCGGCGCCTCCTAAGGATTGTCCAATAATTAGACTGGGCGCCCGATAATTTTCCGATAGGTATCGGGCAGCTGACATTACATCAGATACATTGGTACTAAAGTTTGAATCTTCAAAGCGGCCTTCACTCTCGCCCAATCCTGTAAAGTCAAACCGAAGAACCCCAATTCCATTTAAGTTTAAAGCCCGTGTTATATGGCGAATGGCTTTCAAATTTTTATTGCCCGTGAATACGTGGCAAATAATGGCAAAAGGATATGGCTCCTTAATTAGAGGTAGATCCAACTTACCCGTTAATGTTAGACCTTGCTCATTTACAAAGTTGACTTTCCTAGATGGCATGTATTTAGAATTTTTATGAAAATAGGGATTTTCATTAGCTATATAGTGACTTACGAATTCTAGAAAAGTCAATATGGATACTAATTATAAGGTTTATAAGTGTTCATAGTAATAGAGATTTGAGTAAAATTGAAAACATGAAAAACATTGCTTTACTAATACTCTTTTTGATAAGTGGTGTAATGGGATACACACAACAAAATGATGTTTACTTTCAATCAGGTGAATATCGAGTCATTGCTCCTCGCGGTTTAAATATGAGAGACAAGCCAAGTGTCCAATCAAATGTGGTGAAGCTTCTTGACTATGGTGAGAAAATGACCTTGGTACACAAAGATCATTATGGCCTGGATACTTTAGGAACCTTGGATATTTGTCAGGTGTATAATGGAAAGGAGCAAATTAATACACTTCCAGTCCAAGGATATTGGCTTAAAGTGGCGCATGAAGGCATTCAAGGATTCGTCTATTCAGCCTATATTATGAATAACTCATACCTATACGATAGAGAGTATGATACTAATATTTATTATGACTTATTACGACCGGGCGGCAATTGCATTGATAATTTTAGATATAATGAAAGCTGGAATTATTATGGGTTGTATTATGAGGACTCGGTCATGTGCGTAAAGCCAATAGAAAGAATAAGTTTTACTAGTGTCCTTGATGATTTTTTTGATCAGTATACTAGCACTGAAAATGACTGTGGCCTTCAGTACATACTTGGTACAAAAGAAAGCTTCCCAATAAAGGAAATAGAGTATTCATATTTCGAAAATCAAGAAGTAGGGCGCATCGAAGAGCAAGGAATAGAAGTGGATACTACCGTTGAAGGATTAGCATTATTTATAGAATACGGTGACCAAAAACGTCAGCTAGTTAACCATAAAGGCAAAAAAATAGTTTGGGTCCCTTATGTACGTTTTATCGGTGATTTAGATGGAGATGGTTGGCAAGACTATATCATCAGTTATGGCGAAAAGGATATGCAAATAAATTTGTATCTAACTACAGAACAATCCAAAGACGGGTTATTTATCCCATCTGCTAGCTACTTCACGGGATATTGTTGCTGACGAAATGGTCTAAACATGTCTTTATAAATATTTTGAATCCATACTACATTGGTTATCTTTCAGCATATGAAAGCAAAGCTGTTATTGATCGGATTTCTTTTCTCAATAAAATTATGTTCTCAAGGGTATTTTGTTGCTCCCGAATTTTACCCAAGTGATGATGGATTTATCAGTAAAGCCATTGATGCAGATATTCCTTCGGATTATTCGTTTTTGGGTGTTTCGGCTTTTCATCATGATCTTTCATTGCGTATCCTTGAATACAGAATTTTAGTAGATGGTTCTTGGTTACCTTGGGTGCCATTAGTAAAAAATCATGAAGGTCATGCTAGTGATAGGATAGCCTACGAAGGTCCTCCTATTCGGCAAACATTTTCTTTGATTCAATTTCGGCAGGTTTGTGAAAATCCAGCTGGACTGAGTATCAGATTTTTTATTGCTAATCATTCTCATACTGATTCTGGCTCAATCGAGACTAGAGGCGATTGTGAAATGCCTGAGCATTGTGATCGTGCTTGTTGGTGTGACTCTTGTCCTGTTGATCCTACCCCTGAGTTTACAGAGCCCACACACATTATAGTACATCATTCTGCCGGGTTTACTGAGAGTGATAATTTTAAAGACGTCGTTGCCTATTACTATGACTTACATGTAAATACCAACGGATGGGATGACATAGGTTACAATTGGTTAATAGATGCCAATGGGATTATCTATATGGGTAGACCTGATGATTACCAAGGGGCTCATTTTAGTTGTATAAATGAAAATACCGTTGGGATTTGTATGATCGGCGATTTCAGTATGACCGATCCATCCGATGAGGCTATCCGGAGTTTAGTTTCTCTCATCGCATTTGAAGCCAGTGATCACACTATTGATGTTTTGGAAAGCTCCTATCACTTGACTGGTGATTTTTTAATTGAGAATATTTCAGGACATAGAGACGGTAATGATTCAGATAATGGCTGTTCGACTACTGCTTGTCCAGGTGATAATTTATATGGTTTATTAGCCTTTATTCGCGAGCAAGTATCGGAAGTGCCTTGCTACCAAGAGACTATTAGTTCGACTTCTGGACTTCATTCTCAAAAATGGACCATCTTTCCAAATCCTTCCTCAAGCCGACTGTATGTTGGGCATAAAGATAAATCAGGACAGACCGCGGAACTCATAGGTGGAGATGGTAGCTTTATTTCCAAGCTTACCATTGGACAAGACAATACTGTTGATCAGATTCCTTCTGGTGTTTATTTTATAAAGTATAAGGGGCAAATCATTGAAAAGATAGTTGTAACTCAACCATAATTGTATAGCTATGTCGATGGAAAAATTTGATGAGGTGGGTCAATCTATTCAAGGCACTAAGAAAAGCAATATGTTCGGTGTGGTATGTTATAAGATAGGCAGAAAGCCTTTTATCATGCTTCATGAGGAACAATTAGTATGCAAGTTATATGGGGAAGCTAACGATGAAGCGCTACAGTTATCGGGTGCCAGTCATTTCAATCCTATGGGTGGAGATAAAGCGATGACAAACTGGGTTCAAATCCCGATGGCGCACGAATCATTGTGGGAAAAATATGCTATCATGGCCCACACCTTTGTGTCTAACGAATAGGTCATTGGACCACCACCCGATAAATAGTTCCTGGCTTTTCTACCGCCACATATAGGTATCCATCTGGAGCCATATACACATTTCGTAATCGGCCTATACCTTCAAAGAGTCGTTCTTGATGAACCACTTCATCTTTGTAAACTTCCAATCGCTCTAGGTACTCAAATTTCAAGGATCCAACCATAATATTATTCTTCCAATTAGGATACCTGTCGCCTGAAACAAAGGCCATCCCACAAGGTGCGATAGAAGGTGTCCAATGAAGTACCGGTTGTTCCATGCCCTCCTTGTGAGTAATTTCTGTAAATCGGGTGCCTGAATAATTTTTCCCGTAACTTATAATTGGCCAACCATAATTCTTGGCCGATGCTGGAATATTTAGTTCATCACCACCTTTTGGTCCATGTTCATGAATCCATATTTTACGCGTTTGAGGATGGATGGCCATGCCCTGTGGATTCCTATGCCCGTAAGAAAATATACTGGCATAATCTTCTGCTGACGCTACGAATGGATTGTCTGTAGGAATCGTACCATCATCATGAATACGATGAATTTTACCACAATGATTATCTAGAGCTTGTGGATTTTTATCCCTGTCTCCCCTATCACCTACCGAAAAAAACAAGTACCCGCTATCATCAAAACACATTCGACTGCCAAAATGGTAGGGCTTTGTAGAATAAGGTAAGGCCTCAAATAATTCTTCAAAATCAATTACACTTGCATCTTCAGTAAGTCGCCCACGTCCAATAGCTGTTGTATATTCCCCAGCTTTTTCTTTAGTGTAGCTTATATAAACCCAAGCATTTTCTTCAAAATTTGGATGAAGAATTACATCCATTAAACCACCTTGACCGTGCTGGCTAATTGCCGGCAGGCCCGATATTTTACGACGCTCCACTCCTTTTTGCCACCATAATTCTCCTGCCAATTCTGTTATTAGCATGTCTTTAGATGGTAATTGGACCATGCCCCAAGGTTGATGTAAATCCTCCGCAATTGGTTCTAATACCACCTGGTGTTTTTCTGACGTATAGGCTGTTCCTCTTACTTGGATCCGGTCGCTTGTACCTTCCAATTTGGCTTGAATGAATCGAGTGAGATGATCAATTTCAATGCTGGTAAATGTCTCACCGTATGCTGGCATTCCATTTTCTGGATAGCCAAGCGCAATTCCTTTTCGAATGACTTCAAAACTATCTCCATATTTCAACCCTTCAGTAATAAACTCTTTGGCATCCTGTCCATGACATCCCGAGCAATGCTCTTTATAAATATCAGAAATTAGAACGGACGTTGGTGCTGCGATTTTCCCTACTGGTGCTGTATTCCTTTTGCAAGAGGTAATGCAAAGAAAAGCTACGAAAAGAAGAAGAGCTGATATATAGATAGATGCCCTCATTTTCTAAATATAGGCAGATCTATTATCCTTTTCCTTTTCGGGTACCTAATTTATTGAGGATAGTTAGCTGGCCCCCATAAGCAAAGGAAATGTTCTTATCCGTAAATGCTGTTTCAGTGTCTCCGTAAGCGATTAATCGTTGATTTAATAAAATCACCTTGTCAAAGTAGTCGTTTACCGTTGACAAATCATGATGCACCACGAGTAGTGTTTTTCCTTGATCCGCCAGTTTATTTATAGTTTTGACGATTCGCTCTTCTGTCGCAATATCCACTCCAACAAAAGGTTCATCTAAAAAATAAAGGTCCGCTTGTTGGGCTAATGCTCTTGCCAGAAAGACACGTTGCTGCTGTCCTCCTGATAGTTTTCCTATCTGTCGATCTTTTAGATCTGTAATACCCAGCTCCTCCATGGCTTCCATAGCAATTCGGATATCTTCCTTGCTCATTCGCTCCAAGATCTTTTTGAAAGGGTATCGTCCCATTAAGACTATATCCATTACTGTCGCAGGGAAACTCCAATCAACTTCATCTTTTTGCGGAACATATGCAATTCGTTTTCGAGAGGCGTCTACTTCATCACCAAACACCTTGACCTTACCTATGTCATATTCTATCAGGCCTAAGATAGATTTGAATAAGGTAGACTTTCCTGCTCCATTGGGTCCGATCACTCCATAACTGTTCCCTTCAAAAACATCTAAATTAATATTTGTTAATACCCGTTTATGACCGAAGGAAACAGATAAGGAACGAACCTCTATGACTTTATCATCTTTCATTATCGATTCATGCGAATGATGAAAAATAATAGCATTAACAACAAGGCTGCGCCAATTAAAATATAAAGTAAATATGAGCTCTCTGATTCTCCGGAAGTACTATGATTATGCGTCGCCTCTTTTGTATTCGTGCTCGATAAGCCCGCTGAAATAGTCTTTGTATTATAACGCATCATGCCAATATAGGTACCCGCTTCAGAATCCGGTTCCCCAAGTGAGTCTGCGAATAATTCACCTCCAATAGTGGCCCCATTGTCTGTTGCAATTTGTTTCAACATTTTTGGATTGATCGTAGACTCTACAAATACACTCGGAATTTTCAGGTCTCGTATCACTTTACTGACTCGCATCACATCCGAAGTCTGTGCTTCTGATTCCGTAGAAATCCCTTGAATAGCCTCGAGTCGTAAGCCATACTCTTTACCATAATAATTGAATGCATCATGTGAAGTAATAACGACTCGTTTTTCTTCAGGTATCTCCGCGACGGCATTTCTAATAAAGCCTTCTAGCTCATCTAACTCCTTTTGATATGTATCCAAGTTTGATTTGTATTGAGCACTATTTTCAGGATCTTCTGCAATCAATGCATTGTAAATGTTCTGCGCATAAATTTTAGCATTTGATACCGTCATCCAAGCATGTGGATCTGTTGCATTTTCGTAATCTTGGCTACGGATAGTCTTTACCCCTTCCGTTATCAAAATGCTTTTAGCTTTTGTGCCAGAGTTATCCACTAATTTGCTAATCCACCCTTCAAAGGTTAATCCGTTTATGAGGATTAGATCGGCCTTTAGTACTTTATCTACATCAGATGGAATTGGATCATACAAATGTGGATCAGCACCCACGGGAACAATCTTATCTAGTGTAATTAAATCGCCACCAATATTCTTCGCCATATCTTCAAATATGGAAGCACTAGCCAAAACGTGTGGTTTAGCGGCGTGTATACTTGTTGTTGCCACAAGGGCACATACCATAATTATAGCTAATCGTTTCATCACTTTAATCATTAATTCGTTTGATCAATAAATTCCGACTTACCTCACGAGACAATTGCATTTCTCTTTCTTTATCAATGACCACCTTGAGTGATTCATCAAAAGCTATTTTGTCCAAAATGGTAAATTCGGTTCCAATATTTACCTTGATATCGTTTAAATATTCCAAGAATGGCACGTCGTGCTCTCTTACACCTACTAAAACACCACTCGTGCCAGGCAACATCTGATCCATAGATGTTTGGTTTCGTATCATAAATTTGCCTTCCGCATTCGGGATAGGGTCACCATGCGGATCAAAGCGAGGATTGCCCAAAAAATTATCTAATCTGTTTATTAGGGAATCCGATTTAATATGCTCCAGCTCCTCAGCTATTTCATGTACCTGTTCCCAAGAAAAATTCAGTTTAGTAACTAGAAATACTTCCCATAATCTGTGCTTTCTAATGAGATTGGTCGCAATTCGATTTCCTCCAGGGGTTAGGGTAACGCCTTTATATTTCTCATAGTTAATTAAGCCTTTCTCTGACAATCGCTTAAGCATATCGGTCACTGAGGCTGCTGATGTAGATATTTGATAGGCGATTGCATTGGTACTTGCGGCTTTATTAGTACGTTCATTAATCTTAAAGATCGCCTTGAGATAATTTTCTTCCGTAAAGGAGGTATGGAGTTCCATCATACGAAGATACTATATTTTTAGATAGGTCTAAAAATTTATTTTGGGTGTTTTAACGCTTCCCCTCTATCACTACCACTATTTCACCCTTAATGGTTCTATCCGCAATCGTCTTTTGAATATCTTCCAATGTACCGTATATCTTCTCTTCATGCATTTTACTTAGCTCTCTGACGATACAAGCTCGTCTATCTGGACCACAGTGTTCAATCAATTGGCTAATACATTTTTGAATACGGTGGGGAGATTCATATAAGATGGTTGTACACGTCAATTCTGAAACATGCTTCAGCCGAGTACTTCTTCCCTTTTTGTGCGGTAGGAATCCTTCAAAATAAAACGTATCCATAGGCAGGCCAGAAACCGCAAGGGCAGGAACAAAGGCTGTAGGACCAGGCAAGCATTCAACATTGATGCCTTCCTTTATACAGGCTCTAACCAGTAAAAATCCGGGATCAGAAATACCCGGTGTGCCTGCATCCGTAATATATGCGATGTCTTTACTTTTAGCCAAATCACATATTTCATTAACCTTAGCATGCTCATTATTCTGATGTAAAGAGCGCAAGGGTTTAGATATATCTAGATGCTTCAACAGTTTACCAGATACTCTGGTATCTTCCGCGACAATCAACTCTACATCACGCAGAATCTCGATGGCGCGTAGTGTAATATCTTTTAAGTTCCCAATGGGTGTTGGGATTAGGTATAGCATGTTACGCAGGCGTGAGTTCGTACTCGTAAGTCTCCATGATCACATTCGCCAATAGCTTTTTGCAGGAATGCTCCACTTTAGCGGATGCATCCGCTTCTGAGTCTGCTTCCAATGTCATCTGTATGAACTTTCCAATGCGAACATCGTTTACTTGATCGACCTCTATATTGGATAAGTTTTTCAATACTGTTTTACCCTGAGGATCCAATAATTCTTTGTGTGGCATGATCTTGATATTAGCGATATACTTCATTCTGGTATTTTTTTAACTAGTTAGCCCTGACATTAAAGTGATTTTAATGAAAGATTTTACGAAAGAACAAAAATCCAAAGATATTTCCATACGTTAAATCATCAGGCCCATAAATTTTGAATATTTATCTTTAAAACCGATACGTCTCGAATATAACTATGAAACGACTCCTAACCATATGTTTCATTTTTGGGTGCATGCAGGCTTTTGCCCAACCCTCAAATGATGATTGCAGCAGTTCTATATTTATTCCGGATGTGACCAACTATTGTTCTGGTCTTACGGAATACGATAATATTAACGCTACACCTGATCCAGTGCAACCCGATCTATGCCTCCAAAATTATCAAAATGGTGTTTGGTTTGCCTTTCAACCACTTAGTTTAGGTGTGTTCATAGAAGTGATCGGGACCGATAACGGCAGTGCTTCATTACAAAACCCTACAATGTCATTATTCTTAGGGAATTGTAACAATCTAGATTATCAGATATGTAGTCCGGGTGCTAATTTGGGTCGAGCTGAGTTAAGCGCCGTTGATCTGTTCTTAGGAGCAACGTACTATTTATATGTGGAAAGTAATACGGGAAGCATGGGTACTTTTCAACTGTGTATTACTGAGTTTAATCCCGTACCCGTACCAGAATCGGATTGTCCCGATGCGGTTACCCTTTGTGATAAATCTCCATTCTTTGTGGAATTTCTCGGCAACCAGGGTAATATCCCGAACGAAATCACAAGCTCTTGTTTATCCGGAGAATCTTCTTCAGCTTGGTATCAATGGACCTGCGACCAAGCCGGGACATTGGAATTTACCCTAACACCTAATGACTTTGTAGACCCAAGCATAGAATCTGATGACCTCGATTTTGTTGTATATAGGATGAGTGCACTTGATGATTGCTCTGACTTACAAGAGCTTAGGTGTATGGCCTCTGGAGGAAATGTGGGTCAACCTTTCTCTTCATGGTCTCAATGCTCTGGCCCAACAGGATTATTAGAAGGAGACGGCGATGTGTCTGAAGCGCCAGGCTGCCAACCCGGTAATAATAACTTTGTAGAAGCGATTAATATGGTCCCTGGAGAAAGCTACATGCTTGTCATCAATAACTTTAGCGTCTCTGGATTAGGCTACAGTATCGAATTTGGAGGTACCGGTACATTCCTTGGTCCTGAAGCAGATTTTACTTTAACTGCTGTAGACGAATTTGAATGTGATAAATCAATTATTGTAGATGATATCATCATGAATTCGCCAGACCCCATTGTAGAGTATCAATGGAGTTTTGGAAATGGTGCCGATATAGGTACCATTGAAGGGCCTGGACCACATACTATTGTGTACGAATCTTTTGGTGAAAAATTAGTCGCATTGACCGTAACTACCAGTAGAGGCTGTGTAGTAACTCAAATCCTTGATATTTTTATAAATCCTTGCTGTTCTGACACTTCTAATTTAGCTATCACTGCTTCTGCACTAGACGTAGATTGTTTTGGTGATGAAACGGGTGTTATTTCAGCTTTGGGTACGGCTGGAAACCCAGAGTATTCCTTTAGTTTGGATGGAGAGAATTTTTCACCTATTTCCACTTTTGCAGGTCTTGGTGCAGGAGAATACACGGTATTTATACAAGATATAAAAGGCTGTCTAGAACAAACTACTGTAACGATTGTCGAACCAGATCCATTTATTATTGATGCGGGTGAAGATATGGAAGTGGCCTTGGGCTGTTCGCAAGATTTATTGGCATCCTACACGCCACCGACAGATATCGTGGATTTTATGTGGCAAGATACGTCACTTAGTTGTGTAGATTGCTTGGATCCTACGGCTACTCCATTAGGTACTACAACTTATGTAATCGAGGGTATAAATCAGAATGGCTGCGTATCTACCGATTCTGTAACCATTGCTACAAATGCCAATAGGGATTTCTTTGCGCCAAATATATTTTCACCAATCGCTCCTTCACCCAATGATAAGTTTATGATTGGCACGGCGAAAGGCACAGATTTCTTAAACCTCTTCGTGTATGATCGATGGGGTGAATTAATGTATATGGCATCCAATGTAGCTCGGAATGATTTCAGTCGAGGCTGGGACGGAAGCTTCAATAATCAAGATGCCGTCATTGGTGTGTATACCTGGATGGCAGAAATCCATTATCTGGATGGTGTAGTTAACACCGTTGCAGGAGATGTAACGCTTGTCCGATAATGAGGTGTTTGTGGCTACTCGCATTATTTGGCGGTCCAATGTTATTTTTGGGTTCTTGCACTAACGATACAGCAGAAGTCCGTTCTCTTTTTTCTACTGATGACCTTAAAGTCGAACTTGTAAAAGATGTAGAAATTTTTTACAGTGATTCCGCTAGAGTAAAGATCATAATCAAAAGTCCAGAAATGCGGAGGTATGTAGAATACAGTTACTCAAATGATGAGTTTCCTGAAGGCATTTATGTGGAATTCCTGGATGAAAATCAACGACCCGTATCTTGGCTAGAATCTAAGTATGCTATTCGTTCAAACAAGGAACGAAAGATATATGTCCGCGACAGTGTTGTCTTTTATAATAGCGCTAATGATAAATTAACGACTAGCGAATTGATCTGGGATGAGGGAGCAGGCGAAATCTATACGGATAAGTTTGTGCGCATATCCCAACCAGCAAAGCGAGATACCAGTTATGGTTACGGCTTTAAAGCTAATGAAGATTTAAGTCGGTTTGAAATCTTAAACTTCCAGGCCGTAAAGAATGCTAAGACACTAAAGGAGTCCTTCCTTGACTAAATTCGTTATAGTTCTTTTAAAAATACATAGCCGTATCAGATAGCTTCTGTACTTTTCGTTTCATGAAAAACTAGCATTATGAAACGAATTCTTTTTGTCTTTTTATTTGCCTTCACATCTTTGATTAGTGCCCAAGCTCAATTTTCTGTAGATGGGGTCGATATCCAAGAATTAGACATTCAATATCTTACGGTTAAGGCCTATGGACCTTCTGTCTTATCTAAGTTCACTAGAGTATTGATTGATTATGGTCAGCGACCCACATTTAAGCGTCAGGAGTTTTTAGACGACAAACGTCGAGAGATCCAATTTTACTCGGAGATGGACGTCATTAACTACATGGCAAAGTTAGGTTGGGAAGTGCATGAAATCTATAGAGAAGATGTGGACTCAGGACCTGTGAATTTTATCATGCAACGAAAATAAAAAAAGGAGGCCATGGCCTCCTTTACTTTTATTATTGTAGAATAATCGGAATACTATAAAGCTTTCATCAGCTTATATATTCAAGAATCCAATAGGATTATTCAGTGAATTAATATCATAGAAATTTCCGATGCTTGGGAACAATGTTGATAGGTCCGTTGGTGATACGCCAAACCATAAAGCAAGCTCTGAGAAATATTCATCCGTAGCTATGTTAGGAATAAATACACCCCCTCCAAGCTCTATGTCGCCATACAATTCTAAATTAGGGTATGTACCAAAGATTTGGCCACCATTTACAGCACCGCCCATCACCATTACATTTGCACCCCATGCGTGGTCTGTTCCT
>JAHDDO010000038.1:16404-29367 GCA_020629315.1 Saprospiraceae bacterium | reverse complement strand
TCAGCATTAAAGAACACCAAAACCTACTAATTTACCGCCTTCTACCTGAGTATTGCATAGCCTCTCCTTTACCAAAGCCGTAGCTAAATCCAAAAGTAAGAAAGCGACCACGCATACCACTTCCGTCTAAAAAGTAATCCTCTCTATCAATGGTAACTTTACGTATTCGAGAAGCAAAAATATCTCGACCACTAATGCTAAAAATGCCCTTACCATCTAATATCTTTATTCGAAGACCTGCATCTAGCGTGGAGTATCCAGCTACAAGACCTTGAATAGTCTTTTCTCTTGATTGGTGTCTTCCTGTAAGTTCAAAATCTATATTCTTTCTTAGCTTAAATTTCGTCGTCAGTTTAGCTGTCCATTGGTCCGCTGAAAAAGCAAAGGTCTGATCATTAAACATGCCATCTCTTTGAAAGATGTTATAATTTAGATCACCATTTAGACTTATTTTCTTTGATAATGAATACTTATAATTAGCTTCAACACCTGTAGCTTTATTTGTACCAATATTTTCAGGACGAACCGTATTGACATTGTCCTCAAAATAAAAAACACGCTCTATCTTATCCGTCGTAAACTTGTAATAAGCGTTGACATTTAAGGATAGTTTATCCCAAATGAAAATACTCCCAAACTCATAGCTATCTGTAAATTCAGGCAAAAGATTAGGATTACCTGTTCTAATACTAAAATTGTTTCGAATATTGAAAAATGGATTCAGGTCCCATAAGCGAGGTCTATAAATTCTTCTGGAATATCCGGCTTGGAAGGAAATGTTATCTGAGAATTTATATGAACTATGAACTGTCGGAAATAAATTAGTGAATACCTGATTGTTTCTTTCCTCAGTTGTAACCAGAAAAGTTTCTAGATCTGTATGTTCCATTCGAAGACCCAATTTGAGTCCCCACAGATCATTTTCAAAAGCACCTGTACTGTAGACTCCAAATACCTTTTGATTATATTGAAATTGGTTAGTCAAATTTATATCCTCTACAAAAATGCCATCGATTTCATCACTAACAGCAAATTCATTACTAACATCATTTAAAAGATATTGAGAACCCATTTCCACGGTCCATTTCTCATCAAATGGCTTAGTATAATCAATATTAAAAGTGTATTTCCCTTCTTTAAATTCTGTCTCAGTCATTTGATTATTGAGCTCATTTTGACCTCGAGTAATCTCGTGAACAAAGCTTGAAGATTGCTTTTTGCCAAAAAACCTTCCAATGGCACTAACAAGTAATTGGTGTTCTTCAAAATCAGTGAACTCTCTCTTGAATTGAAGTTCATATTGATATTTTGGGTTAGTGGCTTGCGTTGTTTCGATACGCGTCCACTCTTCCACTAAAGCGTTATTTATTGAGTAGTCAAAATTTGTTTCTGATGGTTGGTCCTCTATTTCATAAGCAAAACTTCCTGATAAAGTGATAATGTTTAATGGATTAATATAATAATCAGATCCAAGTACTAAATTGTAAAATTGTTCATTTCTAAACTCGGTACCATTTGAGTACAAAAGGGTATTCTCAATTTTATTGAGATTTTCATTTTCGTTAAACCTAGGTAACTCTCTATACCCTCCTCCCAATTGAGTGAATAAATTAAATTTTTCTGAACGTCTATTGAGACTCAAGCCAACACTATGATTGTGAGGAATTCCCGTATTGACAGATATGGATCCATTGAGACCCTTCTTTTCATTTTTCTTGAGAATAATGTTTATGATTCCTGCCGTACCTTCGGCTTCATATTTTGCTGAAGGATTTGTAATTACCTCAATTTTGTCAACCATGTCTGCTGTTATGGTCCCTAAAGCGTTACTAGCGTCATCAGATAAAATAGATGGCTTACCGTTTATTAAAATCTGTACACCGGTTGATCCACGAAGAGAAACTTCACCTTCTATATTTACATTAACGGATGGAACATTATTAAGTAATTCTAGCGCCCCTGCACCCGTACTACTTAAGTCTGAACCAACATTAAAGACACGCTTATCTAGTTTAAATTCAGTAGTCGATTTATCTGCCTTAATTAACACTTCATCAAGGGTTTCAGTATTTGCTTTCAGATTGATCTCACCCAAGTCTACCGATCTACCTTGAATATTAATTTCATCAATTTCAACCGAAGCATATCCAATAAAACTAATCTTCAAGTTGATATTAGCTGTCGTTGTCTCCACCGAAAATTGTCCCCCGTCCGTCGTAGTAACACCTGCAAGCATTCTGCCTGTCGTTTTTTCTGTAACCAACACGGTAGCGTAATCAATAGTTAATTGGGTATTAGCGTCTACCACTTTACCACTAATTATATAACTAGAAACTTGTCCTTTTGCTTGAATAGAAACTAGTAGGAATAGTAAGAAAAGAAAATGCCTCATGTAAAACTATTGATTTACGAAGGTAAGGAAACATCCAGCTTTAATTTGTTTACAAAATGCTAATGCTGAAGGTATTTCAACTTAGTAAAGGCAATGTTTCATTACACCTTTATTACATTTAAAGAGAATACTAAATCCAAAACGTAATGAAGGTTCTTTTCTTTCTTATCATAGTTAGCGTACTGAATGGAGCCTGCTCAAGAAATATATTCTCCTACGAACAAAAGCTAGCCATAACAGAAGAGTACTCAACCCAGGAAATTTCATTCACGAGCATTACCGATGGAATTCAGCTCTCAGGTACGCTTATTTTTCCGAATGCCTCATTTGACAAAACCGTCATTATTGTACCAGGAAGTGGGAAAGACACTCGGCATGCTCACCATTTGCTTGCCCAAGAATTTTTAAAAAATCATATCGCCGTATATCGATTCGATGAAAGAGGAATTGGCGATTCAAAAGGTCGTTATAATGAAACGGCTAGTTCTTTGCAAAAGGATGTAATATCCGCTTACAATGAACTTAAAAACACCACCCGATTATCTAACAAAAAGATTGGAATCGTGGGTCATAGTTTAGGCGGTATTGCGTCTATTGGTGCGCTGAGCAAAGGCTGTAACTTTGACTTTCTTATTCAAATGGCCACCCCAGTAGAAAACAATGGCGCTTTTTTACAATACCAAGTAAGCACGAATATTGTGGGCTTTTATACAGTTAAAGGTAAAACAGAAGCTCAAGTAATTACATTTATAAATACGCTTAGAAAAGCTGTACAATTTGATGAAGATTACCAAACATCTAAGGCAAAAGCAAAAGCCATTATAAAGCAGCAAAATTTCCAAAATGGGAAACATATTATTAATCCAGCTATTATCGATCTTATGAAACAGAATCATGAGATAAGCTATAAAGAAAGTGAGGTTCCCATACTATATATCATCGGTTCCGAGGATAAGGTTGTTAGTGCCATCGATGAAATTGAAATCCTAAAAAAAATGAACAACCCTCTAATTACTATATCACTAATACACGAAACGGATCACTATCTAAATGATATTTCGAACAATAAAAACCCTTCTAGGTATGAAATTTCACCCGCCGCTTTAGATGAGATAATCCAATGGACGCTTACATTATAAGACCAACAATTTTGGGATTCCTTTAGTTATAAGAAGCCTTTTGTCCAATGTCCAATAGTTACGGAAATCCATTCTGACCAACAAATAACATTGGACAACCAAAAAGTATACAGTATTTGCAAAATAGTATTTCCTTGAATAAAGCTGCCAGTGTACATTTAGCTATTTATTAAATCTGCAAGACTATAATAGTATGACTCAATTTGGTAAAGATGGGTGGACACCCGATCGAATAAAATCGGTAGAAGATAAAACATATATCATTACAGGAACGACGAGCGGTACTGGATTTGAAGCAGCTAAAATATTGCTTAGCAAAGGGGCTAAGGTAGTGATGCTCAATCGAAATTTTGAAAAGTCTAAAGCCACGATTGGCACACTTAAGGAAGCATTGGGCAAGGATATAAAGGTCAGTCACATTCAAATGGATCTATCCGAACAAAGCTCGGTTAAAAATGCCGTGAAAGAGATACTTAATACAGTACCTAAAATTGACGCGCTCTTATGTAATGCTGCCATCGCTCAAGTACCAAAACGACAACTTACAGTGGATGGGTGGGAAAGTCAAATGGGTGTCAATTATTTCGGGCATTTTACTTTACAAGCTTTATTATTTCCACTGATAGAAAAATCAAACGGTAGAATCGTCACTGTTGGAAGTATGGGTTATGACATGGGTATTAAGACGATCAAATTTGATGACCTAAATTGGGATACTGATTACACACCTAACAATGCCTATAGTCAAAGTAAACTGGCTCAAATCATGTCTATGTATGAATTACAAGATAGGTTGGAAAAATCAGGTAAAACCAATGTAAAAGCATACGCATGTCATCCAGGCTCTTCAAGAACTTCATTAATCGCTACTAGTGGTAGTCTAATGATGAGACTAATTTTTGGCTTGATGAAATTATCCCCGTTAACGCAACCTGCTGAGAATGGCGCATATCCTCAACTCATGTGTGCTACAGAAGAAAATCTGGACCAAAAAGCATTTTATGGTCCTACAGGTAGAAGCAATTGGGTAGGGCCTGTGGGGGCACATGAAATTAAGCCACATGCAAAGGATAAAAAAGTATCATCAAAACTTTGGGAGCTATCTGAAAAAGAGACGGCTATTTCTTGGAATCTCTAGCACACAAATAAAAAGTATAACGCTATGGTTATTTTAAAAGCCCTGCCTTTAAAAGACATGGTGAAATGGACAGGCGTTCATTTCTTAGCACTGTTGGCCTTTATGGCTTGTATTGCTGCTCTATATTATTTTGAATTAATTTCTGTTGGCATTCCCTGGTTATCCGTTTCAATCATCGGAACTGCTGTCGCCTTTTATGTCGGCTTCAAAAATAACCAAGCCTATGATAGAATGTGGGAAGCTCGAAAAATATGGGGTGGCATCGTTAATGATAGCCGTGCTTGGGGTATGATGGTAGATGCTTACGTGACCGATCAATTTAGTGACAATCCAATAGACCCTGAAGACATTCATCAAATTAAACAACGGCTAATCTATAGACACATTGCATGGTTGTATGCACATAGAAGTCAGCTACTTGTACCCACACCTTGGGAACATATAAGTCAAGGAGGCCGGACTGCAACGCGAATAAAACAATATCAAAAAGAACTAGGTGTGGGCTTAGTTGATGATGAAATCACTCGAACTGAATTGCAATTATTTCTTCCTCAAGATGAATACGAACGACTCATTTCTCATGCAAATACGGCTACTCAAATTATAAATCAACAATCCAGAGAACTAAGCGCTCTTCGAAGACTAAATCTCATTGATGATTTTAGACATACACAAATGGAAGATGTCTTGAGAAGCTTTTATACATTGCAAGGTAAGAATGAACGAATCAAAAAATTTCCATTACCAAGACAGTATGCTAACATGAGTAGATATTTCGTCGGCATATTCATTATACTGTTACCTTTTAGTATGATCCCGGAACTTATGAACATTGGCACCTTGGGCATTTGGCTTTCGATTCCCATCACAGCATTAATAGGCTGGGTGTATCTAATGATGGAGATTGTGGGTGATTACTCTGAAAATCCTTTTCAAGGCATGCCTAACGATATTCCAATGATGTCCCTTTGTCGGGTCATTGAAATTGACTTAAGAGAAATGCTAAGAGAAACTAATCTACCTCCAAAAGTAGAGGCCAAAAATGGCGTATTAATGTAGAATAATTTTTTATAGAAGAATAATTACAACAAACTTACTAATTGATTAAAGTCAAATATAAATTATGGAAATATTGAAAGCATCTACAGATTGGGCAAAAGCAGAACTATTCTCAACCCCCTTTTTTGTCTTGTTTGGGCTTTGCTTTTTGGCGGCTAGCATTGGGTTTTGGCAATTGGGGAAAACGGATATCGCCAGAGCTTATATTATACCCACCTTAGTAGCTGGCACCTTGCTTATAATTATTGGTCTAGGACTGTTTTTTACTAATAAATCTAGACTGGCCAATTTCCCCATTGCTTACGAAAAAGATGCGTCTGCTTTTGTGGAAACAGAACTAGCTAGAGCCGAAGGGACACTAAAAGAGTATACTAATGTAGTGTTCACTGCTATTCCCATCATCATTATTTGTTGTGCCTTGATGCTTCTTTTCTTTGACAAACCTATTTGGCGGGCCAGTGCTATTACTGCAATAGCAATGTTAGTTTGTATCCTATTGGTCGATGGTACAGCATATGGTAGAATGGATGTGTATCATAAGGAATTAATGTCCGAAAAAATTAAATAGATCTTGGACCATGATGTAAGTTGTAATAATTTATTTTAGAAAAGAAGCGTAAAGAATTATTGATGAAGCACTTTAAAACTCTTTCGGCCTATTTTGAATATATGAGTTTGCCCTCTCCGGAAAATCCAATGTTCAGTGTCTTAGCATCATCTGGCGAAAATTTTCTTCCCTGCCCTAGAGAAAAATCCCCTCCTATAACCAATGACTGTTATTCTATAAGCCTAAAGAAAATAGTAAAAGGCCAATTAACCTATGGACGAACTAAATATGACTTTACCAATGGCGCATTAATTTTTATTGCTCCAAGACAAGTTTTGGAATGGGATGACTCGTTGGTTTTTGAACAAAAGGGCTTCTCCATTAATTTCCATGAAGACTTTATCAAAGGCACTGAATTAGAACAAAAAATTAAAAAGTGGGGCTTTTTTTCGTACTCAGCTAATGAAGCATTACACCTATCACCGAGTGAAGAAAAACAAATGGAAGCCATCGTCGCAAATATCAAAACAGAATATCATAATAATCAAGACGAGTTCAGCAAGGACATAATTATTTCCCAATTAAGTACGCTACTGAAATATGCCAATCGCTTTTACGAACGCCAGTTTATAAACAGAAAAGAGTTATCGACTACCCTCTTGGACCAACTATACACGGAATTAGATAATTATTCTGAATCTGGACAGCTCGAAAAAAAGGGGATCCCTAGCATAGAAGAAATTGCTCATAAAATGTCTGTATCCCAGCGATACTTAAGTGACTCACTCAAGAAAGAAACAGGAAAAACGACGAGCGAGCATCTACAATTATATTTAATTGACGAGGCAAAGAATTTCTTATTAAAACCAAATAAAAGTATTTCTGAAGTAGCTTATTTGCTAGGATTTGAATATCCACAATATTTTTCAAGACTCTTTAAAAAGAAAGAAGGTCTTAGTCCGACTGAATATCGAGAAAAGTACAAGCTGAATTAGAAGAGCATACGATATTAATAAGTAGTTGTCCTCTTATTTCGAATCTTCTCAATACTCTATTTGCATACAGACTCAAAGTGATGGACGTTCTACTTATATAAGCTTTGCATCAGTAGGGTTTGCTTAGCTATCTTTACATCAAAACTGGCAGTCATAATGCGAGATATATTCATCTATTCTTCGTTAGACATTAAACAACAACTTTGTTTTTGCTAGAGTAAACCGATGCCATTGGAAAATAAAACTATAAGCCTATCTGACGGGCGGGAGCTAGCGTATATCGAGTATGGAAATAAGGATGGCTATCCAATTCTCTATTGTCACGGCTCCCAAAGTTCAAAATTAGAGATGCACTATGACCTGCGTTTTGCTATAGACAATGATGTAAGAATCATAGCTATCGATAGACCCGGACATGGAGATTCTGATTTTAATCCTCTCGGCTCCATTTCAAGTTTCGCCCAGGATGTTCAATCTTTACTACAGAAAGAAAACATAGATGAATTCTCTGTATTAGGTATGTCCGCTGGCGCTCCCTTTGCAATGGGCATAGCTAATTACCTCAGTCCTAAAAAATTAGGGATTGTCAGCGGCTTTGCACCCATTACTACAGATTCATTGAAAGCATTGAATAAACAAGTTCGTCTCTTACTAAGCTTGGCTAAAACAACACCCTTCATCCTAAAAGCGATGCTAAATATTCAACAACGCCAATTAGAAAAAAACCCTCGAAAAGCATTGGGAAACTTCCTTAAAATAATGAGTGAACCTGATCAAATTGAACTTAAAAATGAATCTATAATGCAGGTCATTGAAAAGATGTTTTTAGAAGCTTTCAAAAATGGAAGTCAAGGGGTAGCTTATGAAATTTCAAAAATTCTTGTTCAAGATTGGGGCTTTACTTTGAATGAAATTAAAGTGCCTACATATATGTGGCATGGTGAAAAAGACAATAATGTTCCCTTAGAATGGGCTATCCACATAAATCGCCAAATGGAGAATAGTGTACTCATATTATTTCCAAATGAAGGACATCTAATTATTTTTAAAAATGCAGCTACCATTTTTTCAAGCTTGAAATAATAACACACTCTTGAAAACATCAAAAAAATACATTCATATTATATACCTTTTCACTCTCGTTTCTGCTATTTTTCTATCCTGCCAATCAGAAGATAAGTATGTAATATTCCTTCATAACCGATTTTTGGAAACCCATAATGTAAATGATATACATCCAGAATTTGGGCAGATGGAATTCCATGAGATTATTACCGCTTTCGAAAGCCACGGTATCAAAGTTATACATGATATAAGAAAAGGAAATGTAAACGCGCGAACCTACGCAACAAAGGTTATTAACCAAATTGACAGTTTGCAAAATAGAGGCATCAAAGCACAGAATATTACCATCATTGGTATATCTAAAGGGGGTTATATCGCACAGTATGTTTCGACCTTAGCTAATAACCCAAGTCTTAACTTTATATTTATTGCGAGCTTCCAAGAAGCTGATATAGAGACTATGCCAGACATAAACTATTGTGGAAATATCTTAAGCATTTATGATAAATCAGATCCATTCGGTGTTACTGCCATCGAAAGAAAACGACTTTCAAATTGTGTCATAACAAACTTTAAAGAAATCGAAATTAATACAGGACTTGGGCATGGCTTTATTTTTAAACCGCTCAAAGAATGGATAGAGCCAAGCATTCTTTGGTCTCTGGGAAATTTCGAATTAGACACGACGCTCAACTAAATATCCAAGCCCGATAAAGTTGACCATTTCCTTATAATATTCTACCCCTATCCTAATCATTTACCATCAAAAAAATAATCATCTTTGCCATTCGTGAAGCTAGCAAACAAGCCATACTACCCCTATTTTCCAATCATTGGTATAGTGGGATTCATAATATTATTTGTGATCGCCACAACATTGTATCCAGGTGGATCTGTCTATGATATGAGCGCAGAGGGACACAGCTACATCCACAATTATATATGTGACCTTATGTCCTTAAACTTGCCAGAAGGAACCGTCAATAGAGCTAGGCCTTTTGCGATCGTCGCACATCTTTTATTGAGCTTTGGGATGATTTCATTTTTCTATATCCTCCCAGAAATCTTTAATCACTCCAATAGAAATACTCGCTTGGTTAGAGTTTTAGGTATGCTAACTATGACCGTTTTTATATTCATGTACAGCTCATACCATGATACGGTTGTCTTTATTACAGGAGTTTTGGGATGTTTAGCCCTGCTCCCCTTTTTCTTGGAATTACGCTCGTTTAAAGAACATAAAGCTATGCAAGTGCTAGCATACATTTGCGCTATTTTAAGCATCTTAGTTTTTATTAGTTATGAAACAAAAATCGGCTCCTATTATACACCACTTTTGCAAAAGGTAACCTTCGTTTTTGATGCTATATGGGTGATTTGGGTGGCTATTATTGTAGCAAAGAAGCACAGGAATCCATTAAAACTTTGATTGCTATGGTAACCGTCTTCCACATCTTTCCACTTTTCATTTTGTTGTCCAATGTCCTTTTTGAAGACAAGCCCATCATGATAACAGAGTATAACTCTGGAATAGTTGACTACGTAAATCAGGATGTCATTCCTATCGTTAGAGACTTGCATAAAAATAGCCTTGATCGCAAATGCGCAATATTCAATGCGAGTCACTCTAAATATGACAAGTTGTACGAACGTAACCCAAAGTCTCACCAGCGCATTTTATTTCAATCAAGACCATGAAATTGTATCCATTAAAAAAGTTTTGCAAGGGAAGAAGGAAATTAAATTCACTTATATAAAGTGATTTGAAACTGGAACATTAGGTATTTACTATTTATCTAAAACTCAGATAAACAAAATCAGCGCCGTCTTCGTTGTCATATAAATACTACACTTGAAAATAATTATCCTATCTATATTGTTCCTTTTATCCGCTGCCTTTGTAGGGGTGCAATATTTTGCTATGAAATCTCAAAAGAACATTGAAACCTACCCCTACAAGGTCATTAAGAAATTTGACAATTTCGAGGTCCGTTCTTACAAAGCCAGATTGTTTTCTTCGGTAGATTTGAAGACCAGCACATATGACGAAGCATCCAGTGAAGGCTTCTCTATTTTGGCAGCTTACATTTTTGGTGGCAACAAGGATAATCAGAAAATAGAAATGACATCTCCAGTTGTCATGACTTTAGCAGACACCATGACCATGATGTTCATGATTCCAAATGAATTGGAAAAAGCTAACTTACCAAAACCAAATTCTTCACAAATTGAATTTAAAGAAGAGCCTCAAAAAATTGTAGCTGCTACAACATTTGGTGGCTGGGCTAATGATGAAAAGATCGCAGAGCATAAAGAAAAACTAGTACAAGATCTTTATGAAGAAGATATCGAATACACTGATTCCTTTTTCTTTTTAGGATACAATCCGCCATATGAGCTAACAAACCGTCGCAATGAAGTGATCGTTGAGCTAGTCAACTACACACCCTAACATTTTTTACGTTTCATTTTTTACATAGTATGGCCTATATATTCTCTATAGCTATATGTATACACTCTCTCTTTAATAAATGCTATCACAATAAATTCTGATAGAAAGGATCGAACGTATTTAGCAAGAAAAATCAATTCCAAATCAGCCGTATCTTACACATTTGCAAATGAAAAGGAATTTGTAAATAGCTTGATATGGTACTACAAGATTTCGAACCATTTATAGGAGAACATTGTGAGACAACGGCCACAGCTTGTCTTTTGAGACAGCTAGGAATATCATTTTCAGAGCCTATGCTATTCGGAATAGGCCAAGGGCTTGGCTTTATTATTTGGAATATGAAAACAATGCCATTCCCATTTATAGGTGGTAGAATTAAGACCGATTCCATTACTAAAAATATTTGCGAAAACTTGGCCCTTCAATTACATGTCAAAGAAACCAGCTCATTACGAAAGGCGTGGAGTCATATTACCGAGCCATTAATTTCGGGACAGGCTGTCGGACTAAAATTAGATTGTTATCATTTAGATTACTTCACGAATAAGATCCATTTCGCTGGGCATTATGTGGCGATGTATGGTTACGATGATAAGGATGCCTTCTTAATCGATACAAAACAACAAGGGAGCCGAGTAAAGACAAGCTTGGACAGTTTAGCCAAAGCTAGAAATGAAAAAGGACCCATGTCTTCAAAAAACAAAAGCTACACCATTCAAAAGCTACACCCTTTACCTGAAATAAAGGGTGTGATTAGCAAAGCTATTCATGCAAATGCAGTAGATTATCTCAATCCTCCAATAAAAAATATAGGCTATAAAGGCATAGAAAAAGCATCGACTGAAATAAAAAAATGGTTTGCTACTAGTCAGGACATTGAAACTGAATTTAAAACAGCTGCCATGTTAATGGAAAGAGCAGGAACTGGAGGTGCTTTATTTAGAAATTTTTATCGTGATTTTTTAAAGGAATGTTTGGACATACTCGGAACAAAAAAACTCTATGCTGCACATGAAAATTTTAAAACCATAGCTTCCTTATGGAGTGAAATTTCAACACTATTTACTGAAGTAGCGAAAACTGCAAATCCAAAATACATCACTCAGTCGTCTACTTTACTTTCGCAATTATCAAAATTAGAAAAGGAGACGATGGAACGACTAGTGAACATTTCTTTCTAAAAAACGGATGGTAGTATTATCAACATATTGAATGTAACAGATGAGATCAGAGACGAATAATAGTTATTTAGAAGCGATAAATAGAGCTATTGAATTTATTGAATCTAATCTTTCGACTTCAATCAGCTTAGAGGATATTGCCGCCTACTCATTCCTTTCAAAATATCATTTCCACAGGGTCTTTAAAGCCATTGTCGGTCACACTACTAAAGAATATCTGACAAGACTTAGACTCGAAAAGGCAGCCTTACTTTTAAAAAACTCGGATAAAACTATCCAAGAAGTAGCTTACTATTGTGGATACAAATCTCCAGAAACATTTTCAAGGGCCTTCACTCATTTTTTTTCGACTACGCCTAGCTTATTTAGAAAACAATCAAAGCAAGCGTTACAAAATAAAATGACACTTCATGAAGAAACGTCTATAAAGCCCATACAGCTTTCCGATCCCACAATTGTGGAAATGAAAGATCTGAATTTAGCCTACATTAGACATGTTGGCAGCTATGAGAAAGTTGGGCGATCTTTTCAAAAATTAATATTCTGGGCCGGCAGGAATTTAGTGCTTTCTTGGAAACCGACTACCTTAGGTATAGTCCATGACGACCCCTCTCTTACCGAAGAATCAAATATTCGATTTGATGCATGCATATTAGTTACCAAAGAAATACAAGCAAAAGGTGAGGTAGCTCATAAAAAAGTAAACGGCGGTAAATTCGCTGTATTTAGATACACAGGGCCTTATGACTCTTTTTATCCTGTCTATGATTACATCTATTCTATTTGCCTTTTTGAAAACAAGTGGACCCTTCGAGATGAGCCAGCTTTAGAGTGGTATATAAAGTCACCACCCTTCACTAAACCAGAGTATTTAGTCACTGATTTTTATCTGCCTATTATTTAATTGTGACGCCATACGGCACCACAATAATTCAACTTATGTGAAATTATGCCCGAAGCGATGTAGTGACATCGTACGGAGCCAAAATTGA
>JAHDDO010000038.1:0-16304 GCA_020629315.1 Saprospiraceae bacterium | reverse complement strand
AGCCATTTTTACAATTCCTGAAACCAACTATATCACGGAAGAAATACCCCCAATCGTCGAAACACTATTTCAATTATCAGCTATTTCTAGCATCATAGGTTTAATTATTACTGTAGTAAGTTTTAGAAGGCAAGAATATTCCAATCCATTTAAATGGATTGGAGCCATTTTAAATATACTTATGATTAGTATTATTATTCTATTATTCCTTCTTGGCCTTTTTTGGTAGAATTAGGGTAAGACATAATCTTAATCCATAGTCATTCTAAGATTGTCGATAAGAATAGTGCCTTCTAAAAATTCATCATTTTGATCATAAGGATTCCAAATAGCAAAAGGTATCTTAAGATCAGTCAAATCCAAATCAACTAGGTCAGAAAGTGGAATACTATACTCAACCCAACCATCAGCGATTACCTGCGGTGAATAATCAATCAGAAAGGCTTGATGAGCGCTTACTTGACCTGTACTTTCAAGCTTAAGTTCCGCATCCTTAAAGTCGGCCGGTAATTTGGTTGCAAATTTTAAATGCCCATTTTGATACGGTGTCGCATCTATGGCAGATTCCATTTCAAAAAACAATCCTCCCCAAGAACCACCTGGAAATTCTAAAGCAAGAGATTGAGCGCCATCTATTGCATCATCGCTTACACTAGCGTTAGGCTCTCCACCTCCCCCAAATGAACGATTTGACATCATACCGAAACCAGTATAGTCCTCATTTACGGCGTGAATATAAAGATCAGGATCAATCCAAACGCCCCAGGTCTCTACAGCAGGATCATAGGCGGGCTCAGGGTCTGTTGCCAAGTCATCTTGCTGATACACACGCACATAATCAACTGCCATAACTTGTGGGAAAACAGTTGTTTCGTCCGGATTACCTGGCCAATTACCACCCACGGCAAGATTAAGAATCATATAAGCACTTCGTTGAAATTCCAACATATGCTCATCAATTTCGATTGTATGTTGTGGCACACCATCTATACTATACACTAATGCATCCGGTGTCCAATCCAAGGTAAATACATGGTAGGAATCACTGAAAGTACCTTCTGACAAAATGAATTCTCCGAGCTCACTTTCATTTTTATTTTCGTGATTTACCCAATGCGCATTAAAGCTGACTCGATTAGGAATATGCCCTAGAGATTCCATAATGTCAATTTCACCACAACTTGGCCAACCATACTCTGAAAAGTTATTCCCTAGCATCCAAAAGGCTGGCCAAATACCTTGCCCCTCTGGTAATTTAATCCTGGCTTCTACCCTACCATATCTAACACTCACCTTCTGATAACTGGTCAATTTTGCCGAAGTATAATCCCCTTGGCCATTAGAAAAGGCTCGTATTTCGAGAACATCATTGCCATCATCATCCCTTACTAACGAGGCATTTGATATATCATCAGTGTAGAGTTGTAATTCACTATTGCCCCATCCGCTAGGCAATCCGTAATCAGTTCCATCACCTAATTCATATCCCCAGTTTTCTAGATTCAGGCTATTATCATCAAACTCGTCATGCCATAGCAAGGTATAGCCATCATATTGTTGTATGCCTGACATGTCTTCCATGTCCTTATCACCACAAGCCGTGAAAAATACTGCCAAGCCAATAATTAATAAGCAAAACTTTTTCATGATTCCGAATCTTTATTGAGTCTTTTAAAATTAAATGTAGAGATAGTAAAAATGACATTGAGGCCTACATCAATAGTACATCAATGGAATGAAAGTGAGTTCGATCCTTCGCTTTTTTAATGGCTTATTTGCACAAATGGTGTCTCATATACAATTCATCCTACCAATACGATGATTCACCAAAATATGCTTTCTCATACGTTGTTCTAGCCTCATATTTGAACTATCATAAAAAAAATCAAAGCTATGACCGCATCAATCGTTTTCAGTTTTTCCAATCTTTTAGCTATGATAATGTGGCTATTGATGATAATCGTACCTAACTGGAAGGTAACGCAGAGCCTTATTACTCATAAAGCAATACCTATTGTGTTATCACTAGTCTACATAGTTTACATAACTAAGGCTATGATGATTTCAGGTTCCTTAGATTTTGGCAGTTTAGCATCAGTGATGGCTCTATTTACTGAAGAAAATGCGGTGTTAGGAGGTTGGGTTCACTATCTGGCCTTTGACCTGATAGTCGGCATGTATATCCTGGATCAAAATAAAACCTTGAGAATAAAACATTGGCTTATCGTGCCTTGCCTACTCTGTACATTCATGCTAGGTCCTATTGGATTTCTCCTTTTCGTAATCATTAAAAAAGTAAAATCATGAATATCTTTCTAAAGCCATTTCGAGTTTCATCCCAAGAAAGTAAAGCCTTACATGTTGCTACTATAGCTAGTTTTCTACTAATACTCCCTGCCGTAATTGGATTGGCGATAGATGATCGCATGTTGATGGGTGTAAATGTTTGGTTGAAGCCTTTGAAGTTTGCTATTTCGCAAGGCATATATACCCTTAGCATAGCCGTTTTATTCAGCCTCTATCCTTATTCAAGAAGGAAAAAAGCGATCCTCGGTCATACCATAGCATGGACTATGATGATAGAGTTGCTTATTATTTTCTACCAAGCGAGTAGAGGTGTTCAATCTCACTATAATATGAATAGCCCATTGGATGGCATGTTATATGGAGTAATGGGAATTTTTATTTCGGTCAATGTTATTCTTATGTTACTATTCCTTTTTGATACCATCCGCCTAAAAATGAATACAAGCAAATCTATACAATGGAGTATTTTCCTTGCTTGGCTGGTTGTAATTATTGGTTGTGCAGTAGGTGGACAAATGATAGGCCAACTTGGGCATAATGTAGGTGTAGCCGATGGTGGGCCAGGACTCCCTGTGACAAATTGGAGTACTATAGCGGGAGATTTAAGGATTGCTCATTTCTTTGGACTTCATGGTCTACAGATCATACCCCTATTTGCTTTCTTTTTGGGTAAGAAGACAAAGCAGAGTACCTTAGTAAAAGTGATGATCGTTACCTTATTTGCATCTATATACGCGGCTTGGATTGGCTTTACGTATTATCAAGCTTCTTTAGGAATACCCTTGATAGAGACAACAAGTATTCATGCTATTTAACAAGGAAAAAAACAAAAAGAATCTAGGTTTTGATGATACATGGTTTGTTATCATTGGAGTGCTGTTTATTAGTTTCACTATTGATTATATTTTCAATAACTCCTTCGGTAAAAATCCGTTTTACACGGCCTTAGTGAGTTGGTCCATTTCCTTGTTCTTTACTATTTGTAACTGGATGTTTATGAGAACCATTCTGATTTGGCTTCGAAAGCGATTGCCCGGCATTGATGAAACAGTTAAGCGAATATTATTTCTATTTCTATTCATGGTCAGCTCTATTGTACTCATAGACTTTATTGGCAACATGATCTTTAACCAATTACATGGTGCTGCTTATAATCCTATCGACCGGTCTAGACTTTTAATTCCTATCCTCTTAATAAGCACTATGCTGCAAGCCATCTATGAAGCGATCTATCATCACGAAAAATTAAAGTTGGCTATCCGAAAAGAAGAGCAATCTAAACAAATGATTATCCAATCACAATTGGATGCTTTTAAAAATCAAGCTAAACCCCATTTCTTGTTTAATACCTTAAACACATTACGAGATATTATTGACACTAGTCCAAAAGAACAAGCGAGTGAGTTTGTAGATAAAATCTCCATTGTATATCGGTATATATTGGAATCTGGTAATGAAAACCTATGCCCTTTAGCCGAAGAGTTAGCCTTTTGTGAATCGTATATACATATTCAAAAGGAACGATTTGGAGATAATCTGAACGTAAACATGGATGTACCTGCAAACTATCACAATAAAATGATTATCCCTATGGGTGTACAGGTACTGTTAGAAAATGCGATAAAACACAATGTCATATCCAACGCCAAACCCTTAGATATTCATATTACTGTTGAAAATGATTTTATAATCGTTACCAATAAATTACAAACAAAAACCTCCTCTCTTCCATCAACAAAATTGGGTTTGAAAAACATTACAAAACGATATGCCTTACTTTCGGATACATTGCCTATAATCGAAAATAACGGAGAGACATTCAAGGTAGGCTTACCGCTATTAAATCCTTCTAATGAAACGCAGCTATGACTATTTTAATCATTGAAGACGAATTCCGAGCGGCGAATCAATTACAATCATTGCTCAAAAAAATGCCAATGTCCTTCGAAGTGTTAGATGTAATTGACAGTATAGAGCAAGCCGTATTTTGGATGCAGAATAATCCCAGTCCAGATCTAATATTTATGGATATACAGCTAGCAGATGGATTAAGTTTTGAAATATTCAATCATGTATCCATAGAGTCTCCTATCATTTTTACAACTGCCTTTGATCAATACGCCATCCAAGCATTTAAAGTCAATAGCATAGATTACTTATTAAAACCTGTTCAAGAAGATGATCTAAAGAAGGCCATTGAAAAATATCAAAAAACAAGTGCAATACAACGCATCGATGCCGCACTCATTACTCAGTTTTTAAATGCATCTGCATCAAAAAAACGCGAAGGCATCCTTGTCAAAGATGGCAATGGTTTTATCCATTTGAAACTTTCAGAGTTTTCATATATCTATTCAGAAGATGGTATTACGCTTGGTATAAATAATACCAAACGATATATTATTGATGAAACGATTGATACATTATTTCAATCCTTGGCAAAAGATCAATTTTTCAGAATCAATAGAGGTCAGATTATCCATAAGAGTGCTGTCCAAAAAATTGAACCCTATTTTAACCATAGAGTGAAGTTGGAACTAAAGAATGACATTGGACATGAGCTTATAGTAAGTCGAGCGAAAACACCTGAATTTAAAGATTGGATGAATCAGTAAAACTACAAGGGATAGCTTCTAATTAGTATCGCTTTTAGAAACCATTAGAGACGCAGTCGGATTCCTACATTTACCGTCCTACTCATCAAAGAATGTGCATTGCTAATTAGAATTGTTTCTGATGAGCCACTCCCTTTTTCTATTTCCTCAGAAAGGGTCTGCACGTATTTGACATTATTGGTATTGAAGGCATTTAATACGGAACCCCACAATTGCACATCTTTTTGTAGTAGACTAAATCCATACGTAACATGAAAATCTATTCTACTATAATCATCTACATAGTTTACCCTATCTTCTGGACTTACATTCCGTATGTCATCATTCTTGCCAATCTTACTTAAGTCATAATACGGACTGCCACTTATATACACCCAGTCACCGCCAAAGATGAGTGATTTATATTTTAGTTCGTTTACCCATGTGAGCTGATGCCGCCTATCATCTTCGGAAGGAAAATACTCATTCATGAAAATATCTTTGTAGCGTTCATTAGCCTCACTCAGTGTATATGAAATATTCGTAGAATAGTTGCGCACAGAGGTACTCAATGATACATCTATCCCTTGGGTAAATCCACCTCCTTTAAACAATTCATAGTCTCTATTTCCTGGGCCGTTATTATTATTTCCCCTTCCTGGATTAAGTACAGTAAATTCCGTCAATCCTTTAAACTCTTTTCTATATAGTTCAATGTCCAGTCCGAAAGATTCAAATAGCAGGTTTACGCCAAGCATAATGTTATGCGATTGTAAAACGGGAATACCATGCTCACCGGCAAACACCCAAAGTCTTCTTGGCTCTCCTCGAAATTCGTAGTTCAGCTCTCTAACAAATTGTTGGTAATAGCCATACGCTCCCTTAAGGACTGCATTATCATTCAATTGAGTATTGACCAAGATGCGGGGAGAGAAGTATATTTTCTTCAGTTCACTATAATAGGTAGTTCGGGTATCCAGTCGAATAGTTGTCGATCTAAAAGGATGTAGAGAGAGACCCGTAAAAGCGTTTATATTGCCAAAGCTATCATTCTCTTTGATCTTGTCATCCTTGTTATCACTTACTTTATAATGTAAGTCATGATGGATAGCTTCTAGGCCTACCGTAAAATCTCCTTTCTCAAATGCTTTATTTATATATGTTTTTATCCCAATGTCAGCAATTTCATTCTCCTGTTTCAGGTCTACTTCAAATTCAGTTTTGGGATCTTGTCCTTCGAAGGTAGGCTTCAAAATTTCAATGTCAACATTACCATTACTTTGATAACGAGTGTAATAACCGGTGGTATACCACTGTAGATCATTGCTAAAATTGACCTCATTATTTACACTAAAGCAATGGTTTTCCCATACATCTCTTTCGCTTGAAACTAAGGAAAGTTCCTTGTCATTTCTATCACGTACCGTAGTATTAAACCCATTGCTATTATCATCTCGACTAATAAATGAATTCAGACTTATCCGATGATTGGCATTTCTTTCCCAAAGTAATTTTGCATTGATATCAAAAAATGAAAAGGCGGGATTTGTATTTATTTGCTGTTCTGTAGAGCTGAATTCATCGATAGTTATAACATCAGGTGCTTCATTAAATCCAAAAGTATTAAAACGTTGATTTGATATTTTTTCTAATGTACTTCTTCCAGCTATATGCAAGCTCAAGTTATCACCTAAGGTACGTTCAGCATGTAAGGCTGCCGTCATCAGATCCAAACTCACAGTTGTTTTATTTTTAAGTGGCAGGTCCTCCTTACTTTTCAATTCAACAATACCTCCTGTTTTTCCTCCGTATCTAGATGGAAAGTAACTTTTGTATACACTAACATAATCTACATACTGCGTATTTATTGAATTGAAAATGCCAAAGTAGTGACTACAATTATAGATAGGCATACCGTCTAAAACAACCAAGGTTTCATCGCTTTGACTTCCCCTAATTTTGATCTCAGCTGAGCTATCATCAGAAGCACTAACACCTGCTAATTTTTGTAACTGACGAGTGAGATCATCCGTTATCAGCCCGCCATATCGACTACTAGATAAATCTATACCTATAGCTGCCAGATCATTAAATACCTTTACTTTTTTTGCTTGATTCACAATGACCACTTCATGAAGATCATAACTGCCACTTTCCAAACCAATAAAAAGAAAGGTATCATCTAAGTCTTTGATAGCATACATCTTGTCATCCATCCCTAATGAATGGACGACTAAAGAATCATTAAAATGTCGAGCAGGAATCTCTAAATCAAAATTTCCGTTTTCACCCGCATAGGTCCCTGTAGAACTATTAGCAATAGCAATAGTAGCATGACTGAGCGGTTCATTCGTATTCTTCATGCGTATAGTCCCTCTTATATGAAGGGATTGATCATAAGGAGGTGCCGCTTGTTCTTTAAAATCCGTTCTTTTCCGTAATAAATAGTTAGTCCCCATTTTTCGATACTCCATTTGTTGGTCATCCAACAAATAATCCAGCACCTCATCAATGTGAGTGTCTTGGAATTGGCAATCGACTTTTTTGTCCAACATACTCTCGGTTGCGTAGGAAAATCGAATACCATACTCTTCTTCTAAATCATGTAATACTTGCTCCAAATACAGTTCAGTGGCACTATAATTTATCATTACAGAGTCGGATACAGACTGACCAAAGGCTCCACAAGTACCTAAGACCAATAGTAATGTAATCTTATATGACCAGAGTCGTTGTTTCAATATTGACTACTCAGAAATTTGTATTTCGTTTTTGAATATATCAAACGTCAAATTTAATGGCCAGCATACTTCGGATAGTGCTGTTTCTACATTTTGGCAAGTAAAGCTTCCTGAAAATCTACGGTTTGCAATTTCACTATTCATAGTCACTGTCTTTCCAAAATGCCGTTCTATATCTGCTGATATTTCTCGTAAGGATGCATCTGCATAGTGATAGACACCGGTCCGCCAAGTGTCTCGCTTTTGAATATCCTCTTTATTCTCACTTACTTTAATGCCTTCTTCAAATAAAATAGTTTCACTAGCTGTTAAAATTTCATTCATGTCATTCACGCTTACTTGCACTTTGCCAGATGTACATGAGACATTAAATTGCTTAGCTCTAGCATACACGTTAAATTCAGTACCTAAAACTTGTACAGTTCCGTGGTCCGTTTCTACCGTAAAGCTGGCCCCTTCTGCCACTGTAAAAAAACCTTCACCGGATAGCTTAAGTCGTCTGTTTGTTTCAAATGATTTCCTATTATATTGAATGGAAGATGCCGCATTTAACTCCACAATAGATCCATCTGGTAGCTGATGATTTTCAAATTGGGCAAGATCTGTTTGAATTTGTAAATCGCTAGATGTACCTATGCTAAAGAAAACAAGAATACCTAAGCAAGCAGCGGCAGCGATACTGAGCCAAGGCAAATAGGCCCTTCTTCCTCTTTTCTCAGTATCCAAGGTAAGGGTCTTACTATTTATATTTGGATTAGTCTTAGCCGCAATCGTGTTCCAGATGGCATCTTCTTTATCCTTGCTGATCGGATGAGAATCAAATTTGACGTTTTTTACAATGGTCGTGGCATCTGCAATGATTTGGCCATGAGATGGGTTTTCAGAAATCCATTGTTTCCAAAACGCAATATCAGATGGCACCGTACCTTTTACATAATTAATGAATGATGTATCTAAGGCAAATTCTTCACTGGTATATTCAAGATAATTCACAGCATAAATAATTTATCTAAATAACTCATCTAAAATAGTGGTTCGATTAGTGTCATTATATCGCTTCTGACAAGCACCTTCTCCACTTTGCATTAAACTAATGCAACGGCCTTGATTATCACTAGAATCATCATGCCCCCGGCCCAGCACACAATGACCCAATTCATGAAAGATTAAATATTCTTTTTCTAGTTCGTCCAATGTAAACCATTCCAAGGAATCTATAACTACCTCATGACTCGCATCCGAAAATGATAAACATTGCCCAAGTACATGTGAATTAGGGATGTCACTAAAGTAAATGGAAATCTCCAAAGACGCTACATCAAGATTGCGCTCTCTGATAGATGCTTCATATTCAAAATTACTAACGTAAATATCAAATGCAGAGTCGATTTGGTATTCTACTTCTTGCGAGCAAGCAGTAATGAGGAGTATAAAACAAAGAAGAGTACCGTATTTCATATTAGCTTGTTTAGTACTAAAAGCCGATATATTACCTCTTGTACTCACTTAGTAAGAAAAAGAATAAATAATAAATGCATATACTTGGCTAATTTCAAAATGGCTCGATGTAATAAATTACGAGCCGACTGATAATTTACATCCATTTGATTCGAAATCTCCTCATAGTCCATACCAGAGTAATACTTTAAATACAGTATTTCTTTTTGCCTATCAGATAAGGTATTAAAAGCTGAATTGAGCTTTTCTTTTCGTTCGGTATCAGAATCGAATTGTATTAATATTGACTCAATGTCTAAACTCGTATCAAAGTAATGATCACTCAATTCGACATCTGTGGATTTTCTATTCCTTTTTATTGTTTTTAAAATCTTGCGGCGCAAGGAAATCAGTAGATAAGGTTTTATAGAATCCGTCTCTCCTATACTTTCTCTATTATCCCAAAGATGTATAAACAGTTCTTGGATACAATCTTCTACAGTAGCACTATCTACGGAGAATCGATTTCCATAATCATAGAGTGATTGTATATGAGTGCGATAAATGGTTTCCAACGCCTCATGACTTCCCTCTTTTAATAAGTTCCAAAGTTTCGCTTCTGTCATGGCTCGCCTCGAAGTTCTCACCTCATTTTATGGGTTTTGAAAAAAAATCAAAAAAAAATTGAAGCAAGTGAGTACAAAGCAAAGATACGCTGCTTTGTTAATTGTAATCACGAGAGAAAGATATTCTTTCAATTATTCAATCAACTAAAAAAAATCTACTATGACTGTATCACTTAGAAAAATCAAAGGAACTAGCATTGCACTAATGGGTATGCTTTGTATTCTACTCTTATCACTAGTATCCTGTGATAAGGAAAATGTCCAACTCGTAACGAGTCAAGATTTTGCGGAATCATCCATACGAAGCATGCAAAGCGGGGCCATAGGAAAGCAACATTGTCTTGAGTTACTATTTCCTGTTGAAATTGAATTTATAGATGGAACTGTAGTGGAAGTAGCTGACTATGCAACCATGAAAGACACGATTCGCGCTTTTTTTGAAGATAATGACATTGAAAAAACAAAGGAAAATAAACCTAGTCTAGTTTTTCCAATTGAAGTCTTGAATGAAGAAGGAGAAGTCATCTTAGTCTCTAGTCAAGAAGAATTACGAGCATTGAAAGCCGAATGTAAAAGAAAGGGGAAAGGCAAAGGTATGAAGTGTTTCGATTTAGTATTCCCTGTCAGTCTTATCATAGGAGAAGAAACGCTCACATTCGATACAAAGGACGCGTTAAAGGCAGCCATAAAAGAATATAAAGAAACCGCTGATGAAGATGCGGAAAGACCATCACTTGTATATCCAGTTTCTGTCGAATATGAGGATGGCACTATCGTAGAAGTACATTCTGATGAAGAATTAAAAGCTCTTAAAGAAGATTGCAAAAATGAGTAATCGCCCTGACCATGGCAGGGAGTAATCCCTGCCGCTTTTTTTGTAAATGAGTCAACCCAATAATTTTTTCACCATTAAAATTATGTAGTATGAAAACATCAAAAATGTTAGTTTTTGCATTGATGACCCTGTCCGTATTTTTTATGACCTCTTGTTCCAAAGATGCGGATTTGCTAAGTGTCGAGGAATCCCGAGGAGGACAAGGAGGAGGCAATAATGGCCCAGGAAAAAACAATGACCTTACGAGGGTTGGAAACAAGGTAATCAAAGAATGGTCTGATCTTTTTCTTGAATTGGATAGATATGCGACCGGTATGAGACCGAATGCCACAGCAAGAGCCATTGCTTACATTTACTTGGCTGCCTATGAAACAGGTGTTTCTGGTATGAAAGACTTTATTTCTAATGAAGACCAACTTGATGGCTTAGTCATTGATGATAGTCAACGAGATAAAAGAGTCAATTACGAGTTAGCCATTAATCGTGCACTATCTATTTCTGTAGATCATTTCTTGCTACATCTGCCAGAAGATCAGCGGGCTAAGATAAGTGCCTTGGAAGAGGACTTAGAAGATGATCTAGATCGTAATCTTAGAGATGGAGAAATAGGCGATTCTAAAGCCTGGGGAGATTATGTTGCCAAACAAGTTATTGCCTACTCTCAAACAGATTTGGAAGCGGAACAGCAAGTTACAGAACCACAGCCGTTAAGCTACGAACCTCCGACAGGTGATGGATACTGGACATACTCTGCAGAACCCGAAAGAGCCCTATTTCCATACTGGAAGAGTGTAAGAACATTTGTAGTTTCTGCTGATGAAACGACAACACTCGCTCCTATTTCATATAGTGAAGATCCAGATAGCGAATACTTTGCTCAGATGAAAGAGGTGTATGAAATGAATAATCAAGCAAAAGAAGAAGACAATGAGAACTTATGGATCGCTGAATTTTGGAGTGACGACGTAGAAAACTTGATGTTTAGTCCACCAGCAAGACAGGTGTCTATTGCCAACCAATTTATAAAGAATGAAGATCTAAGTTTAGCCGAAGCATTGCATTTAATGCTTAAGTTGGGTTTCTCTTTGAATGATGCCGCAGTATCTACTTGGAAATATAAATATGAGCATATGGTAATGCGCCCCAATGTATATATCCATGAATTTATTGATCCGTCATTCCAAACAAACTTGTACCGTTTAATCCCTTGGCCAAATCCTACTTTTCCGGGATATCCATCGGGGCACTCATGTTTTGCTTCAGCAGCAGCCGGTGTCTTTATTGATTTCTTTGGGAACGATATAAATTTTACGGATCGTTCACACCAAGGTAGAACAGAATTTAGAGGCATGCCTAGAACCTTTAGCAGTTTTACTCAGCTAGCAGATGAAAACGGGTATTCAAGAATACCGCTGGGTGTGCATGTACGAATGGATTGTACAGAAGGTTTACGATTAGGCTATGAAATTGCAGATGGTATTAATGCCTATGATGTAAGGGAGTAGTGATAGGTTTTAAATACACGTCCTGTTATGTAGAACAGACCTTAGGGTCTGTTCTTTTTTATTTATGATAAGCCTATATAATTCTTTCTTCATAAAATACAGCTACCTTCCTCCTTGCGTACTTTTGTCAGTTAATACCGGTGAATCATGAATTATATAGATGGTTTTATTTTCCCAATCTCCAAAAAACATCTGGATGAGTACAAACAAGTCAGTGAAAAAATAGCATTGATTTGGAAAGAACATGGTGCCCTTGCGTATCATGAATTTGTAGGTGATGATATGAATCACGAAGGGACAGGTTCTTTTTTAGACACCATACCCATACATCCAGAAGAAACGATAATTTTTGGTTGGGTTTCTTTTCCTTCGAAGCATGTTCGTGATAAAGCAAATGAAAAAGTGCCGGCAGACCCAAGAATGGCTGCTTTAGTAGCACCCTTAATTGATCCTAACCATTTAATCTTTAATGCATCAAAAATGTTATATGGCGGTTTTACAAAATTAATCTAAGCCGTACTTTTTCTTTATGAGACTTCTCTATCTACAAATTATCATTTTCACCTTGTTCATTTTATGTTCTTGTCACGGACAAGGAAACTTAATGTGTCAACATTTGAAATAGTAAGCTATAGTCTAAAATGAAAAATTATTTATCACCTTGAAATACTGAGGCAGATTCGCTAGTCTTGTTTGTGGATTATAATTAGTAATTAATATAAACTCATGAAAAAATTGGCCTTGTTATTTAGCTTTTTGATTGGTGTAGGTCCTTTTGGGGGTTGCGTAAGAAATGATTGTGATATAGATTATGATTTATAAGTTCCTCTAGAATTTAATACGTACAACAGCATCTTAAAGGTCGGCGACACATTAAAGATTAAAATGATTGTCGAAAATGACAAGTTATTTGATTCACGAGAAGAAAGGATAATTTCTATTCAAAATTTTGATCCACAAATTGGAATAACATTGTTGGATCTTGACACACTGCCTTTTAGAAACGTGTTTTATGATACGCCTTTAATTATTGATGATTCTTATGATTATATGTTAGCAGAAATTGATACTTTTCCTGTAAGGTTATTAATGACAGGGATTAATAATCAGGAGTTAATTTCGGAATTTGAATTATCAATTGTATTAACTACGGTGCCAGGAACCTACGCTTTACACTTTTTCCCGAATTTGAGGTTTTCTTCAAAAGAGGTGGAATTTGAAGGACGTTGAACACAATTGGGAAATATTGATGTTTCTTTTTTATTACCAGAAGAAAAGATAATTAATCAAGAAATTTTGAATGAAGAGAACCGATTAGTTGATTTTGAAGGTTTTTTTCAAGGAAAGTCTGGAAGAGTATATTCATCTTCTTATTATTTCAAGCTAGTCGAATAAATAGTTTCTAAACTGAAATAGATACTTCTTGCTGAAAGCAAGGCACCTATTTCGTATTTTTAGTGAGAAACCAAACAGTGAGTAGATCAAAAATTGGTAAAAAAAATAAATATTTTGATTCGGTTCTACAGCAAGTATACAAGCTATTAGCTGTGGTAATACTTCTTTCAATTTCCTCTTCAATTTTTGCCCAAAATAAAGAAGACTATCAGTGGGTCTTTGGGTACGAGAATGGATTTACATCCACAGAAAATCAATCTTCATACATTTTTGATTTTGAAGATGAAACATTCAATTTTATTGATCTTGATAGCCTGCCAATTGAGTTTCACGGATCTAATTCTTCAGTTTGTGATGACGATGGAAAATTGCTTTTTTATACGAATGGATGCCAAGTAGCTAATCGCCTGCATCAAGTCATGCCCAATGGCACAGATCTTAATGATGGTTATTTAATTGATGTTATTCATGATGGAGAATGCGATGGTTATAGATCTGGCAATAGTTTGACAATTCTTCAAGACCCAATTAACACGCAAGGTTATTATATAATCCATAAACAAATTGATATTGACTCGATTTCTGGTGAACTGTTCCACAACACAGTGCTTTACAGTTATATTGATATGAGCTTAGACAATGGCTTAGGTGATGTTACCATTAAAAATGAGCCATGGATAGAAAATACACCACTATTAAGTGGATATTTAACGGCCATTAGACATACCAATCAGAAAGATTGGTGGATAATTCAACCAATGGAAGAAAGTAAAGGTTTTATAACCTCAATATTGAATGAGGATGGTCCTCAAGAAATTAGAAAAGATACCATTGAACCTTTTTTTTCAGAAATAGAAAATGCAGCTGGTAATGCCAAATTCTCACCGGATGGTAAAAAATATGCGATATTTAATCAATTTCAAAACTTGAATATTTACGACTTTGATAGATTAACAGGAAAGCTATCAAATAGACTACACTTTGAGGTTGATCATCCTGACGGATTGGGTGTGTTTGGTTTTTTAGAATTTTCTCCAAACAGTCGATTTATCTATGCAAACACAGAAGATACAATATTTCAAGTAGATTTAGCTACGGAATCAGAAATAGACAAGATTCAACCAATTGGAGTATGGGATGGATCAAATGATCCCACACCTACTGCATTCTTTGGAACTGTTCTAGCACCTGATTGTAAAATATATATTAAATCAGGCAGTGGAAGTAGACGATATCATATAATTCATTCGCCAAACGAGAAAGGTGAAGCATGCGATTTTGAGCAAGGAGTGCTTTTACCACAAATTTCTCCTCTTAGAACATCTCCGAATTTCCCAAGATATAGAGTGGATATGGAGGATAATCCATGTGGTGATTCATATTTCTCACATACAAAGGAAGAAGATCAAAATTTTGAATTTTTAATTATTCCAAATCCAGCTGAAAATTCAATTTCTATTTCTATTGATGCTCTCAATACTACAACAGTAAGTATTTCTAACTCCATAGGACAAATTCAATATTCCGATTCATCATATCAAATGAACTCACAAATTGAAATTTCTGAATGGCAACCTGGAGTATACTTTGTAACAATAACAAATGGGAATGCCAGTTACAGTATGCCGTTTATAAAGCAATGAATCCTAATCCTTTGCTAAACCCCTTTTATATTAGCATAGGGTCTTATTGAAAACAGCAAAAGTCTACGTGCCATAATAAATTTCATTTTTACGCGTACAATTACATAATAAAGTCTTGTTGAAAATGGAAAATTTTAAACTTTCAAAAATCCTAATATCTTTTCTTTTTTTTCTGAGTGTTATGCTCCAATCTTGTGACCCCGTCACCAAAAACCCAGAAAATGAAGAGGTTGAAAAGTGCACAAACTTTTTAGAAAAATTTGTAAATACAAAAGTTGAAGGCTCAATAAGGTATTGCTCTGAAGAAGATAACAATGTATATCCTGCTAATATTGAGTTTAGTTGGAATAATCAACCATCTCTTCCAGCAGAAATTAATATAGAAGTTGAAAGTGAAATTATTACAGAAATCTTTAAGCATAGGTTAGTTTGCAACTTTGGTTCTGACAGTGAAGAACCTGACTATGTAGTTGGTTTCATTATATATCCAATCGATTCAGATACGTCAGTTGGTCAAATCAACAATAATAATCTTAGCGCTTTTATTCAGTATAGATTTAATATCGATGAAAATTGTTCTCAGAGTACTCAGTTTAATAGCTTTTTTGAAGGAAATTTAATTTTTTAATGGATAATAAATCTGATAAAAATAAACTTTGAGATCATCAAAATTTGTTAAACAATAAAAGCATGCTAAGCAAAAGACAGCTTGGGAATTTTACATTAGTTGTTCTGTTGATTGTCCTTTTAGCGAATATGAAATGTAATGAGTCTACCAATGAAAATTACTGTTTCAAGGAGTCTAAAAACTATCTAAAGGAACATAATTCTTTAGGTATAAAATATGTATTCGATACATATTTAAAATCTCTTCATAAATCAAATGAAGAAATTCACCATACACTTACAAATTATTCCACTAGAGTCGAAATATCTGAATCCAAAAGATGTGATTTAGATTTCTTTTTAGATAAGGAATCATTCCCGAAGGACCCGTATATTGGAAAACACCTAATTTCAGGATTAAAAAATAAAGATTCAATACATGTTAGACTAACAGTAAAAGAATATTTTACTCAAAGTTCTAAATCTTGTTATTTAATTAAATCAATTGTTGATCTAGAGCAAGATTGAAGCACGATTTCCTTTATATCAAAATACCTAAGCTGCCTATAAAAGGTAAAATAAAGTATCACCAATCTAGCTATCCCTTTAGCTCTT
>JAHDDO010000037.1 GCA_020629315.1 Saprospiraceae bacterium | reverse complement strand
GGCTTGCGGTTCAGCCCCTATTTTAACGCCGTTAAAATTAGAAACAGGGCTTCTCCTTGAATACAAGCGCACATTTAACCTTCTACATACCTATCACCCTCCCCTAACTCCCTATCTTCGCGTAACGCATCTACATTATGGAAATTTTACAATCCATCTTTACCAATTGGTATCCGACCGTGCTTACGGCTTTCTTTTTTTACATCATTTACTTACTGGTAAAAAAACTACTTGAGCGGCAATCGAAAGGGCAAGCAGACAAAGCACTTATTCGTTCGATCGTTCTATTTAGTATTGGCTTAATCGGCTTTATTAGTATCATTCTGGCAATACCTATGAGCCCGGATCAGAAAGGACAGATTACCAATCTGATTGGGATTGTACTTTCGGCCGTGCTGGGTTTAAGTGCTACTACCTTCATTGGGAATGCTTTGGCTGGGATAGCACTGAAACTGCGAAGGAACATTAAACCAGGTGACTTTATTTCCGTTGATGGCATCTTTGGGCGTGTCACCGAACAGGGTTTATTTCATACTGAGATTCAAAATATTGATCGAGATCTCACTACCCTACCCAATATGACCCTTGCCACACAAGCTGTAAAAGTTACGCGCGGTTCAGGAACCTTCATTAATGTCGAAGTGTCACTAGGCTATGATGTCCATAGATCCAAAATTGAAAAAAGTCTTAGTAAGGCCGCCGAAACTGCAGGACTCTCTGACCCTTTTGTTCTCATTACAGGACTTGGTGATTTCTCAGTAGTCTACAGCATCCATGGATTTCTTCAAGATGTAAAATCTATTATCAGTGCAAAATCAAAACTAACAGGGGCCGTACTCGATGCCTTACATGAGGATGGTATCGAAATAGTCTCACCCAATTTTATGAATCAAAAACAAGTAGGTGATACCCTCTTTATTCCTCAAAAGCCAAGAAAGATTGAAGCGGATACCCAACCACAAGCCGATCAACTTATCTTTGATAAAGCGGAGGAAGCAGAGAGCATTGAAAAACGAAAGGCCATCTTAGCTGAAGTCGAAGCCAAAATCAAAACGGAAAAAGAAAATCTAAAATCCATTAAAGAGCCGGAGGCTAAGGCTAAAGCGGAAAAGAAACTTACATCTACTATTGAACTCAGAGATAAACTGTTAGAGAAGATCGATAAGAAAATGGACGAACTCTCTGACGCAGACTAAAACAATTATGGCAATACGACTGATTATATTCCTAGTACTTAATTTTCTAGCCCTTGGACTGGGCAGTTACTTCACTGGAGATGGTGTGCTCTCTGAATGGTATGCTAATCTAAATAAAGCACCATGGACACCGCCCGGTTGGGTCTTTGGGGCCGCTTGGACCACTATCATGATATGCTTTGCTATATATATGGCCAGAGCGTATGATCGAGTGGTAGACAAACAACGGCTTCTCATTTATTTCGGCATCCAATGGTTCTTAAACGTTAGTTGGAACCCTATGTTTTTTGCCTACCATCAAGTAGCTATTGCCTTGATTAATATAGTAGCTTTAACGATCCTACTCTTCGGGATTTTCTTTAGATATCGTAACATCATGGGACAGTGGTCCTATCTTCTGTTGCCATACATGATCTGGCTGTGCATCGCCACCTCCTTGAATCTGTATATACTAGTCATGAACTAATAGCCCTATGAAACGAACACTTTTATTAGTCAGTCTTCTGATCTTTATCGGGATTGTGGCATGTACGCCTAAATTAAATACGTCTACCACATCTGCTGATCCTAAATCCAATGAACCTTCAATAGCTAGGTATTCAGATGCCGATCGAACGACGTTATTCAATGAAGCTAGCAAAGGTTGTTATGATTATGCCTATCTAGAGTCATCACAAGTAAGTGAGTACGGTGGCTACCCACCCGGTCACTATATCTCTGGGATCAAAGGGCTCGTATTATATTGCGATTTTAGGGAAGCCATCCAATCATTATTGACAAGTAAAGGCATTTTCTGTGATGCGCCTACTGATTTTTATGAGTTACGATCTTTTGAGTGTTTGTCCGGAGGCATTCCTCTCTTTACCACAGGAGAAAAAACCTTTTCAGCTTTTGGTATTTCTAGAAATGGGAAAGCTGACTTTCATCACTATAATCCCGAATTTGTCAGTTGGGCGGTAGAAAATCTAATCCCACATCCAGGCACTAACATCCAAGGTAAAACCGCAAATAATGTATTCCTCAGAACGTATGCTCGGTATTTTAAAATGATGACAGAAACCTATGTGTATTTGCAACAAGAAGGGCTTTCCGAGGCCTCCTCTAATTACAAAGCCCAGTTTGGTGATGCTTCCTTTGATGGTTTAGCTTATTTGAAAGAACGCTTTTCAGGAGCGGTACCTGCGTATGCCCAAGCCTATGATTATACGAATATGAATAGCTCTATGGCTATTGGATTCTGGTTACGACGTGATATTGATGGAACTATCGATGAATTTTGGAATGGCCTCACTCGAGTGATGTTGGCCTATATGCCGGAATGGTTTAAGGAACATGTGGATCCTAAATACTATCGCTAAAAAGGATAGTTTGTAAACAAATTTTTTAGTTTTTGACAAAATTCAAAAACTCCTTTGGGTTTAGAATTGCTATGTTGCTGTGTTTAAAGTCTTTTACATTTCGAGTAATCAATACATTCATTTCTTGATTTTCAGCTGTTTGGTTTTGAATGGCATCTTCGAAATCTGAAAATTTTGAATCTAAAGCATTCAAAATCTCCGTTTCACCTACACTGAGAATTTTTATAAAGCTTGTAAGTTTTTGGACTTTTGATTTTGCTTTTGATTTTGAATCAATTCTAGATATATAATAATGAATATTCGCGATAATCAAAGATGAAGTATAAAGGTCTATTTCATATTTTAATCCTTTATCAATAATTGCTTTTGTTTCATCTAAAAACAAATTCCTGCCTGTAAGAAAGTCGAGAATAACATCAGAATCTAGGAATACTTTCATCTTTTCGAATACTTTTCAATCATTTTAATCGCCATAATTTCTTCATAGCTATTCCCTTCCGTTGCTTTGACAGAACCCGCTAGTTCCTCAACCAAAGGATGCCAGGCATTATTATTAACATCCTTATTTATTTGACTAATTGACTTTAAATACTCTTCCACTATGTTTGAAAGACTTCGTTTTTGATCTTTAGCATATTTCTTAGCTTTTTCAATCACTTTTTTTTCAATTGATAAGGTCAATTTAGTATTCATACGTATAATATTTCTATTAAATATACGTATATACTATTCAATATTCAAGACTATTTACTCATCCAAATTTTATACATATATACACTTCGACAATGCTCACTTTATTTAGTGTCCTTTATATAATCGTAAGTAAACAAAATTGCAATTCCTATAGATAGAAATTCGCATAAGGGGTATGGAGACCTTGTCCCAATCCAGTAATGCTGGATTGCGGATGAGCCGAATGGCGAAGTCGTAGGGGCCCGACCCTGATGCATGGCTTGCATCATCAGGGATATGCCCACTACAAATTATTAGGTATTAGTCTGTACTGAATCCCAGTCTTGATCCATATACTGGGTAATCCAATTCAAGGCATAATGACGTTCATAAATAATGCTGGGATGTATACCGCCACCCACTTCTGCACCTTTTATCCTAGCATCTACACAAGCCCAGTTCATTCTATACACCTGATCCAACATATCTAAGACCTCATCCACATGTCGCATCGTTATTTGTTGCTCCAGCTCCTCTCTAGTGGATTGCAGTACTTTTCCTACTATTCCTTGCACATCACAGATTTCATTTGGATACTTCAATTCGGCTTCCAATCCAAGTGCCCACAAAATGGTATACAGACTCTCGTATCGCCAGGTAGCATAGGCTTTTTGATCCTCTGGTATTGGGTTTGTCGCCAGTAATTGTGATTCTCGTGGAGAAAAGCCTCGAATACCCTTATCATGAATCGGACGCTCCAGGTTTTCTCTAGGGACACCTTCTCCATACGCGGCAATGATCAATAAGCTATAAGCTCGATCAAGCATTTCCATTTTACTTCGTAGATGTGTATTAGACGCATCCGGCATGCAGGGTAAATTTTTATTCACCTTAATTCCTTTTGATGCTAAGTATTGATCAGATTTATTTTTTCGCGCTATTTGAGCTTCTGTAAATGACGCGGGTGATGGGTCATGGTATTTGGCATCCACCTGAACATTCAGCGTATCAATGTCGCATTGCCCAGTGGTATCCAAAATCAACCCAAAATTCTCATCAACAAAATGTTGTTGTTGGGATCGACTGAATAAACTATTCGGATTTGTAAATATGAAGGTCTCTAATTCCTTTGAAATCTGCCTAAGCACTGCAACGAATTCATCAGTAAATGATGGTTCTACAATGAAAGGCATTTCCACATTTGCCGCCATTACTTTATGTAAAAAAGCACTTCGCACAGTCTCATTATTTGCAGGTAAGGATTGAATAAAATTTACCATCCCAGCCAGATTTTGGGTGAGGCCACATTCTACCTTATCCAACTTGTATGATGGATGTAATCGTTCTCTATAATTAATACTGAGGGTTTTAGTCTTACCAAAGAATCCACCTTTAATGCTTGCCTTCAAGGATTTTTGTTTTCCACCATCTTGGACTTCAATGTCCGCTTTAGTTACATGCGTCTTTACAATCTGGACCACCTTATCAAAGTCCACTTTATGGCTATACACAGTACAATTTTCCATTTCTAATGTTTGTTGTTTATATAATCAGTAATCATACTTTCCAGAATGTCCATCGTCACCGAACCATTGGATAAAAGGGTGTCATGAAATTCTCTAATGTCGAAATCATCACCTAGCGCTAGCTCCGCTTTTTTACGGAGTTCCCTGATTTTTAATTCACCCATTTTATAACTCACTGCTTGGCCTGGCCAACCAATATATCGATCAATTTCTGAGTTAACTTCGCGAATGGATAAAGCGGTATTCTCTACCATAAACTTAATGGCCTCCTCTCGTGTCCATCCAAAGTAATGTAACCCTGGGTCAACAACCAATCGGCAAGCGCGCCACATCTCGTAAGTCAAGCGACCAAAACGCTTATAAGGGCTATCATAAATCCCCGCTTCTTCACCCAAATATTCCGTGTACAAGGCCCAGCCTTCACCAAAAGCAGAGATATACATTTGCCGACGAAAATCAGGCATTGCCGTCATTTCTGCGGCCAACATGATCTGGGTATGATGACCCGGTACACCTTCGTGTAAACTTAATGCGGGTAATGCGTACAAAGGCCTACTTGGCAGATCATAGGTGTTTACCCAATACTCCCCTGCCTTGCCATTGGTGTATGAGCCTGGCGAATATCGGCCCGCTGTATAATTAGGCGCTATGTTTTCAGGAACAGGGACCACTGTCAATGGCATGCGAGGCAGGACATTGAAATAACTAGGAAGCATGCCTTCCATTTGCTTGGTTACCCAGGCGGCTTCCATCAGTAACTGGGCTGGAGTCTCGGCATAAAACTGGGGATCTGTTCGTAAGAAATGAATAAAGTCTTGCAAATCACCATCAAATGCAAGGTCCTCGATAATGGCCATCATTTCCGCTTTAATACGAGCCACTTCTTGATGACCTGTCTCAAATACTTCTTTGGGTGTAATATCAAAAGTGGTAAAGTAGCGGACCCTATCTTCATAGTAGGCCTTGCCACCTTCAATAGCTCCAATACCTACAGCCTCAGGTGCTGAAGGTTTATATGTTTGGTCCAGAAAAGTAGCTAAGCTTTGTAGTGCAGGGAAAACATCTGATTTAATAATAGCCAAACCCTCATCCAAACGGGATGTATTCGATAGAGGATCCAATAAGAAACTAGCCTCTGGTCCGGACCTAAGAATGCCATCCACATGTTCCATCATTCGATCAACAATGATCTTTGGCATCATCATTCCTTTATCCATTCCCTCCTGCAGATATGTGATTTGCTGGTCGATATAGTCAGGCAAGCCTGATAACTGATTCAGGTAGGTGAGCATGTCTGCCTCTTTATCCAATTGTTTGCCTCGTACTTGATATAGTAATGCAGTGACAAAACCGCCTTCAGAACTGATCGGCATTAGGTGCGTTTCGTATCGTATATCACTTAAGGCATTATTGATCTCAAATTGCAACAATTTCAAGTCAATGGGATTTATACCCGCTAGTTCCAATTTTGCAAGAGAATCACAAGAATCGTATAATCTCTCCAGCGTGCGTTGCTTTGTTTGAAGGGCATTCGGAGAAATATCCGGATAGAGCCGTTTACTATCCCCCAGCTTGGTATACTGTTCCAATACTGATGACCAAGTATCATTCGTAGGGACATCTTGAGCTACCAAAAAATAGCTGCTCCAACAAAGCATACAAAGGGCTAAACCCAGACGTTTTACCATGGATCTGTTTTTACTAATGTATTGAATAAATTTCGTACTGTGAGATCAAATTCTATACGCTAAGGCATACTAAACAAATGGTATCTTTTTGTCATGTAAAAATTACTAGTATAAATACCTTCGTAAACCGGCTGTAAGACATTGGTTCGGCACGAATTTTTATATATTGTTAAAAGAATAAATGAACTTCACTCGATGAATAAATCCACAACACTTTTCTTACTTTTTACAATCATTTTTTCATTCAACTCTTCCGCACAATCTAACTTCTTTTCTACTCATGCCTCGGCAGTACAAGACGCTTTCGTTTTGGCTAGCTACGATGTAGATCTAGATGGATTTCGCCAAGCGACGAAAGAAGCTAAACATATAAAAACTAGCGCCTCTACCCCAGTGCGATTGTCTTTGCCTACTGCGGATGGTATGCAAACATTCCGGCTTTACTCCAGTCAGGTTATGCACCCTGATTTGCAAGCTAAATTTCCAATGATCAAAACCTTCATTGGAGTCTCAGAAGCAGATCCTTCTATGGTAGCCAGAATATCATTGAGTCATAAAGATGTGCATCTATTAATATCTAAGCCTGGTATGGATGACTTGTATTTAGATCCACATGATGGTGTACATAGGCTGTACTATGCTAAAGAATATAAAGCGGCAAATCCAGTGCCTAGAGAAACTTTTAGTTGTGGTGTAGAAAGTGATGAAGGAGAAACCCTTTCTTGGGAAAACGAATTACCTCAAGACATGAAAAGTTTTACCACAGATTGTATGTTACGTGTCTATCGTATTGCTATAGCTACCACTGGAGAGTATGCCCAGTACCACGGCGGTACCACCGAAGACGCCTTAGCGGCTATCGTTACGTCTTTGGTTAGAATCAATGGGATCTATGAAAGAGACTTTGGCGTAAGCCTAGAATTAATTGCAAATAACGATGACATCATTTATTTGAATGGAGGTAGTGATCCGTATACCAGCGGTAGTCCAGGGACTTTACTGGGCGAAAATCAAACGAATATTGATAATGTAATTGGATTTCAGAATTATGACATTGGTCATGTCTATGATGTAGCGGGCGGTGGTCTAGCAACCTTACGATGCCCATGTGGCAATGCAAAAGCGAGAGCCATGACTGGCCTAGGTAATCCGATCAATGATCCGTTTTATGTAGATTATGTTTCACATGAAATCGGTCATCAGTTCGGCGGAAACCATACACAGAATAATAATTGTAATAGAAACAACAACACCTCTTGGGAACCAGGTTCGGCTTCGACTATTATGGGCTACGCCGGTATTTGCAACCCTAATGTGCAGAATAATAGTGATGATCATTTCCATGGTGGCAATATTCAAGAAGTCGAAAATTTCATTCGATTTGGAAATGGAAATAGCTGTGGGACATTAGAAGACATTGGAAATGAAGCCATCGAATTGAGTCTGGAAAACAATGCGTACTTCTTACCTGTTGCTACGCCATTTGTTTTGGAGGCCATTGCATCTGATCCAAATGAAGAAGATATTTTGACCTATTGTTGGGAACAAATGGATAATGCGGTAGCCACCATGCCACCGGTTGAGACGAATACGGTAGGTCCCGCATTTAGGTCCAATTCACCCACTACGGATCCTGCTCGGTATTTTCCAAACATTGATGCTATTGTTAATGGGGTAACACCTACTTGGGAGGTGCTTCCTTTTTTTAGCAGAGATATGAGCTTTAGAGTTACGGTTCGTGACAATCATCCAGTAGCTGGATGTACCGCTTGGGATGAGGTATTATTAACGTTTGATGAAAGTGCTGGACCCTTTGTGGTGGAGGTGCCGAATACGCCTTTATCCTGGGATTCTGGTTCGACACAGATGGTGGAATGGGATGTAGCTGGTACTGATCAAGCTCCGGTATCAGCAAATGCTGTGGATATTTATTTATCCTTGGACGGTGGTTATACTTATCCAATTGTGTTATTGGAAGACACACCGAATGACGGGTCAGAAGCTATAACGGTACCTGCGGTTAGTTCGGACCAATGTCGAGTTATGGTTAAAGGACACAGGAGTGTATTTTTCGATATTTCTGATAGAGACTTTACGATTATTTCGCCATTCTCTTTTGTAGTGGATGATCCAAATAGAGCAATTTGCGCAGGAGAAGAAACCAGCTTTGCTTTTGATGTTCAAGTGCTTGATCAGTCAGGCGGTCCGGTAGACTTTGATGTAGATAATCTACCGATAGGAGCTAATGCTAGTTTCGATCCTACTTTTGTTACTGATAATGGAACAGTAGTTCTTACACTGAGCAATGTAGTACCTGGTTTTCATGAAATCACGGTTAAAGCGAGCAATGATACCTTTACGGCGGAAATTCCAGTCTTTGTTCAAGTAGACGAAGGGACCTTAGGAGAAGTCGCCATTGTCTATCCACAAGACTTAGAAACTATGGTTTCCATACAGCCTACTATTACTTGGGAGCCAGTAGATAATGCGCTAAGTTATACTCTTCAATTTGATAGTTCACCTGCCTTTAATAGCGACGAATTAATTGAAATAATTACACCGGATACAGAATATCAAACAAGTCTTCTTGATGCGGCTACAGTCTACTACTGGCGTGTATTTGCCACTAGTGCCTGTGTAAACGCGGGCGCATTGACCAGCAGTTCATTCCAGACCGTAAATGTCAGTTGCACTACCTATGAATCCACGGATACACCCGTCCAAATCAGTGGTGGAGGTGCCGATAATTATTTTTCTTCGATACTCATTAATGATACCTATGCTATTTCTCGATTGGAGGTTCGTTTCAATATGACCCACAGTTGGGTGGGTGATATGAATGTGAGTTTGACTAACAGTGTGACGGGTGCAGCTATTGATCTAGTCGATCGAATGGGAACTGATGGTGGTGGCTACGGTTGCGATGCCAATGACCTGGATCTACACTTTGCCGATGACGCAGCCAATACCGCTGAAGATTTAGAAACCTCTTGTTCAAATGACACCTATGCTGCCCAAGGCAGCTTCCAACCCATTACACCTTTGGCCAGTCAGATAGGAGAAAATATTGGTCAGCAGGTATGGACGCTTGAATTCAGAGATAATGTATCTGGTGATGGTGGTGCATTAAACGAATGGTCTTTGTTTGCATGTTCAGACTCGCCGATTACACAGACGTTGAACTTAGATAATGAAGGCCTAACCGTAAATCTGGGAGAAACAAAATTAATTCCACCTAGTTTGTTGGGAACCGATGACATGGATCCAACAATGGCTAGATATGTATTACGAACGGTTCCCTCTTTTGGTGATCTTTCTTTAGAGATTGGTGGTGTAGAAACGGTACTTGCTGCCGGTGATGCGTTTACCCAATTTGATATCGATAATGCATATTTAAGTTATATCCAAGATGGTAATGACGCCGATCAAGATCTATTCACCTTTGATCTTTTGGGTAGCGAAGGTGCTTGGATTCCTAATAATACCTTCAATATTACTATCCTAACTGAAGGACTTACGCTATCAGCTGAAATAAACTCGGACATTTTATGTGTGGGTGATGCCAATGGAGAAATCTTACTTTCTGCATCAGGTGGTTTAGCCCCATATCAATATAGAATAGGCATGGAGGCCTTGACAGATGACCCGTTATTTATTGGTCTTGAGGCAGGAGAGTATACTTTTATGGTTCGTGATGATGCCGGTAATACAAGCTCTAGAACCATTGAGATTACTGACCCAGCGGCCATTAGCATTATGTTGTCCAATGATAATTATGATATTATAGTAGATGCCAGTGGAGGTACAGGCATGCTCAGCTATAGCCTTGATGGAGAGAATTTTCAAGATGATAATACCTTCCCTGGTGTAGGTAATGGATCCTTTACTGTGTACGTTCGAGATGAAAATGATTGTATCCAAAGTGCAGATATCAGTATTGATATTGATGTATTGGATGGAAACTTTATAAAAGAAGATGTGGCTTGCTTTGGAGAATCCACAGGGTCTGTTACCTTATCTGGCGCAGGCGGCATTCCTCCGTATGAATATGCCTTAGGCACATCCGATTATCAATCCAGCCCTACTTTTGATGGTCTAGCAGCCGGTTTTTTCCAAGGATATGTGAGAGATGCAAACGGTGACATTTTCGTCATAGAAACAATAGAAATTGATCAGCCAGACGAATTAGTGGTTTCTGACGAGGTAATGGGTTATGATATAAGAATCCTGGCTGAAGGAGGCACACCTCCATACAGCTATAGTTTAGATGGAATGAATTTCCAAGAGGAAGATCTATTTATGTCAAATGAACCGGGCACTTATACGCTTTATGTTCAAGATGCCAATGGATGTATAAGTCAAAGTAGTACTTCGGTAAATGTCAGCACCTTGAGCATAACAGCACAAGCTACAGCGGTCAGTTGTGCTGGTGATAACGACGGGCAGATTATGGTTAATTACGAAGGGGGTGTTGATCCGGTTAGCTTTAGCTTAGATAATATGACCTTCCAAGATAACCCCGTTTTTTCCGGCTTGATAGCGGGCGATTATACAGTCTATGCCAGAGATGCGTTTCAGACGGCTAGTTTCATGCTTGTTGTAGAATCGCCAGATCCCATTGTAATAAATGATGCTTCTCCGTTTGGTTTGGCAATTACCGTAGATGCATCTGGTGGTACAGGCGAACTAGAATATTCCGTTAATGGTACGAGTTATCAGAGTTCAAACATGCTCAATGTCGGTTCCAATGATACCTATACAGTGTATGTAAGAGATGAAAATGCTTGTGTAGCTACTATTGACGTTACCGTCTCAAATTTACACGGTATGGAATTCGATAGGCCTGAAATATTCTGTGCAGGAGAGTATACCAATGCTTATTTGACCATTATTGATGTGAACGGAGGCTTCCCACCTTTCCAGTACTCACTAGATGATGTTAATTACCAAGATGATCCGGCATTAAAAATAGATATGGCCGGTGATTACAACGTATATATCATAGATGACATTGGCCAAAAATATGACTCGGGTACTATAACTATAGAAGAGCCCGATCCATTAACCATTGATTATATGTTGGATTGGAACGACTTAACCATTATTGGTGGAGGAGGTACCCCGCCATATACCTATTCTGTCGATGGTATCCAATATACAGATGATCCATTCTTTAATGGTTTGCCTTTTGATGAGTTAGAAATATTTGTGCAAGATGATTACAATTGTGTAACGAGTACCATTATCATTATTTCTAGCACTGAAGTAGCCTTAGATGCAGAAACAACGATAAGTCCCAATCCTGGAAATGGGTCTTACACTGTGAATATTTTGTGCGAATCATGTTCCAATTTAGGCTTCCACATTTATGATGTCGAAGGGTCCTTAGTCCGAGAAAGAACAGGGCTAGCGCCTAATGGAAATTATCAAATCGATATTCAAGATGCACCGAGTGGTATTTATATACTTCAACTATACGAAATAGAAAGTGGACATCAACAAGTGTTCAAATTGATAAAAGAATAAAAAGAAAAGGCTCAGGAAAATCCTGAGCCTTTTCTTTTTATAGTAGTTCATTCAACGCGCTTCGAATGGCATTACCACTCGAAGGTCTAGGTGCATTTGAAGAAACAATCTTTCCTTCCGAATCTAATAATATAAATCGCGGAATACCACTAATCATATAACTCCGAACAAATGGCGAATCCCATCCATTACCTGTAATTAATTGGGTGCCACTCATCTGCTTATCTTGTACCATCTTTTTCCAATTAGCTTCTTTATCTGGTGTGTCCACAGAAATACTGACAAACTCCACGTTTTTATCATGATACTCTTCTTCTAATTTTTGCAAATGAGGAATCTCTCGCTTGCATGGCCCACACCATGTTGCCCATACATCAATGTAAACGTTCTTTCCTTTCATCCCTTCTAAGCTTACCATATTACCATTAATATCTTGGTATTTAAAGCCGGGTGATTTAGCACCTGTATCAATCGTCTTTAATTGATTATGCTTGTTTTGCAAAGCTGTTTTTAATTCAGCATCTGTGCTGGCTGCCATAAGTCGGCCCATGTTAGCATCTAGGTTTTTAAACCCAGGCTTTAGTTCATTATACAACTGCTTAACCAAGGCATCTTTTATCACTGTGCTTTCTACCGATTCGATCCCATCAATACTTTGCTCTGGTGCTTGTGGCTTAATAAAATGACGGTAAACCATTGTCTGGTAGCCAGGGATAGTTGAGAACAACTGTTCATTAGTAAAATCCGAATGTCCAAACCTAGCATTAAAAGCTTCAGAGGTTTTGAATTCTGGATCTTCTTTAAAAAACCGCTGTGCTTGCTCATAATCCAAAGCAAATGCTTTAGAGCCGATAGATATGTTTTGCTTTTCCAGATCCTTAAACTCCGTAGATAGTCCTTCATGTTCGTCCATAAGAGCAAATAGATCTGCTTCTTGTTGCTCTACTGTTTCCATAAATCCCGCCTCATCCATGGCATAGGTTTTTCTGGCTTGAGATTGGTGTCTTCTACTTACACGTAACTTCTTAGTCAAGTACGCACTTTCTGCCGCACCCGGACCTTCAAACTTGCTGAAGTCATAAACGTTTCGCATATCCACTTCTACATTCAACGTTCCTTGATTTGTTACAAAAATCGGTAGTCGTTGGCGACCCACTATGATCTCATAATATCCAGGATACCCCTCAAACGTCGTATCAAAGGTTTTTTCTGGACCTAATTGTATTTGCTGTACGACATCTTCTTTAAAGATGGAGATAGCAGGCACATTGGCGTTTTTTACAACCCCTGCAATGTGAAGTTGTGCGACTTGGTCGACACTGGCCTTAGCCGTATTCGAATTACAACTGGTTGCAAATAAAACAGCAACAAGCATATATAGTATCTGGTGTTTCATCTAAACTATTTTCTAGGTTTAATTAATTTTTCATTGGTTTGTTTAGGATGGACCAATGTCATTTCGTCAATTAAATGACTAGCGCCTGCATATTTATCCACAACAAACAAAATATATCTAGCATCTACCATAATGTTCCTACAAATAGAAACGTCATAGTTGATATCACTCATTGTCCCTTCCCATACTCTATCAAAATTGAGTCCTATCAAGTTACCATGTGCATCGATGGCTGGGCTACCTGAGTTACCACCCGTAGTATGATTTGACCCTAAGAAACAAATAGGTAATTTACCATTCGTATCCGCGTAATCACCATAGTCTCCTTCTTCATATAATTCGATCAATCGCTTAGGAACATCAAACTCATAGTCGCCGGGCTTGTATTTTTCCATGACACCATCAAGGTAGGTTACAGGTACATACTGAACCCCATCTTTAGGTTGATAACCATTTACTTGGCCATAGGTAACTCGCATCGTACTGTTCGCATCTGGATAAAACTTATGATCAGGAAACGCATCCATCTGGGCTTTCATATACAGTCGTTGCAACGAATCTATTTGTGTCTTTACTCGAGTATATTCAGGTGCACAAGTGCTATTGTAATGATCTGCCCAGTCTGTAGCAAAGCTGTAAAGGCCATCATTTGCCAAGGTCTCTTTCATTTTCTCGACATTACCATTATTCATGAGTCGCATCACGGCATCTCCATCAGTAAGTACAGAACTACCGTACAACTTATCCGCCAAATTTTGCGTGAAATTCGGGATAGGCTTCATGCCAATTTGTAAGGCCTCTGGTATATACTTAGCGTCAACTTGGGTACGGTACATATCAACCAATGCTACGAAAACATCTTTATCGACCTTCGACTCATAGTTTTTATATAAATCCATTAAGAAAGGCTCTAATCGACCTTTGAAAAGGTCATAGCCTTCTTGGCCATTACTGTCATATCGGTCTACCAATCTCTTAAGCAAGCCTGCAATTCGCAAAGCTTCTACATTCCGACCACTGATTTCACGATAGTAATCCTGCGTTAAGGCATAGGGTTCTATCTCATCATATAATTGTTCGAATTGCTTCAGAATGGGTGAAGCCGAACGGTTCTGAGCGACCAACTTTGCTTCAAAATCACGTTTCTTATCTAAGGCATTGGTGCGTGTAAGCCCACTACTTTCGCCAATCCACTTTTTCCAGTAATTGGCAATACTTGCAAATTTTGATGCATATTTTAAGCGGATGCTTTCATCATTACGCATATACTCATCTACAATGCCAAGGGCATTTTCACGAATACTGATTTTTGCCGGATTCAGCGTATTGAGTAATTGTTCTACTGCAAAAGAGGGAAGATACTGATTGGTTCTACCTGGAAATCCAAATACCATTGTAAAATCACCTTCTGAAACACCATCTAATGAAATGGGTAAGTGATGCTTAGGCTGGTAAGGAACATTATCTTCTGAGTATTCAGCTGGCTTATTATCTGGTCCTGCATACACTCTAAAAAGAGAAAAATCGCCTGTATGTCTCGGCCATTCCCAGTTGTCTGTATCCGCACCAAATTTGCCTATTGATTCTGGAGGTGCACCCACTAATCGAACATCGTTATATACTGTAGTAACAAATGCAAAGTATTGATTACCATGAAAAAACGGACGGATCATAACATCCTGAAACTCTTCAATAGTATAACTTGATTTGACTGCTGATAGATTTTTATCAATAACAGATTGTCTTTCCGAATCGCTCATTTCAGGAGTCACCCCATCTAATATCTTAGCACTAACATCATCTATTCTATCTATCAATCGAACAAAAAGTCCAGGGTTAGCTAATTCTTCAGATTGGTCTTGCGCCCAGAATCCATCTTTAAGTAAATTATTTTCTAAACTTGAATGGCTTTGGATCTCGCTATATCCACAGTGATGATTTGTTAGAAGAAGGCCATTGGATGAAATTAATTCTCCTGTACAAAATCCACCAAAATGAACAATGGCATCTTTTAAAGATCCTTGGTTTACTGAATATATATCCTCAGCGGTCAATTTCATACCCATAGATTGCATCTCAGCCTCATTCAAAGACTTTAGCAATAGAGGTAACCACATACCTTCACCAGCAAAGGCGGTAGGGATCATGAAAATGACACTTAAAAAAATTGTAACTATTCGTTTCATACTTTTCTTTTTAAAATGGTTCTTTTCAAAATTCAAAAAAGAACCATAAGTTATACGCTATTAGGGCGATATAAATTTTACATTGCGAAAATAGAATCACTAAATTAATTAATCCTATTGCTGTACCTTTAAATATGCAGTGGTCATTTTTCCTTAATTCTCGGGCCTTTGTGCATTTTAGCTGGGAACACGCAGCTCCTTTACTGGTAATTGCGCTGATTACTTGGCTAGTCATTCTGTATGCTAGGAAAAAAGATAGAAAAACACAGGATACTGTAGGCCTGATTATGGCATTGATCCCTTGTGTTTTTGTTTTGCTCAGAATGGGCATTACAGCTTATGAAGGAAGTTTTACTATTCAAAAGGAACTCCCACTGCACTTATGCCGGATATGTGCACTTATGGCACCCTGGGTTATGTTCAAACGTCATCGGTACTGGCTGGGTGTTTTTTACTTTTGGATTTTGGTCGGAACCATGAATGCTAATATAACCCCGGACCTGCAGCATGGATTTCCACACTATGACTACATTATATTCTTCACCATTCACGGGTTTCTAAACGCATTACCTTTTTACGCCATTTTCGTATATGGCCTTCGAATACGATGGAAAGACATTGTGAATACTTTCTGGATTACGAATGCCTATATGCTCATCACTTTAGTGGTTAATTATTTTTTAGGCAGCAACTATTTCTATACGATGGAAAAGCCTAAGGTAGCCTCATTTCTTGATTATATGGGACCCTGGCCATATTACATATTAGTAGGAGAAGTGATCATCATGATCTTTTTTCTATTGTTCTACTTACCGTTCTATCTTACTAGAAAAAGCAGACCTAAAGGATCTGAATGGGCACAGAGTGTATCAGACGTTTACCCTTCCTAATAGTCAAAAAGTATAAACCCCGTTCTATGCCTTCTATATTCAAAGGGCCGGACACACGATTGAGCGCAAAGTGCTTTTTACCAAGTACGTCATGGATTTGATAATCATAGCTAGATTGGTCTGGCGGTATTACCGTAAATACACCTGACGAAGGATTGGGAAAAACATGAAACTCTTTTTTATCAAAATCTGTCGAATGTACAATCCGGCAATCTGAAGAAATACTATCACAGAAACTTCGTCCTGCTAAGGTGCAATCCAATACGAAGGGATTCGGTTTGTTTTCCTGGTAAAAGGCAATTTTATAGGTTCGTTCCCATTCATGCTGATCTACCGGGTCTTGATAGTGCCATTGACATAAGGTTTCTCGTTGTAATTCAAAATAGTCAGGATCGGCAGCCATCGCTTCCTCATTGTAAATGAGAAAGAAATACATCATGGCTCTAGCTACATTACCTTTTATATCTTCCCTTGGCTCAAAGCGACTGTTATCATCCTCAGCGTAAACATCTCGATTGCTTGGAATGCTTTCTTCTACCTGATCTCTGTAAAACCATCGCAAGGTTTCATTGTCTGGAATTTCTGTAAATGCATCACTGCCCCTTGAAGAGTTCACTAAAGCTCTGGTCGGGAATAAATGATGCATATCCGATCTTGCATTACCATCATCCGCTCCTTTACTTCTAGGATACACATGTTCGGTATTGATCCCATTTAGGTTGTCATTATCAAATAAGAAATCAGTGGGATCAACATTGGGTGCTAAATATCGGCTATGGCCTGTATACATGCATCGTACTGAATCATCTACCAAGTAAATATTCCGATACATCGTATCTCTAGCAGGTCCATAGGAAAGAATATCCTCAGGCGTAAACGCGGCGCGTAACGCTTCTATAAGGTCCTCACCTTCAAGGTCTGAAAGTACCGGTTCATGATCATATTGACCCAAAAGGACATTGACATACAATACACTACTAAGAAAAAGAAATAAATGTCTAGCGAGTATCATGGGTGGCATATCCCAAATGTAGCCTAATTCAAGTAATCTGTTCTGAAAATGATGCCTTTTTTGGCATCGTAACCCGGTTTGATCCCTTTGTGAATCAGGTGTTGCTTGTACGGAAACTTCTTAGTATCTACAATATAAACCTTACAAGCAATGGCTTTATTCAATTCGCGATGAGAACGCTTCCAGATGTGGCCCATTTCCTGAGCTGTCTGATTATAATTCTTTTGCCATTTTTTTGAGACCACCACTTCTATCTCCAAAATGCCATTGTCAAAATCGAGCAATTTGGAAGAAAGACCGTAACCGACTCTATAGTACATGTCAGTTTCGAGAAAATGTTTTCTATTGATCTCTTCGATATTCATAATCATGTATATCGAAGCAGAAATTATGCCAAGCTTTAGGGGAACGGCCCTAGTATTTTAGTCTAAACTATTGTAACCATTGTTTGTTACAGCAAGTAGGGGTTTTCACCAATTACCATAATAGGTACTAACCCTCTTGAAAGGATTTTAGACTACCCTTACATTTATACAAATCGTAAAAACCATGCGTACATTACTTTCTATTTGCCTACTGTTCTTCGCATCTATAAGCATCGCTCAAATAAGTGAACACATTCATGTTGATCAATTCGGATACTTGCCTGATGCGGATAAAGTAGCCGTTCTTTCAGATCCCCAAACAGGTTATAATAGTGGTCTTTCCTATTCACCTGGGCCTATGCTAGAGCTTCGTGACTATGTCACTGACGAAGTCATATTTTCGGCAGCACCTACTGAGTGGAACAATGGAGATACACATACGCAATCAGGCGATCAAGGCTGGTGGTTTGACTTTAGTTCCATTAGTGATGAAGGGACGTACTACATTTTTGATGCGGATAATGATGCATCGTCAGCCCCGTTCAAAATCAATGACAACCCATACAGTCAGGTATTAGACGCTGCTACTAAAATGTTTTATTACAATAGATGCAATGATGAAAAAGAAGCGCAGTATGTCCCTAATGGATTTGCTGATGGTATGAACTTTCAGAACGCTCTGCAAGATGGTCAATGTCGATATGTAAACGATCAAGGGAATGCTTCATTAGAAAAAGATCTAACGGGTGGATGGTTTGATGCAGGGGACAATAATAAATATGTAACCTTCGCTCATGATGTAATCCATAATTTAGTCGGCGCCTATGAAGATAATCCTACAGCCTTTAGTGATGAAACCAATATTCCAGAGTCCAATGATGGCTTAGCGGATGTATTAAACGAACTTCAATGGGAATTAGACTGGCTTATGAAAATGAGCAACCCAGATGGTACAGCGCATATTAAAATGGGTAACATCTCGTATGATGATAATGCTTCAACACCCCCTAGCGCTAATACAGATCCAAGATATTATGGCCCGGAATGCACCGCAGCCTCCATTGCTATTGCTAGTATGTTTTCAAGAGCCGCAATTGTCTTTCAAAACGAAACAGGGATGAGTAGCTATGCACAAGACCTTGAAGATAGAGCCGTACTTTGTTGGGATCATTTTATTACCCAATTTGATAATGATGAATTAGATTTCGAATGTGATGATGGCACGATTAAGTCTGGTGATGCTGACTGGGATTATGACAAGCAATATGATGCTGCTGTGATAGCATCAGTATATCTATTCGAACTAACGGGTGATGCTGAATACGAAGATTTTTTCCTTCAATATTACCAAGGTAGTGAGCAAATTTCAGGCGGATATTGGGGGCCATATTTAATGCCTCTAAATGAAGCTTTGTTACGATATGCAGCCTCAACCGGCGCGGATGCAGATGCCACCTCTATTATAAATACATCAGCTTATGATGCTGTAAATAATAATTGGGAAGACTTTTACTTATTTACCGATGCGGACCTTTATCGATCCAATGTACCTGATTACATGTACTCTTGGGGGTCTACTCAAGTAAAGTCTAATCTTGGGAATGTGATTATGTTATTTCATGAGTATGACATTCATCCAAGTCTCAATGATGAAATGCTGACAAAAGCAAGAGAGCATATCCATTACATGCACGGCTTGAATCCTATGGGATTGGTTCTATTATCCAATATGTATAGCTTTGGTGGTGACCGATGTGTAGATGAAATTTATCATTTCTGGTTCGATAATAATACACCATGGGATAATGTAAAAGAAGATGATTATGGACCAGCACCTGGGTTTTTGACGGGGGGTCCTAATTATTATTACTCAGCAGATGTAACGCCACCAGCCAATCAACCGCCCCAAAAATCCTATGCGCAATTTAATGATGGGTGGCCTGAAAGTTCTTGGGAAATTACGGAACCTGCCATCTATTATCAAGCAGCATATGTACGACTTCTATCCTATTTTACCAATGATACCGAAATAACAAACACTAGTAACATTCAAGTCAATAATAATTGTGTAGAGATCTTTCCTAATCCATCAAACAACATATTTACAGTTAGTGGACTGATGGATAGATATACCATTACGGTCTTGGATGCAGCAGGAAATATCTATGAGACAATCGACGCAGCTAGTAGTGAAGTAATGATCGACCTAGGAGATTTACCGGCGGGGGCCTTTTTTCTATCGGTTGAAAACCAAGATCATGAATCCGTGTGTGTCCAAAAAATGATTAAGGAAAATTAGTCTCCCATTTATTAGGGTGATCCCCCGACGCTTTCCGTCGGGGTCGGGCTGATTACAGGGTTCACTGTGTTCCGTCCCGATAAATATCGGGACCGAGCCTTCCATATCCCTATCACGGTTTTTTAAGAAAATGTCGTTTTCACGCAACGCTTGGTGCTTAAATTGGATTACCTTACTATAGATCATTAACCGCCAAAACATTAGTCATGAAAACCACCTTCCTGATAGTATCCTTTTTTATAGGGCTGCATAGCATATCCGCACAATTTGATTACTCATTTGAATTTCTACAGCACGAACAACGAAACACCGTTTGTGGTGCACAACATCTTACTGCAGACTCCATTATTTATGTTAATCATGCTAGAACAAGGCCTTATACCGAAATCGAAGTGGTAGACCCTACTAAAAGTGTTAGGTCTGCCTTTACCTTAGATTACTGGCACTGTGGATCAGAAAAATTGCATAAGCAAGACGGAAGTCTAGAGTTTGTCTTATATGGATTGGTGGATTATGATGTGCTCTTCCCTGGGTTCATTTTCGTCAACTTCAAAGATGGACAGATGACGGCAGATACCTTATATGAAGAGGGCTTTATCAATCCACAGGTAGATATCGTTGTGGATGATAATCGGAATATCTATTACATATGGAACGAAAAAATCCAACGGATTGGCCTTGATGAAAATGGTGAATTCGACCAACAAGCTATCGACATAGAGGATGATTTTACTTTGTTCAGAAATTCAGAAGGGCAAATATTTGCGTATAGTGGAAATACTGTTTTTACCTTAGATGAAAATCTGGTTCTTGAATCCCATTATGTGACACCCACAGATATTTTAGATCTGCGAGCCACACAATCGCTACATCTGTTATTGACCCTTGATGGAAAACTTCGTTTGATGAATACCGATTTATCCGATGACCTTGCTTTTCATACTGTACCGGAAAGTCTTACAAGTTTAGATCTTTTGGATTATAGCCCTACGGGTAGCTTCGCTGGCATAGCTATGGATGGCGATGATTTACGGTTTTTTACACAACAGAATAACACCTTTGTTTGGGAAAATGGAATAGACTTGTACGCACAAGTCCATCCAGTATACCTAGAGGCTCTATCAAGCAACGAACTTATAATACAGACCCAATATGAAGTGCCCGATTTTAATAATCAGTTAGGTTTTTGGGTGTATGAAGACTTTTATAGAGTAGAGCAGAATCCATTAGATGTGCGCATTGATTCTATATACTTTGCTATTACAGAAAAAGAAGAAAACGAAAACAATCCACCCACGTATACCTACCAATTAACTATTGATGGGGCAAATTATGGTATGGATATGGTCGAACAATCAGATGTCTATTCTGCTGACGAATTCTATTTTGATATGCCATTCCATTATGAATTCCCTATTGATCAAATGATGGAGACGGGAAATACCTTTAGAATTGATACCACTTTTTCAGTGTATGCCATTAAAATTGAAGACTTACAAATGGGTATCACAGGGGCTAATTATAGACATCAAACACCGGCTCAATTTCTGGATACGAATACGGTATTTCTTTCGGCAAAGAACCCCACTATTCTTCCTATAAAAATCTACCCTAATCCAGCTGTGGATTTTATCTATTTCGAAAATGTCGCAGCTATACAAGAAATACAAGTGTTTGATGCAAGCGGTCGATTAGTCGTTTATCAAAAGGCAACACAACCTATCCAAAAACTAAATGTGACCACACTTCCGTCAGGATCTTATCAGCTGATTAGTAAAGCTTTTAATCGTGATGAATGTTGGCAAGCCACATTTGTAAAATAAAAAAAGGGTCGCACAATGTGCGATCCCCTTTTTATGGTTGAATCATTTAATTAGCAAAGTGGGTCAGGTATTGGCAACGAGCATTCACCGCCTTCGTATTGAATAGTTATTGATGTTATTCCTACTGAATTAATGCCACCAATAATTTCAAATACATTTCCAACGACTACGCCATTTACTAGAACCTGTGCACCTGGAGGGCCGCTAACACCAATCCAAATGTCGCATGGATTTGGCGTGTTTGTATCAGGGCCAGAGAAAATCTCCCATCCATCTTCACATGGTTCTACTGGAGGAGGATCACCGACAATACATGCGATAGCAGATCCTTTTACACACAGTTGCATTTCTGGAGTACATCCTACAAGATAGGTTTCAGTAACTACCGCACATACATCTGAAACCTCTTCATCACCACAATCTAATAAGCCTGGAAGTGTTACTGCAAAATCGGCTAATGCATCTGTATCAATACAAGCATTATTTACGTCAATTAGCTCACCTGTATAACAAATATCAAATGGAGTAGAACATTCTGTACAAGGTGGTTTATCCAAAGAACAACCCATTAAAGAGTTGATTACGTGATGAATGCCATCCAGTGCATTTGCCGTTCCTGTAGGGCAAAGTTGAGGTGTTCTAGTTTCGATTTCACCATTTTTTTGTGGTGCTTGTACTTCAGTAAAGTTTTCTGGTTTCTCGGAAAAATCTTCGTTAAGATCATCTTGACAAGAGATAATTAAAGTTGCTGTAAGCAACAAGAAAAAAATCTTTTTCATAGTTAGAAGTATTAATTTTTTAAACGATTTCAAGGGTATAATCAGAATGGAACAAGAGTGTGACTTTTAAAAGCCATCTTTTTTTATTTCGGTGTCGGCAAAAAGAATTTGTGCTACGTACCAAGTCTAATTACGAGATTCGTTTCTACTACACTATGACAAACTTGTCAAGTACTATTGGAAAACCACAGGAAAATCCTTTGATATGCGAGAATTTCCTGTTACACAACAACTACCTAAAAAACTAATCACACCTGTATTCACCATCAATGGAATACAGTTGCTCGGTGTAGGCATTGCCTTATTGTTTATCAGTTTCCATCTATGGATCCTATTTACAAAGGAAGGCACCTTTGATGATGGCGATAGTATACATCACTTCTTGTATGCAAAATATGCCTTTAGCTATCCTCATTTCTTTATCCATCAATGGGCCAAACCTGTCTATGTTTTATTCGCGAGTAGTTTTAGTCAATTTGGTTTTATGGGTATTAAAGTACTTCACCTGATACTGGCCTATGTTACTGCCTTCTTTGTTTACGATATAGCAAGACTGCTTGGTTTGCGTTGGGCTTTTGTGGCACCTCTCATTCTGCTATCTATGCCAGGCTATGTAAAAATTATTTTTTCAGGTCTCACAGAACCTATCTTTGCTTTTGTAGTAACGGCTGGTATTTTGCTATGTCTTCGCCATCGATTTTTCTGGGCCAGTGTAGTCTTTTCCATGGCGCCTTTTGCTAGACCCGAAGGCTTATTTTTTATGGCTATTTGTGCCGGATTCTTAATTAGTAACCGTCAATGGAAATATGTACCCATGTTACTATTGGGTCATGTTATCATTTCAATAGTGGGTCGATATATTTTTGATCATAGTTCTCTCTTTTGGTTATTTGCCGAAAATCCAAATGCAGTTATCAAACCAAGCTATAATCAGACAGGCGAGTGGCTACATTATTTTTATGGTTTACACGAATACATGGGCACGCCTTTATTTTATTTACTTCTAATAGGTATTTGTGCCACTATTTACAAAGCGATATACAAGAATAAAAGGCTTGGCTTTTTATTAATTCTCCTTTCCTTTCTGTCCGTAATCGGAGCTCACACTATTTTTTGGAAGTACGGTTTATTTAAATCATTTGGCTTACTCCGAGTTATTGCGTGTGTCTTGCCCTTTGCGGCCATCATTTGCCTTATAGGTATAAGCAGTCTTATGTCCCTACTCTATCGAATGCATACTAGGGTCTTATTTCCAGTGATAAGTACTATTTTGTTTTTAATTCTGATATATCCTTTCCTGGGTAAGAAATATAGCTTTCAGTTGGATCAAGATTTTTCTGAAAATGCAAATCTTCTTATGAGTAAAAAGGTGGCTCAATACCTACAAGAGCACTTTCCTAAGAGTATGTATTACAGTTTTGCTCCTGCCATACCCTACTATAAAAATGATGACCCATTTAATTGGCGAGTACGACAAGGACTGAATACGAAGATTAAAAATTATACCATCCCTTGCAATGCCATGGTAGTGTGGGACGATTGGTATGCAAAGGTAGAAGGCAAAGTACCATTGACCTTGCTAGAAGAACATCCCAATTTAATACATCACAAGACGTTTAGCACCATCAGTGAATATGGAAAAGAACGTAAGATCATTCTTTTTCAGGAAGCGCGGTAGTTGTACGATCGATATTCAAAATTTTATCTTCGAGTATGCATCGCCATTTTATGATCCATAAACCCTACGGATATCTTTCGCAATTCGTAAATAATCAAAACCGTAGGCGAAATAAAAAATTGTTGGGTGAACTATTTGATTTTCCTGAAGGTACAATGTCTATTGGCCGATTGGATGAAGATTCAGAGGGGCTTTTACTGCTAACTACGGATGGAAAATTTAGTGAAGCCGTACGAAGCAAAAAGGTAGAAAAAGAGTATTACATACAAGTAGATGGCATTATCACAGAGTCAGCCATTCAGCAAATGTGTGATGGCGTCGAAATAGGGATCAAAGGTGCTAAGTACATGACACGACCTTCAAAATGCCGCATACTTAATCCAGCACCAAAGACGGGTCCTCGTGCAAAAAAGATCAGAGATGAACGACATGGTCCGACCAGTTGGGCATCTGTAATTATTACAGAAGGAAAATTTAGACAAGTACGTAAAATGAGCGCCGCAGTCGGCTTCCCTACTTTACGTTTGATTCGTGTGCGAATTGGTCAGTATACCTTAGGCGATCTAGAAGTAGGAAAAGTAATAGAATTACCTGCGACAGGGATATGAAAGGCTAGGTCCCGACGACGTCGGGACGGAGCGTCGCGAACCCTGGAATAGCCCGGTCTCCGATCGCCATGTAATGGCGCATCGGGAGTCGCCCAGAAAAAAAATAATTTTTTTTTAGCGTTCATTGCAGCGAATGGTCATTTCATCTTGTCCTATACTTGAAGGCAATAGATTTAGTAGAATGGCCAACTTTAAAATCACTGCCGCAGACAAAATTTTTAACGCACATAAATAATGATATGAAACTTTATAGACTGATATTACTTTCCATAGTTGTATGCTTGGCTGCATGCAGAAAAGATATTGATGATATCGAAGAAACACCGGGTAATAACCCACCTAAGACCTTTGTTAATGGTTCCGTTTTCGGTAAAATTTCGGATGAAGATGGTAACCCGATCGAAGGGGCAACGATAGAATATGATGCAGCGACTGTATTGACAGATGAGTTTGGAAATTTCCAATTATTGGACCAAAGCTTGGTAGAACAAGCAAGCAGTATTAAGGTATTTAAAGAGGGATACTTTAAAAGTTCTAGAACCATTTACCCAAGATTAAATGAAATGAATCACATGTCGCTGACCTTAATGGAGCGCGTTTCGGCAGGTACTATTAGTCCAGGGGTAACGTCTACCGTTTCGGCAGAAGGCATCGATATAGAATTTAAGAACCCCGCCTTTGTAACAAGCACTGGAGAAGCATTTGAAACAGATGTGGCTGTTTTTGTTCGTTGGTTAGATCCAACGGCCGAGAATTTAGTAGATATTATGCCTGGTGATTTGATCGGTGTTGATGCTGATAATAATATTAATGCTTTACAAAGTTTTGGTATGATAGGCGTAGAACTGAGTAATGCCGCTGGTGAAGAAATACAATTAGCAGAAGGTTCGGAAGCTGAAATTTCACTGAGTGTTCCTGCCAGTATGCAAGCGACCGCTCCAGCATCGATTCCTTTATGGCACTTTAATGAAGATGAAGGCGTATGGGAAGAAGAAGGTGAAGCTGTATTAGATGGTGGTAAATATGTAGGAACTGTCCGTCACTTTTCGTTCTGGAATTGTGATGCTCCGTTTCCATTGATTACCCTATCAGGTACTATCGCTGGTGAAAATGGAGGCGTAGAAGGAATTAAAGTTCGGATCACTGATCTAGAATTGGACCAATCTGCTTGTGGATTGACATCTAATCGTGGCTTTTTTACGGGTAAAGTGCCACAAGGTCATGAATTACTATTAGAGATTATTAGCCCATGTGGCAATATCATTCATGCTGAAGAAATTGGTTCTTTTGAAGAAGATACTGAATATGGCACTATTGTAATCTCATCACCTAGTGATGTGGAAATTTCAGGAAGCTTGACTAATTGCAATGATGATGACATTACGCAAGGGTATGTGCATATTGAATTTGAAAATGGCGGTTCATTATCTATTTCTGTGGAAGATGATCAAACGTTTGCTACCACACTAATGGGCTGCGACAACGGTCAATTGGCTGAGGCCGTCGGAATCGATGTAACAAATAATTTGATCAGTGCCGTTACCGAATTTAATATGACCGGAGAGGTCAACTTGATCCTAGAAGCCTGTGATGAATATTATGAGCCAGGAATTTTTGTTGAATACAACAATGGATTTGAATTCCAGTCCTCTGCGCAAGATACGGTTGCACATAATTATTCGATTGAAGATTTTGGTACGTTTAAAAATTACCACATTACTGTGCTTGATTGGTTAACTGGAAATGTCTTAATGGAAGGAACAGTGACAGTGGTAGATGGTGAAACGAATGTCCAATATTCACTTGGCTTTACTAGTGATGGCTTTACGGTTGATGGCACCACTACCGGTGGAATAATCGATCAAGGATTTGAAATTTTACACCTTAGCGATATAACACAGAATATTACTGTCGATGATACTGCCTTGTATGACCCTACTATTACTGAGGTCACATTTACCATAAATCTGGAATTATAACCGCTGGAAATAAAACATCACATAGAACAACTTAAGCGTCGCAAGCAAGAAGCTTTTAAGTGGATGGTATATACCTACTCTGCAAAGCTTCTTGCTACGGCACGCTTATATACCAAAACAAAAGAGGATGGTGAAGATGTGCTCCAAGATGCTTTTGTTATGATGTTTCAAAAAATAAAACAATTTAATGGTCACACAGAAGGGGAATTGTATAGTTGGATAAAACGGATTGTGATTAATACGGCTATTAATAAATACAAAATCAAATACTATAGCCAAGAGATGTATGTGGAGTATCCAAATGATGTAAGTGAAGAACCCACTATTGATGCAAAGCTGGCTGTAGAAGATGTGATTGCACTTAGCTACAATATGCCTGTAGGATTGCGCCAAGTGTTTTCTCTATACATACTAGAGTCTCACAATCACAAGGAAATAGCGGAGCGACTAGGCATTAAAGAAAGTACTTCTAGATCGCAATATACCCGAGCTAAGCGATGGATAATACAGGCCCTTGAAAACCAAAATAAACCTTTATCTAATTCTATAAATCTACGTTCATGAAGCATTCTTTCGAAGATCAGTTTAAAAAAGCGATGGACACAGCTGAGGAGCCATTGAATGTAGATAAGCTTTGGGCAGCTGTGGAGTCACGTACCTTTGCCAAACGAAAAAGGCCTTGGTTGGTATGGTTTGCTTTACCCATATTGTTACTTAGTTTTTTTGCCCTTGGTTATTCATTATCCCACTTTAATGAAGCTGAATATACAAGCGAAGATGTATTACATGAATCAGATTCACCGATAACAAAAGTTACAAAGGATACAGCAATAGAGGAGGAGAACTCACTAGAAAACGAACTAAGAACAGCAGAAAATAAAGGAATAAATAAAGAGCTCATTGACACTAAAGAGGCTCAAGAAGTTACAACACTAGCCAAAGAACAAGCCGTTTCATTGAATAGTAATCATAAACAAACTCGAAGAGTAGATGAAGGAGCTGAGGTAGTGATTTCCAATGTCCATCCTGTGAGCATTGAAAATGACCGTACGTCAGAGGCTGTCCATTTAATGCAAGGGAACAAAGATCCAATAAGGACTGAACCGATCCAACAAGTATCGAAAACGGGTATGCAATCACCAAGTAGGCTTATGGATCAGCTTGTAAAAATTAGTTATACTCCATTTGAACTGTTTGAAACTACACGAGAAAATACGGTGTTCATCGATTCTTCCCACATGGTGCCTTTAGAAATTATATCAGCCGAGCCATTGTGGTATTCATCCTTGCTACTTTCGTCAAGCTATGGTCGAACCTTACGAAACTTATCTAATCCAGACGGTTTATCACAAGATTATTTAGCTACGAGACAGTCAACAGAGAGTCCACGCGAAAGTTGGACTGTTTCTACAGGAATGTTGTGGAGACACCAGAAAGGTTTGCTATTAGAAGCAGGTATTCAATATCAGCGAATCAATGAGCAATTTAATTGGTCTGGTAGTTATGTAGAAAAGGATGATGAGATATACAAAGATCTTTTGATCATCAATGAAAATGGAGATAGTATTCGAATGGCCAGTGCGGGTAGCACCGAATTAACACAAACCATCATCACTAGAAACATGTCCATTAATAATAGTTATCAGCAATTGAGTATACAAGCGGGTATAGGCTATTCTTTCCCTATGGGTCAATGGCGTATTGAACCATTATTTTATACACAATTAAATGCAATTACATGGGTTGGTCAATCTGATTATATTTTGCTTGAAGATAATAGCCCTGCTTTTCTAAGGGATCAAATTCGTAATGATGTTAGTGTAAGTCTTGCTGGAAAATTAGGGCTACATTATCAATGTACAGAACAATATTCATTGGGATTACAAGGCGGTTTTAGAACTATTCCTAATGTACTAGCGGCAAGCTCGCCAATAGTTCAAAAATACCAGTTTATAGGTGCCGGGCTGCAGCTGCAGCGTCGGTTTTAAATGAATCAGGATATGGTCTTTAATCTGCATGTTGGAGATTGAATATAGACCGTTCAATGGTGTCATATAAATAGTAGAGGCTAAGAAGAACAGAACAACTAAACCTTGAATAAAAATGGCCTTGCGTTTATTCAATCACTTTAAAATAATATGATGAGCTCAAAGTATGTCCTCCAGATTTGCCCTCCCAAATTGTATCATACTGAACCATTCTACTAAAACTATCAAGAATCTCTTCATGAATAGTTTTTTCTTCTGGTAGTAAAAAAGTTACTTCTATTTTACTTCTATCGTGACACTTGTCTTCAAATTCGATATTTTCTGATTGAAAACGTAAGAAAGGAACAAAATGAATAGCGTATGTACCTGGCATAACGTTAGCGACTATTGATATCTCAAACTCAGAACTAGATTCTTGGTTTCTTATTTGTCTCATTAAAAGAACTCTAGGAACATTACCAAACGACGCTAATTCATATGAAAGATCTTCACTAATAATTATGTCTGATTCCATAAAGACCTCTTGTAAAGGGAGGGTATCTAGTCTAAAAAACTTGATTGTTAACAACGGATCAAAATTTGGCAAATGGATTGTACGATCGCCTTGAGCATCATAAAGTGACGTGTTGTCCGTAAACATTTTTATTTTAATCGTATCTCCAACATAACGAATGCTATCAAAAGAGTTTAGTTCTAAAGGTATTTGCAAGTCATAATCGATGATACAATCATTTCTCCAACCACAACCTGAAATTGCATAAATAAAAAGTATGGCTACTGCTATTACTATTGAATGTCTCA
>JAHDDO010000082.1 GCA_020629315.1 Saprospiraceae bacterium | reverse complement strand
AGGAGTTAGGCGCTACAGGCGTGTTGTACTACACCTTAGAAAGTGGTGCGTTTACGCAAACCATGAAAATGATTATTGTAGAATAATCAAATATAAATGTAACAGGAGTCCTGACAGCTTTGTTAGGACTCTTTTTTTTGCCCATTCATTTAGGTATTTTTGCAATAAGAATGGCATTGACCCACAACCAAATAATCCAAGACATAGAAAATAAGAAGTATGCTCCCGTGTACTTTTTATATGGTGATGAATCCTACTTTATAGATCAAGTCATGGATAAGATTGAGCATAGCATTTTGCCAGAATCAGAAAAGTCCTTTAATCAGGTTTCATTGTATGGCAGAGAAGTAGATTTTAAGCAAGTAGCTGATCATGCTCGACAGTTTCCGATGATGGCTGAACGTAAAGTTGTGTTGTTAAAGGAAGCGCACTTTATGAGAGACTTTGATATGCTTCAAAGTTATTTCGAAAACCCATCACCCCATACTATATTAGCCATTGCATATAAAAAGTCTACAGATAAAAGAAAGAAGGTATTTAAAACGCTATTAAAAGAATCCGTAACGCTTGAGTCTAAGAAATTATATGACAATCAAGTAGCTCCTTGGATTGAAAAATATATCCAATCTAAGGAACGGAAAATACACCCTAGGTCAGCTATGATCATGGCAAGTATGCTCGGCTCGGATTTAAATAAGATTGCTAACGAAATAAATAAACTTTGCTTATTAGTTGAAGAAGGAGCTGTCATTGAAGAATCCTTGGTTTTTGAGCAAATAGGATTGAGTAAAGAGTTTAACATTTTTGAAATGCAATCGGCCATTTCGGCCAGAGATTTAAATAAAGCCATGGGCATTGCAGAGCATTTTGCGGAGAATCATAAAGATCACCCATTACCTAGAGAATTAGCTAGTTTGACAAATCACTTCCAAAAGTTAAGTCTTGCCAAAGCACATGTAAACCTAGGTGATGTAGAGTTTGCCAGAAAGGTAGGACTGTATAGTCCTCGATTTGCAAGGGAATATAAACTTGGAGCCAAGCTTTATTCCTTTGAGGAAATTACAGGCTCGTTTAGACATTTGTTAGAGGCTGACAAGAAAAGCAAAGGGGTAGGGGCTCATAAAGCAAGTCCAGAGTCCATATGGTTTGATCTTATTTTTAATATCGTAAATAGGCAATAGTTACATTGATAAATGCCTAGGCACAATAATTCGAGAATTTTGGGGTTTATCTTTCATTACGTTTCCTATACCTTTCTTACGCATTATAATTTTATTACATATTATATTCGTATTTAAATGAATCCAATGAGAAAGGACAACTATATATATATTCTGCTATTTTTCATTTTACCCTTTGGTTTATCTGCTCAGGATAACCCCAAATTTGTGAATGAATTCCTAAATATAGGTGTGGGCGCAAGAGCGCACGGTATGTCTGGCTCAGTTGTGGCTAGTACTAATGATGTAACAGCTGGATATTGGAACCCGGCAGGTCTGGTTTTAATGGAGGAGGACTACCAAGTAGCGGCCATGCATGCAAGCTGGTTTGGAGGAATAGCAAACTACGATTACGTTGGTTTTGGGGCACAATTGGGAGAGTGGCTTAATCCCTCTTATGGATCTGTAACCTTGATCAGAATGGGTATTGATAATATTCCAAATACAATTAATCTTATTGGACCGGATGGTACTATAGATTATGATAATGTGACTGAATTTTCTGCTGCGGATTATGCACTTTTATTAAGTTATGCGATGGAATTGGGACTTGAAGGCTTAAGTCTAGGAGTCAATGCAAAGGTCATTTACAGAAATATTGGTTCATTTGGGCGAGCTTGGGGTGCTGGTTTAGATGCTGGACTATTATATAATACAGATCACTTCAGAGCAGGGCTGATGGTTAGAGATATCACAACTACCGTAAATGCATGGAGTTTTGATTTTACAGAAGAAGAAAAACAAGTGTTTGCAGCTACGGGTAATGTGATTCCTGTCTCCTCGACAGAGATAGCACTACCTAAATTGACGCTAGCAGCGGCTTATTTTGGTGAGATTGATAAGTTTTCATATCTAGTTGAGTTTGATGGCCGATTGTCTACAGATGGTACAGAAGCGGGTGTTTTTTCGGGTAATAATTTTGGATTTAACCCTTCATTGGGCCTTGAAGTCGGATATGATAACTTGGCGTTTTTACGATTTGGAATTGGTAATTTCCAAAGAGTTGTTAATGAGATCAATACCGACCAAGAAGACTTTACATTAATGCCAAATGCAGGCATTGGGATTAATATAAATAACATTGCCATTGACTATGCACTAGCTAACTTTGGCAATACCTCTGAAATATTAGTTTCACATATTGTTTCTGCGTCCTACGCCTTCTAGAATTGGTTCGCAGGGGGTGGTATCACATTTTTAAAGTGCCCATTCATTTGAATTTTCTTTCTTATTAACTCTAATTCTTTTGCCCTAGGTATAAAGCTTTGCAGCTGTTCAATGACCATAGTGCACCGGTCAAATTCATTATCCAAATGAAGAAAATCGATCTCTTGATCTAAAGTAAAACCTACATTGTGTGCTACACTGTAACTTCTAAATTTTTCATTTAAATCGGGTATCGGCTTGGAAATATTAAAGACACTGTAAAGCTCTTTGAGTAATTCCAATATTTTTGGATAAATTTCTGTTGTTGGACTTAAATCGTTTGCTAAATACTCGACAATTCCTCCAGCATATTTCTTATCTAAATAAGAGGATTGAAATTCCACAATTTTAAATACACGCATGCCCAATGTACTCACATCCATGCTACCATTGTCATAAACTTTATGAATTTTAATCAACTTCATTTCAGTACCAATAGACATAGTCTGACCTTGGATAAAGGGTGGTAATCCAAAATTGATTTTTTCCATACTGCAATCGTTTATAAGCTCTTTGTAGCGTGGCTCAAAGATGTGCAGATTAAGCGATTGTCCAGGGTAAGCAGAAAGCGATAGAGGAAATAAGGCTAAGGAGTGCTGCATATCTTAATTTGTAGAAAACTACGAAAGCTAAATTTTAAAATATGAAGCACTTCTCCACTTTATTTGTAATCCGCAAAGACATACCTTTGAATTAATAATTTCTTCAATTATGTTAAACATCCCCGATCCTAAATCCAAACGGATCGTAATAATCGGTGCTGGATTTGCTGGTTTGACCCTTTCTAAGAAATTAGCAAAGTCAGATAATCAAATCGTTTTGATCGATCGCAATAACTTTCATCAATTCCAGCCCTTATTTTACCAAGTAGCTATGGCGGGCTTAGAACCGTCAAGTATAGTTTATCCGCTACGTAAAGCCTTTCAGAATGCTGATAATGTATTGATTCGAGTAGCAGAATTGGTGGCTGTAAATCCGGAAACAAAACGAATAAAAACGAATAAAGGGGAAATCTACTACGATACCCTAATCTTGGCAATGGGTGCCATAACTAATTTTTATGGTAACAAGGAAATTGAAAAGCACGCCTTGACCTTAAAATCAGTATCCCAATCGCTATTCCTTCGCAATCAAATATTTGATGATCTTGAAGTGGCCTTGTCAGAACAGCAATATGAAGCCAGACAAAAATTTATTGATGTGGTGATTGTAGGAGGCGGCCCCACGGGTGTGGAGTTAGCGGGTGCATTGGCAGAAATGAAGAAATATATCTTGCCAAAAGAGTATAAAGAAATTGATCATCGTGAAGTAGATATTCATTTAATTCAAGCAGGTGATGTTTTGTTAAAAGGTATGTCACCAAATGCAAGTGCAGCGGCCTTGCAGTATTTAGAAGGACTGGGCGTTGATGTAATGCTAAATAAAAGAGTTACTTCGTACGATGGTTGTACCATTGTTATGGATGATGGATCGACATTAGAGACCACGAAGATGATTTGGGCAGCAGGTGTGACTTGTCCTAAGATTGAAGGCTTGCCATCTGAATGCTATGGATATGGTCAGCGTATTAAAGTTAATGATCAACTAGCTGCGGAAGGGTACCAAGATATATACGTAGTGGGTGATCAAGCATTGCTTATTTCAGATGATTATCCTTATGGGCACCCACAAGTGGCTCAAGTTGCCATTCAACAAGCAAAAAGACTAGCCAATAACATAAAGAAGAATGCCTCAGAGTCTTTTAGATATAACGATTTGGGATCAATGGCCACCATAGGAAGAAACAAAGCTGTAGTAGATTTGCCAAGACTAAAATTCAAAGGATTTATAGCTTGGGTGCTATGGCTATTTGTGCACATCAGATCTTTAGTAGGATTCAAGAATAAACTCTTCGTAATGATTAATTGGATGTGGAATTATATAACCTACGACCAGTCCTTACGACTCATTATAAAGCCTCATAAAAAAGACACAACCAAAAAGGAATAATCTTGTTTACCTTGTAATATCACAGAAATGAAACGAAGGCAGTTTATTAAGAATTCGGCTATAGTCGGAGCAACAATTGCGAATACCGATATCACAGCCAATAGTGGAATGTTGAGTACAAATACTAATCGAAAAGTATATAGAGTACTCAATGCAGATAGAACCAAAGTAGGCACTTTGCCTATCTTAAGAGCCTTCGCCGGAGATCAAAATGACCATGTTTCCCCATTTGTACTCTTAGATGAGTTTGGCCCAGTAGATTGTGAGCCAGGTATGGATCCCCTTAGAGTAGACGCTCATCCGCACGCAGGAGTAGCACCAACGACCTACTTTCTATCAGGGAGTGGACATCACAAGGATAGCTTAAACTATGATTTTCAAATTGAAAAAGGGGAGTTTATGATCTTTAGCTCTGGAAAAGGAGCTATCCATATGGAAGAAACAGGCCAACAGTTATTTGATGATGGCGGCCAATACCATGGGTTTCAGATTTGGCTTAATATGCCTTCAAAGTATAAATTCATTGACCCTACAACAAGCGTCCATAATGAAACAGATATGGCCTTACTATCGAATGATCAATATAACATAAAGGTTATTCTAGGTGAATTAATGGGTAAAAAATCAAATGTTCCTTTATTGGCTCCTGCATTTTACTATCATTTGCATCTCAATGCGAATGGCAAAATAGATCTTCCAGTTGATCCAACACATAATCTATTTGTCTATATGATCAACGGCGCCTTAGAAACAGAAGGGAAGATTATTGCAAAGCAAAATCAAATAGTATTGTACGAGAGAGGAGCAGATAACGTAAACCTTTTTAGCGAATGCGGCGCCGAATGCCTAATCTTAGGAGGACAGCCACTAGATGAAGTCGTTTTTTCCTACGGACCCTTTGTTATGAATAATGAAGAACAAATTAGATGGTGCATTAATGCATACCGTTCAGGGCAAATGGGGAACCCAGATTCAGTTAATTAGCCTT
>JAHDDO010000036.1 GCA_020629315.1 Saprospiraceae bacterium | reverse complement strand
ATAACATTACTTTATGTCCTGGAGAATCTATCGAAATTAATGATGGAGGAGATCCAAATTGTACATATACATGGATTGTTGATGGTTCTGTAATTATTGATGATGCAGACTCATCTTCTCCTACAATTGGTTTACCTGGTACAGGTAGTGGAGTTGGGACTGGCTCTGGAACTGCATATACAGGTTCTGGTACAGTTACTTACATTATTGAATGTCCAGATTCTGATTGTCCAGTTATGGGAACTATTGTAGTGGACGGTAACCAACCTCCAGCTTATGATAACATCCCGACTGACATTGTACTTTGTTCTTATGAGAATTCTTTCTCGATAGAAGGATATGATGAAAACACATATACTTGGATGACAGATGGTTGTTTATTGGTTGATGATCCAAATAGTAATAACCCAACATTTACTTGGCTCCTAGGTACGGGTTCAGGTACATGTGAAATTGGATTTACAGTTAGTAATGAAAATTGCTCTGTAGATGGTGTTATTCAAGTGCATAAACAAGCAGATCCATTTGAAGATCTAGTGACAGAATATACAATATGTGCAGGTAGTGAATTAGCATTAAATCCAAATGCAGATGAAAACTGTACATACACTTGGATGTCTGATCCAGAAAATGAATCACTATTAACTCAATTAGATAGTCCTAACCCTATTGTCATTGTTAATGAGAATACTACATTCTTTGTGACAGCGGTTTGTGCGACAGGATCAGGAACAACAGGATCAGGAACTTGTGAATACACAGCTGTAATTGACGTTATGGTAGATGAAGGACCTGAATTAACTTGTGGAGGTGATATAGTTGTATGTGAAATTGGAGAGGAAGTTACGCTTAGTTGCGATCTCGATTCAACAGTAGTTAATGCTGTTTGGAAAGATGGTGATGTAATAATAGGTGAAGGTTCAGAAATCACAATTACAGATTATGAAGATGGTCAATGTTTCACTTTATGTGCGTCTAATGCATTAGGATGTGAATCAACTGCTGAATTCTGTATAGAAGTTGGTGGTGGAGAAGCGACTATCGAATCAAGTACAGGTTTAGTATACTGTACAGGTGAAGAAGTAACCTTGATTTCTGATATAGTAGGAGACTGGACAGAAAATGATGTAAATATCGCGACTGACACCGATATGGTTACTGTAATTCCTCCAGGTGGTGATGTAGAATACTGTATTACAGGTATTACTGCTGAAGGATGTGAAGTAACTGAATGTATTACCTTGACTGAAGAAATACTTGAAGTATTTGTTGATGGAAATACAGCTATTTGTTTTGGTGAGGCTACAACATTAACGGCAGTTGCTTCTGGTGGTGAAGATTACACATATGAGTGGTCAACAGGAGAAGTAACTGAATCAATTGATGTTTCTGAGGCAGGAACGTACTGTGTAACAGTAACTTCTGCGGAAGGATGTACTGCTGAAGCTTGTGCTGATGTTACAGAAGGAGGGCCTACAAATTGTACGGCTACTGCGGAATCAACTACTGTAGTTGCTGGTGAGTGTACTACACTTACAGCTTCTGCTGAAGGTGAAGGTTTAACATACTTGTGGTCACCAGGTGGTGAAATGACTCAATCTATTGAGGTTTGTCCTGAAGAGACTACTACGTATACAGTTATCATCACTGATGAAAATGGATGTGAATGTGAGGCTGAAGTCACAGTAAATGTCTCTGATAATTGTTGTGATGTTGACCAATTGTGGATACCAAATACATTCTCACCAAATAATGATGGTACGAATGACGTTTGGGAAATAACAGGTCAGGATGGATTCTGTATTTCAGAATACAAAGTGATCGTGTACGATAGATGGGGTGAGCAAGTATTTATGAGCATGGACTTCGGTCAAGGATGGGATGGTACATATGAAGGTGTATCTCTTAATCCAGATGTTTATGGATATCACCTTACATTTATTTGTGATAACAATGGCGAGGAAGTTACAGAAATAGGTAACATAACCTTATTGAAGTAATATAAAAGCCTTTAGAAATATAAAGGGGGGATTCCATCAGGATTCCCCCTTTTTTTATGCACTTTTTTGCAGTAATTTTGCAAAGCATGAGTAAAAAGGGAAGAATACTAGTTGCAATGAGCGGAGGTATTGATAGTACGGTAACCGCTATGATGCTTCATGAAGAAGGATATGAAGTAGTAGGGATCACCATGAAAACATGGGATTATGCTAGTTCAGGAGGATCTAAAAAGGAAACTGGATGCTGTAGTTTAGACTCGATTAATGATGCTAGACAAATATCAGTTGATATGGGCTTTCACCATTTTATCGTTGATATTCGAGAGGAGTTTGGCGATTATGTTATTGATAACTTTGTAGACGAATATATAGCAGGAAGAACCCCAAATCCATGTATCTTATGTAATACTCATATAAAATGGCGAGCACTTCTCAAGCGAGCTGATGCTCTAGATTGTGAGTTTATAGCAACTGGACACTATGCAAAAGTGAAAAAAGAAGAGCGATTTTTTGTTTCTAAAGGCGTCGATCCACGAAAGGATCAATCATATGTTCTTTGGGGTTTAGATCAATTCTGTATGGAAAGGACTAAATTCCCATTAGGGAACTTTACCAAAGAAGAGATACGCCAAATGGCAGCAGATTGGGGCTATGAAGCTCTATCTAAAAAGCCAGAGAGCTATGAAATTTGTTTTGTACCAGATAATGATTACAGAGGCTTTCTTAAACGACGATTACCAGAACTGGAAGCTCAAGTTAAAGGTGGAGAGTTTCATGATACCAATGGCAATAAAATTGGAGTACATGATGGATACCCATTCTTTACGATTGGACAAAGAAAAGGCCTGGGTCAAGCCTTTGGTAAACCAGTATATGTCACAAGTATTGATCCTGAAAAGAATATTGTTGTTTTAGGAGACGTTGAGGATCTATTAAAAAATAAGATGTGGGTAAATAACGTTAACCTCATGAAATATGATTCTATTTCTAGTCCCAAAGAAGTAGTAACAATGGTGCGTTACAATGATAGAGGCACTAATAGCATCATTAGCCAAAACAACCAATCAATTTCTGTCGAATTCTTAGCAAATGTCCGTGGAATTGCTCCAGGGCAATCAGCTGTTTTTTACGAAGGGGATGATGTAATTGGCGGAGGAATAATTAGCCCTAATCCAAATTAAATATTATGCTACGACTAGCTATTTTTTGCATCTTGGGAACTTCAATACTTTTCTTCACTTCATGCGATCCTGAAATTGAAGAGCCTGAATTTATTTATGATACGCACTACTTCCCCGCTGTATTGGGGCACACTTGGGTGTATCAAATGGATTCTACTATTTACGATGATCAAGGTAATACTGTGTATAATACCACCTCTTTCCATAGAGAGCGAATTACGGATGCATTTATGAATGAAAATGGAGATAGTACCTATGTATTAGAGATTTCGTATAAAAGGGATTCAACAAGTGCTTGGGACCCGTACAGGCAATGGTTGTTAGAGAAGACACCTACACATGTAAACAGAGTAGAAGAAAATTTAATTTTCAGAAAACTTTTGATACCTGTGGACCAAGGCCAGGAATGGGAAAGTCCTCAATTTAATACAAATGATATTTTTCAAGACGTTGCTGGGGAGACTATCTATCCATTTAAGAATTGGTCATCTAAAGTACTGGCAGTTAACGATTCATTTACCATAGATGATACCTCATATACCGAGGTTGTGAAAGTACAACAGGCAGATGATACTAATATAATTGAACGCAGATTTAGCATGGAGAGGTATGAGCTAGGTATTGGCCTCATTCATAGAAGAATGATGATTTTGGATACCCAATGCACTATATGCGAAGACCCGTGGGAAGAAAAGGCTGAAGCAGGTTTTATTTTAGTTCAAAAACTTATAGACTACCAATTTTGATACCAGAGCTCACGGAAATTGGTTTTGTTTCTAAGGCCCACAATACTAAAGGTCAAATTAGCTGTATAATTGATGAAAGATTCGTAGAATCTTTAAAAAAGAAAGATTTTATCTTCCTAGAAATAGAAGGGTATAAAGTGCCTTTTTTAATAGTATCCATAGATATAACTAAAAAAATAATAATAGCCTTAGAGGGTGTCAATACCCCTGAAGAAGCTTCAAAGCTTTCCAAATTCAAAATATTTGTCAACTCAGACCTTATCCAATCTAAAAATACTCCTCAAGAAGATGTTGGTTTTACTACGTTTATAAATTTTAATCTAGAAGATACAGAGGGCCGCTCATTAGGCGAATTGATTGATGTCTATGAGCAAGGGGGGAATTACTTTGGAAAGGTTGAAGGAGTAAGTACCGAGTTTTTAATCCCAATACACCAAGACATAATCATTTCAATTGATGATAAAAGTCAAACCATCGTGCTTGACCTACCTGAAGGATTAATTGAATTATACTAAATCAATATACCAGCGATACAAGCTGTAAGTAAACATGCAATAGTACCTCCAATTAAGGATTTTACACCAAATTGGGTGAGAGTCTTTCGTTGACCAGGCGCTAAAGAACCAATGCCACCAATCTGAATGCCAATGCTAGCAAAGTTTGCAAAGCCACATAATGCATAAGTAGATATAATAATAGCTCTTTCTGATAATTTCCCATCGAGGATAAAACCTTCTAAAGAGGCGTAAGAAACAAATTCATTTAAGATTGTTTTTTCGCCTAGTAATTGGCCTACTAACAAAATATCTGCTTGTGGTATGCCTATAACCCATGCCATTGGAGCAAATAGAGCACCTAATATAGCTTGCATTGATAATGATTCAAATTGCCCATTACTTATGTCTTTGATCCAAGCATTAATGTTTAGCATATCGCCTAAACTGCCTAAAATACCATTTAACAAATAGATAAAAGCCATAAAACTTAAAAGCATGATAGCTACGTTAACCGCTAGCTTCATACCATCAGTAGTACCTCTGGCTAAAGCATCCAAAAAATTGCTGCCGGCTTCTGACCTAGGTATATTTATATCTTTATTAACAAGGTTCTCCTCAGTTTCCGGAAATAACATTTTTGCTGCTACAATGGCAGCTGGGGCTGATATAATGGAAGCGGTTAGTAAGTGCATTCCAAAAATGCTTTGTTGTTCTGCATCACCTCCTCCTAACATTGCTATATAAGCCCCAAACACACTGCCAGCAATGGTAGCCATGCCCCCAGTCATTAACGTTAGTATTTCTGATTTGGTCATTTTTTCCAAGTAGGGCTTTATTACTAATGGAGCTTCTGTCTGTCCAATGAAAACATTGGCAGCAGCAGCAAGGCTCTCAGCACCCGAAAGCTTCATAGTTTTCTTCATTAACCAAGCAAAAACCCATACTATCCTTTGTAATATGCCGAGATAATATAAAATGGAAGATATAGCCGAAAAGAAAATGATAGTAGGTAAAACTGCAAAAGCAAAACCGAAGGGTCCTCCAGGTTTTGCAAGATCGCCAACCAAAAAGGTAGCTGCATCAGTACTGGCTTGAATCACTACTATGAAAAAATCTACAACATATTGAAAAATATGTCTGACAAAAGGGACTTTAAATAGCAAAATAGCTAATACTAGCTGTAGACCTATACCAATACCCACAAGGTCCCATTTTATATGCTTTTTATCAGCACTTAATAAAAAACATATGGCTAAAAGAATAGCAATCCCTAAAATACCTCTGACTATATAGATAAATTCCATGAATGAATATTAACTCTCTCGGTAAGTGATAAAATTGAAAATAATATAATTTTTACTTTAGCAGAAATTAATCCATACAATGGATAGCTATATAATAGGTATTTGCGGAGGAAGTGGTTCTGGAAAGACAAGCTTTATCAATAGACTTAGGAGTGAATTAAATGAGTCACAAGTCACATTTATTTCTCAGGATGAATATTATCATCCAAGAGAAAAACAACGTGTTGATGATGAAGGAATCAAAAACTTTGATTTGCCAGACAGTATTGATAACGAAACGTTAGTCTCCGATATCCAATCTTTATTAAACGGGAATTCTGTAATTCGTAAAGAATATACGTTCAATAACGAACAGAAAGAGGCTGAAGAAATAGTCTACAAACCTAATCGCATTTTAATCATAGAAGGATTATTTATATATACCTATAGTGATTTGTCTAAGTTGATTGATTTAAAAATATTTATTGAAGCACCTGAAAATGTAAAATTGATTAGGAGAATCCGAAGAGATCAGATGGAAAGAAATTATCCTCTTGAAGATGTATTATATAGATATGAAAACCATGTCATGCCATCTTTCCAAAAGTATATACAACCGCACATATCTGAATGTGATCTTATAGTCAATAATTGTCAGAAATATGATAATGCCTTGGAAGTATTACTCGCCTATATTCGTTCGAGACTTTCAGAATAAACCAAAAAGCTCACGATCTATCATTTCAATAATAGAACCAAAATCTTCTTGATTTTTAATAAAATCTAGATTGTCACCGTCAATTATTAAAAGCTTACCGGCATCGTACGTCTTGATCCAGTCCTCATATTTTTGATTAAGGCGCTTTAAATAATCCAAACTTATAGAACCTTCATATTCTCTTCCTCTATTATGGATGTGTTCCACCAGTGTAGGAATAGATGCTTGAATATATACTAGTAAATCAGGCGCATTAATTTGAGAGGTCATTAATTCGAATAATGATTGGTAATTGTCAAAATCTCTTGTTGACATTAATCCCATTTCGTGGAGATTGGGAGCAAATATTTTAGCGTCCTCATATATAGTTCTATCTTGAATAATCGTTTCATCACCTTTTCGCAATTCTACAATTTGCCGATATCGGCTATTCAAGAAATAAATCTGAAGATTAAATGACCACCGCTGCATGTCATCATAAAAATCACTCAAATAGGGGTTTTTTACGGTATCCTCATAGTGGACGGTCCATCCATAATGTTTTGATAGCTTTTCGGACAGCGTAGTTTTACCTGCACCGATGTTGCCTGAAACAGCGATATGTTTTACTGATTTGGAGATTTGAATATTAAATATTAGGTAAAGCTAAAAAATAGATTGGCGCTATAAAAATTAGCATGAATTATTATTTAGACCTTTTTTTCAAGTAAATGGTCTAATTAGCTAGGTGCAAGTTTATAAAATTCGCACTTTTGGGCATATATGGAAGCCACGTACTCACTTATCCATACAGATCAATTAAAAAAAGTCTATGTTATGGGCTCAGAAGAAGTCCATGCTTTGCGATCTATTAGTATTAATATTGAAAGAAACGAATATGTCGCACTAATGGGACCCAGTGGTTCTGGGAAATCCACTCTCATGAATGTTTTAGGTTGTCTAGATTCACCAACTGCTGGTAATTATATATTAAATCAAAAAGAAGTTAGCAAGTTAGACGATGCTGAGCTAGCTAGAATTCGTAATGAGGAAATAGGTTTTGTATTTCAGACTTTCAACTTGCTACCAAGAATGACCGCCCTAGAAAACGTTGGGCTTCCCTTGATTTATGCAGGGGTTTCGAAAAAGGAAAGAAATGAAAGAGCAGCACATGTATTAGACCTGGTCAATTTGGCTGATAGAATGGACCATAAGCCTAATGAATTATCTGGAGGTCAACGACAAAGAGTGGCAATTGCTCGTGCCATTATTAATAAGCCTTCAATTATTTTAGCAGATGAACCTACCGGTAATTTAGATACTTCAACTTCGAATGAAATTATGCAAATCTTTGATGAATTGCATCAGTCTGGAAATACAGTAATATTAGTGACACATGAGCCCGAAATTGCAGAATACGCTAAACGAGTCATAACTCTGAGAGATGGATTGGTAGATTCTGATATTCGGAAAGAATGAAATACTAATTCAATTAGCTTTATTACCAAAGCGCTATTTTAGCGCTATGAAAATTTATACGAAAGGCGGCGACAAAGGCAGTACAAGCCTTTTTGGCGGACAAAGAGTATCTAAAGATCATTGGCAAATTGAGGCGTATGGAACAGTGGATGAATTGAATAGCACTTTAGGCTTACTAGCTTCATATATAAGTGAAAAGAAGGTGGATAAGGAAATATTGCAGATCCAGCATGATCTATTTGATATTGGATCACTACTAGCAACACCTTTGGATGTAGATTTTCAATTGCCAGAAATTTCCGAGGATACTATAGCTAATTTGGAGAGCAGTATTGATAATATGAATACTCATCTTCCTATTCTCAAGCATTTTATACTGCCAGGAGGGGCAAAAAGCGTAGCTATCGCTCATATATGTCGTACAGTTTGTCGACGAGCAGAGCGAAGGGTAGTGGCAGTAAAAGATGAAATCCGATCTCCAGAAATGATTATAAAGTATCTTAATAGACTTTCTGATTACCTGTTTGTACTTTCTCGTTATCTTGGGCACCTATCTGGAGTAGAGGAGCGAAAATGGATTCCTCAAAAAGAAGAAAAAAAGTAAGTATTATTACTGAATAATGAGTCTTCAATCAAACATAAATGATAACCCAAGTTGGAAACGCTGGATCAAATTTTTATTGATTCTAACTAGTGTTTTGCTAGTCAGTTTAGCATTCCCAAAATATCTCTTCGAAGACCTAAAAGTAAATCAGCCTTGGAACAAGTCAGATGTTATCGCTAACAACGATATTCAACTTTCTATGAATGACATAGACAAGAGCAATAGGCTGGATGCTTATTCGAAATCTCTTGGGACTATTTATGCTTATGAAAGTGTCAATACCGAAAAGCTTTCAAGGGACTTTGTTGGCTTAACGAACGCAGATTCCAATATGATAGCGGTAGTCAAATCTGTACTCGATAATTGTTATCTCACAGGTGTATATCAAGCTATTACAGGTTTTAAGAAAGTATCTGTCTATAAAAATGAATCCGTTAAAACCTTCCAAAAGGCAGAATTGTGCAGTAGAGATGAGTTATTTGATCAACTAAGAGATGTTTTTTCCGATTATGGATATGTTTTGAACGCAAGATCACGACGAAGTATTCTTGATGCTTTAAACCCCAATCTTATAGCCAATCAAGACATAAAAAATCAACTCATTAGTGCAAAACAAGATGAACTATCAAAAGGGGGATATACTTTCCAGAAAGGAGATACAATAATTAAAAAAGGAGACATCTTGACCCAAAGTCAATATGAAATTTTGCGAAAAAATAGTTCCAGATTTTCATTAGTGGCTTCAGGCATAAATTGGGTTTCCTTTTTAGGTTATTTTCTTTTGATTACTATTATAATTCTAGTCATGGTTCTCTATGTACGGAAGTATTTCAATGAAGTATATAGATCTAATCGACAACTTAGTTTTCTCCTGATATGGCCAGTCATTTTTAGTTTTTTGATTTATGGTATAGAAAACTTTACTAGTCTTTCCACATATGTAATTCCATTTTGTATTGTTCCTATTATAGCTAAAAACTTTTTTGAAGATAGACTTGCTCTGTTCCTTCATATTGTGGTTGTGCTAATAGCAAGTATACTTTCAAGAATGGGATACGAATTTACCTTTGTACAGATTCTAGCAGGTATGGTTACGGTTTTGATAGTGAGTCAAACTAGATATTGGGACAGATTCTTTTTAGCTATAGGCTTTATCTTGTTAAGTTATGTTTTATCAATTACAGGACTAAATTTAGCCACCTGGGATAGTGCAGCATCATTTGAGTGGCAAACATTTGCTTGGTTAGTGGTAAATGCGCTACTACTGCTTCTTGCTTATCCTTTTATTCCTCTACTGGAGAATATTTTTGGTTTTACCTCAAGTATAAAACTGGCTGAGTTAGCGGATATGAATAAGCCTTTGCTTAAAGAATTATCTCTGAAAGCACCCGGGACGTTACAACATTCTCTGCAGGTGGCCAATCTATGTGAAGCAGCTGCTGAAGAAATAGGCGCTAATTCTCTTTTAGTAAAAACAGCAGCCTTATATCATGATATTGGCAAAACCCTACAGCCTCAATATTTTATAGAAAATAGTACGGGGGAAAGTCCACACATTGAATTAAATAATAATTTCGAAAGTGCTAAGATTATAATCGGACATGTAACTGAAGGGGTAGAGTTAGCTAAGAAAAATAGATTGCCCAAGGTTGTAATTGATTTCATACGATCGCATCATGGGACTACCAGGGTGGAGTATTTTTACAGAAACCAATTAAAACAACATCCAGATAAAGAATTTGATGAAAGCATATTCCGTTATCCAGGACCATTGCCAATAACAAAAGAACAAACTATAATGATGATTGCCGATTCTGTAGAAGCAGCATCAAAAAGTTTAAAGAACCCAAGCGGTCAAGATATTGACCAACTAATTGATAAAATTGTGGCTCACAAAATTGATGAGGGGCAATTGGATAACTCGCGATTAAGTTTCCAAGAACTTCTAGCTTGTGTGAATGTCTTCAAAAACATGCTTCGTAGCATACACCACGTTAGAATTGAATATCCAGAAGATCCACATAACAAGCCATCCTTGAATGAAGGATAAAATGATTCAAAATCAGATTTTTTCGAATCTGACTATACTTGATATTTCTACAGTTTTAGCCGCTCCTTCGGTTGCTATGTTTTTTGCTGAACTAGGAGCAAAGGTTATTAAAATAGAAAACCCAAATACCCAAGGTGATGTAACCCGTAAATGGAAGCTGAAGGATGAAGATGCATCCAAAAATGATTCCTCCTATTATGCTTCTATTAATTATGGTAAAGACGTTCGTTTCCTAGATGTCAAGAATCCTAACGAAAATCTTGAAGCCTTAATTAAAAAAGCTGATATTCTAATTAGCAATATTAAAAAGGAATCCCTAAAGGACTGCCATATCGGATTCGAAAGGCTTACAAGCCTTAAACCGGATATAATATTCGCTCATTTACGTTCATATCCACACAATACTAACAAAGCGGCATATGATGTTGTCATGCAAGCCGAGACAGGCTTTTTAAGCATGACCGGCCAACCGGATGCCTTGGCAAAATTGCCGGTTGCCTTAATTGATGTCTTAGCTGCTCATCAATTAAAAGAAGCCATTTTAGTGGCACTCTATAGAAAAGCAATGTCAGGACAGGGTAGTTATGTGGAAGTCTCACTCTACGAATCAGCAATAACTGGATTAGTAAACCAAGCCGCTGGATATTTGGAAATAGGTAAAACACCTAAGCCTATGGGAACAGCACATCCTAATATTGCGCCGTATGGAGATATTTTTACAAGCAAAGATCATGTATCTTTTGTTCTAGCTGTAGTTAATGATACCCAATTTGAAGCGATAACCCAACTTTTAGATAACAGTATTTGGGAGGCTTTTAATACAAATACAAAACGTCTTCAAAAAAGAAAGTCACTGCAAAATAAATTACAGCTTTTCTTCGACCAATGGTATTGGGCCCCATTATCAGATGCCTTAACTGAACAAAATATACCTTTTGGGCAAATTCAAACAGTGGCTCAAGTGTTGGATAAGCCAAGCAATAAAGACCTCTTTTTAGATGTAAACCTTTCTAAGACTTATAAAGTAGTAAGATCAGTTGCATTTAGATTTATTAAATAATTCTATAATGCGTAAATATTTGGTTTTCATAATACTAGATTTCATAAATTCCAGTATGTGTTTTTTACCGCAGAATTACCACAGCTCTATTTTCACTTCCACCACGGAAATTAGGACCTTGTAAGGGTATATCCCAAAACCGAAGCTCACCAAATTATTAGTACGGTTTTTGCTTTGGTAAAGGTCATGAAGTGACACATAACTCATTGATAATCAATAGATTGAAAATCAAAGTGTTATGTATTACATTATTTTTTAATGTATTAAAAACTGCCTGTGAGAAAATCTGCTATTAGGTCGTTGACCCTGATTTTAACACTTACATTGGGCTTTTTCCAATTTGAGGCTACAGCTCAGGATTTGCACTATTCTCAATTCTATAATGCACCCCTGAGCGTCAATCCTGCTTTGACAGGTATTTTCAATGGAGATAAAAGATTTAATGTAAGTCTACGAGATCAATGGAGGTCTGTTCCCGTACCATGGTTTACAACAACCATAGGGTATGATTTTAAGATTTATCCAAAAAGTTCGAAAAGAGGATTTTTTGGTGCGGGTATTTTTATGAACTATGATCGTCAAGGTGATTCCCGAATCACCTTAGGTAACGTGAACCTTTCCGGAAGCTACACTTATCTTATTAATAGAAATAATGTTTTCACTATTGGGGCATTGGCAGGTTATGCCCTTCGAGCATATGATCCATCTGACCTTACCTGGGATAGACAATGGAATGGAGAACAATTTGTTCAATCTATTGAATCTGGCGAAGATCTAAACTTAACACGCTTAGGATTTTTCGAATCGGGGTTAGGCATTAATTATAGATGGCAACGGTCCACTAGAACTAAAGTTGATTTGGGTGTAGGAGCCTTTCACTTGGTTGAACCTGAAATCACTTTTGGCGCCAATGATAATTTAGTCTTACCAAGAAGGTTTTCATTCTATGGTATAGCTAACTTCCAATTGGCCTCAAGGTGGGATCTTCAAGTCGATGCACTGTATCAATTACAAGACGCATACAATGAGCTAATTGCTGGCGCTTATTTAGATTACTATTTGAATACGAAACCTGGCAAGCGATTTAATATACAATTTGGAGGAGGATATAGATTCTCCGAACTGCCTGCCTTTTATCCTAAAATAGGCATTCGATGGAATGAATTTTTTGCGGCAGTAAGTTATGACATTGATATTTCAGAACTGAATCAACATACTAACTACAGAGGAGGACCTGAAATACACTTTAGGTATATTATAACAAACGTAAAACCATTAGGACTTTTTAAAGTCTGCCCGATTTTTTAACCGATTTGACCAACACATCCCAACATACATGAACCGGTTTTTACTTCATATCGTTTTGCTCTTGCTGCTCTCGTCCCAGAGTATGAAGGCGCAAACATTTAAAGCATATCTGGACGCCGCAGAGAATGCCCTGATAGAGGAGGACTACTATAGTGCCCTCACATATTATGGAAACGCTCTTCAGTTTGAGGAGGACAATGCGGAGTTACGATATAAATACGCTGAAACAGCGCAAGAATTCCATTCCTATTCCTTAGCTGAACAAGGATATCTTTATGTCATTGCACAGGATAGCACGAATGAGTTTCCGATGGCTACTTATCGCTTAGCTCAAGTGCAACAAAAGCTAGGTAAATACGAGGAATCAAAAAGAAATTATGAGTTATTTCAATCTGAGTATACAGGTAGAGATGAAGGAATTAGGAAAAACGTAGAGAAAGAGTTACTGAGTGTAGATTGGGCTATTGATCACATTGCGAAAGTTGGTTCTCAGAATAAAGTGGAGCGCCTGAGTGAAGATATCAATACAACATACTCTGAATTTGGAGCCATTAAGGATGGGGATACCTTATACTTTTCTTCACTTCGTTTTGAAGATGTTAATCCAGATTTTGATCCAAACAGAACAGTAGCAAAAATTCTAAAATCAGGTAATTATAGTGCTGGAGAAGTGATAGAAAATGGAGGGATCAATAATAACAATAGAACGGTAGCCCACACCAGTTTTACTCCAGATAAAGATCAGATATATTACACGATTTGCGAATACAAAACGGCCTCTGATCTAACATGCCAATTGTATTATAGAAATATTGACAGTGCAGGTATTTATGGCGAACCTATGCCATTGCCTAATTTCATAAATTCTCCTCAATACACAAGTACACAACCTAATGTTGCGTATGATGCTGAGAATGATGAATTGCGACTTTATTATGTATCAGATAAGCCATTAGCTGATGGTACAGAAAATGGACTCGATATTTATTACACGGTAATTCGTGAGAATGGTGGTTTTACTGAACCGGTAAATCTTCGTTCTGTGAATACTATGGGTAATGAAATAACACCTTTTTATCATACAGCTTCAAATACCTTGTTCTTTAGTTCAGATGCTGACTTAAGACTGGGTGGATATGATATTTTTAAATCAGTTAGAACAAATAACAGCTATGGCCAAAGAATTAATCTTGGTGCACCTGTGAACTCATCTTATAATGATGTCTATTATACCTTAAGTGTTGATAGTCGAGAAGCTCATTTTAGCTCGAATAGACTAGAATCAAATTATATCGATGGTATTGTCGAAGCTTGCTGTTACGATATATATCGTGCGGATATTAAGCCAAATAAGATTATTGTCAATGCATTGACCTTTGAAGAGTTATCGAGAGATTCTTTGCCTGGAAGTATGGTACGTCTTTTAGATGGCCCAACTATGGATCCTATAGAGGCCGTTGAAAACTTTACGGGTATTGATCACGTGTTTGAATTAGAATCCGAAAGGGAGTACATTTTCATAGCTGAGAAACCAGGTTATATCCCTGATACTATGATGTTCTCCACGTATAATGTTAATCCAGCGGATACCATAATAAAGAAACTGTTCCTAGAAAAAACATTCGTAACACTAAATGTTGAGGTTTTTGAAAGAGGATCGAATGACGAATTAGCAGGTGCTTTAATTATAGTTGAAGATTTGAGTGATCCTGATAATCCATCAATTCAAAAGATCAATTACAATGGAAATGATTTCGAGTTTAATCTGGAACGTGGAAAACAATATAAGATTACAGCCATCAAGGATGGTTATGAAAAATCAAGCATCCTAGTTGATACTAGTGATCCTAATTTCAATGAAGATCTGATCCGGAAAATCTACTTATCTAAGGATAATACAGCCTTGTATGGAAACTTGCCTTTAGAACTGTATTTCGATAATGACGAACCAGATAAAGCAAGCTTCAGGCTATATACCTTACGTAATTATACGGATACCTACTATCCATATATGTCAAGGAAAAATACATTTAAGGAACAAAGACAAGATCAAGCAGCTCAACTTGAAGACTTCTTTGAAAAGGAAGTGAAAGGAGGTTATGCAGATATGTTAGTATTCTTAAATGCCTTACTAAACAGATTAAGTGCTGGCGAATCGTATGAATTAAGTGTCATGGGATATACCAGTCCAAGATCAAATAATAAATATAATCTAGCACTAGGTAGACGACGTGTTTTTAGTGTTAAGAACGAGCTTCGAGATTATCAAGCGGGTGCCCTATCTCAATATTTAGATAATGGCCAGCTGACGATCAAAGATGTTTCTTTTGGAGAAGAATTAGCCCCTGGATTTATAAGTGATTCGATTGGAGAAGAAGACAAATCTATATACAGTTTGGAAGCTTCTAAAGAGCGGAAGGTGATGATTGTTGACTTGAAACAAATTAATAACCTTCCAAAATGAAACGAATGAAAATGAGATCAATCATAACGAGATTTCTTTCTGCAGGCCTCATCACATTGTGTTTGATTTTGGGGCATACCGAAAGTTTTGCGACCCATATTGTAGGTGGTGATCTTACATATACTTGTATGGGTGATGGGCAATATGAGATCACACTTACATTGCGAAGAGATTGTGTGTTTGGAGATCCTGAAGCCTTTTTTGATGACCCTGCCTCTATTGGTATTTTTACAGGTACAGGTTCTTTAGTTACTGCACTAGGAGAGCAAGGTGAATTGTTATTGCCATTTGTTAGTGCAGACACGATTAACATTGCACCAGAAGAAGCTTGTATATATGACCAAGGAGATGTCTGTGTCCAAGAAACAGTCTATAAAGGTTCTTTACACCTGCCATTTAGAAATGGTGGATATATTCTTGCCTATCAAAGATGTTGTAGAAACCAGACATTGTTAAATATTCTTGATCCACTAGAAACAGGAGGCACCTATGTGGCTCGTTTCTCAGAAGCTACATTAGAGACCTGCAATTCGAGTGCAACATTTGAAGAATGGCCTGATATATTTATTTGCGCGGGTCAACCCTTAGACTTTAATCATGGAGCTACTGATCCTGATGGTGATCAATTAGTATATAAGTTGTGCACACCTACCGCAGGGGCTACCATTACAGACCCAATTCCTCAGCCACCAAATAGACCTACTTCAACAAGTTTTCCATACTATGGAACTATTACCTGGTCAGGTGGATTTTCAGACGCTAATATGTTAGGATCTGGTGATCCTCTAACTATTGATCCGAATACAGGACAACTCACAGCAGTTCCAGGCGCGATAGGTCAATATTTAGTAGGTGTTTGTGTAGAGGAATGGAGAGATGGTAAGATTATAAATATTGTTAGAAGAGATTTTGAATACAATATTGTCCCTTGTGAAGATCCACTTATTGCTGATTTCGATTTTGAAGGAACCGACTGTGATGAGCTGAGCTATACCTTTACTAATACATCACCAAATGGAGTGGATCCAGTTTGGAACTTTGATTGGCCATCTACAGATCCTGCAGTAATCTCTGATGAAGATATGCCTACTTATACCTTCCCTGCAGAAGGAACCTACCAAGTAGCAATGGAAGTTACATCAGAGAATATTGATTGTGAGGATCAAATAGTAAAAGAAATAACCATTGTCCAAGGTGGCTTTGATTTAGACTTTGATCTTAGTTTATCAGAATGTGGCGAGAATAATTTAGATATCGTTCTTGAAGCAGGGACTACTATTTATGATCCATCTGTGTCCGTTGACCAATTTAGTTGGGAGGCTTTTCTGGACGGAGAATCTTTTAGCACTGGAGAGGGTGCTACTTTTACTATTGAAGATGTATTCTTTGAAGATTTAGAAATAGTACTTACTGGAACGTCTAATAAAGGTTGTGAAAAAACGATTACAAAGTCTTTTACTATTATGGATTTGCTTCCTGAAGCAGATTTTGAAGTAGTTGTTTTGCAATGTTATGCTAATGGTTTCCAATTCCAGGCAATGGATATTTCGGCATCTTTAAATGATCAAGTCCCAGAAATGTGGATGTGGACAATTTCTGATGTGAGTAATTCGACCATGCTTATGGGGCAAACGGTGACATTTGACGCCTTGTCTCCTGTAACTATAGAGTTAGAAGTGAAATTTGATAATGGCTGTTATGCTTTTGTTAGTAAAACTATAGATCCGTTGGAGGATTTGGCTCCTGAAGTAGTTATAAATACTTCAGTAAGTGGCTGCGACTTCGAAAATAATATGATTGATGTCGAGTTAGATGTAGACCTGATAGGTGGGTCATTTGCAGGCGATCCAATAAGTTACGATTGGACCATTCTTGAAAATAATGAAACGACCAACCTAGAAGGAGAAATGGTTTCCTATACGTATAACAATACAGAAAACGACCTAGAGATATCTGTTTTGGTAACCTATGATAATGGATGCCAATTTTCTAAGACTATGACCTATAGTAGTGAGGATTTATTACCTCAGATTACATTGGTTTATGATAATGTAGTTTGTCACCCTGATGGAACTATTGATGTAGATATCACGGCTTCTTTTGATGCCGTATCTGGTTTTAGTCCAATGTCATTCGATTGGATAATAACAAATGATGGAACGCAGATGTTTTCTGGCCAGACGATATCAGTAACCCTTCAGGATGATCAAGCTCTAAATATTGATTTGACAGTTAGTTTTGAAAATGGATGTGTAATAAATCTAAATGAAGATGTTGATTTAGCAGGTGATATACTGCCAGACCCAAGTTGGGAAGTAGTGATTACTGATTGTGATGATCCAACCAATTTAACTGTAGAAATTACCAATACGACTGATTATGATGCGGAATTAGTTTCTTTGACTTGGACATACATAATAAATGGAACTAGTAATTCTTCAAGTGATGATCCTTTAGTATTGAATGTCTCTATTGAGGATGACATTAGTTTGACCTTATTAACAGTTTACGATAATGGATGTAGTGGTGAGACCACCGAAAATCCATTAGACATAGGATATCCATCAGTTGAATTCTTTGGAGATCCTTTATTAGTTTGTATGGGTATGCCGACTCAGATTGTATCGAACCCTAATAGTGATTGGACCTATACTTGGGATCCGACGACAGGCTTGTCATTCGATGATCCATCTGACCAATCCAACCCAACAGTTACAGTTACCGAAGATATTACATATTCTGTCACAGTAACAAATGGTGCTTGTACCATAACTGACGAGATAGACGTAACAGTAACATTGGAATCTGAAATTACGATTGATGGGGCAGAAATGGTATGTGATGGGGTATTTGAACTAAGCGTGAGCAATCCAGTAAATGGAGGGCAGTATGTATGGGCAGATGATCCAGATTTCACTAATATCATAGGTACTGGAACATCGATTACAGGAACGATTCCTAATGGTGAAGATACATATACAGTATACGTTCAATTAGATGGAGATAATGAAGAATGTTTGGTAGGAATTGCCACAATTGAGCTTATAGATAACTCTATAGATGTTGATATTATCGAGCCATTTATGCTTTGTTATGGAGATACTGCACAATACATAATTCTAAATAATGATCCATCACAAGTGTTGGAGTTTCAATGGAATGATAGTCATATAGTCGAAGGAGCAGACACTAATACACCTGTTATTGGAGTTGGCTTTGAAGATGAGGAATTTGAAATGGAAGTAACCATAACAAATCAATTTGGCTGCTCAGTTACCGACTTTGTTACCGTAATTGTTGGTGAAGCTATGGATCTGGCTTTTGGTTTTGAGTACGAAGAATGTGGTGATTTAACGGTGTGTTTCACACCTGCTGGTAATCCTGGAAATTTATATACTTGGGACTTTGGAGATCCAGCTTCTGGATCAGATAATCAAGCGGTAGGATCAGAAGTTTGCCATACATTCACTGATGAAGGAGCATTCACTGTTTCTTTGACAGGTGTAGGAGCTATTTGTTCTGGAAATTCGTATAGCGAGACCATAGAAATCTTTAATGATATTGATATCTTGAACCTAGGGGTGGAAGTGGACGAACTGGCTGTGTGCTTAGGAGATAGTCTTGTATTTGCGGCGGTTACAAATGGAGATGCTGATGATATTAGTTGGTGTTTCGATGGCGGGGTAGTCATAGGGCAAGGAGCGGAGATTACTGTATTAACAGGGAGTGGTACCGATGATTTGGTTTGGGTGGTCAATGGCCAAGAATATGAATCTGAAACTATTACTGCTAAAATAAATGCTAGTGATGATTGTGTACTTACCGATGAAGTAAATATTGATATTTATGATTTTGGTCCAGGTACTGAAATTGAAGATCTATCTTTTGAAGTCATGTATGAAGATTGTGGAGGAGCAACAGTCTGCTTCGAAGCAAATACAGATGCTGCTGGATTCTTAGAATGGGATTTTGGTGATGGCAACACGGCTTCAGGGGATCAAAATATATGTCACACATACGAATTACCAGCTACAGGCAGCGGCACATTTGATGTGACAGTGAGTGCACCAGATGCACCATGTGATGTCAATGCCTTTACTATGACTATAGTGGTTTCAGAAGAACCTTTTGTGACAGTCTTAGGCGCAGAAGAAAATGGTATTATTAATTTCTGCTTTGGTGACACCTTACTTTTAGAAGCAACAACTAATGCAGATATGGGTGATATCCAATGGTGTAATGCTGATGGAGATGTTGTTGAAACAGGACCTACTTACACCTGGGTGGGTGAAGGAGAAGAAACTATTTCAGTAAAACTAGATGGTGGTGACGATTGTATCGACACTACTTTGGTGAACCTGATTCCGTATGACTTCGGCCCAGGGACAGAAAACGATACACTTGATTTTACAGCAATGTTAGAAGATTGTGGAGGATCAGTAGTTTGTTTTGAAGCGAATACAGCTGCTGCTGGATTTTTGGTATGGGATTTTGGTGATGGATCTGACCCTGTTGTAGGAGATCAATTCCCTTGTCATGATTATGCTTTAACAGGCTCTGGTACTTTTACAGTAACATTGAGTGCACCTGATGCACCGTGCGATGTAGAACCTATAAGTCAAGAAATAACCATCTTTGGCGTTGATCCAATGATCGACATAGATGTTGAAAGTGATACATTAAACTATTGTTTTGGTGACACGATCACGGTAACGGCAACATCTAATCTGCCTGATGATAATGTCAGCTGGTGCAGTCCAATCGATGTTGAAATTGCAAGTGGAAATAGCTTTACATACAGCGGTGAAGACGGCATACTTGTTTATGTCAAAGTAGATGATGGCTTGGGATGTAGCGATGTAGACAGCGTGTACATTGAACCATTTGATTTTGGCCCAGGTACAGAAAATGATACCTTATTTTTCGAAGCCTTTAGACCCGATTGTTCGTCATCTGTAGTTTGCTTTGAAGCCAACACAGCAGCTGATGGTAATTTGATTTGGGATTTTGGAGATGGATCGGATCTCGTATTTGGAGATCAGTTTCCGTGTCATGAATATGATGTTGCTTTAACAGGCAGTGGTACCTTTGAGGTGATGCTTAGTGCGCCGGACGCACCATGTCCAGTTGTAGCTTATGCAGATTCAATAACAGTATTGGATTTTGAGCCTACATTAGAAATAGATACTATGTTCAATGATTGTATCAATGATATCTACACTGTTATTGCAAGCACAAATATTGATGCTGAAGCTATTAGCTGGTGTGATTCTACAGGTACAGTAATTGAAACAGGTTCTGTTCTTGAAATTCCAATAAATGAATCAACCGTAATAACTGCAAAAGTTACAGATGGCTTAGGTTGTGGAGATACTATTCAATTAGTACTAGAGCCGCAAATGATGGATTCACTCTTTATTGATCTGTCTGATCAAGATTGTTCTGGGGACGAATTCACGATTGGTGTAAATGGTACCAACGCAGAAAACTATGATTATGAATGGGGACCTGCTGAGTGCTTTACTGGTGATATTAATGGACAGTTTACAACAATTGATGCCGATTCTGTAAAAACTGTGTTTGTTACCGTAACGGATCCAGGTTCAGGTTGTACAATGGTTTTAGATACCATAGTGTTACCAGGATTGGAAGAGTTGGATATTTCTATCATCTCTTCCGTAGGCGATACTTTATGTTTAGGAGAAGAAGTAACATTGACCCTTACACCATATGATGAAACTTGGGAGGTAGAGTGGAGTACAGGAGATACAGATGTAGGAGAAATTACAGATAGTCCAGAAGAGGATACAGAGTACATTGTCACCATTACTGATGCTAATGGATGTGAAATAGAAGTAAGCCTATTCTTGACAGTGACCTTACCTACCTGTACTGAAGATGATGTGTATTTGCCAAATGCATTCTCACCGAATGGTGATAATGTTAATGATATATTGCTAGTTCGATCTAAATTTATTGATGAGATGGAGTTAAAGATCGTCAATAGATGGGGGCAGATCGTTTTCCAGACCACAGATCCAGCTGAGGGATGGGATGGTACATACCAAGGAGAAGAACTTGCACCTGATGCTTTCGCCTATTGGTTGCGCGTGACCTGTATTAATGGTACAGATTACGAAACCCAAGGCAATGTGAGCATCATACGTTAACTACGAATTTTACAATCTAGAAGGGGGACATGTACGAATGTCTCCCTTTTTTTATTTTCCTATTTCTCTTAAAGTGTTGTTAAGTAATAGGGGTGTACTGGATATTTTCGGTTCTTATTAATAGCTTAATAACTGAAATGAGACACACTCTGAAAATATGGACCTTCTTGGCCTTGGCTTTTTTTGCCAATGTCAATCTTGCTTTGGCAAATCCCGATCCACCTATCAACATCGAAATTTATCCTAATCCTACTGTTGATTTTGTTACAATAGATCTTTGTGAATTTCCAGGAGAATATCTTAATTATGAGTTAGTCAGCATTACTGGCCAACCGGTAATGAGAGGGCAAATATCAGAATTAAATAACTGGATTGACCTTTCAAATTTGCGATATGGTCAATACATTCTGAAACTAAATGGAGAACAGTTTCACACAGCCAAGGTCATTGAAAAGCAAGCCTAGGATTCTTGCTTATTTTTTGCTTTTACGTACTGCTCGGTAAGTTCTTTAGATATAGCCGAATGGACCATTTGTAAATAGGTTTTGTTATCGGTAATTATGGTAACATGGTTCTTTTCGATTTTACTTATTTTACCGATAATCCCACTTCCCGTAACAACAATACTTCCTGTCTTAATATCAGTGACAAACTTTTCTTGCTCTCTTTGCTTTTTGACTTGAGGTCGCAAAAAGAAAAAATAAAGCACAGCAAAGACAGCTAACATGAAAAATAATTGTGTCATTCCATAACCACTCGCGCCACTTGATTGTAGTAAGAACATAATCTTATATTTTTGCCCAAAGAAATAACTTTCAAATTTATCTAGTGCATTCTCAACTAAAAAATAATTTCGTCACACCAAAACCTGTGTTTTTAATAGGTATGCCTATATCTGGCAAAAGTACACTCGCAAAGAAGTTTGCGGAAAACGAGGCTTGGCATTATATAGATCTTGATACGGTTATAGAACGTGAATATGGGAAGTCGATTCCAAGAATATTTGACGAAGATGGGGAAGAGGTCTTCAGAAAATTTGAGGCAAAAATGCTACGTGAATTAGCTATTTCACCCAAGACTATCATTGCATTGGGTGGCGGAACGCCAATGTACTATGACTCTATGGATTACATATTACAAAGGGGCTTAGTAGTTTATGTAGATGTCCCGATAAGCGCTTTACATGAAAGAGCTACTGCCTTGCAACTATCAAACAGACCATTATTAATTCATTTGGAAACATTAAATACACTATATAATCAGCGTAAGTCTATATATGAACAAGCGCATGTCCAAGTAAGGCTACAATCATCAATAGATCAAATGGTCCTCCAGCTGACGCAGATTATTGAACAAAACAAAGATATTTTGCATTCCTAATAGCTACCCATTTGGAATATCACAAAGTATCTTAAATTTGCACACGTATAAATCGAAGGAATAATATGTCAGAAATTCATAATTGTGTTATAATAGGTTCAGGACCTGCGGGCTACACAGCCGCAATTTATGCGGCTAGAGCTAATATGAAACCCGTATTATATACAGGCCAAGAACCAGGTGGTCAATTAATGATCACTACAGATGTAGAGAATTATCCAGGATACCCAGAAGGAATAATGGGGCCTCAGATGATGGAAGATTTTAAAAATCAAGCGGAACGCTTTGGTACTAAGATCATTTATGAAATGATTAGTAAGGTAGACTTCACAGGTCCAGTGCATAAAATCTGGAGTGAAACCGGGGAAGAAATACAAGCGCATTCAGTGATTATTGCAACAGGAGCCAGTGCAAAGTGGTTAGGATTAGAATCTGAGCAGACGTTTATGAACAATGGTGTTTCGGCTTGCGCTGTCTGTGATGGATTTTTCTTTAGAAATCAAGAAGTAGCCATTGTAGGAGCTGGAGACACAGCTGCAGAAGAGGCGTCTTACCTGTCTAAGTTATGTACCAAAGTACATATGTTGGTGAGAAGAGATGAGATGAGGGCATCTAAGATTATGCAGAAAAGGGTGATGGATACTAAAAACATTGAAATCCATTGGAATACTGAGGTTAAGGAAATTTTAGGTGAAGAGACGGTGGCAAAAATCCGAGTCCATAATAATAAATCCAATGAAGAAAGCTTTATGGACGTTACAGGCTTATTTGTGGCCATTGGACATAAACCCAATACGGATATGTTTACTAGTTGGCTAGATATGGACGAAACTGGGTATATCATTACACAGCCAGATACAACTAAAACTAAAGTACCGGGTGTTTTCGCATCGGGTGATGCACAAGATCATGTATACCGACAAGCAGTTACAGCTGCAGGTACGGGTTGCATGGCGGCTTTAGACGCTGAACGTTACTTAACAGAGAAAGAAATTATTTAATCTTAAGATATTCTATCATGGCAAAACGATTTAGAAGCGGTGTTTTACACGGAGAAGAAGTTACAGAATTGTTTAATTATGCAAATGCTAATGACTTCGCTATTCCTGCTGTAAATGTCGTAGGGACCAATACAGTCAATGCAGCTTTAGAAACGGCTAAAAAACTAAACTCACCTATAATCATTCAGTTTTCTAATGGAGGTGCATCCTTTTATGCCGGTAAAGGTATTTCAAATGAAAACCAGTTAGCTTCTATAAAAGGAGCCGTATCAGGTGCTTTACATGTTCACAATATGGCAGAGGTGTATGATGTACCTGTCGTATTACATACGGATCACTGTGCTAAAAAATTATTGCCATGGATTGACGGACTTCTGACAGAAGGGGAGCATTACTTTAAAATGATGGGAAAACCCTTGTACAGTTCTCACATGCTTGACCTTTCAGAAGAACCTATTGAGGAAAACATGGAAATCAGTTGTGAATTCTTTGAGCGCATGAATAAAATGGGGATGACGATAGAGATAGAGCTTGGAGTCACTGGGGGAGAAGAAGATGGCGTTGATAATACCGATGTAGATAGCTCTAGGTTATATACGCAACCCGATGAAGTTAATTATGCTTACGAAAAGCTAAAGGCCATAAGCAACAACTTCACTGTAGCTGCAGCCTTTGGAAATGTGCACGGAGTATATAAACCAGGTAATGTCATCCTACGTCCAGAAATCCTTAAGAATTCTCAAGTTTTTGTCAAAGAAAAGCACGGTCTTTCTGATGATAATCCCATCAATTTCGTATTCCATGGAGGCTCAGGTTGTACTCGGGAAGAAATCAGAGAAGGTGTAAAATATGGAGCCGTAAAAATGAATATTGATACGGACCAGCAATGGGCTTTCTGGCAAGGGGTACATGGATACTACAACGAAAAGAAGGACTATTTGCAACGTCAAATTGGAAATCCAGACGGAGACGATGTGCCTAATAAGAAAGTTTATGATCCGCGCAAATGGCTACGAGTCGCTGAACAAAGCTTCATCGATAGATTGGCAAGAGCCTTCGAAGATCTAAATTGTGTAGATAGAAACGCGTAAAATCAATATATAACATATTATATTTATTTATAATATGTTATATTTGCTGCATACATCCCTTCTTTTTCCAAAATCGATTTTGTATGCAGACGTTTCTAAGAGCAGGAGCTTTACTCCTTGTATCACTTTTTCATACTTCTATTTTAATTGGACAGCATCGGTGCGCTAGTCATCAAGTTGACGCTGTCGCTCTTCAAACTGATATGCAATATCAGCAAACGAGGAAATATATTAATACCCATTACGGAGGGCTAGCAGCGGACAAAACGATTGAAGGGACTATTTATATTCCTGTTGTTTTTCACGTCCTCTATAATGAAGAAATAGAAAATATCAGCGATGCCCAAATTGAGAGAGGCATTGAAATTCTAAATGAAGATTTTTCGAATACGGGTCTAAATCAACCCGACAGTAATTGGCCGCAAAATGCAGCTGTCGATATTCAATTTTATTTAGCCGATACAGATCCAAATGGTAATGCCACTTCTGGGATAACACGTACGTTCACGGCCTTGCCTGAATTTGAGATTGATAATCAATCTTCATACAGTGAACTGCCAAATGTGGCCATAAAAGTTACGGAATACGGAGGTAAGGATGCATGGCCATCAGATCAGTATATGAATGTGTGGGTAGGAGATCTCTCTGGTTATTTAGCCGGCTTTGCGACCTTTCCAGGGTATTCGTTTCCAGAATATGACGGTGTAGTCATGGACTATTTGTTTGTTGGAGATATAGGTACAGGGAGCTCTATTCCTAATTTTGATAAAGGGAGAACGATGACTCATGAGGTGGGCCACTGGCTCAATCTTTACCATATTTGGGGAGATGGAGACTGCAGCTCAGACGATCTTGTAGAAGATACTCCTTTACAATCCGGATTTAATTCAGGCTGTCCTATAGATGCTTATTCATGTGCATCTTATGATATGACTGTAAATTTTATGGATTATACATTCGATCAATGTATGAGTGTATTTACCGAAGGACAAAAAGAACGTATGAGAGCTATTTTTGAGCCGGATGGCCCAAGAAGCTCATTTATGGAAAATCAACCCGATCCTCCAACTTATACTGCGGTAAATATATGGATGGATATGAATGCAGATGGGATTCGACAAAGTATTGATGTACCACTACCTGGCGTTACAGTAATGGTAAAGGATGCATTCGGTAATCTTTTAGATAGTCAGATCACCGATACGGAACTGGTCCAAATTTCATCAGATCATATCGTGTCAGGAAATTATATTGAACTTAGTTATGATCCAATGTACTCTTTGACACTTTCTAACACTGAAGGCCTGCCATCAGATTCTGACTTTTATATTGATAATGGTATAAGTATGTTCGAAATTGACCAATGGGTTGAAGACATAAATGCTGGCTTGGTTCTCTATCCGGATGGCACGGTGCCTGCTGATTTATTTTTACATTGTTTGCAAGAAGTACCCCTTGCTGATCCGAATGCTATATCTGGGATCATAGGTAATGACGTTAGTGTTAGTGTTTCTGATGAGCAGATAAATGATGCTTCAGCTTGTCAAGGTGATGCACTTATCATTAAAAGAAATTACCTATTAGTAGATGCTTATGGACTAGAATCGGAGTTGGTTCAATGGATAACTGTTGAAGCAGAAGGACATTGGCCTACCATACAAATAGAAGATATAGAAGTACAGTCATTACAAGATGTACCTTCTATAAATGAAATATTTGAAAATCTCCTAGATGAATGTGGGACTAGTATGTCTTGGAATAGTGCAAGCTTCGATAATGGTGGATCAGGAGTATTTCAGGATCCATTGATTGTTACAGAAACATTTGATGTATATCAATGTAATGGCGATGTTAATTCGTATACCAGATTGATTAATATTGAAGACACAATGGCCCCAGTGGTTACATTATTAAATGATCTTACAGTGAGCTGTAAATCGGATCTTCCACAGAATCCTTTAACATTGATTGAAGAAATAATAGACCTTCATGAGACTACAGTTACATTTTCAAGCTATGAAAATAATGGATTAGGAAATACGCAATCACCATTTGAGTATACCATAGTTTTTGATGTTGTGGATGAGGGAGGCTTGCAAACCCAGGTATCACATAAAACAATTGTGATTGATGATACGCTACCTTCGTATCAGATTGAAGGACCTATATTTTTGCTGGCGGAATCTCATCTCCCTGCTCATGAAGAGGATCTGCTTGTTGAATATTCGGATAATTGTGAAACGCCTTCATTAGTAACAACAACGAATAGTAATGAAGGAAGTGGGAATTTAAATGATCCATTATTATTGAATTATCAGTATACAATCGATGATAACCATGGAAATACAGTAACCTTCGAATGGAATATCCATGTTGAGGATATTTATGCTCATCACTTTATAGGTGAGACACATGTTCAATCATTTACGTTAGTACCTCCCGAGAAATCAGAAATTTTTAGTGGATTATTTCCAGGCTGTCCAATGTCATTGGATGTAAAAGTAGAAGAATCAATAAGTGGAGGCGATGGTTGTTACGGACATCCAAGCTTTGTTAATCGAACGTATACTGTGACTGATTGCTTTGGGAACGAAAACATGTACCAAGAAACAATCAGAATTGAAGACACGGAAGCACCTTTGGCTTCCATAGAAGGGGATATGTATCTAAATTGTATTTCTGACTTGCCGCCGATAAATACGGATGTGCTATATGATGTAATAGATCATAATGATAGTTCTTTAAGCATTGAGTCCATTGAAACGCTAATTAGTGAACAAAGCTCTCCTTTTGATGAAACGATAATACAACGACGATTCATCTTGGAAGACTGTGGAGGTTTGCAGTCAGAATATGTGCAGCATATATATGTGCAAGATGTAGAAGCTCCTTTTTACGAATTATCAAATGACAAAGTTTATTTTTTTGAAGAGGATCTTCCAATGGCTATTTCTGCTTTTGTAGTAGATTCTGGGGATGATTGTGCAAATCATGAAATAAGTATTGAAAATGAGATAGTGGAGGGTACAGGAGCGTATGGTGACCCAATGATAATAGAAACGACTTGTTACTTTACTGATGCATACGGAAACCAGTCTTTGGGTGTAGTCACTTCTAGGATTGAAAACCCTGTTTCAGATTTAATGAATCTTCCAACTAAATATTTTGAATTAGAACAAGACATTCCAGCCGATCTCACCTTGGAAATAGCATCTAGGAATGTAAATTGTGAAACTGAATTTGAGTTATTGGTACATGAAAATCGAGAAGAAGGTAGTGCTTGCTTTGGAGATGCTGTAACGTTTACTAGAGAGTATGTACTGCTAGATTGCTTTGGTAACGAAGTTTCTTTTACAGAACGGTTTGTAATTGAGGACAAAACACCACCAACAGCCATTATCCAAGAGGACTTGTACTTGGAATGCGTGTCAGAAATACCCGATTTAACTGAATCAATGCCATCAAGTTTTCAAGATAATTATGATCCAAATCCTTCCTTAGAAATGATGGAAGAAATTGTTGGAGGCACAGGGAATTCCGCTGATCCATTAATCATAAATCATGTATATACACTTACTGATTGCGGCGGTTTAAGTAGCACATATACACGCACCTTTACGATTATAGATACTGAAGAGCCCTACATGAATCCTATAGCTGATACAACAGTAGCTTACTTAGATCAAATTCCTAATCTAGATATTTCAATGATTTCAGATGTATGGGACAATTGTAATATAGAAACGCTTGTTCTAGATTATACCGATCAGATTATTTCAGGCACAGGCTCATTTGAAGATCCTATGTACATCCAGCGCAATGTCATACTAAGCGATGAAAACCAGAATGTATTTGAAACAAGTTATATCATTACGGTACAATCTGAAAATGTCATATTAGATATTTCGCAAATAGAACTATGGGTTACATTTGAAGATGATCAAGTTCAATTTGATTGGGAAGTAAAACAAGCCATTCCTTTCGCGCGATTTGAATTAGAATGGAGTGATAATTCGGCAAATTCATTTTCTTCATTTTATACCAAAGTTTCAGATCCATCCATATCAAAATATTATGTTCAGGATTATTTTGAGCAGTATGGTCAAATCTATTTTAGAGTTAAGGGAATAGAAGAAGATGGTACACTTACCTATTCAAATATTGTTTCTTTTAACCGTGAATATGGAGAGGTATGGAATGTGAATCTTTACCCTAATCCCGCCTCTGATTTCCTAACAGTGTATCAATCAACTCTGCAAAAGACTCGTGTTTACATCTATGATGCTACTTTCAAACTAATACAAAAAACAGAATTTTCTGAAAATGAAATTGGCTTTGATGTGAGCGCTTATCCTACGGGACTATATTATCTACAAATAATAACGGATAAAAATGAAATTGTTAAAAAAATAATGATTGAATAAATTAACATTCATCTATTTAGCAGTCAATATTTAACAAATATTACTAAGTTGTAATATGTTAATTTTACCCTTTAATTGGTATACTCTTTGAGTGTAAACCCCTAGTAATAACCGACTACTCATAATCAAAATTAAATGATTATGACAAACACATTAAAGGGTATTGTGCTACACCATAACATTGGGTTAGTATTGTGTCTCGTAACGCTTCTAGGTCTTCAGTCTGCTTTTTCGCAATGTATACAAACAGACCTACATAATTTTTATTTTGAATGTAACTCTGATGGGAATATTGCCGATGAGTTTTACATTGATATAACTTTCACTCCGGAGGCCGCTAATGGCACCTACACATTTCAAGATTTGCAAGGAAATATTGCTGATCAGACGTGGATGATTGGGCAACTTTTGGATTTTGGTGATGCATCGCCTAGTGGATATACCTTAACATCTGGAAGCCCTTCTACATTCGAATTTGGACCTTTTGCAGATGGAGATAATATTGAGATTATTCTTATAAGTCCAGATGGATGTGAAACTGAAATTTATAGTGGTGTATATGATTGTGCAGATAATATCAGTGGCGGTTGTGAAAGTGATGTGCCATTTTACCAATTAGATTTCTCAGGTCAACCCGACGCTGTATTTGATATTAACTATACTGAACGTTTTGAAGAGTGTTGTAGCTCTGGAGATCGTTGTGTAGAATTCTTGATTACCCTAGATGATGGCACTGAAGGCTTAAATGCTGAAATAAGCGGTGGCGGTGGATTTGTTTACTCTGTGTTACAAACTGATTTTAATTGTACAGATTTTCCAACCTCTAATGCTGAGCAGAATGCACTACCAAATATCCAGGATGATATTTGTTTAACTTCGGGAGAAACATATTATGTGTTTGTGTGTAAGTCAGGAGCAAACCAAAATGAAATTACCATTTCAGGAATTCCTTCTCCGGGTATTATTCCTATGCCAGAGATCTCTCAAAGCTGTAATGTAGAACTAAGCGTTACCAATTTGATGAATTTCACATGGAGTGGAGTTGATAATGGAAGTACATACGATGAATTCCTAAATAACTTTCCTGATTGTACCGATCCATGTACTAATGAAAGCCCCATAAATTTTCAATATGATGAAACAGTATTTGGAGAAGTAACAGATTGTGATGGTGTGATATTTACATATGAAGTTTCAGGAGAGCCAATAAATACATCTTGTACTTCAGGTGATGTTTCAGCCATGGGTCAAGTAGTTGTCTATCCTGAATACACCGTTTCAATAGAAACGACATGTAATGGTGATGGTACTATGGATCTTACCGCAGTTCCAATGGGAAATGGGGCTGCATGCTCATATATCTTTGAATGGAGTAATGGTGCCACTACTAATGAAATAACCGTTGATGAAGATGGCACTGAATATTGTGTTGAATTAAGGAGAACTGATGATGTCGATTTATGTGCAGTAGAAACAGCATGTGTAAATGCAAATTGTTGTACAAAAATGGCCATGTGTAATTTGTCTAACGAAACAGTTGAAGGGTGTTCAATTTCAGACGCGCCCGCTTATACAACTATTTCTGATGTGTTTACCATGATTGAGGATTGCGGAGAAACGCAAACTATGGCAGTTACTAGTGAATCAACTGCAGGATCTTTGTGTCCAGATGGTTTGATGATAAGTCGTACGTATACCTTGTCATTAAACGGTGCCGCCTTAGCAACATGTTCTCACGTGGTCACTGTAGATGATACGACGGACCCAATGATCATGTCTTGCCCAAGCGCTAGCATGACCTTTG
>JAHDDO010000081.1 GCA_020629315.1 Saprospiraceae bacterium | reverse complement strand
GTTATTGGGGAGGCCCATGCAGTGGCTGGCACACACGAAACCGAGCATTTCATATTATCTCATTTTCTAAACAAAGGCTATAATACTATACTAATCGAAGCGGGTCCAGCTGAAGTTGCTATACTCAACAGGTACCTTCAATATGGAGATGAAAGTTTGTTGGATTTTACTCGGGCGAGGGTGCCGAGCTATAAATCATTTATTCGTTCGCTGCGACTCTTGCATTTGACGTATCCCTTTGATTTAGTGGGTTTTGATTTTGATCGTTCGGTCTGCGTTTCCTTCGTTTTCGATCAGCTATTATCCTACCCAGATAAAAGACCCACGGATAGCTTGCGTCAAGTGCTCCAACAAATTAAATCTGACACCAAGGCCAATGAATTAAAGAAGATATTATTAGATGTAAAGGAAGCCTACCTAACCAATCGAGACCTATTCAAAGAGCTCATCCTGGATCAAGAACAAATCCTCTTTGATATAATTACCAATCCTGTGTTTATGGATGATTTTGGGCTGAGTTCGAAGAAAAGAGATCAGCAGATGCTAGAACGATTACACATGATTCATTCTAATTCCTTATCTAAGGCTTTGATGATAGTAGGCTCAAATCACTTGACAAATGAAGATCATTTATTCCATGCAATAGCGCTTGATCAAAGTTTTGCGGTCCAATGGTATTCTCTGCTATTTTCATATTCTGATTGTGAAAATTTCATTCGACGTAAGCGATACAACTCTGAAACTCCCTTATTCCAAAAGGCCAGTCAGTTAGAGGAAGCTGCTGCTATAAAAATTGTACAAAAACCAGATGTTTCTTTTTGGCCATGGCTAGAAAAAGAGTACACTTCTATTATTCATATAATCGGTCAATAAGTGATGATAAGACTTGCGTGGCTTTTTCTATTTCCTTTTTTAATAACATCTTGTCAATCGACAACCTCCACAGAATTGCTTGTTTTTAGTAAGACGGCAGCTTTTAGACACGAATCCATTCCTGAAGGAATTCGCATGCTACAAGACATTGGAAATGAAAAGCAATGGGCGATGACCTTCACTGAAAACGCCACTATTTTCGAATCCGATTCATTGTCAAATTTTGAGCTTATTATATGGTTAAATACAACAGGTGATGTATTGAATGAAAAGCAAGAGATCGCCTTTAAAAATTACATAGAATCGGGTGGCGCTTTCATGGGGATACACGCAGCAGCCGACACAGAACATGATTGGCCTTGGTATGAAAAGCTGGTAGGTGCTTATTTTAAAAATCATCCGAATGATCCTAATGTATTTGAAGCAGATGTATTAAAATCGAAAGAGCATGATTGCTGCCCTCACCTACCCAATAGATGGACCTGTCGGGATGAATGGTACAACTTTAAACGCTTTATGCCACACATTATTCCTGTATTAGCAATGGATGAAAGTAGTTATTCTGGTGGCGAACATCCTGATTTTCATCCCATCAGTTGGCATCATTCTTATTTGGGTGGTCCAATGTTCTACACGGGTATTGGTCATTCAAAGGAGATATATAGTAATCCTGATTATAATACATTTATTGCTAATGCCATTACTGGACTTCTAGATTCTGAACCATAGATTCCGGCCAGGGGTATGGAAGGGTTTCGTCCCGATGCAAGCATAGCTCGATCGGAGATTCGGGAATCCCGATGCAAGCATAGCTCGATCGGAGATTCGGGAATACCGATGCTAGTAAAGATAGCTTCGAGTCTAACACATCCTATGCTACCAAAATTCAATCAGCGTTTCGGGAATCCCGATGCAAGCATAGCTGGATCGGTGACCGAGCGGAATCAGCGAGCCTGTAATGACCCGGTCGTCCGAAGGACGGAGGCCGCCAAATTACAGATGTTAAAAGCTCAGCTATGATGTATGGCTTTCCTACATTTTTCGTTTGCATACTGTACTTTTAGGTCAGATAATATTATGAGTTCAAATTCATTTCTTTCCAGAATAAAGTGGCGTAATGTAAGTTTGCTATTAGCTGCCTTACTTTTATTTCCCATCATCGTATTTTTTATTTTCAGATCATTAGTTGCCTTTGAGATCGTCGATAATCTACCTTCAAAAAGAGAGCTACGAAAGATATCAAATCCATTAGCTTCAGAGATCTATTCTAAAGAAGGTAAGTTATTTGGAAGGTACTATGTGGAAAACAGGACCACCATCAACCCTGAAGATCTAAACAATCATTTCAAGAATGCCTTAGTGAGCACTGAAGATCATCGATTTTACAAACACAATGGTATAGACTTTAGATCATTAGGTAGAGTTTTGGTTAAAACCATTTTATTACAAAAAGATAATAGTGGCGGTGGTAGCACGATTACCCAACAATTAGCCAAGAATTTGTTTCCAAGGCGGAAATACCGAATGTTAAGCACGGTATTAAATAAGTTTAGGGAAATGGAAGTGGCTAAGCGTTTGGAGAAGGTGTACAGTAAAGATGAAATCTTGATGCTCTACGCTAATACAGTTAGTTATGGTGAACGAGCATTCGGAATAGGGACAGCTTCTGAGCGATTTTTTAATAAACCGCCAAGCGAGTTGGAATTGCATGAAGCTGCCACACTAGTGGGTATTCTAAAAGCGACTTCCTATTATTCGCCAAGATTAAATCCAGAACGTGCTACTCAACGGCGAAATGTGGTCATTTCCCAAATGGAAATATTTGGAAATCTTGATGCTGAAGTGGCAGACTATGCCAAGGGCTTACCTCTGGGATTAGATTATCAGGCCCCGTCTGAGATTGTAGAATTGGCTAGATATTTTAAAAGAGAAGTCAAGCTGGAATTTGATAAATGGGCGGAAGCAAATCCTAAGAGTGATGGCAGCTTGTATGATATTTATAGGGATGGACTACGTATTTACTCTACTGTGGATTATGATCTACAAATTGCAGGCGAGGCCTTCATGAAAAGACATATGGCTGATCTTCAGCGACGTTTTTTGGATAGTTGGAAAGGAGGCAATTTGTATGGGAATGGAAATAAAATTATTGATGAAAAAATTCTAAGCGATCCACATTATAAGCGGCGTAAAGCGAAAGGGCTTTCTTCAAAAGAAGCATTGGACGCATTCACGTCAAAAGAAAATAGGCGTATTTGGACTTGGAATGGAATGCAAACGGAAAATATAACCAAAATTGATTCTATTAAACATTATTTATCATTGCTTCATGCAGGTGTTATGGCAGCAGATCCAAATACAGGGGAAATAAAAGTTTGGATAGGAGGAAATGATTATGGTCGGTTTCAATATGACAATATTAAAGGGACTCGTCAAGTAGGTTCCACATTTAAACCAATTGTATATTTAACCGCATTAGATCGAGGAGGAGATCCTTGCAAAATGTATGAAAACGAACTTCGAACCTACACTGATTATAAGAATTGGACACCTAAAAATGCAGATGATAAATATGGTGGTTTAGCATCAATGAAAGGGGCCTTAACCCATTCTATTAATACCGTTTCTGTTCAGGTTCTTTTTGAAGCAGGAGCCAATGCTGTAGGAGAGATGGCTAGAAAATTAGGTATATCAAGTCCTTTGTCTCTAGTACCTAGCATGGTCCTCGGAACGAATGATGTGTCACTTGAAGAGATGGTCAGTGTGTATAGTAAATTTGCTAATGAAGGAAAGGCCGTTGACTTTCATTGTATCGAGCGTATAGAGGATGTGGACGGTAATGTCTTATATGAACGAAAGCGCCCTACTCTATTCAATAAACAAATTGTCGACCCAGTTGCTGTTAGAAAATTGAATGACATGATGCAAAATGTAACCTTAAATGGTACAGGGCGCCGGATTTATAGCATGTTTGATATTGATGCTTCTATCAAAGGGAAGACAGGTACTACCCAAAATCAATCAGATGGATGGTTTATGGGTTATAACGACAATCTGGTTGTTGGTGCATGGGTTGGCACTATGGACAGGCGTATACACTTTAGAAACTTGGGTACGGGCTCAGGGGGTAGAACTGCACTACCTTTGGCTGGTGCTATTTTTGAGTTAGCAGAAGCAGATAATTTGTTGGAAATACCTGAAGGTGAAATAGTGGTGCGTACGGAATGCCCAGACACGATTAGTCATGCCGCTTATGCAGAATTACAGCGCAAACATGATGTAGATGATATTTTAAATGACCTTCCTGATCGTATTATCGACATCATCTTAAAAAATCAAAAGAAAAAGTATGAGCCTCCTAAACGACCAAAATCAGGGAAACGAGTTATTGATAAGAACAACAGATTGAAAGATTATAAAAAAGCGATTCAAGATTGGGAAACAGAGATTGAAAAATTAGTTCGCCCAAGTAAAAAGCGGCGTTGACATTTTACATATCCAAGCAAAGGCTTTCAAAAGACCCATTACTGAAAATAGTAGTCGCTCCCGCAGCTGTTTGAAGGTCTATAACAAATGAAAAGTCACCCTCTATCATGCGCATATCTTCGTCACATGCGCTCAAGTATAGAAACCCTTCCTTACTATCTTCAATAGTGTTTCGAGACTCAAAAACGTTACCTAATGGATCTGTATAAATAAAGATAAGAGCATCACTTACTTGGGTGCCTGGTATGGTATAATTTTTTGATAGATTTGTTGACCACGTTTTATCAGACGTTAAGCAAGATTCAGTATTTGGGTTTTCTGCTTCAATAAGCAGTATTTCTATGGAACTACCATCAACACCTTTCATCAATAACTCTACCTTCTTAAGGTCATTACCATCTGCAATTTCCGAAGCCCTTAAAGCTGTTCCAACCGATTCTAATTGCCAAGCTACACCATCTTGGTCACAGCCAAAAGATCTATCATCGCATGAGCTTGGAAGAGGTGTTGGTGCCGGTTCATCACAAGATGTAAAAACGAAAAATGAACTTAGAAATAAAATGGCAAATAATATTGAAGCTTTATTGGGCATAACATTTTGTTTATAGCTATATAACGCTAAATGAATTGAATTTGTCTTGACTACCTAAATTTATATAAAAACCGTGAGCTACAAATAAAAAGAATAGCAAGCAAGGAAAGACCTACTACTCCATGCCCTGCATAATGGTGTGCCATCGTAGCTAACACAGCATCAAAGAAAAATCCAGCATAGGCCCATTCTGTCAACCATCGTTGTTTATTTATAAGAACAGCTATGATGCCAACTATTTTACCTACTGCTAATGGAATGACAAGCCAAGTGGGGAAATTCAATTCTTCAAAGAAACCATTTACCATTTCAGTTTTTGTGAGGTACATAATCGCTGAAAACGCAAAAATGGCCAATGCCAATGCAGTTACAATCCAGTATAGTATTTTCCCAGTTTTAGCATTCATAGTTTGGAAGGTAGTATAAATAAAAAGAGCATCCAAATGATTTAGGATGCTCTTTGTGACTCCATTAGGATTCGAACCTAAGACCTACTGCTTAGAAGGCAGTTGCTCTA
>JAHDDO010000008.1:72937-123802 GCA_020629315.1 Saprospiraceae bacterium | reverse complement strand
ATTTAGTCATTTAGTTGACGCGCTAAAAAAATCGTTCGTCGAAGTTTTCAAGCTCGATATTATGCGCTTACCACCCATTAGTTATCTCTCAACGCTTAGTTGACATTGTAGTAGAACATTCCGATCAGCAAAGCTCACAGTTTGCTCTAATATAATTTCAGCATATGGTATCGAGGTTACAAACCTCGACAAACAAGTAATTCAATTGAAGAAGGAAAGAATATTTGGGAATACATTATACGCATACTGCTTGGTCTTTTAATTATAAAAATGATCTATGACCTTATAAGAATATGTAACAAATGGCGTGTAAAGAAATATCCCACATCGTTCGTCGAGGTTTTCAACCTCGATGCTATGCACTTATCACCTGTTAGTTATCTCTCAACGCTTAGTTGAAATCGAAGTAGAACATTCCGTTCAGCAAAGCTTACAGTTTGCTCAAATATAATTTCAGCATATGGTATCGAGGTTACAAACCTCGACAAGCAAGGTAGAGCTTAGAAATCTCATAATGTACGTTTATTTGAATAGAGGTGAGATAGTATTTTTTGATGCAATTATCTAAGCTCTTAATTGACGCGCTAAAAAAATCGTTCGTCGAGGTTTTCAAGCTCTATGCTATGCGCTTGCCACCCGTTTGTAACCTCTCAACGCTTAGTTGACATTGGAGTAGAACATTCCGATCAGCAAAGCTCACAGTTTGCTCAAATATAATTTCAGCATATGGTATCGAGGTTACAAACCTCGACAAGCAAGTTTATCAGCCAAGGGAGAAAAATTGCCTGGCAGTTGAATTAAGTATCACACTACCAAAACTTTTTACTCAAGTATACATTAGATATAAAAGGTCTATTCTATGTCTTTTGAAATAGCGTGCACGATTGATCAATTAGAGCCTCGAAGAGGTGCGTATTTTTATGCTCCAATTTCTAAGGAATTGGTGGCTACACTTTCAAAGGGTAACAAAACGAGAGTCATTTGCGAACTAAACGGTCTGGCCTTTCGATGCGGTTTAAACCATCTAGGTGATGGTAATTTTTTCGTAATTCTTTCAAAAGGAAATTTGAATAAAGCGCAGCTTCAATTGGGCGATACCATCACTTTACTTCTCCGAGAAGATCCAGACCAACTGGGCGTTGCAGTACCTGAAGTTTTAGAAGTGCTACTGGAGGAGGATCCTGGATTGAAAGCGAAATATACCGATATGACTGATGGAAAGAAAAGAAGCTTTATTTACTCTTTTAACAAGATCAAAAATCTTGACAAACAGGTCGAAAAGATTTATGCCTTTTTTGAAAGCTAGTGTAAAAACCTGCTTCGCGATAGGTGCCCGGAATGCTAGGTCTGGTGGCTTAGGCCACTAGACGGAGCGTAGCGAACCATGCAGGGGACCGGCCTTATGGTGCGTATGCATCATAAGGAATCGTCCAAAAAAAATCGTCGCAATATTCTAATCCCAGAATATTACAGTATCTTACGATGTCTCCCCACAGAAGCAAATTTCTGACGCTTCGCTTTACTTTTTAATTCATTAGAAAAACTAATTAAATCATGAAACGACTTTATGTTTTGTTACTAGTAACCATTAGTGCCCAGTTTTGTGCTGCGCAGTTCCCGGACTTTAGCTTTGAAGATGTGGAAGGCAATGTTGTGGATCTACAGGCTGATTATTTAGATCAAGGCAAGATTGTGGTCATCGACGTGTTCGCTACTTGGTGTGGGCCTTGCTGGGATTATAATCAAACCAAAATCCTTGAAGATTTTTATCAAGAGTATGGACCTGATGGTTCGGATGAAGCTACGGTATTAAAAATGGAATTTGATGTATTTACGGATACAGATGAAATTTTTGGTGAAGGGAACAATACTATGGGTGATTGGACAGAAGGAAACTCTTACCCTATCATCGATGTACCTGATCCTAATTTACTGGATGAGTTAGGCATTGCCTTTTTCCCGACTACTTTTGTTCTTTGTCCAGATGGCTCCGCGTTTTCGCCACCTGGTAGTGGAGCGCCCAATATTTTTGAGCCCGACGACCGTCTAAATTGGGGTGAGATTGTAAATGGGGATTTGCCAGCTTTGATGTATGAATTATGTGGGGAGTATACTCAGAAGAATAAAATATTTGGTAGCATTTATCAAGATCTTAATGATTCTTGCGAGAAAGATGACAATGAAGCCACCATTCCAAACTGGAAAATAGATGTTAGTGGCGATCTCGATTTTACACGATATACAAACTCGCAAGGTAGCTACTCATTATTTTTAAGTCCTGGAGAATATACCGTTGAAGCAACGAGCCAGAATGATGTTTGGACTATTTGTCCAGATGAAGAAACCATAGTATTTACAGGAGATAATGAAGAAGTGACCTTAGATTTTGGAGCGCAAGCGGCCTTATCTTGCCCTGTACCAATCGTTGAAATCACCGCTCCGCTTCTTCGCCGTTGCTTTGAGAACACTCTATTTGTGGAGTACTGCAATAATGGAACAGAGATCTTAGAAAATGGTCAGGTAGTCGTAACACTGGACAATAAATTTATTTATGAGTCTTCGATTCCTGCTCCTTCTATGATTGATGGAAACACACTGACTTATGACGTTGGGGATGTAGATATATTAAGCTGTGGGACTATAAAGATCAAGATAACGGTCGATTGTGATAATACGGAATTAGGTGAGATTCATTGTTACTCTGCGCAGATTTATCCGGTAGACGATTGTGGTTTGCCACGTGATGATACTTACAGCGAAGAGTGCCAGGAAAATATTGGTTCGTATGACCCTAACGATAAGCAAGCCTTTCCGCCAGGTGTAGGCGAAGATGATTTAATTCTGCAAAATACGGAGATCGAGTATTTAATTCGTTTTCAAAATACAGGTTCGGATACTGCCTTTACAGTTCGTTTAGTCGATACTTTATCCGAAAACCTAGATCTTTCTACACTGCGTTTTGGCGGCCATAGTCACGAGTATATAGCTACCTTGAGGGATCGAGAATTAGAGATTTTGTTTGAGAACATACTCCTGCCTGACAGTACGACTAACTTAGAAGGATCTAATGGTTTTATCTCATTCAGAATTCAGCAAATTCCAGATCTTGCTAACGGTACCAAAATCAACAATTTTGCCGACATCTACTTTGATTTCAATGATCCTATTAGGACCAATGATGCAAATTATATCGTAGATGATATGCTTACGAATACAATAGGTATTCAGGCCTTGCCTTTTGATTTGTATCCAAATCCTGCTGATCATATTTTGAATGTACAAATGAATGAGTCGGGACGAACCTTCAAAGCATTTGAGATCATGAATATCTTAGGTCACACAGTACAAAGGGGTGTAAGTCAAAAAGATGCTTTCGAAATACCTATCGAATCATTGCAAAAAGGCACATACATTCTGACTATCACTGATGAAGAAGACAGGAGCTCGTCACATACGTTTGTGAAATTGTAAGCGAAAGAGAATAGCCATATAAAAGTCGCGTTGTGAAACGCGACTTTTTTTATTTCCCTTAGTATCGTAGACCCTTTAAATAATCCGTACTTTACTCTTTATAATGTACGGTATGAAAATCAGAATCTATCTAAGTCTTTATCTAGTGCTTTGTTTTTTCCAAATGGTAGTTGCTCAAAGTGATATTTCATTTGAGCATAATGGGATCACTCGTAGCTATAATTTGACCATTCCAGATAATGTACCATCACAAGCTCCTTTAGTATTTGTGCTCCACGGGTACACTAGTAATAATGATATCATACAGTCATATTCTGGCTTTGATGCTTTAGCAGCTACAGAAGGTTTTGCTGTATGTTATCCATTAGGTACCAATGATGCTTTTGTTGGAAATACCCATTGGAATGCTAATTTATCTATCAGCGAAACAGATGATATAGGCTTTTTAAGCGAGTTAGCTCGACATTTACAAGAGACATATGATTTGTCTGCAGACATGACCTTCGCTTGTGGCATGTCCAATGGTGGATTTATGAGTTATACCTTGGCTTGTGAAGCATCTGACGTTTTTAGTGCTATTGCTTCAGTAACTGGCACTATGAGTGGTTATGATTGGAATAATTGTAATCCAGAACGAGTCATTCCTGTCATGCAAATTTCGGGTACAATCGATCAAGTAGTTCCGATGGACGGTAGTATTACCGAAAGTGGTGGATGGGGCGGTGCACCTGATATTTATACTGTAATCGATTATTGGCGGGACCTAAATGGATTAGATGTAATCGCTGAAGAAATAGTAGATGCAACAAATCCCACAAGCATAACGTATCATTCCAGCATGGATCCAACAGCCAATCAAGTATGGCAATATGTAGTAGAAGGAATGGATCACACGTGGCCAGGATTCTGGATAGATACCGGGATAGATGGAGCTACTGAAATTTGGCGGTTCTTTTCAAGAGTGGTAGACAATCAATTAGTAAATACAGAAAAGCAAGACATTGACCCATTCAATATTTTCCCTAACCCTGCAATCGATCAATTGCAAATTTCAGGATTGACTGATGAAAGCAAGTTTAGTATTACTGATATTTTAGGCAAGGTCATAAAGACAGGTACTTTATCTCAATCTAAGCATGCTATTTCAATAGAAGGCTTCGTTTCAGGATCATACATTTTGACAATTGGATCTACCAGCAAATGGTTTATTAAGCAATAGTCCCTTATCCTTTAAAGGTGCCACGTATCACTTTTCGATTAAAATCAAAATGACTGTCCTCTTTATGAAGGACTTGATCACCTAATGCTGAATGAAGCTCAGGCAAGGCATGAAAGGGAACCGCAGGATAGGCATGATGTTCCGCATGATAAGGCATATTCCACATGAGTCGCTTCACCCAATGACTCACACGCATACTTCTTGTTTTTTCAAAAATGGTCCCTTCAAAAGGCAGTCCATTATGTTCCATCTCTAAGTAAAAAGCCAAGACACAATGCCCAATCACTTGCCCTATAAAAATAGCCCAAAATGCAGGCGAAACAACAATAGCTAAAAATAGGAAAGCAGCTTGAACAAGGAAAACGATCCATGATTCAATAAAGATTCGTCTTCTAGATTCTTGCTTTATGAAAGGGAAGAAATACCGTCTTACCCAATTAGGAAAACCCATGATACCTCCAATTAACATCAGGCACTTAAAAAGCAAAAGAGGCAAACCCGTCAACCAAGCTAGATGAGATGGAATACTACTAATTACAGAAGGCACTGGCTTACCGCCAAATGATATTTCTGGATCTTTACCTGGGATATTGGTATACCTATGGTGCTCAAAATGAAAATCCCTGAATATATTACTGGGATAGATATGAAGGATACCTGCCAGAAATGCCACCCAATCATTGGTCTTCTTTGATGCAAAAGCTGTCCTGTGTACCGTCTCATGTTCGCATGCAAACAGACTACAAACGCATAATGTGAAGCCGGCATACGGTATCACTTGAATGTACCAAGTACTACCCCAGGCCCATACTATCCAAATATGAAATAAAATGAATAAACTATATAGCCAAACAAACTTGCGTAATGCTGGATTGTTTCTTCGCAGCAATAAGCCTTTGAGCGTGTCTTTTGAAAGTACAGAGGTCGTATGAAAATGCTCTTGCATGTCTTATAAATATACAGGCAAAAAAGAAGGGGACCTAATGAGGCCCCCAAATCTACAATATGAAAAAACTAAATCTTTGAGTCGGTTTTAAAACTCTACACGATAATTAAAGAACGGAAAAAATCCAGTTTGGTATGCGTTCTCCACAGTAAATGTGTCGTCATCAAAATAAGAGACAAAGATATTCTGTCTATTAGTCACATTTTGCACATCAAAACGGATGGTGTGAGTGATATTTTTTGTGTTAATCTTATAACTCACACCTAGGTCCATTCTACCATAGCCTTTTTCTTGTCCAGAGAATGGCATATCCCATCGTCTAACTTCGTCCTCTGCTGCCAAAGAAGCTTCAAGATCAATCGGTGTGACTCTATTACCTCCTGCCATGACTAATTTACCATTGACACCAAAAATGTTTTTGTCAGATTTGCCCATCTTAAACTCCTTTCCACCTATAAGATTGCACTGATAGTTTCCATTGTATCTTGTATTATACCATGTATCCCCAAACGTCTTGAACTTTGAATCATAGATTGAACCCGTCATCATGAAATAATACGAATCTGCAAAGAACTTTTCAAGGGTTACGTCTAATCCTATATTCCTGCCGTTCCCTTCTTGGACCGCCCCATTCAATGCGAAGTTATCCCACATATCATTCGAATTTAGAATTGAGAAAGATTGATCGCCTTCTTTCCAAATCAGCACATCATATAAATATTGGTAATACGCTTCTGTCTTTAATCGCATATTATCATTGATGATAAAATCATAGCCTATTACATTGTGCCAGGATTTGGTTGTACCTAAGTTTTCATTACCTCTGGCGATCGTACCATCTCTCCATTCTCCATCCATAGAATAAAGACTCAAGTGTTCTACTTTACTATGTAATCCTGAAGCTAGGCTCAACTCGTGACCAGGAGCTAGTTGCCAGCTAATGGCGGCTCTAGGCTCGACAGTCACTTTGTTATTGATACTCATTTGAGTAAAATGCATACCTGTATTAATCTTCACCTTAGGGCTGAGTTTGTATTTAGCTTGGGCAAAGGCTTGTAAATATCCATTGGTGGCAGCACCACTGAAGGCCGTTTGCATTTGAGCACCTGGAGTTTCCGCGTATTCCGATAAAAAATCAAAATCCTTATGGGTGTATATGCCACCAGCCCGTAAGCTTAGTTGCGGACTAAACTTATAATTGTAGGTCGAATTTATGCGATAACTATTCTCTGTAATATCCTCTTGGTAATCTAGCTCGTTTACATAATCGTAATTCAATAAACCTTGTTCATAAATGATGGCCTGATGAGAAGCGGCTACAACAGTGCGCAAATACGATCGATCATTTATTAAATATCTATGTGATAAACCGATCGTTCCGGTCCTTCCTATATTACTCCCTTCTTCTCGATCACTTTCATATTCCCATTGAGTAGAATCTTTAGCCGCGATGGTAGCCGCTAAATTATCTCCAGCTAATCCAAATAATGAAAAAGTACCTAAGCGCTGGGTCGGCACATTTACCTTAAAAGATAAATCTTGGTAGGTAGGTAATACATCACCTGTTGGGTTTACACCCATTGCTTGGATTAATGCCAAGGTTGAGTATCGATAATTAACAAGATATGAGGCCTTGCTTTTCTTAGAGAAAGGGCCTTCTGTCCCTACCTCTATTCCTAGAGCCCCTATCATCACTGATGATTCTCGTTTTTCATTATTTCCCGCCCTCAGATTAAGGTCGAATACACCTGCTGTAGCATTACCAAATTCAGAGGGAAATGCGCCAGTATAAAAATCAGAATTACTCAAGGTGGTACTACTCAACATACTTACTGCCCCACCCGATGAACCTAACTCACCAAAGTGATTTGGGTTAGGGACCTCGATGCCTTCTAAGCGCCATAAGATGCCAGCTGAGGAATTACCTCTAACCACAATCTCATTGTAAAGATCTGAACCAGCACCTACACTGACGCCTGCATAATTCTGCGCCATTCGCGCTGGGTCATAGATAGCTGCTGCGTACCTCGATGTTTCTTCCACAGAAAATGTCCTAGAACTGAGTGACGCAAATTCATTAAGTGCTTTTGTCTTATCATAACTCTTCTCAGCACTTATTTCTACTGTTTCTAAGGTCTGCGCCGATTCTTCCATACCCAGGTTTAACACCAGTTCCTTCCCCGTCCCAATTAATTGGTTAGACAAGAATACTGTTTCATATCCTAAGTAATCTAATTGAATGTCATGTCTTCCAATGGGTACTTCATCGATTCGAAATTGACCATCAAAGTCAGTGGTAGTACCCATAACTGGGTCTGTAGTCATAATGCTGATCGTCGCTCCGATCAATGGTTGTTGGCTTTCCGCATCAAGGATAGTTCCTCTAATGGTTTGATTATAATCCTGTGCGTGTAAGGTGTTTATGATTAGGCATAGCAATGCCAGTAAGAACATATGTCTTTTCATGATTTTTGTAAATTTTGTTTTGAGAAAAATCGGGCCCCAGATGAGAAATGTAGGGGCCCTTCCAGTTAGGCTTTTATCTAGTTGCAGTCGATGACATCACCGTCACCACCTATATCCGTCTTTACAATTGGATCGCCTTTAAAACATACTGTACCGTCACCAATAATCTTTACATCCAATTCATCATTTACGAATACATTTACATCTCCGTCTCCTGCAATTTCTACCTCAGTAAATTCTGTTATTAAGTCGTGATTTCGCACTTTTCCATCTCCAGCAATCATTATAGACTGTGTATCTGCTGTACCAAACAGGGATACCTCTCCATCTCCTGCTATTTCCATTTCTGCACTTTGACTTACCTCCGCTGTTAGAAAACCATCGCCACCAATTCTAACTTCTACAAAGTCTACGAGTACATCTTCTGCCATGATACTGCCATCACCGGCTATATCTGCTTTTAGTTCTGTAGCCGTCGCTTCGATATCCACTTTCCCATCTCCTGCGATCTTAACATCTAATTTATTTAATTCGCCAAATGCTCCTTCAATCTTTCCATCTCCTGCAATATTCAGATTAAGATCACCGAGTCCGGTGAACCCACCATTGACTTCTACATCGGCATCACCGGCTACCTTAATATCTTCTACAGTAGGCATTGCGATAAAGATTTCAATATTGGTATTATTAAACCGTGTGCAGCCATTGATTACTAGATCTAGGTCGTCTCCTAAAATTCCTGAATCAGATTCTATGCGTTCGATTATATTCTCATGTGCTGTGATTTCTACTCGGAAAGTTTCACTTTGTACTATTTCCACATCTGCATCTACTCCAATATTGACTTCATCAAAATCGTCAAATTCTAATACTTTGGTAATCACTTCTCCTTCCGGCTCTATACATCCTAAGTTGATATTTGTTCGGCAAGAACTAAAGAAAAATATGATAAGGCTAAGGGTTGCTAATTTCTGCAATTTCATGTCGTTGAATTTAATTGTGAATACATTTTTTAAATGACACGTATACGTTGTTTTTCGTTGATCGATCTATTTATAAGGTGCAGTCTTTTTCGATTTCGTTGCACCATGTTGCATTTTTTTTCTAAAACATTACATGGCCTGATAATCCCACCATGGTCATGATCTGCTCATCATAACCTATAGGAATAAAACTGCGTTCTGCATATAAGGCCATTTGGTATTTCCAATTACCTACTAACTTTTTATCAAAACCCAAACTCAATCTAGCCGAACCTAAATAGGCTACGTATTCATTTTGAGTGATGACGATATCAGAGGTGTTTTTCAGGTCATAGGTAAAGGATTGCGGCAGATATAATTGCCATACAGCTTCGGGATTTATAAAGAACTGACTATCCTCATTTCTTGGGTTGAAGGTCCACTTCGCACCAAATGTAGCATCAAAATAATTAGCTTGCACATCGATGCGCTTTACTTCATATTCCGATCCCACACTCCTAGGGAAACGGTCAAGCACTTCATCTGATAGCACCGGTTCATTAGAGTCTATATGGTAGCTTTGCTCATTTAAATGAAGGCTATTTGTCAATGATAATCTTGGCGACAACTTATATTCTTGTCTAATACCAACCCCATAACTCTCATTAAAATGATAGCCATTCTCCACCAAAGTGATAAAGGCTTTTCCACCCAATCCTACATCATACCTATTTCTTTTTTTCTTTACTTTTTTGTCGTTTATTGCTGCATCCTCATCTCCAGACCTTGAAGGCGTAAAGACCCAACTTGGATTTGAATCAAAGGCAAACAGACCCTTCTTTTCATGGAGCGGTGGGACTTGCAATCGTACATTCGGAACATAAGCACTGGCTAGGTCTTGATCGCCATTTCCGGATGCCAACTTGGGTTCTTGCTGTTCCTTTTTTTCTGCCGAACTACAAATGCGAAGGTCGCGCTCTAGCTGAAGCAGGCTGTTTCGAAGTCCGGCTATTTCTACATCTTTATTCGAGAGCTGATTTTGGACACTACTTAGTGCCGCTTTTGCATTTTGCCATCGTTTCTTATACACCGATTCAGTTATAGTTTCTTGTTTTTTAATTGGCGGTTCAATGTCCTTTTTAGCTGTAGAAAATCCTTGCACCTTTTCTTCCAATGCTGCTATTTTAGCGCTTTTCTTTTGTAGTTCAATGTCCTTGTTACTGGATATAGCATCATAGGCTTCCATATCTCCTTTCAATCCTGAAATACAGCTTTGTGCATAGTAGGCATATCCACCAAAAGCAATGAGAAGCATAGCAATCGGCAACCAACTTCGCCAGGATCTAAACAATGAAAGATACCAAGGGGTAGCCACATCCATTCTATGAGAAAGACCTTCCCATATGGAGTCAGAAGGTAACTCATTCATCTGGTCTAAGGACTTCTTAAAAAACTGCTCAAGTTTATCTTGTCTATCTTTCATCTTGATAAAGTTCTTGTTTGAGTAAATCTTGCAACTTCGTTCTAGCGCGCAAATAATGAGAGCGCATGGTTGCTTCTTTTCCAGCCAACATATCGGCTATTTCTTTAAAATTATAACCGTCAATCGCTTTAAGGTTAAATACGGTCTGTTGGATATCAGACAACTTACGGACCATTTGTAAAATGGCCTTCTCTCTTTCGGTATCCCAGGGGCTTTCCGTAGACATGCTAGGGTCATGGATCGCTTCTTCTGACATTTGAGATAATTGCAGTTTACGATGCTTGCGTATGTGCATTAATGCCGAATTGATCATAACCCGACGCATCCAAGAGGATAAGGCCACTTCCCCTTTATATTGCCGGATATCTCTGAAGATCTTGAAGAATCCTTCTTGCATCATATCCTCAGCTTCTTGTTGATGTTGGGCATAGCGAAGGCACAGATTGTACATGTTTACTTTATGCTGTTCGTATAAAGTAAATTGCGCCTGCCTGTTGCCTCTGATGCAGGATTTTATGAGTTGTTTTTCTGGGTTTCGCTGAAACACAAAGTTACATTTACCTATTAAGGTGCTGCTTTTTTGTATTTCGTTGCAGGGAAATAAAAAAAGCCTCGTAAAAAATACGAGGCTTTTTTCTTAAAGTGTCTGTTTTTCTAATTTTTGACGCATGGATTGTGGATCATTAAATCCCCTAATGATGTCTACCGTATTCAAATCCTTGTCCAAAATAACGAATGCTGGGTATGATAATCGACCTTCAAGCAAGCCCGCGGCTAGTTTATGGTGTCCTTTTCTTCCAGTATTTACAAATGGGTATTCTTTATCTCTAAATGTATATGTGCTTTTGTCCTCAGCATTAAATTTGACCAAATAGAAGTTTTCCGAAACATAGGCTTGAAAACCCTCATCTCCAAATGTTTTTTCGTCCATTACTTTGCACCATTTGCACCAGTCTGTATAGACATCTACAATAATAGGACGATCTCCTTTTTTCGCTAAGGCATCTAATGCGTCAATGGAATGCCAAGTCAATTTAGCTGTTTTAGGAGTAGGATCCTCCATGCTAAGCGTTGTCTCTGCATTCACAGCTTGTAAACAGTTTTGAAATAGTAATCCTGTTAATAGGGCCAAAGCAATAACTAGTGATGCTTTTTTCATGTGTATAATGTTTTTTGTGAATAAATAAATACAGAGGCAAAATTCACCTAGACACTCGCCTATTGCAAGAATTGGAGGGTGGAAGAAAAGCGGAAAACGGGGTTGAAAAAGGGACTAGACCCCCTGAATTACTGGTTTTTATCGAATGCCATGGCTTCGGCTCTATTCTTGACCCCTAACTTTGAATACAGTTTATTGATGTGCGTTTTTACGGTACTCAGGCCTATAAATAGTTCATTAGCTATTTCCTTATTAGATTTTCCTTCCTTAATTAGGCTAAGGATTTTATTTTCTTGGCTGGTCAATGTTATTTTTTGTTGAGCGAGATTAATGTCAGCAGGCACATAATTAGTTAATTGCTTTCGAAGTCGACCATTCTGAATCAAAAGTATGATTGACAATAGCCCTAATAGCAAGGCAGCCCAAAATGCCAGTGATCTGGGTTTAGTGTCCTCTGTTTCATAACCATAGTATCGCATTTTACGCCTGAAATCCTGCGTATATGGATGCTTTGGAAATTGCGCCTCTAAGGTGGTATGCATCCGATTATAATCATCGAAACGACCCTCAAAGTACTCATCAAAGTCCGTATTATTAATGGCAGCCAATGCAACGAGCGGATTCGAACAACTGTCTGCAAAACTAAAAAGGTCTCGGTTTAATTTGTCTTCAGAAAATTGCAGCTCCGAGGGAAATTTTATTTCGTAAAATATATAACTAGGATATACAATCTGTGCCATTTCTTTCATGAGGGTATTGGCTGTGTCACCATAGACAGCATAGTCACCAAATGGGGCGTAGTTATCCATATCAGCCTGAATACTGATCGTGGATTCATTGTCTAGCAGTAGATGTATAAAATTGTGCTCTTCTCCGCCCACAAATAAGCACGCATTGAATTCGGAGTGTTCCTCTTTAATCAGGTATAGTCTATAAAACTGAGGGTTATCGGGTAAGTTATCCCCTGTAATTCTAAAACTCCCGTCTTCCGCTATATTAGCCGAATTAATTACAAATGAAGCATTGGCGCTATAATAATTATCCAACTTATCTATCGTAGCAAGAAATATTTGGTGCTGCCACTCCCCTTTCATATTTACGGTGCCCTCAATGGAATAGCCAGACGCATCGAAAAAGCCACTAAGGAATAGTATGACAAGGAATATCCGTTGCATTAATCAAAAGTAGAAAAGACGATTGGCTAAAAAGAATACCCAGCTTTTTTAATAGGGATTTAACGAATCTGCGATAGCGATGGGAAGTAGTCGCCTAAGCGAGTCCGAAGGACCTGGCTACTGGACGTAGCGCCGCTGTACCTGTACAGCGGATCGCCCTACTCCTTAACCAAATTAGGCAGTGTCACTTTTAGTTTAGGATTATCGGCCATAGCTCGCTTAATAGTCTCAATAGCATGCGGATTCCGAGCCCAACTTCGACGAGCAATACCATTATTTACATCCCAGTGCAGCATCGAGGCTAGATTTTCCGCCGACTGTTCAGAACCATCAATGACCATCCCAAAACCGCCATTCATCACCTCACCCCAGCCTACGCCACCCCCATTATGCAAGGATACCCAAGTGGCGCCACGGAAGCTATCCCCGATCACATTATGGACCGCCATGTCTGCTGTGAAACTGGAACCATCGTAAATATTCGAGGTCTCCCTGAAGGGCGAATCCGTGCCCGATACATCATGATGATCCCGCCCCAAGACTATAGGTGCCGAAATCACTTTATTTTGGATAGCATCATTAAAGGCTTTCGCGATCTTAATTCGACCTTCCGCATCCGCATACAAAATCCTAGATTTAGAGCCCACTACCGGTATGTTAGTCTCTGCATTTTCGATCCAAATGAGATTATCATTCAGTTGTGATTGGATACTATCCGGTGCCTCCTTTTGCATATCTCGGATTACAGAAGCCGCTATCTTATCACTGGTTAACAGGTCTTCCATAGAGCCAGAAGTACATACCCACCGAAAAGGGCCAAAGCCATAATCAAAGCACATAGGCCCCATTATATCCTCAACATAAGAGGGATATTTAAATCGTTCCTTGCTGCTATCCGCCCAAATATCTGCCCCCGCTTCTCCCGCTTCTTTAAGGAAGGCATTTCCATAATCCCAGAAGTACATCCCCTGCTGCGACAAGGTATTAATTGCATCTACATGCCGTCGCAAGGTGGACCTGATTTCTTCCATGAACGTAGCTTTGTCACGGATAAGCAAGGCCTTCGCTTCTTCGAAGCTATAGCCGATAGGACAATAACCTAGATCATCAATATTATGCAAAGATGTTTGATCCGAACCCAAGTCAATTTTGATATTCTTAGCTACAAAGGCTTCCCATAATTCGACAATATTGCCGTGGTAAATTAAGGCGCATCCTTCTTTAGCTTGTTGCTTCTCGAGCATTCGCTCAATCAAGGCATCCGTACTACTAAACACATCTTCAGAGGATATATATCCATCTGTAATCCGTTGCTGGATGGCATCTTCATCGACTTCTGCAAGCACACCGACGGCACCGGTAATTATGGCTGCTAAGGCTTGGGCGCCACTCATACCCCCTAAACCGGAGGTAACAAATATTTTACCTTTTAAATCTTGATCACCGAGTCCATTTAATCGGCCAGCATTTAATAAGGTAATGGTCGTTCCATGAACGATACCTTGCGGTCCGATATACATAAAAGATCCCGCAGTCATCTGCCCATAGGAGGTGACACCCATCGCATTGTATTTATTCCAATCGTGCTTTGTCGAATAATTAGGAATCATCATGCCATTAGTCACAATTACTCTCGGTGCATTTTTATTAGATGGAAAAAGACCTAGCGGATGGCCACTATACAGAACCAAGGTCTGATCATCTTCCATTTCTGATAGATATTGCATCGTGATCAGGTATTGGGCCCAATTCTGAAAAACAGCACCATTCCCACCATAGGTAATAAGTTCATGCGGGTGTTTGGCCACCGTTTTATCTAAATTATTTTGGATCATCAACATAATAGCCGCGGCTTGCTTTGATCGAGCTGGATAATCATCTATGGGTCTGGCATACATGTCATAATCCGGTCTAAATCGATGCATGTAAATGCGGCCGTATGTTGTCAATTCCGCTTCAAACTCTGGGCGCAAGGTAGCATGCCAGTGTTGTGGGAAATATCGAAGTGCATTATCAATAGCTAATTTCCATTCAGCATCATTTAATACCCCATCTAAACGCCGTTGGGGCGCATGGCTTACTGAGGCATCCAAAGGCCTATTTTCTGGTAATTCCTTGGGTATACCTTGAGTGATGGCTTCTTGAAAATGTATGCTTGTCTGAGTTTCTGCCTCCATAGTAGAAAAGTATTGCTGCTCAAGATAGTTATTAGAATCTTTATTATTTATACTTGCAGAGATTTCCCTATTTGAGAAAGTGCAAGCATATTCTTAATACGAAAAAACGCATTTATGTTTGCCCACTTTTTAAAAAAATCTGCCTTACTGATTCTAGTTTTTTTGGGATTTTCCAAATCTACTCATGCACAATATGTTACCGGTATTGTCTCTGATGATAGTGGTCCAATGTCCTATGTGAATGCATTATTATATACAGCTTCGGATTCGAATTTAGTACGCGGAGAACTTACAGATGATGCTGGCTATTTTCAAATATCGGCTACTCCAGAAACGAATTACTATGTCGAAGTAAGCATGATCGGCTATGGATCGTTTCAATCACCTGTCTTTAGTCTGGCTGCTGGAGAAAACTATGATTTGGGAGACATCCTTTTATCGGAAGGTCTGACCCTCGAAGCTGTAGAATTAGTGGCAAAAAAACCGCTATTCGAGCAAAAGATAGACCGGCTGGCCATTAATGTTGCTGAGTCCATTAACATGAGTGCTGGAAGTGTGCTTGATGCCTTGGAAAAGTCACCAGGCGTATTAGTTAATAGGCAAAACGAAGCCATTTCTATGTTAGGCAAAGATGGTGTCGTTATCATGATCAATGGTAAAATTAGTCAAGCACCTCCTTCCGCTGTTATTTCGATGTTGTCGGGTATTTCTGCCAATAATGTAGAGAAGATCGAATTGATCACTACCCCACCATCAAAGTATGATGCCGAAGGAAATGCGGGTTTTGTAAATATTATTCTGAAAGATGATACGCAAGAAGGTTGGTATGGGAATTACTCTTTATCCGCCGGATACAATACTGGAGAAAATTTAGGGGCGACACTATTTAGCAGTTATCAAAAAGATAAGTTGGCTGTATTTGGTTCGTATTCCTTTAATAGAAATCGAAGCCGACAGGATGTGCGCTACTTTCGAAGAGTAAATAATGGGACAAATATATTAGAGAGTTTGGTGACATCAGAACGCTTCGCTATCCAGCAGGATCATAATGTAAGACTAGGTGTAGATTATGCTTTAAGCGATGATTCCAATGTGGGATTTATAGTCACCAGTTTCGACGAAAAGTGGACCATGGATGCTACTTCAGAGAATTCTATTTATAGTGACAATCTATTATCAGATTCTACTTTTGTGGAGACGACGGAGTTAAATCAATGGCGGCATTATGGAGCCAATATTCACTATGATAAAAAACTGGGTGGCGGTCATACATTAAATGTGGATAGTGACTATCTATTCTTTGTAGACAATAATCCTAATGACTATATCATTGACTATTTTGACGCTTCAGGTCCTACGCTATTAGATGAAGTGTCCCAAAGTACGAAGCTGACACCTATCAATATCTGGGTGGCCAAAGCTGATCTAAATGGCCAGCTAAATGATAAATTTGGCTACGAAACTGGTGTGAAGACCAGTCAATCTTTTTTCGAAAATGATGTTGCCTATCAAAAATGGATTGGGAATAATTGGATTGTGGAAGATCGCTTTACCAACTTCAGCAATCTAAATGAGCGCATTTACGCTGCCTATTTTTCAACGAATACAGTCTTAGAAAATAAAGATGAAGTTAAGCTAGGCTTGAGGTATGAATATACAGATTCAAAATTGAATACAGAGAAGGAAGGCACCGTTGTAGATCGACAATTCGGCGCTCTATTTCCTACATTATATTATTCGAAATTCTTATCCGAAAGATCAAAGTTGAATTTCTCTTATAATCGTAGAATTACAAGACCTACGTTTAATGATATGGCGCCCTTTGTGATCTTTGTTGAACCAAGAACCTACTTCTTTGGAAATTCGGCTTTGCAACCGGCGATATCAGATAATGTTAAGGTGGATTTTACGCTGGATTCCTATATACTCTCCTTTCAGTACATGTTTCAGGATAGTACTATATCCCGATTCCAAAACCAAGTGGACATAGAGACCAATGAGCAATTAATCACACCATTAAACTTAAGTAATACACAGCTATTTTCTGGAAATTTAACGGTGCCGATTTTTATCGGCAACAACATCAATATTCAGAATAATTTCTTTCTTGGTTATCGCATAAACAGCTTCTATGAAGAAAATGAATTTTATGAGATAGGCCAATTAGGAGGTACGGCTAACAGCACTGTTAATTGGACCTTAGCTAAAGGGTTTAGTGCCGAAGCATCCATGATGTATATTTCGAAGAGGCTGGTCGGTCTGGCCACGTTAAACCCTATTTATTTGCTTAATGTAGGTTTTCAAAAGAAACTAAAGAGAGAAGGTGATGTGATACGCATTTCTGGTAATGATCTTCTAAATAGTCTAAAATGGGATTTTAATACAGACTTTAATAGTGATGAATTTGTAATAGAAGGATTTTGGGACTTTAGTCAACCTACTATAATAGTAAGCTTTTCCAGCACATTTGGACATAAAGAGAATCGGCGGTCAAGAGAAGGCGGTGCTCGAGAAGAACGGAATCGTGTGAATTAAGTCACAGTTTGTTAGGTTCATCTAATTATCGAAAAATCGGCATAAGAAACGGGACTTTGGCCTTTATAGATGAGTTGGGTTACGGCAGCGCTTTCAGGTCCTGTATGCAGCCATTTCGTAAAGGTATCCATAGCATCTCTTTCACCACTTGCGAATACTTCAACGTCCCCATTAGCCAGGTTTTGAACTGTCCCGATAATATTGAGCTCGTTTGCTTTCTTTTGGGTATAAAATCTAAATCCTACACCTTGGACTCTTCCAGATACTATATAATGAATACACTTCATAGCAAATAAAAAAGGCGCTGATTACTAATCAACGCCTTTCTTATATATCAGTAGGTTAAAAAAGGGCTTATGCTCCTTTTTTACCTGTACACGTTTTTGCGCAAGATTTCTTTTCTCCCTTTGTGCACTGCTTAGTAGATACAGGAGCTGGAGCTTCTTCCAACGAACGGATCATTGGTCTCTCAGCATCTGCCTCAACAGAAGCGGCTTTTACGAAGGTCTTAGAAGCAGCGTCATAGTTAACTTCGCTATAGCTTACTGTCCCAGATTTCTCGCAAACTGCTTTCTCGTGGAAACTTACTTTTCCAGAAGCAGAACAAACTCTTTTTTCAATGTTACCTGCTTCTTCAGCAGCTAATTCAGCCTCAGCTAAAGCAGAAGCAACAATAGTTCCTGGCTGGTCTGCTTTTACAACAGAAGCCGTAGACTTAGTACATGCCTTTTTACTAGCGCAGCACTTTTTAGTTTGTCCAAATGCCATCCCAGACATGAAAACCAACGCGCAAACAAATAAGATCTTTTTCATGTAAAAATTAATTAAATGGATTGTGATTTAATATTACAAAAAAACGCTATATGCAATCAATTGAATTACAAATACCCGTATTTTGTTCTTTAAATGTACGAATTTTATAGCTGCCTTATTTTTCGTTAATTTTTTTTTAACAACCTAAGGGCTTTTGAAATGCTACTTTCGTCATGTAATTGACGTCCAAACTATAAAGACCAATGCATATGCGACTATTTTCTACGTTATTATTACTGTCACTATTAAGTTTGGTGGCATGCAAATCAAAACAATATGTTCTTGCTGATTATGAAGGCCTAGTATTAGGCTTTGGAAATGGCGGGGGCTTTACAGGCGCCATGGATTACTATAAATTGCTGGAGAATGGACAGCTTTTTAGAAGTACAGATGGTGAGAACTATAATGAAGTGCAATCCTTTGATAAAGATACCGCTGTACAAATGTTCAGCAACTTTGAAACCTTAGGACTCAATAATATGCGAATCAATGATCCAGGTAACATGACCTTTTTTGTTTCCATGGGTCAAGGAGATCGAGTGCAGAAATTATCTTGGGGTGGTGGCATGCAAACACCAGATGCTGGATTAAGACAGTATTATACTACATTAATAAAATTAGCAGGACAATCTAAAAATCCAATAAAATAAATTCCATACACATGAGATACCTTTTACTCTTACTATTCTCTTTAGCTCTATATATTCCGGCAGAGGCACAGTTCAAGACGGCTACGCCATCTCACAAAAAAATAGATGCTAGTCAAATAAAATTAAATACCATCCAAAAAGCTATACCTGCAGAGATGGATGCTGAAGGGTTTGATTATTTCACGGCACCTTCATTAACGGCTCCTGCCGCGAGTGAACGTAAAAATGGAGCCACGATACAGATCAATCGGACGAAAAATGAATATGGTGTACCTCAATTGATTGAAGTATTCGGCAATGCCAATCAGTCAGAAGTGAAGGCGGCTGATTTCGTTTCTCTAATGCAAGGGTCAAAGGAAGCATTACAGCAGGGTGAATCATCCAGTTTTGTGATCGTGTCTCAGCGACAAGACAAATCAAATCACACTCATTTCAAAGCTGATCAATATATTTCAGGCGTAAGAGTGTATGATGGTCAAGTAACAGCCCATTTTTATCAAGATGGCAAGCAACTTATTATGGGGCGTGTGATTCCGGAACATGTTTTCGAAGGTATAGACCCTATCGCTCAAATATCTGAAGCAGATGCCATAGCGTTTACAAAAGCTAGCTTTTCGTCATATCAAAAGATCGAGTGGTTTGAATCGAGCTTTAGTCAATTTAGCACTGAACTTGTATTTTATGATCATGGAGGTCACTATCATTTAGCTTGGCATGTGGATGCGTATGAAAACTTAGCAGAGCGTCATAACTATTTTATAGATGCAACAACTGGAGCTGTGTTAAACACATATGGTACCATTTGTAAGATTCATGGGCATGACCATGGCCATGACTGCAATGCACACACAAACATAGCTCCTCCCGACGGTCCGACTACCGCAACAGCTGAAGATCTATTAGGTGTTAACCGAACAATAAATACCTACGAAGCTGGAAATAATTTTTTCATGCTTGACGCATCTAGACCTATGTTTAATGCCTCTGCATCTAGCATGCCAGATGATCCGGTTGGTGGTATCCTTACGTTGGATGCAAATAATACAGCCCCACAAAACTCTAATTTTCAAGTAGAGCATGTGGTGTCAAGCAATAATAACTGGAATGGACGGAGAACAGCTGTTTCTGCACACCATAATGCCGGAGAATCATATGAATATTTTAGGACCACCCATTCAAGAAATTCTATCAATGGCGATGGAGGTTCATTATACTCATTAATCAATGTAGCGGATGAGAATGGTAACTCAATGGGTAATGCCTTTTGGAATGGAATAGCCATGTTTTATGGAAATGGGGATAGTGCTTTCGAACCATTAGCTAGAGCCCTGGATGTAGCTGGTCATGAGATCAGTCATGGGGTTGTTCAGAATACAGCCAACTTAGAATACCAAGGCGAATCAGGTGCCATGAATGAATCCTTTGCTGATATTTTTGGAGCTATGATTGATAGAGATGATTGGTTAATTGGTGAAGATGTAGCTAAGTCTAGTGTGTTTCCGGGCGGCGCTTTACGTAACATGCAAGACCCACACAATAACGCCCCTACTGGAGACTATGGTAGAGGATGGCAACCCAAGCATGTAAATGAAAAGTTTACGGGCTCGCAAGATAATGGTGGTGTACACATAAACAGTGGGATTCCTAATCATGCCTTTTATTTATTTGCCACCGCTATTGGAAAAGAAAAAGCAGAAGATGTATTCTATCAAGCACTGGATTTATATTTAGTGAAATCTTCTCAATTTGTAGACTTACGAAATGCCGTAGTACAAGCGGCTGAAGATCTATATGGTCAAGCTGAAATTGATGCTGCAAAAAGTGCTTTTGAGCAAGTAGGTATTGGGGAAGGTCCTGGTGGCAACTATCAAGAAGATGCAAATATTAATCCTGGAGAAGACTTAATTACGTTCTATAATCCGGCTAGTGACGAGATGGTTCTATTGACAGCTAGTGGCAACAATACCTTATTTGGTAATCCTATTATTTCAGGAGGTTTACTTTCTAGAGTAAGTGTAACAGATGATGGAAGAGAAATGGTTTTAATCGGACAAGATCGGTTGATGTATTACATTTTCTTAAACTGGGATACGGGTGAAATATCCTTGAGTGTATTAAGTGAAGATCCGATTTGGCGAAATGTTATTATCTCTAAAGATGGTCAACGTATTGCCGCACTGTTTGATGATGAGACCAATCGAATTTGGGTGTATGATTTTAACTCTGAAAATCAAAGGACCTATGAATTATACAATCCTACTTTTTCTGAAGGGGTATCTACGGGAGATGTTTTGTATGCGGATGCTATGGAGTTTGATATCACTGGTCAATATGTAGTCTATGATGCTATAAACGAAATCCCAAGTAGCTCAGGCGTAAACATTGAATATTGGGATATAGGGTTTTTGCATTGCTGGGATCGTTCAAGTAATACCTTTACTTCTAATTCGAATCAGAATTATATTTCAAAGCTATTCTCTGCTTTGCCAGAAGGTGTCAGTGCCGGTAACCCGACGTTCTCTAAAAACTCGCCGTTTATTTTAGCTTTTGATTTCTTGGAAGGCAACTCGTATCAATTGAGAGCTGGAAACTTAGAAACCGGTGATTTGGGTCTTGTATTTGAAAATACAGATTTGTCATGGCCAAATTATTCTAGGGGTGACAATCAAATGATTTACAACCTCTCTACTCTATTTGGTGATGATATAGGAATCACTAATTTATCTGGTGATAAAATTAATGGTCAAGCAAATTCGGATGATTTCTTCATTCTAAATGCACAGCTAGGGGTTTGGTTTTCCAATGGCGAACGTAATTTATATGTAGATACTGAGGAAACAATAGATAAAGAATTAGTGAGCATATTTCCTAATCCTGCTACAGATCAGTTATCGATCGTAGTTGAAGACCATGACTATCAAAATTATGAGATCTTCAATATTAGCGGCCAACGTGTATTAGCAGGAGATCTAGATGGTGACGCTATCCAGATCAGTGGTTTACAAAGTGGAAAATATGTGTTGCGCTTAAATGGGGCGAAGCATTGGATCTTTAAATCGTTTATTAAGCAATAGGCTTGTTGAATAGATACTAAAAAAGGCAGATCTTTTTCGGGTCTGCCTTTTTTAGTATCTATTCATTCCATTTTCTAATTTTGGTTAACAGACCAACTTTGGATTTAAAATCTGTCAATGCCAGCAAAGATCCTACTTATTCGTTTTTCATCTATTGGGGATATAATACTATGCTCCCCTATCATTAGAGCAGTAAAACAACAATTAGGCGCTGAGGTCCATTTCTTAACGAAGCGATCATTTGCTGATGTGCTGCGCCATAATCCGCATATTGATCAGTTACACCTACTCCATGAGAACTTCAATGAACTCATAGGGACATTACAATCTGAAGGATTCACCAAGGTCATTGATCTACATAAAAACTTACGGTCTAAACGAGTCATTCGGGCATTAGGTGTGCCGAGTGTTAGTTTCGATAAGATAAATATAGAAAAGTGGTTGTGCGTTAATTTGAAAATAAACCGGCTACCAGATAAGCATATAGTGGATCGCTATTTCGAAGGCCTCACCGAATTAGGCTTAACTAATGATGCGAAGGGCTTAGAATTGTTTTTGGGGCCCAATGTGGAAAGCCGGTACAGCACTTTAGCCACTGCCTATAATCTGCCAAAGCCTTATGTAAGTATTGCTATCGGTGCTACTTATTTTACAAAACGAGTGCCTAATGACATTTTGATTGATATTATTTCCCAATGTCCATTGCCTTGTGTTCTCATTGGAGGCCCAGCAGAAAAAGAAGACGGGATTTTAATTGCTCAGAAGTCAAAGGCTATAAATGTAGTTGGTGCTGTTTCTCTATTAGAAAGTGCATTGATTATTCAGCACAGCCGACTGCTCTTAAGTCCAGATACAGGTATGATGCATTTTGGAGCTGCCTTGGGTACACCGATCATAAGCTTTTGGGGCAATACCATTCCAGGCTTTGGCATGTATCCTTACATGGATGAAACAGACTATAAAATCGTTGAAAACAAAGATCTTTCATGCCGCCCATGCTCCAAATTAGGGCATGACTCCTGCCCAAAGGGTCATTTCAAGTGCATGAAAGACATAAATATTTCCGAAGTAATCGAACATATTAGGCATTTCATCGAGAAATGAAAATCAATATTGGTTACTTTGTGTTGAATCAATAACAAACTAAAAGAACCATGGCACAACGCACACGACCAAGACCTAATGTTGATTTCCCAGGGAATTTACCCAAGTTTATTTTTATCGGGATATTAGCGGTCATCCTTATATCTATATTAACAAGAACAACCTTTGTAACTATACCTCCTGGAAACAAAGGTGTCGTATTTAAACGATTTGCAGGTGGTATTGATAAGGACTCACCGCCAAAAGGTCAGGGATTCCATGTTATCGCACCTTGGAATGAGCTGATTATATACGATGTCCGTATCAATGAGAATTTTGAAAAAATGGAAGTGTTATCTAAGAATGGACTTTCTATTGAGGTAGAACTTTCCTACAGATACCAGCCTATATCAGACAAGATTGGTAACCTCCATGATGAGATTGGAACCAGTTATCTGGATAGAATCTTAGTACCTGAGATTCGTTCGGCTACCAGAGAGGTCATCGGCAAATATTTGCCTGAAGAATTATATTCTACACAGCGTGAAGCGATTCAGAGTGAAATATTTGAACGAACGTCTGCCTCTGTTAAGGACAAGTATATTTCACTGGATGCTATTTTAATTAGATCTGTGATATTACCGACAAAATTGAAGGAAGCCATTGAGAAAAAATTAGAAGAGGAGCAGTTAGCTTTCCAGTATGAATTTAAATTGGATCGAGAGCGGAAGGAAGCAGAACGGAAGATTATTGAGGCGCAGGCTAAAGCTGATGCTAATGATATTTTAAATCGATCATTGACGGAAAAGATTTTGAAAGATAAGGGTATCGAAGCAACGTTAGAGCTATCGAAATCATCTAATTCCAAGGTCGTTATTGTCGGTGGCGGTGAAGGCGGACTGCCACTCATATTAGGAAATAATTAAAATAAAAAAGCCCTCTGAACGAGGGCTTTTTTATTGGTGCAAGTATTTTATAATTACTGATTCATGCCAACACGTTTTGTGTGTATCGAAAAAACCTACATGTCCACCATAGCTAGGATATAGTAGCTGGACATTGGGATTAGTAAATGAGTCCTTTTTAGGGTAACAGGCAGGGGATAAAAAAGGATCGTCTAGCGCATTTATAATTAAGGTTTTGACGGAAGCATTATGTAACAATGGTAAGGCGCTACACTTTTCATAATAATCATCGGCTCCCTTAAATCCATGTAAGGGCCCTGTAAAGAATTCATCAATATCATAGAGGTTTTTAACAAGTTTCATTTTCTCAATCGGAATGTGATCTGGAAACTGTTTATGTTTCTCAACAATTTTCTTCTTCAACGTCGAAAGAAACATCTTATCATATATTTTATTTTTCAACTTCAATATTTCCTGCAAACTGCCTGCAAGGTCCATAGGCACCGATACTGCGACCACCTTAGAAACCGTTTCAGGCAGTGAATAGTATCCATCTGAGATATATTTCAATGTTATATTGCCGCCCAAGGAAAAACCAACAATATGTATTTGTTTGTACGCATCGGCATACTTTTCGACCAGGAAATGTAAATCTTGCGTAAAGCCAGAATGATACATAGTGGGCAATCGATTCATCTGGCCACCACACGAACGATGGTTGACGGCTATGAAATCAAAGTTATGGTGATGCAGATGGTAACATAGTCCTCTTATATATTGGGACTCCGTATCTCCTTCCAAACCATGTAGTACGATAACTAGCTCATTTCTATTTGATCGGTTTTGTTCAATGTCAAAAAAGTCTCCGTCTGGCGTTTCAATTGATACTTTTTGGGACTCTACCATCGGAGTCCTTCTACATCGAGCCGTAAATATGGTGTTTACATGCGCATGCCTCAATAATATCGAAGGTTTATAGATACCAAAATTTGGGGCTACATTAGACTCCATATAAATAAAACTGGCTATGTTTTCTATAAAGGTAAATATCTCGCAATTATCGTAGCTTACCTAAAAATAGAATATGGTTCCAATTGGCTTTCTTGTATTGAGTATTATAATGGCTGTTACCGTTGTTGTATTATTTTATCGTGGGCAAATAAAGACAGGAGTAGACGCAATAAAGGCAAGAAAGCATGCTCAGACCTTTGGACTGATAATTCTGCTGTGGTGGATATATTTATATTGCTTGTCGAAAACAGGTATTATAGCTGACTACTCTCTTCCTCCCAAGTTTCTCTTATTCATTTTAATCCCATTAATCAGTAGCTATATTTACTTTTTTAGACGGCATAAAAACAATCCGATCTACCAAAGACTACCCTTACGATGGACTACCGGTATGCAAAGTTTTAGAATTCCTGTAGAGATCTTATTACACTATACATTTTTAGCTGGTGTAATTCCTGCTTCAGCTACTTACCATGGTTTAAATTATGACATCCTTATGGGAATAACGGGTGCCCTTTTCTTCTTGGGAGCCGTTCAAAATAAACGATTACTAAAGGCGTGGAATATCATAGGTATTTTCATGATTGTTATAGTAGCTGCTGTTATTACCACTTCCAGTTATGCCCCACATCTTTGGGGTGCTACTGAGCCTTTAGTTTCTCTTGAATTCTTTAGACTACCCTATTTGTTTTTGGCTGGCTTTTTGGCACCACTCGCTATCTTTTTGCATGTGGTTTCCTTAATTCAATTGCGAAAGTAGCTTACTGCAAATAATTGTATATTTAAAAATTTAACTTTGAGTATATTTTTTGGAAATTATCTTGATAAGGTTCCAATAATTATGTAGATTTGACTATACTCAAAGTTAAATTTTAACATAAATGGACATCCTAAAAGATAAAAAGAATCGAACTGGTGCGGACTTTTTAACCACAACCAGCAATCCTGGTGAGATCTATACTCCAGAGGATTTTACAGACGAGCATACTATGATCAAATCATCGATGGATGATTTTGTGGATACGCACATTTTCCCTAATGCGGAAAAGATCGAAAAAATGGAAAATAATATTTCAGCAAACCTCTTAGAAGTTTGCGGTGAGTTAGGCTTTTTAGGTGCACACATGCCTGAGAAGTATAGTGGTATGGACCTAGATTTTATAAGCAATGCTTTGTTAGCTGAAGGCATTGGTTGCGCCGGTTCTTTTTCTGTGCCTTTTAATGCGCACGTAGGTATTGGCATGTTACCTGTATATTATTTTGGTACGCCAGAACAAAAAGAAAAATACCTCCCAGGCCTTTCTATGGGTACACTGAAGGCTGCGTATTGTTTGACTGAACCAGGTGCAGGATCTGACGCTTTATCAGGAAAGACTAGAGCAGATTTGACTGAGGATGGCGAACATTATATTATCAATGGTCAGAAAATGTGGATTTCCAATGCTGGTTTCGCAGATCTATTTACCGTATTTGCTCAAATTGATGGAGAACATTTTACTGCCTTCCTTGTAGATAAAGGAACAGAAGGTATGAGTTTAGGGGAAGAAGAGCGAAAATTGGGAATTAAAGGATCGTCTACTAGAATGGTCTTTTTTGAAAATGTAAAAGTGCCCAAAGAAAATATACTGGGAGAAATTGGAAAAGGTCACCTTATTGCATTCAATGCTTTAAATATAGGTCGATATAAGCTGGGTATCTCATGTCTAGGAGGCTCTAAGAGAGTAACGACTTCAAGTATTCAATACGCCAACGAAAGAATACAATTTGGAAAACCAATCGCTAGCTTTGGTGCGATTCAATCCAAATTAGCTCAACAAGCCATAAAATGTTTTGCGACTGAGACTGTGAGTTACAGAATCGCTAAGTATATGGATGAAGAAATCCAAGAGCAAGTAGCTAAGGGTACTGAAAAGTATAAAGCAAAACTTAACGCTGCTGAAGAATATGCGTTAGAGTGCTCTATTTTGAAAATACTGGGTAGTGAGGTATTAGATTACTGTGTTGATGAAAACGTACAGATCCATGGAGGTATGGGCTTCTCGGAAGAAGGTACGGCAGCCAGAGCGTACAGAGATTCTAGAATTAATCGAATTTTCGAAGGAACCAATGAGATCAATCGGCTCATTATGATTGATCGGTTCTATAGAAAAGTAAAAGCAGGAGAAATAGACTTAGCAGCAGCGGCTCTTAAGGTTCAGTCTGACCTTCAAAATGGAACCCAAGCGTCCTATGAAGAATTTGCTTATAGTGCCGAAAGAAAAACAATAGATCAACTAAAGAAGCTGAATCTAATGTTTCTAGGGATTACGGGTCAACAGGCTATGTCTAAGCAAATAAACTTGAAAGAAGAGCAAGAAGTCTTAATGTTCTTAGCAGACCTAATGATTGATGTGTACACCGCAGAGTCTGTTTTATTACGGGTAGAAAAACTTCAACAAGAAGGTAATGAGAAATTAGAGATCTATGAGTCTATACTTAAAGGCTTAGTCCAAGAAACTACCTTCAATAGCTATACTAATGCCATGAACCTATGTTCAGTGGTAGTACCAGATGAAATGAAAGGAATGGTTATTAAAGGTGTACGTGCCTTGACTAAATATCCATTACAGAATCTAAAAAGAGTATATAGAACCATTGCTGCAGATATGATCGAAAGCAATGCCTATGCCTTATAAAGTTCTAATAGTGCATTTGCATTGTTAGCACTCATGAACGTTTGAAAGTCAGTTTTTGAAAGCATGAATTTGAAATATAATTCATGCTTTTTTTACTCTTTTTTATTGATGTCTCTCATATAAAAGATAAAAAGTAGAACAAACAGCAACACATGGGTAATGAATGGACCTGCTTGATTCGTAAGGCCTATATTAAACAAGGCGTATAAGTGAAAGCTTGAAAATGCCTGATAACCCATAAATACTAAGTAGGCCTGTTTGTACTGAGTCTTGTATTCAAAGTGGCGCCAAAGAACGACACTAAGGGCGCCAATGCAAAGCGCCATGATGGCAATCATCTTGATCAAATTTGCTGAAGTATTATTATACTCTTCGAGGAAAAATAAATTTGGGCTCATAAATAAAGCCATCGCTCCCAGGATTTCGATAACACTTTGAATTAATAAGGCATGTTTCATCTTTTACATTGGTTTTTTATTTGCCTAAAGACTTGCAAGGTAGTTAATCCTTTAATGAGTACATTTATAATCACTTATTATGAATAATACTAGAAAAGCCGAAAAAGAACGATCCATTTTAAAGTCTGCAGAAAAGGTGTTCGGTGAAGTAGGTTTTAGGAATGCCAAGATGGAAGATATCGCCTCAGAGGCCGGCATTACTAAGGTTACCTTATATAGTTACTTTAAGAGTAAAGAAAACTTGTACTTAGCGATAACCTATAAAGCCCTTAGTTTACTTACAGACCTGTATTACCAAACCGTTGATGAACATAAACATCTACCCGGTATTGAAAGCTCTTTAGCTCTGATGAAGGCATTCATGGACTTTTGTGAAAGTAATTTCTTGTACTCCGAGGCATTACTAGATTACTTTGCTATGGTACGTTCCTCTGCTCACGGTAAAGACCTTAGCAAACTGACTGAAGCTATTCAAGAAAGCCTCTATTTCGTTAAATTACAGGACATCCAAAATCGACCCTTTAAACTATCAGCACAGGAAATAAAAAGAGGTCAGGATGATGGCAGTATACAGACCAGTGCAGATCCTATGCTGCTGACCCTGCAAGGTTGGACTGTTTGCTTAGGGTATATCAAGATTGTTGCCTCAAATGGAGATAATGCAACACCCCTGTTTAACGTTGATCTTTCAGAATTAAAACACTCTCAATTAGAACTTAACCGAGAATTACTTAGCAAGGGAGTGCTTTTGTAACTTTATTTCATGCGCTTTTCAAAGCAAGAATATCTGCCATATTTAAAACTAGTATGGACACTTTGCATAGGCTTTTGCTTTGTTATTCCGAAAATTACTAGTCAAGCTGTAACCAGCATCTTTGAAAATAATCTAAAGACAGTCTGCATTGATTCTCTTGATAGGTTACTCATCTTAGATAGAGATGGCAAACTATATCTTAGAAGTCCTCAACATCGGATACGAATTGAGGTGGATGAAGATATAGTAGATATTCAGCAAGATCAAACTAATATATGGGTCATCGGGCAGACGGAGCTATACCAATGGAAGCCTTTACAGAAGTCTCTCACAAAAGTGAGATCATTAGAAAAAAAGTCAAGTATTTACATTGCGAATAACTACGAAATCGTAGTAAAGGAAAATACAATTTCCTTAAATGACGATGTTTGCTATTCTAGAGTAGATGGTCAACCCTCATTACGATCTTACCGTTACGAGATGTTACATGACCAATGGTATGGCATAAAGCAAAAGCACCTCTTTCCTGTTTGCAATCGAACACAAGAATACTTTTTACCAGATAGTATTCTAGGCCTCATACCTTTTCAAAACAAACTACATGTTTTAACTACGCTTGGATTGTTTGGTCTGGAGAATGACTACTTAGAGCGTATCCCCTTAGCCTTAGATAGCCTTCAATTTCCTCTGCGTGAAGTAAACCGATCACAAGGGACAACACTAATTCAGGGCCAGTCATCTTGGTTTATCCTTACGCAAGATCTCTCTCTAGAAGAATTGGATTTAAATCCAGATGAACATTGGACAACAAAATCAAAGAACAATATTGATTGCTATTACAATTCGGAGCGAATAATAATCGATGAGAAAACGGACCGACCTTCGATTTTTATAGATAAAATCACATTGGATCAAAAAATAATAGCAACGAAAAAAAACCACGAATTTGAAGAAGCAACAGGTGACCTAATCATTCAACTACGTAGTGGGGATTGGAAAGTGGATGAAAGTGAGTTCTATTACCAATGGGATGGATGGCAAGAGAAGTGGATTTCTTTTTCCTTAACTGATCCCATATTCCTTTCGCTTGAAGCTGTCCAGAAAACACGACTAAATATTAGAAGAATACATAAGGAGAATATCCAAACGTATACCAATATACTTACTATAGAAAATCAATCGAATGCCAATCCTAGCTGGTGGAAATATATATTTATTGGGCTCCTATTAGCTGTGGGTACTAGCATAATTGCGAGTATCAGAGTTAGAGGGATGCAAAATGAAATGGAGAAACTGAAACAACAAATCCAATTACAAGATGCGCTACTTGCCGAAAAATCTAAGGTTAGACAAATGCAAATGGCGCCCCACTTTGTATACAATAGCCTTACTAGTATTAAAGGTCTAATTGCACTTGGAGAAAATAAAAAAGCTAGAAAATATCTTACTGACTTCGCTTCACTTTTGCGTTCTCAAATGAGGAATGATGCAGAGGGTCTGATTCGTGTATCCGAAGAAGCCATGCTTTTAGAAAAGTACCTTTCCTTAGAAAAATTATGTCACAATGAACGCTTCTCTTATCAGATAGATGTGGAACAAGGCCTTGAAGACATTCAAATCCCTGAAATGATGATTCAACCTTTTGCAGAAAACGCAGTCAAACATGGAATGCATACTAGTATACCTGAGGGCTTTATAAACATCCGAATTTGGAAGGATCAGCAAACCATTTGTTGTGAAATTACGGACAATGGCATTGGACGAGAAGCAGCAATAAAACAAGTAAGTCAAAATCATAAATCTGTAGCCATCGATAATATCAAAACCAGATTAGCGCAATTTTTTAAATTCAGGCAAATAGATGAACTACTTTCCATAAATGATAATTATCAAGATGGTAAGCCTGCTGGAACTACGGTCCAACTAACATTACCCATTATAAAGTCGAATAAATGAATTGTTTACTAGTTGACGATATGCCCTTAGCCATCGCTAGCTTAACTGCCGAAATCGAAGAGCATTGTCCTGAATTGAATATTTTGGGTTCTGCTGGCGGAGTCTTAGAAGCGGCTCGCTTACTAAAAGATATGGACGTAGATCTTTTATTTCTTGATATTGAAATGAATGATGGTAATGGATTTGATTTGCTAGACATTATAAATACCGAAAAAATAAAAGTGATTTTTACTACTGGTTCAAAAGAATATGCTATTCGAGCTTTTGAGTATGCAGCGAGTGATTATTTGCTTAAACCTGTAGATGGTACCAGATTAAAGGAGGCCGTTCAAAAAGTTAAGGACATTGACCAACAAGAAACAATACATAAACTAAAAGCTAATAATAATATCAGCAGAGAAAGTATCATTTTGCATACACAAGAAGAGATTCGAGTGGCTAAACTTGAAGAGATTATCCGCTGCGAATCTGCAAACAATTATACAATCTTTTTCTTTGGAGACGGTCAAAAGTTAATCGTTTCAAAAACACTCAAAGAGTATGAATACGTATTAGGTCAATCATTCATGAGGGTGCATCAATCGCATTTAATAAATCTTCATCAAGTACGATCATACATAAAAACAGAAGGGGGATATATCCTTATGAAGGATGGTACCCATGTCCCTGTCTCGGTCCGCAAAAAACCAGAAGTAGTGGAGCGAATTAATGCTATCACGTAGTAGGTGTAAGTTTTACCAGCCCGGAATCAAATTAAACCCTAGGTCCCAACGACCATTTTGCACTAGCTGTCTAGCATAATATGGCTCAATTACCAAGGCATTTGCAATATTGATTCGAACACTAAATCCAGCGCTACTTGCCACTAGGGGCCGAACCACTTTATTTTCATAAATCGGAAACCCGGCAGCATCTCTGAGTATGGTTCCATTCTCATCTGTCGATATCACTTGTGTCAACCGCCCTTCGCTTATCTGATCAAAAGCATCAAACGCTAAGCCGGCTTCCGCAAATAATATAAGGTCCGTAAATAAAAAGCCAGACCTGATTAATGCTAAGCGTTCAGGCCCTAATAAAGGATATCTTAACTCTGTACTCAACAAACCCAGCTTACTTCCAATCATCCTATCCAAATTAATCTCAGGATTTATAAATGCATCAGTAGTAAGATCTTGATACCCTCTTACGAATCCAATAGAACCGATGTAAAATGGGTAAACAGTATTCGTTTCCGCTTCAAAACGATTATAATTTAAAAGCCTAAGGGCAAAGGTAAATGGCTTAAAGAAGAAATATTTTCGCGCGTCCACCAAGGTGGCAACATAATTATCAATGCCAAATTGACTCTCCAAGGAAATCCTAAATCGATGCCCATCCACTGGGCCAGTCATCCCAAAGGTGGAATTATCCCCAACAAGAGCGGCATTGATACCTCCGCCCCACCCTCTGGCTAAAGTGTAAAACTCATTAAACTGAATACGGTCGGGTAGATCTACTCTCATTCTTTCTTGACCAATAAATATCAATTCATTTATCGAGTTTAGGGTGTAGTATTCTTGAGTGAGATCTTGCCTAAAGTGCTGATAAAATCCGGACACACCAGCCTCCGCTCGTAAGGTTGTAGAAAAAGGGAAATGTACAAAAGCATTGGCCGACTCATTGAAGAGTCTTAGAATATTTATATCCCTTCGAATAACATCAACTGATTGTCCATCAATTTCAACAACATCATCAGCAAATTCCTGATATCCAGTTCGTAAAGGCACATGCCCTAAACCAAACCCATACGCCAGCCTATGTGAACGATTAATATAGGCTGTCTGTGCTCCGAAATCTAAGAAATCGCCATTCAAAGCCACATTGGCAAATAATTGATTATTACCCAGAATATCTGAAAATAAGGTTTGTATACCTCCTTGTAAACTGGTATTCGAACTGAAGGTATTATTTGAAACACCTACGCCTGCACCTCCACCTAAATAATCCAATTTAAAAGCTGGCCTATATCGTTTTGGAGAAAAACCATCCGAACTGACAAAAGCGTAACTACTTTGTTTTCCGAGATTGTTATCTACATATCGAAGCTTTTCAGGATTCACTTCTGGAAGCCTTGCCGCTATTTTATCAATGGCTGGAATAGTATAGGAATTAGCTATCAATTTATCTAAATCCGAGCGTACAATACTGTAGCCCATGTTATAATACACTGAGCTTAGTACCCGATCCGTCTTATGAGAGGCTGAAATGCAGGGTGCAAATTTGGTTATACCGCTTATTCCCGTTTTAACATTAGTGAGTCTGTGTATTGTTGCTGTTTCGAGATTGTAACTATACATATCTCTAAACCCATCTGGATCAGAGGCAAATAAAATCTGTCCGTCATAACTAAATACCGGGCTTATATTATCAGACCCTTGAAAAACATCTAATATTTGGATTTCCTTGTTCTCCATATCCATCAGGGCCAAATCAAGGCTGTACATGCCATCAAATGAGTCACCTTCAAAACTTCGTTTATCATATGAAAAAACAATCTGACTACCATCTGGATGAAAAGCGGCACTGACTTCAGAATATACATCATCTGTAAGTTGTGATGTACGTCCACTTCGAATATCATGACTAAAAAGATCTACCTGTCCCTCTACTAAACCTGTAAATACAATAGTTTTCCCATCAGGCGACCAGGCCGGGTGGGTAAAGGCAGGTACATTTTTTATGAATATAGGATCTCCAGACTTACCCGATTCTATATCCACAATAACCATTGCATTTTTCCCACCTTCATATACAACGTATGCAAACGATTTACTATCCGGACTCCAAGCTCCAGAAGATTCTAGAAAATCGATGTGATCGGCCCCTCCCTTATTAATGCTGCATAGCTTTTTAATTATCGTTCCATCCCTAGCATCCGCTAAAAAGTAATCTGTATTAATTACGTCTCGATTAGTAAGGAAAACAAAATATTTACCATTTGGAGATATAGTTGGGGTAACATTGATTTTACCACTATTGTCATTACTTAATAATACCTTACCTGATGGCATTTCATCTCTATCATTGATCAATGGAATGAAATGATTGTTTAACGCGGCTGACCAAGAATTCCCTAGTTGAGTTTGGTGATTATCTAATAAACTATCCAAAGCAACATCAATACCTCTATCAGCCGTAGTATTATACAATGGCCCAATTATATCATCCCCATAAACGCTAGTGATATATGCCCAAAGGGCGTGCCCATATCTATATGGAAAGTACTTGTATCCATTCAATGCTTTAAGGCTTGGGATATCCTGGTTTGCTACCGCATCTCTCATCCATAATGCCGTATGGCTGTCTTCGGAGCCTAAACTTAAATATTCAGCTAAGCCTTCTGACATCCATAAGGGTAAGTTTCTAAGGTCTCCTAAACTAGTACTATCTCCCCTTACAATGTTATTGAATTGGAAGGCATGAACCATCTCATGACCTAATACATGATTAGTTTGTTGATGTGTAAATGTCAAGGGCATGACTACCCTATTTTTAAAGGCCTCCGTTACCCCTCCAGTACCAGGACTGATGGCACCACTAATCGCGTTCGTTTGTTGAAAATCAGCATGATTATTATAAAAAAGGAGAGGATTTTTGAAATCAATCGAATCTTTAAATACTTGGTAATGATGATCATACCACATTTCGCTCCATTGCCCTAACCTATTTACTACATCCTTATTTTTCAAATAGTAATAAATATCAAAATGCTCGGTTTGTAGAATCTTGAAATCGAAATTCCGATATCGAGGTTTGTTACGGCCAAAAAACTGTGCCTCAACTAGAATAGAGAAAGAAAGAAGGAATATAGAGGTGAGAAAAAGCTGTTTTTTCATGGTTGTTTTGCTTGGTTTTTCTACGCTTGCTAACATAGATGCTGTAAAATTCATTTCAACCAAACTAAAAAATAAAACAGGCCTAAAATTAATACCCACTTACTGGTATGTAAAAAGAAAAAGCCCAGACCTATGTCCGGGCTTTTCAGCTTTGAAAACACTTATAAGGTACAGCCGCTTTTGAATGTTACTATTCGAATAGCGACCGTTTGGTTAGGCAACTGCTTAATGTGAATAGGATACTCTATATCTACTTTAACTCTACTAATCTTCCCTTCACGGTCTTCAACAAAGGTGCTGTGTTGTACAAATGATAGCTTTTCTGGTCTGGAAATCAACATGTTATACAATAAATGATACGCTTCCATAACATTTGTTTGTTGTAACTCAGCAACAACTTCGTAGTGGTACTCTTTGTCCTTTTCTTTAAAAGAATGTCCTTCAATGAAGGAATTCGAGATACTTACTACATTAGACCCCATAATTGTATCAGGCGCTGCCTGGCTTTTAAAATTATTTTTCATCCATGACTCTAATGGTTCTGATAGGTCAATATCCTCACAACTAAATTCATCTACTTCAGTGGGTACATTATGTTGCGTAAGAAAGCCATCAAAGACGTATCCAATCTCTCCATCATACTCGACTAATATCCATCTACCATCCACCCAATCAATACGTTCTTCAAATCCAAGTTCCATTTCATCATTGACCATCGTTACTGCCGCACCATAGGGTATGGTCATGATCACCTGACCATGGGCACCGGGAACCGTGCGCATATTAAGTCCAGAGTGGGCACTCACGTTCATTTGCGGGTGGGTACATGGGCTGGCAATAATTAAGCTACTGATGCTTACTAATAAAAGAGCTAAAAAATGCTTGATCGTTTTCATAATCTTTGGTTTTAACTGTTTGAAAATCAATACAATCCAAAGATCATATAAGATGCGTTGTCCTAGCTAGTAAAACAGAGATGTGTATTGCCTAAGTGAGAATCTGAAATATTTTATTTAGAATTTGTTAGCCGATCTATTCCAAATCATTTCAAATTCAGAAGTAATCATGGCTGTGGCACCCCATAACTTATCAGAAGTTAAATCATAGTAAGGGGCATTGGGAATTACGGCCTTTCTCGCTGCTATAGGACCCGTAGTCTTACTTGAAAATACCTGTTCAATAGGCAAACGTAGCACAGCATCGACTTCTTTTTCGTCAAGAACAAGTTGTGAGGGAGCCTCCGTCAGAAAACAAAGAAAGGGGTAGATGATAAATCCGGAAACATAAACATAAAGAGGGCTTAACTTTCCTAAAATATGTTCCCTTTTTAGTTCAATACCGATCTCTTCTTGGGCTTCACGAACGGCACAGGCCCATAAATCTTCATCCGAAGGTTCAAATTTACCACCCGGAAAGCTAATTTGCCCTTTGTGCTGATCACCAGGATAATAAGAGGCTCTACGGATAAATAGTATGCAGACTTCGCCTACTTCATTAGGGTATAGTATAGCCGATACAGCGGAAGGAGTGGCCGATTCAGGCATTTCGCGATAAGGAGCAGATGCTATAGGACTCATAAGCGATTGTCCCTCCCAACCGGGCAGCTCATTAGTAGCCATAAAACGGCTAATCCTATCTATTGATTGATTAAAGGAGATCCTTTTACTTATTTGATTTCTCCAAATACTTCTCGATGGCCATTGACATAGAAGGCACCCCTTCTGTAGGTGCTTTAATATTAATTGTCAAACCATGATCAAGGACCGCTTTACTCGTGCTGTTTCCATAAATGGCCAAGCGGGTCTTGTTTTGCTTAAAATCAGGGAAGTTATCGTACAATGATGTGATGCCTAGTGGGCTGAAAAATACCAAACAATCATACGTTATATCCTTTAAGTCTGACAAGTCAGAGCTTACCGTTTTGTACATCATTAACTCCTGAAAGTCGCATTCAATTTCATTCAAATATTCAACCACATCTTTTGCGCCTAAATTAGAACAAGGCAACAAAAACTTTTCGTTCTCTTTATGCTTTTGAAAAGAAGCCGCTAGATCTACGATTTTTCGCTGACCTACAAACACTTTTCGCTTCCGATAAACGATGAATTTTTGAAGATAGTTTGCTATAGTCTCGGTTAAGCAAAAGTACTTTGTCGATTGTGACATTTGTACCCGCATTTCTTGACATAATCTGAAGAAATGCTCGATAGCATTTTTAGAGGTGAAAATTATCGCACTAAACTCGTCAGGTCTAACTCTGTTTCTACGAAATTCTTTTTCTGTAACGCCTTCTACATGAATAAAAGGTCTCCAGTCTATTTTGATATTCCACTTCTTCTCCAAATCAAAATAAACAGATCTTTCTGGCTTAGGCTGAGAAATAAGAATAGTCTTAATCTTATTGTAGCTTTCCTTATGGGATGTTGTACTGCTTGTCGCCATATAACATTCTTGGATCAGGTGTTTAAATAATCAACTACAACCTTATAAAGTATAGTAACAGGTGCAATTTCAGTCGCGCAAAGATACAATAAAAAAAAGAATACATTGCTTGAGATCGTGTACAAATGGTTCACGATAGTCTTGCTGTACCTGAGTAATAATAGTAAACCGAATAGTATCACACCCAACCAGTGTATGGGTTTTATGCTGATTGCTGGGCCATAATACAGGAAAAAATCGATCACGATTAAGACCAAACCAAACAAGGATAAACAAACTACACTTATGGCTATATAATACTGCAGGGGCTTAGCCAAATTCGGAAAAACACTGCGGATCAAGGCCAATTGTGCATACTTAGCCATATATAAAGCCAAAACTATAAATACAAACAAACCATACATTGGAAAAGAATTGGCTGAATTTGGATAGGCCAGATGGTAAGTAAATAATCCAAGAGCCAATATATAATTAGACATTAGTAATAGACCAGGCACTGAAAATCCATTAGACTCCTCGCGGCTATAGATTTGAAGTTGGTTTTCATTTAATAAGGCTCTAAAAGTTTTGGCTATGAAATCTCGATTCCTACCCAGGACCAGCGCTATTAATACTATCATTAACAACATAGCCCAAAGAGCTAGATGCCTTCTGAAAAAATCAACTGGACTTTCTTCAACGGTGGTCTGGCTCCGGTCTACGATTTGATTTCGACGTATAGGAACATGGCTTACCTCGAAAGGATTGTTGGGATCTTCATTGATCGATGAATTCTCAGCGCCATTCACTGAGAAAGTTGAGGTGTCTGCAATTTCTGTTAATACGGGCGATACAATATTGAGGCTGTCTCCTCCGGGTCTGTAAACATCGAATACATTATTCAATAGTTGAATATTCGTACTATCCTGACCATATGCAGTAGTAATTGGTAATAAAACAGTTACCACAAATATTGCCAAGATAAGAGACTGCTTCATATCTATTGTGGCACAAAGGTAAAAAGCCTTTTCTAATAACTGAAGAAAGTTGGCAACTTCAATTAAACTTTAAATGCGCTGTTAATGGCCTGTTAAACGCCAGACACATACATTTTTCTGCATCTTTGTTGTTATAACTTTAGGTATGTCTGATAGTGCAATAAGGCGGATTTTAGTGCTCGGAGGCTTGGCAATAGTCGGCATAATCTTTATCCAATCCTTTCTTTTTTATAAAACCTGGAACCAACGACAGCAAGAATTTAACCAGCGGGTAAATATCGCTCTTAGACAAGTGGCTACTTCAATAGCCAATTATAATGCCGCAAAGCTCCCAAAGCAAAATCTTATCCAACGTCGGTCCTCCAACTTTTATTCAGTAAATATTAATACAGCCATTGATGCTAATGTACTTGAAGAATACCTAACGCAGGCTTTCAATGAATACTCCATAAATTCAGATTTTGAATACGGCGTGTATGATTGTGCCACAGATGATATGGTCTATGGTAACTATTGTAGTATGAACGAAGATGAGAAAGCAAACAAAAGCGCTAACCTGCCTAAGTTTGAGGATCTCATTTACTATTTCGTTGTTTCTTTTCCGAACCGCGAAAGTTACGTCCTCTCGACGATGACGCAGACTATCGGATTCTCACTCATTGCCCTGCTCTCGGTCTTATTTTTTATCTATGCGATCTATGTTATTGTAAGACAAAAACAGCTCACCGACCTTCAGAAAGATTTCATTAATAATATGACCCACGAGTTCAAAACGCCTATTTCATCTATTAAAATTGCTTCTGAGTTTTTGGCTCGGAACCCCCAACTGAGCCAAAACGAAAAAATGAAGCAATACACACAAATTATCAGGGACCAAAATGAACGCTTAAATGATCAAGTGGAAAAGGTATTGAATATAGCGAGAGTGGAAGTAGACAACTTCAAACTCAATAAAGAAACCATAAATGTAAATGAATTCATAGCTCAAATTTGCGCTCAAGAACGACTTGGTTTCGAACAAGCTAACGGACACCTTCACTTTCTAAAAGCAGATTCTGATACGCAGGTTCAAGCGGATAAACTTCATTTTAGTAACGTTATCAGCAATCTCATTGACAATGCTAGAAAATACTGCAAGGATGTGCCAGAATGCACAGTTAGCCTAACTGAAAATGAAAAAAGTATAAAAATCGAAGTAAAAGACAATGGTATTGGGATTCATAAAGAAGAACAAAAGCGTCTTTTCAATAAGTTTTATAGAGTACCCACTGGCAACGTCCATAACGTAAAAGGATTTGGCCTAGGCCTGTTTTATGTACAAAACATTTGCAGCTCTCATGGCTGGGATATTGAACTACAATCGCAGATTAATAAAGGGTCCACCTTCACAATTAAAATACCAAAATAATGGATGCAAAGGCACATATTTTATATATCGAAGATGATGAAGTCTTAAGCTTTGTTACTAAGGATAACTTAGAAATGAATCAATATCAAGTCACGCATTGTATGGATGGTGAGTCTGGTTTAGAAACCTTTCAGAAAGGGATATTTGACTTGTGCATTGTTGATGTGATGCTGCCCAAAATGGATGGATTTACTCTAGCCGCTGAAATACGAAAGCGTAATCAATCCATTCCCATTCTTTTCTTGACTGCCAAATCATTGAAAGAAGATCGGATCAGAGGTTTGCAAATAGGCGCAGATGATTACATCATTAAACCGTTTTCGATTGAAGAATTGATCCTTAAAATTGAAGTATTTCTTAAGCGTAAATCGATAGAATATGTTGCGCCTCAAGAGCAATACCAAATCGCCAGCTTCACCTTCGACTGGTCTAATTTAAAATTAGTTCAAGGTGAAACGGAACACAATATGACCCAACGCGAAGCGGAGCTTCTTAAAATGCTGTGCGAAAGCAAAGGAAATATTATTAAACGAGAGCATATTCTTGAAAAAATTTGGGGTGAAAATGATTATTTCCTCGGTCGAAGTATGGATGTCTTTATTAGTCGACTTCGAAAATATATGAAAACAGATCCATCTATAAAAATCGAAAATGTGCATGGCGTAGGATTCAGGCTTCTTGATCAAAAGGTCTAGGGCAATCCCCCGATATACATCGGCGTCGCTACGTCCGTGACTAGGTCTTCCAGCCAATAATTGGCTTCAGACTCTCACTAAAGTGAGATCACTCCCATCGCTATTGCAAGTATATTTTAAACATAAATCTGCCCTTCTTTTGGATCTCCTACAGGCTTCGCTTGGCCTATGGTATATCTATAACCTGACAACCAAGCCAATACTGCATCAAATTGATGCCAATTAAACACTTGTTCTTCAATTGGGTGAGGTAGATATTGAGAAAGTAAGCCGATTTGTTCTACAGTGGGTGTAGATTTTTTATACGCCTCTAAAGACGAAAAAAGTTCGACTACCAATGCCTTAGGGTATACTTCTATGCATGGAATATCTATACTATCTTTTAAGCGAATAGCACGAGCTGTAAGACCACCTAAAAACATCGGAGACATGGCTTTTAATGCAGTATCACAAGCCCTATAAAAATAATCCGAAGAAGGACTGCCCTTGTAAACAGAAGGCAAACTCAAAGGAGCATCTATAGCTATTAGACTAGCATTACGTAATGTTATCTGCTCAGAAATCCAGCTATCAGCATCTTGCTTCTTGGCAGATTGCTGTACCTTGATTTTTCCATTATCTACATATGCGATAGCAGTAGTGCCAGCTAATTTACTCCCATAGTCTATCCCAAAAATCATACTCGCAATGTAGAGAGTCCGCCATCTACACCTAAAATTTGTCCACTAATCCAACTGCTTTTTTCTGACAATAAAAACTCAGCTGTTCGAGCAATATCTTCAGGTTGGCCAATTTTCTTTAGTGGATGTCGCAAGGCTGATTTCTCTTTCCGTTCATCGCTAGATAAAATAGGAGCAGCTAGAGGTGTATCTGTAATTGATGGCGCTATCACATTGACCCGTATATCTGGGGCCCACTCAGCTGCTAAGGATCGGCCTAATCCCTCTATGGCTCCTTTAGCCATTGCCACTGATGCATGGAAAGGCATACCTTGTTGTACAGCGACCGTACTAAACAATACAACACTTGCATTACCTGCTTTTTTCAATGCCCTATAACATTGTTTCAAAACTGAAGCAGCATCCAATACATTTCGCTGAAAATCTTCGGTTATCTCCTCTGGTTTCAGTGATCTAAAAGGTTTCAGGCGTATAGTGCCCGGCATAAAAGCGAGTCCATGTAAGGTGTCTGGCAACTGATCCAAGGGTAAGGCCTCATGACTCACATCACAAGAGATATAGGTCGCTTCAATAGCCGTATTACCTTCAGATCGAGCTATATAATATACGTCATTGTCAAAACTTAAATATTCTGCTAAGGATGCACCGATTCCCTTGCTTCCACCAACAATAAGATAATTTCTAGATTCCATATTCGATTAACGAACCGAATCTTGAAAGGTTCAACTTATATAGCTTCTATTTTAAATCCTAGGGATACTAAATCGGACCAGAAATGAGGGTACGATTTTTCGACCACATTCGACTCTTCAATAATTACAGGCCCAACTGATGATAATAAAGATAAGGACATAGCCATCCGGTGATCTTTGTAGCTAGGAAAAGAAGGAATATCTTCAAAGTGAGCCTTGCCTTCCTGCATATAATATGACTTTTTAGATTTTTTGGAAAAGTGAGGAGGTAAAGCCATCAATGCGACATTCACTTTTTTAAGTTCAGCCCGCATGGCCGCTATTCTATCTGTTTCTTTATGTGCCAAGGTATGTAGTCCTGTAAATAATCCTTGGATACCATGGATACCAGAAACAGTTGAGATGGTTTGGAATATGTCCGGTGAATTCTCAAAGTCTAGATCTACAGCAGGTCGAATCTCAGAATGAGTACGTAACCAGGCCCCACCTTCTACATATCTCGTTGTAACACCCAAACTTTCGAAAAAAGATTCGCAAGCTTGATCGCCCTGAATACTTTCTTTCTTCAAATCGGGAATGAAAATCTCACTATTTGGATGTACGGATACTAAGCCGTAAATATATGATGCGCTGCTCCAATCAGGTTCTACCAAGGTACTTTTTATGCTGTACTCCTGAGGATCTATCACAAAACCAGTCGATGTTTCTTCTACTGTAATACCATTGGACCGCATGATAGACAAGGTCATATCCAAATAACTTCTGCTAGCTATACTCCCCTTTATCTCCAGGGTCATACCTTGTGGTAATGTAGGTGCCAGCATGAGTAAGGAGCTAATAAACTGGCTACTCACGGATCCATCTATACTGCAAAAGGACGCTATTTTTTTAGGACTGTCAAACGCAACTGGCAAGGCATTTTCTTTTTCTAAAAATCGAATAGAAGCACCCAATTGCGTGAGAGCATCTAGCAGTGGAGCAATAGGTCGCTCTTGTAAGCGTTCCGATCCTGTTAGAATTTGAGTGCCTTGTTTAAAAGCCAAATAAGAGGCTACAAATCTCGAACTTGTGCCTGCATGATGGGCATCGTATATTTCGGGATCTTGAGTAAGCATATGGTGCAAAACCTGACTATCATTCGAAGCGGGCAAATGGGCTTTATCCAATGGTCTCCCTGCATAATGACAAATCATCAACATCCGATTTGCCATCGATTTAGATCCAGGCAAACGTATCTCTCCTTGAAGAGACTGCTTAGGTGAAATAACGCTTATTGTATTTTGCTTAGACAACGGACATATTTTAGTAGAGAATCTTTCGTATCACTATAGCGGTCATGATTCATCCCTTTTGTTCGCTTCTCTTTCCCTAGCCGCTTTCCGTAAAGCCCCATACTCATCGTATTTTTTAATGATGGCCTTTACTAATTGGTGTCTAACAACATCCTCAGCATCAAGAAAAACCTTAGCGACACCATCAATATCAGTCAGTATATCCAATGCTGTATATAATCCAGATTTTTGATGTCTAGGCAAGTCTATTTGTGAAAGGTCGCCTGTAATAATACATTTAGCTGTTGGACCTAATCGGGTTAGGAACATCTTCAGCTGTGTAGACGTGGCGTTTTGCGCTTCATCTAAAATTATAAAGGCATCGTTTAAGGTTCGCCCACGCATGAATGCTAAAGGGGCAATCTCGATGATCCTATTTTGCATGAAGTACTCCAATTTTTCCATTGGGAACATATCGTCTAGAGCATCGTATAAAGGTCGCAAATAAGGGTCGATCTTATCTTTCAAATCGCCTGGTAAAAAGCCAAGACTTTCGCCAGCCTCGACAGCAGGACGAGTCAATATTATTCGCTTGACCATGCGATTTTTTAACGCACGCACTGCTAAGGCAACAGCTGTATAGGTCTTTCCTGTACCTGCTGGACCAATAGCAAACAAGATGTCATTATGCTCACTTAATTGGACCATCTTCTTTTGATTCCGGGTTCGGGCTTTAATAGCCTTGCCGTTCCGACCATGTACTATCGCTTTTTCGCTCACGCCATTTTGTTCTTCAAGATCAATAACATAATTGCCACTTAAAATGGATCGCACTTTTTCTTTGCTCAGGGCTTTCTCATCTTTTAGTGTTTTCACCATTCGTTCAAATGATGCCTTCGCTTGTTGTGTATGCTTCCGGTCTCCAGATATTTTAATAGAGTTTCCTCTAGATGTAATTTTCAAGTCAGGATATGCCTTCTTAAGTAAATTTAATTTAGAGTCTTGCTCGCCTAAAAGGTCAACAGGATTTACATCCTGGATGGTTAAAATGATTTCACTCAATAGCTTGTGTTTCTGTATTTTTTTAAAATGTAGCTAAGATGCTAACGAATTTACGAAATCAAAGGTGTCCGTGAATGAAGAATTCTCAAATTTATTCATGGGTGCATATAGCTTGTTCTGACGTTTACACTTACCTTAGCGGCTATTATTTTACGCATAATGAGCGACTTACATATCCTACAAATAGAGTATGCGAATTATTAGTGTTACAACTGATCTTGGTACAAAAGATCATTATTTAGCCGTACTAAAGGCTAAAATCTTGAGCAAGAGTGAAAATGTTCGATGTATCGATATCACAAATGATATCGAACCATATGATATTTTGTCTGCCTCTAAAATGCTACGAAACAGCTATTTACACTTCCCTGAAGGCAGTATCCATGTCTTATTGGTAAATAATGATAGGCAACGAGAGCCCCAACTTCTGTTTTTCTCTTACAAGGAACACTTTTTTATTGTCCCTGACAATGGTATACCTGGTCTTCTATTTAAAGATGTAGTAGCGAAGGATTGCAGACGAGTCAGATTAGATATAGATAGGAGTCCCTTGATGTCTTTTGAAAAGGCGGCTCATGCAGTGGCATGTATTTGCAATGGATTGTTTGAAGAAATTGGGCCAAACGCCGAATCGATAGTTGAAAAAATGGTCCTACAACCCGTGGTTACTAAAGATGAAATTAGGGCAACCATCATAGAGATCGATCGATTTGAAAATGTGATAACGAATCTACACAAATCCCAATTTGATAAAGTATCGAAAGGGCGGCGATTCGAATTATTTTACAAGCATGATGAGCCATTAGATAGAGTTTCTAAAAATTATGGTGATGTTGAAATTGGAGATCCATTATGCTTATTCAATAGCTCAGGATTCTTAGAGATTGCGATCAATATGGGAAAAGCAGCTTCATTATATGGTCTGCGCAATAATGAAACCATCCAGATTCACTTCTTTGAAAGCTAAGCTATGATTACTAGGATTGTAAAAATGCACTTTCATTCATCTTCTATTGAAGATTTTAAAAATCTCTTTAATGAAAGGAAAGCAAAAATTCTTGCCAATGACGGATGCCATAGTGTTAGCTTACTTCAAGATGTTGAAGATCCATGTATTTTTTTCACCTACAGCACTTGGACCTCTATAGATCATTTAAATGCATATCGTCATAGCCCATTTTTTGCAGATACTTGGCAAAAAACCAAAGCCATGATGAATGCTAAAGCTAAGGCTTGGAGTACTAAAGTTATAGATCATGCATAAGTTGGCCTATCCCATTGCTATAGATACATCATGGCAACTACTCAATGAGAAAATAAACTCCATTTCGCCTAGTCAGATCATCATTATTTGTGATGAAAATACGAAGCACCACTGTGTACCTATAGTAAAACAACATCTAGCCTTAGATGTCAGTCTAATTATTGTACCCGCTGGTGAAGCACATAAAAATTTAGGGAGCTGTACGTTTATTTGGAATGAATTAGTGAAGAAGAGGACCGATCGAAAGGCACTAATCCTGAATGTAGGCGGTGGGGTCATTGGAGATATGGGTGGATTCTGTGCCGCTACGTTCAAGCGCGGGTTGCGGTTTATACAAATCCCTACAACCCTACTATCCATGGTAGACGCTTCAGTTGGAGGCAAGCTAGGTGTAGATTTTGGAGCCTTAAAGAATATGATTGGCACCTTCTGTGATCCAGAAATGGTATTTATACATTCCAAATTTCTGCTAACTCTTGATAAAAGACAAATTCGGAGCGGTTTTGCTGAAATAATTAAACATGCTTTGATTAAAGACAAACAATATTGGAATGAGCTATGCAAGATTCAAGAGCCTGAAAATTACAGTGATTGGTCAAGTCTAATTTCACAAAGTATTGAAATCAAAAAAGACATTGTGTTACAAGATCCTTTGGAAAATGGATTGCGAAAAATTCTGAATTATGGTCATACTGTCGGACATGCTTTAGAGTCTCATAGCCTATCAACAACAAGCCCCCTTTTACATGGAGAAGCTATTGCCTGGGGAATGATTATAGAAAATGAACTGGCTGTGAAATTAGGTTTATTAGATGAAATAAAAAGCGAAGAAATAAATGGGAAAATTAAAACTTGGTTTGACATTACTGCATTCGACAAACCAAAGGTTTCTTTACTTGATATTATCAAAGCAGATAAGAAAAATGAGTCCAATAAAGTGCTTTGTAGTTTATTAAAGGATATAGGAGATTGTGCCTATAATGTGGCTGTAACAGACGAGATTTTAGAACAATGTATACCTAAACAAAATGAATGATATCAGCAATAAAAAGATTCTGCTGATTAGTTTAGCTTGGTTGATTTTCAATCTTTTAATCGGAGCCTTCCAACCCTTATTAGGCGACGAAGCCTACTATTGGGAATATGCGCGGTATCCAGCCTTAGGGTACTTTGACCACCCGCCTATGCTGGCCTGGCTTATTTACCCATTTGCACATATTCAGGCCGCTTATTTAGATGTAAGGCTCTTGGCCATTTTAGTATCATGTATTGCCTTCTATTTATTAGCAAAACAAGGAGGTAAACTATTTTATGTCTTATTGCTAGCATCAGTACCACTTATTCATGGCATGAGTGCATTAGCATTACCGGATGCCCCTTTATTTTTATTCGGGACTTTGTATTTCATTGTTTTACAACGATATTTAGAAAATGATCATTGGAAAAACACCATTCTACTTTCATTGATTATCGCAGCGATGATCTATTCTAAGTATCATGGAATACTTATAATTATAGCTACCTTAATCGCGAACCCTTCAGTATTAAAAAGACGGTCATTTTATATTGTTTTTTACCTAAGTACACTCTTTTTAGGTCCACATATATGGTGGCAAATTAGCCATGAGCTGCCTAGCGTAAAGTATCACTTTTCAGGTCGTTTTGATCCAAGTACTCAGTCCAATTTTATCTATTTCATAATATCCCAAGTTTTATGCTTTGGTCCGTTATTATACTTGTATGTAAAACAAGTAAAAAGGGCTGATTTTCGGGACACGTGGCTTCGCATTCTTCATTTATCTGTGTTTTGTGTTTTTAGCGTTTTTTTGATTAATGCCTTGTTTAATTGGACGGAAGCACATTGGACTTACCTAGCAACCATACCTATGTACTTAACCATAATACATAAGAAGGAATCGTCTAGTTCTAAAGCTATAAATGGTCTATTTCTTTGGCTTGCTATTCTTATTTTTCTCCGTATAATGGTTGCTTGCAAGTTAGTACCGAATGTTGCACAGCTATACAAATTAAATGAGCGGAACGCCTTAGATGCATCTTGGGCACAAAGCATAGAAGAGGTAGCGGCTGATCGACCAGTCGTGTTCATGAATTCTTACCCACATGCGGCTTTATATAATTATTACACTAAGAGCACAGCCATTCACTGGAATGAACTCAATGGTAGGGAAAGTCAATATGGTATTTGGTTACAGGAAAAACCTAGAGCAACTGAAAAAGTAGTTTTTATCCCATCGTATAACATGAATACGGAAAAGTCGATTGATTGGAAGGGTGGTTCCATTCCATATATAGACTTTGATTCTTTTCAAGCATTCAAGCACATTAGTTTTTATATGGAGGCCCTCAAGGAGGGTATTCTCTCTGGATACATAGAAGGGCCCAGAGATATAGTAAATATACCTGCTAAAAGCTATTTAACCATAATTGGATATACTGCAAAAGGAAAGGCGAATTACATAGAAAAGCTACTGCCTTTACAAGACCTATTTAGTTCTAATCATTTTCAAGTACCGATCACAATTCCAGAAGATATTGAATTTGTTCAACTAGGTATACGAAATAACTATCTACCTGCTTCGGTACATTCGGACATCCTGCCACTTTCAGCCCTTACGTACTAATTATTTTTTCTCATCTACAACGGTAGCCTCAAAGAAAACTTCGACTACTATTGGATCTGTATTAGCTATAATATCTATAGTCTTTTTTACCTCACCAACATCATCTTTGCTATCATAAGCTACTATAATCTCGCCCTTTTCCCCAGGTGAAATTTCACCACGAGTCCATTCTAATTCAGTACACTTACAAGCTGTCACTAACTCAATAATCAAAGGTGCATTACCCGTATTTTCAAACTCATATAGCATTCGAGTGACTTTGCCCTTTTCAACCTCACCTATATTCAGATTATCATCTTTAAATGACATGATTGGGAATGAGTCAGATACTTTTATTTTTGAAGGCAAACCAAAACTTTGTCTACCCCCTCTATATTCTCGAGTACTTGTCTTTTCTATTGGACGAACGATCTCAATAGTAGTAGGTCCTTCAATGATTGTAAATTCAGTTCTACGATTTACTCTATGTTGTTCATCAGAACATAATACCCCATTTGCACATTGGTTGATAATCTTGGTTTCACCATAACCTTTTGCTACAATTCGATTTGGGTCTACACCCCGATTTACTAACCAAGCTTTAGCTGACTCTGCCCTTCTTTGGGATAATTTTTCATTATATCTATCTCTACCTCTTGAGTCTGTATGTGATGCCAGCTCAATCTTCATATCTGGGTATTTTTCCATTAGCCCTTCAATTAAGCTTAGATCTTTCTCTGCATCAAATAATATCTTATCATCATCATAGTCATAATAGATATTATTCATACGAATAGGTTGATTTATCGTAACCGTCTCAATAGTTTCTGTAGGCTCTTTAACCTCTACTGGTTTTGCCTTTAATGTAAACGAACGGTCAACTGTAAAATCATCGATAATACCGAAGGTGTTAAATTCCAAAGAGTCCGGATAATACCCATCTCTACTTACTACCACTTTATATTTAAATTCCTGATCCAACAAGAAGTTAAAATTGTTTGTTGTGGTTTCTGTTTTGCTTTCTTCATTATCAAGTTGAGAAAGATTTGTCAATGTAACTGTCGCTCCATTTAGTGGTCCATTCTCATCATTTACTATAGCCTGAAGATCAATGACAAGCTCACGCACTTTGATGATAAAAATATCATCGCAACACGTTTCGTTTTCAATTTTCCTTTTGTTGTCATAAGGTCTATTGGAAACTAAATAGCCTCTGTTTCCTTCTTTTGAAAAACTGAGATATAGATCATCTAGAGAAGAATTATAGTTCTTGCCCATATTCATAGGTGCACTCCAGCTAACACCGTCCCAAACGGTTTTGAAAATGTCAAAACCACCAATAGTTGGAAGACCATCAGTACTATAATATAAGTTTCCATCTTGGTAAAATGGCGTTACTTCATCACCTGATGTGTTTATCGTTTCACCCATATTGACCGGGCTAGCATAATTACCCTCTCCTTCTATGGTAGAGTAGTAAAGATCAAAACCGCCATATCCACCTTCCATATCGGCAGAGAAAATGAGTACTCGCTTTCCATACAACTCACCCACACAAGGATTTTTCGCGATCCAATCACCATTAACTGTTTCCAATTCTAATGGTGGTTTCCAACCATCATCTTTAGCATAACTAACAAACAATTTTGAAGAAATTATTTGCGCATCATCAATGATAGATCTGGTAAAATACATTTCTCGTCCATCTGGAGAAAAACATGGGTTTGAGGTATGATAATCGTCTCTATTGATAGAAGGTCTTAATGCGCTTGCTTTTCCATATGTATCTCCACTCATTTGACTTGTGTAGATTTTCATATGATAATCTTCCTCTACTTCTGCAAAGTCTAATTTCTTGTTTGTCTTGAATGAGGAGAAATATAAAGTACCATCCGTGTACTCTATAGGTCTTGATTCAGCCCCTGCATAATTAAGATTCTTATCACCAGGTTTAATCTCAACCTCCACATTCTCAGCCAAATTAGTATAGCTATTTATACCTTCTACTTCGTATACAGCTACAGCCCTAGCTGCTTCATCTTCAGTAAAAGAAAGAAACAAAGCAAACTGGTCTAACGCTGCTTGATAATCACCCATGCGCTTAAGATTTTGTGCATATGGTAATCGCAAGTGCAAAAATTCATTATCCTTTTCTCTTTTGAAGAGTCGTTCATAATATTTGGCTGCTTTGCTATAGTTTCGAACCTTAAATAAAGCATCTGCAATAACAGGTACTAAATCGTAATTTTTCTCTTCTTTATATGCTTTTTCATACCACTCAGCGGCATTGAAATAGTCTCCCTTAGCCGCACTTTCTTCAGCTGTTTCTAACATTTGTGAAACCGTATTAGTACGTACAGGTTGTGCAAGCAAAGTCGTGCTTGATAACAAGACAAAAACAAGTATATGTAGAATAAAAGATTGTTTCATAGTCATTCTAGTTCTTTTGTTGGAGATTATAGCCTTGGACATAACAAAATCGGAGATATTTTTGGTTTCTTATGGATGAAGATGATTTTTGAAACACCTAATTCCAATGCACCAAAACCATTTGCATTATTAGCCACTCGGCCCATATTAACATCGAAAGCTAATCCAAATCGCCAGGTGTTCCAATCTAATCCAGTCAAGACTAGTAAGTCTTGAGAGTTGTTGGCTGTTCGTAAACCTAAGCCCCCATTAAGGAAAACATCACCATCTTTTTGCAATTGATACGAAAGCATTGCACCTAAATTTAAATATCTACTTACGGCTCCTTCTCTACTAAATAGAATTGAAGGAATAAACGTTGTTCTCTTGTTTATATCTGCATAAAACTTGAAGAATGCTGTAAACTCAGGATCCAGTCTATCTGTATTCACTTCCACAACACCCACTCTTGGACGGAAGGCTTGTTTTAATGACAC
>JAHDDO010000008.1:0-72837 GCA_020629315.1 Saprospiraceae bacterium | reverse complement strand
GAAAAGACTTGATGTCTCTTTTTACTTAATGATAGATGATAAGCTATACTACCATTAAACTCATTTCGAACAAAACCGGCTGTCCCCGCTCCTACCCGAGCAATATTTACACCTACAGAAGTCCAATCTTGCTCTCTGAAAGCGATATCAATATTATAATCTCCAGAAGCATTTAGTGATCTATATTCTCGACCATTGGAAGCTACACGCCAATCCTGATCTCTGACAATCCCATTTCCTCTAATGGTTCCATAGAAGGATCCTGTCAATCCAGGATTTAGAGCCATCGGCGTAAAATAGTCTTGTGTAAAATGTAAAAGTTGGGCGTCTACTTTTAATAATGGAAGGCATAGACAAAGGGCGATAAAGTAACGTTTAAGCATAATAGTATCTTAGTTGTAATTTATTGTCTTCCGAAAGATAAAGCTTATTTTTCATTTGAGGTTTGATACATATATATTAACCAAGAGTATCAGCACTTTGTTGTTCTTGACGACGCTAGGTCTACATTTTGGATTCAGCCAAAAATCCATTGAAAAACAAGACTCAAGCGTCCATAAAACAAGGCTCTATTCTGTTGTTGGTGGATCCGTTATAGCAGGTAGTGGATTGAGTTATGGACTATATAATGCTTGGTATAAGCAGTACCCACAAAGCTCTTTTCATCTATTCAATGATGGGAAAGAATGGCTACAGATGGATAAGTATGGCCATATATATTCGGCTTACAACCAAGCTGAAGTATATTATAATTTATTAAAATGGAGTGGCTTATCAGATAATCGTTCCATTTGGGGTGGGATGATAGCTGGCTCGACTATCCAAGGTGTTATTGAAGTATTTGATGGATTTAGTGAGCCATGGGGTTTTTCGCTGTGGGACTTAGGAGCTAATACGGCAGGAGTTGCCATTTTTGGTCTTCAACAACATTGGTGGGGGGAGCAGCGAGTACGATTCAAAATCTGGTCTTACAACAGAAGCTATGATGATTTTGTAATACCGGGTGTTCCTGAAGGCGATATTCTTTTTTCGGAAAGAATGAATCAATTATATGGCGCTAATTTTCTATCTCGATTTCTAAAGGACTACAATGCCCAATCCATCTGGATTAGTCTCAATGTCCATCAATTACTGGCATGGGATCGTTGGCCTATTTGGTTAAATCTTGCTTTTGGGGCCGGTGCAGAAGGGTTAGTTGGTGGATTCGAAAATAGATGGGTATCTAATGAAAACATGTATAGCTTAGCAGATATACCCAGAGAGCGTCAATACTTTTTGTCTTTTGACATCGATTGGTCTCATATTCAAACTCAAAATTCTAGCCTGGAATTTTTATTCAACGGATTAAATCTTTTAAAAACGCCAGCTCCTACCCTTGCTCTTACGTCTAGTGGTGAATGGCAGTTTCATTTACTTTTTGCCCATTAGCCTTTTTCTTTTAGGTGGTCCAATGTCGCTTTTAGTTGATCATAAAATCCATCGCCAAATTTTCGTCGTATGGCTTCTTCAGCAAATTCGAATAAGGGCATTGAAAGATTCTTTCCTTTTACTCTTGCCGCTTTGCAGATATCCCACTCATCATAATTGACAGCAATAAATCCAGTCTGTTCATTTTCTTCAATTCGAATAGGATATAAATGACATGATAAGGGTTTTTTGAAATGTAGTTTGCCTTTATCATGCAAGTATTCAAAAACACAAAGCGAAATGTCATTGGACGTCATCAAAAAAACACAGGCACCATTTTTTAATAGTGGTGTGCCTTGCTTTTTGATCTCAGGATACAACGTGCTTACCCCAATTTCCTCGATTACCGCTACGCTCTCTTCAGACAGAAAAGGTCTTATAGTCGACAGGCTGGAACTAATAATTTCTATCTCTTCAGCATCTAAAGGGGCCCCAAAATCACCCGCTGTACAGCAAGCCCCTTTGCAAACGTTTAAGTTACATGAAAACTCGACATCGCCAATGTCGTTACTTACCAGAATTTCCTCAATTAAAATCAAACTTTTTAGCTCTTTTTTACATTAACCTAATGTAGTCAATTAAATACCCAAATTAGCTACATTATTAATATATTCGTGCGAACAAATTTCGAACCCAGGAACATACCTTTTAATGGATAAGTTAAAGCAAAAATTTCACGAAAAAGCAAGCGCTTTGCGCAGCGAAATTCGAGCTCTTATAAAAGAGCATGGTGCCAAGTCAGTTGGTGAAGTCAGTTTAGGTCAAGTCTTTGGTGGTGCGAGAGGCATCAAAACCATGACTTGGGAAACATCAGCACTAGACCCTAATGAAGGCATCCGATTCAGAGGATATACTATCCCTGAATTAAGAGAAAAATTACCAAAAGCACCCGGTGGTAAAGAACCATTACCCGAAGGTCTTTTTTGGTTAATGCTTGTCGATGAAATTCCCACTCAAGAAGACGTTCAATGGTTATCGGACGAATGGGAAAAGAGAGCTACCATTCCACAACATACCTACGATATGTTGGAAGCTTTGCCCGATGATACACATCCTATGACGCAGTTTACCCTAGGTATCGCGTCTATGCAATATGATAGCGTATTCGCAAAGAGGTATGCAGAAGGTATGAGTAAATTAGATTATTGGGATCCTACTTATGAAGACTCCATGAATTTAATTGCTCGGCTACCTAAACTAGCCGCTTACATTTATAGAAGAGTGTATCATGATGGAAATCACATTGAAGCGAATCTAAACCTTGACTGGGCAGCTAACTATGCCCATATGCTAGGTATAGATAATCCTGACTTTACGAGCTTGATGAGGCTATACCTAACCATACATGCCGATCATGAAGGGGGAAATGCATCCGCACACACGGCTCACTTAGTGAATTCTACCTTGGCCGATGTTTATCTCTCGTATAGTGGCGCTATGAACTCTTTGGCTGGTCCGCTTCATGGACTAGCAAACCAAGAGGTGATTAAATGGATATTCGAAATGACTAAATCGTTAGGTACAACGCAACCGACTAAAGATCAGATTGCACAATATGTCCAAGATACCTTAAATAATGGTCGAGTAATTCCTGGTTATGGTCATGCTGTCTTGCGTAAGCCTGACCCTCGATTTACGGCTCAAAAAACATTTGCTGAAGAATATATCAAAGATGATGACTATGTAAATATCGTCTGGAATCTATTTGAGGTAGTCCCTCCTATATTACAAGGTCTTGGTAAAGTGAAAAATCCATGGCCAAATGTAGATGCCCATTCAGGAGCACTTTTAGTTCATTATGGTCTTAAGGAGTATGGATATTATACTGTTCTTTTTGGTGTTTCAAGAGCGCTGGGTGTTCTAGCAGCAAGCTGTTGGTCTAGAGCCATAGGCTTACCTTTGGAAAGGCCAAAATCAGTAACTTCCAAATGGATAAAAGAATTTATAGCAGCATCATAACAAAACTACCATGGCTAATAAAGAAACTTTAAAATATACTGAAGAGCATGAGTGGATCTCTATCGAAGGAGATATTGCAACTATCGGAATAACTCATTTTGCACAAGGCGAACTTGGTGAGATTGTGTATGTAGAAGTGGACACAGTGGGCGAAACCATTGAAAAAGGTGATATTTTCGGAACCGTAGAAGCTGTAAAAACTACCTCAGATTTATACATGCCCGTGACCGGAGAAATCCTTGAGTTTAATAAATCACTAGATGAAAATGAAGATGATAACCCTGGGCTTATAAATGAATCTCCTTTTGAAGAAGGATGGATCATAAAAGTTAAGATATCTGATGCTAGTGAAATTGATGCTTTGATGGATTATGACGCTTATCAAGCCTTAGTTAGTTAATTTTTTTTCTTCGTAACCACCAAAACGGAAAGCGATTGCATCTACATACTATTAAGCCATGGCTTAGGTGGTTATTTTTCACAATGGTGTTAGTAGTGATCACGGTTGGTAGCCTGGTCAATGTCCAAAGTGTTTCCACTTTTGTACTAAATGGAATGGATATAATCAGCCATTTCTTGGCATATATGGTGCTGAGTTTTAGTTGGTTATTTGCATTTATTCGACAAGATCGCAATTCCAAAAAACTAATTGCTTCTATAGTTGGCGTGACTTTTTATGGAATTCTAATAGAATTTGTTCAAAAGTACATGACGGAATCGCGAAATTTTGATATTTTGGATATCATTGCAAACACAGTAGGTGTGCTTTTTGGATACCTGCTATTTTACGCATTAAAAAACAAAAACCTATGAATGATATTTCCTTTACAGGAATGGGAACGCTGGGAGTCATTTTGGCTCTATTTGCGCTTATAATAGGCTTGATCCTATACTTTAGGTTCTCTTATAAAAGTAAGGGCAATTTAGCTGAGAAGTATCAAGGTAAATCTTGGGCTTCCCCACTTACAGCCAGAAACAAGTATCCCGATGTGAATCCTTTTCGGGAATCAAGAACATTCTTCTTGGTAGGTTTAGCTTCTGCTTTATTATTAACGATCTTTTCTTTTGGTTGGACGAGCTATGAAGATGAAGTATTCATCCCTGATGGAGCTTTAGAATTGGAAGAAGAAATCGAGATTGAGCCGCCTAGAACAGCTGAGCCACCACCTCCGCCACCGCCGCCACCGCCGCCAGTGATTGAAGAAATTCCCGAGGAAGAAATCGAAGAAGAAGAAGAAATCGAGTTTGAAGATATGACCGTTGAGGAAGATGATGTAGTAGAAGAAGTTGAAGAAATTGAAGAAGAAGCACCTCCTCCTCCGCCTCCGCCACCACCACCTCCGCCACAAGAAGAGGAAATCTTCAAAGTAGTGGAACAGATGCCAAGATTCCCAGGTTGTGAGAATGAACCTGGTGATGATAAGGCCAAAGAAGAATGTGCAAAGGGTAAGATGCTTCAATACATCTATAAAAACTTAAAATACCCAGCTATAGCTCGAGAAAATGGTGTAGAAGGAATGTGTGTATTACAATTCGTTGTTGACAAAGATGGAGCTGTAAAAGAAGTAAATGTAGTTAGAGATATTGGTGCTGGATGTGGAGATGCCGCCCTTAAAGTGGTAGAAGGCATGAATAATCTTCCTGAGAAATGGACACCTGGGAAACAAAGGGGACGACCTGTAAAAGTATTATATACACTTCCTGTGAAGTTTAAATTGGAAGGATAAGAGTAAATAATATATACTCAAAAAATAAAAAGACCTATGGAAAAACCATGGGTCTTTTTTATTTTAATATCAGCCTATTTTGGTTTCCTATACATTCGCTACTCATAAAATAATTCTTGACTCATGATCTTATTCCAGATATTTCTTACACTTCTTCTATCGAACAACACCGTTTATCATTTTGAAAACATCCAATGTAACACTCAATTTAGTTCATTAGGTTGGTCAATGTCCAGTAAATGTGACAACAAAGATTTTGCAATGATTACCATTCCTGATGATGCTGATGGCATTATATATAGAGTAAATGTAGGCACTGCACCTAGGTATAGGCTTTATAATGAAATTACATCCATGAAAGAAAAAGAGCCCTCTAAACTATTAGGGCTGATTGATCATAATTTAGGAAGGAAAAGGGCCAACGTATATATTCTAAATTCTAATGACAATAAAGAGTCATTCATCAATTGCAGCTATTATAGTTATGAAGAAAAAATGATCAATAGCTCCAGTCACGTAGGTCATAAGGAATGCCTGAAGGGATCTGCTACTTCGTTATTTGTTGGTATAGAAAAAAGAGCTAGGCTGGGTCGGCTGCACTACTCTGTAGAAGCCGTTGCATATTATCAAAAGTAGAGGTAAAAAGTACGGCAGCACTAGGGCTATAAGCCATGCTGCCATACTCTTCTCCATCTAAATTTTTATTATTTGAAATCGTTCTGTCGCTCCATTTGCAGTAAGTTCCAGAAAGTAAAATCCTGCTCCGATTTCATCTGTCATGGACAAATAGCACTCACCTAGTTTTCCCTGACAATTTTCAAAAGTAGTTATCAATCGACCATCTAAGGTCAATAAACGTGTCGACTCTATCTCCATTGATTGATCCAAACGCAACATTAAAAAGTCTGCAAATGGATTAGGAAAAATTTGTACTGTCGCTCCAAAAATCGAGGCAACACTAGAAACCGTTGCATTAACTTCGCAAGGCGTAGGATCTACCACTTCCCAAATGGGACTCGGATCAGTATTCTCTTGTAGGCTTAAACTATTATTAGCATTATAGCTTGGATAAACGAGGCCTTCAGTCCATTGCCCTGTCTCAATCGCTTCTGATGTTAGATTTTGAGAATCAGTACCCCATTGAACATAGTCATAAATACTTTCTAAAAAATAAATCGCTAGTTCTCCTTGAGCGCCATCAATAAATGCAGGTGCTGTTACACTTATATATTCTCCTGGAGACAATATGTAATTATCTTCTCCACAAACAATGTCCATCTCTGGGATACTAATGGCACTTGATCCATTTGATAATCGAAACTTAACTAAGTCCACTTCCTCATCAGAGCCATTATATAATTCAATAACTGAACCCACAGCTATTTCATTTATAATCGCTGCTGAAGGGTCTGGAGGTGTACAGTCTACTCTATTTATTAAAATAGCATTAGATAAACCAAAACAACCTGCCAAATCATCAATGAAATTTAATACTTCGAGGCCTTCAATATCACTGTAGCTTAGTAAGTAAATAAAAGCTGTTCCCTCTCCAGAGTTATCAAATTCAAAATCACTTAACGCCGGTTTGAAATCAAGAATACGAGCTGTTTCATCAGTAATGACCCAAAACCTTTCATTGGTAATGGTATCTGTTATTATTATATCTTCATCTAGGATAAAATCTTCAACCCCATCATTGGTACAGAATGTAAAAGGGCCACCCTCTAATGTGGCTGAGGAGACTTGGTTTTGCTCTACCTCAAGGCCATTGGACAAAGAAAAACATCCACCTAAGTTAGAAATATTAGCTCCTGTGCTATACCCTTGTATACCATCTTCATACACTAAGAAATATAGATTCAAGTTATTTCCATTACCATTGTCAAAATCAATCTCTTGATAACTATCATGGATAGAGACGATAGACCCTCCTTCAGTAGTAAGGACCCAATCATTATTAGTACCTTCTGTACCCAATAAAGTAATCGCACCGTCCGCAATCATATCGGCTTCCCCATCCCCTACGCAAAATGTAAAAGGGCCTCCTTCAATATCAGACCCACCTGAGAGCTCTGCTCTAAATATCGAAATAGAATTTGAAAAGTCATGAGGTCCCGAGATATTAGCCACATTGCTACCAATTTCTAAACCTTCTATCCCATCCAAATAAGCTAACATCCACAAGAAACATTCACCAGCCCCAGTTCCATCAAAATCAACGACTGTATAATGATCAGGAAGATCGGCAATCGTACCATCCGCTTCGGTGATAACCCATTGGCGATTCATACCCGAACTATCAATGACAGCTATAGTACCTTCAGGGATAAAATCGGCCACACCATCACTAACACAAAAAGAATAGGGGCCACCTGCCAAGGTACCTCCACTAATTCGTTGTCTATTTATGACTATCGAATCCGATAATGCAAAACAGCCCATTAAATCTTCTATTTCATTTCCCTCGGTTAATCCAGATAGGCCATCCTCATAGGATATATTCCATAAAAAGCAAAGACCTCCTTCTGAAGTTTCAAAATCTATTGTTGAATAATCATCTGGGATAGATTCTATCTCACCTTGAACATTGGTGATTACCCAGGCTGTATTGGTGCCTATGGTATTAGAAACGCTAATAGCCTCTGGAGCTATCATATCTGAAACACCATCTCCTAAAATAAAGCTAAGGTGCTCACCCTCAAGCTCTCCACCAGAAATGGGCGTTTTGAAGATTTCAATAGGATTTGAAAAGTTGAAAGAACCATTGATGTTCTCTACTTGCTCACCAATCTCTAATCCAGTAAGGCCCGCTTCATATACCATATTCCAAATAAGACAAGAGCCGCCTGGTAATTCATCAAAATTTTGTTGCTCATAAAAAGCAGGCAATCCTAAAATAGTCCCATTGGGATCAGTAACGACCCATTGCGAAAAAGAGCCCAAACTACCAATCAGTATGATTCCACCAGAAGGAATCGTATCGGCGACACCGTCACCTACACAAAAATCAAATGGTCCACCTTGTAATTCGCCTCCAATAATTTCATTTCGAAAAACTATGACAGGATTAGAGGCATCGAAGCAACCTGTCAAATCAGAAAAATCTGAACCTATTTCTGGAGCTACCCATCCATCCTCATACGCTACATGCCAAACAATGCACACACCAGCCCCTGCTTCCTCAAAGTCTATTTGAGAAAGGCTATCCACTTGCATAAGGACTAATCCATTATCATCTGTTACTACCCAAGTGGTATTGTTTCCTGATACATCTGAAATGCTAATTAAGTCACTGGTTATAATGTCTGGATTGCCATCACCCGCTAGAAAATTAAAAGGTCCACCTGTCAAGGTACCTCCATCTACTAGATTCCTAAAGATGGTAACTGGATTGCTATAATCAAAACATCCTGTAATTGAGTCCTTGTGAAGTCCAAAGCCTAGATCTGTGACATCATCTTCGTACGAAAGGTGATACATAAAACATGTATCGCCGCCTGTTGGCTCAAAGTTGTATGAACTATAATCGTCTGGAAAGGCTATCATGATTCCTGCATCGTTGGTCAACACCCAAGAGGAATTTGTCCCAGTCACCCCTGACAGAGTCAAGTCTTCTATGGCTATGGTATCTACTTGGCCATCCCCCGTACAAAAGGTGAAATCGCCCCCTTCTATGGTCCCACCATCAACATTGTTTATAGAAATATCTGGATTCGCATGCGAAACAAACATGCTACCCATAACAAATAAAAAGATCAACACCCTTTTAAAAGATCTTCTTGAATACATGGCTACTTTTCTTTAATTGTGAATAATAAAAATGGTCCAATCTATATGTCATAGTTAGTTATTAAAAGACCATCCTTACTCGAGTGGGAAACGAAGAAACCTTCGTCATTGACGTTAACAGTGTACAAAATGTCCTTGGGGGCAGACAAATCGTATTATAAATATACGCATTATATAAGACTCACGCTCTAACTCAGTATCTAGGCCCTGTATTCGTATTGAAGGTTTCTTGATTTGTAGAAATAACCCGCTAACACGCCAAACACAAAACCACCAATATGAGCCCACCAAGCTACACCTCCTTCATGTGTTTGTGCCGTATCACCTATGGCTGCAAATCCAGAAAATAATTGGCCAACTATCCATAATCCTAAGAAAATCAACGCTGAGACATATACTACCTTAATAAATACAAGCACTTTTATCCGAGACTTAGGAAACATAACTAAATATGCACCCATCACAGCAGCAATGGCACCACTGGCGCCGACACTCGGTATAGTCGAGCCTAGATTAAATAAAATATGGATAAAGCTGGCAAATATCCCGCCCAGCATATAAAAAATGAAAAATGAAATATTTCCAATAACCGCTTCTATGTTATCCGCAAATACCCAAAGAAATAGCATATTACCAATAAGGTGTATCCATCCACCATGCACAAAAATCGATGTAAATAAACTTAGCAAGTTCTCCCCTGCCATAATGGACGCGGGCCTTGCACCATAGGCATTAAAAAAAGCTTCTATCTGATCTCCGTAGACAAATACTTCAACCAAAAAGACTAATATGTTTAGACCCAGAAATAAATAACTAAAATATGGTTTGTACCCACCTACTACATTATCATCTCCAATTGGGAAAATCATAGTTCCAACTTTGCCGAAAGATAAGCTAATTCCGTAAAAAGCAGGAAGGCGTCCACCAAAGTCCATATGGCAGGAATCTAATAGACAAACACACCATTATGAACACAATATCAACATACCATGAAGAAAAGAATGAAAGAAAGGCTTTGAATCCTTTATATCACAGAGCTAGATTTTTATCGATTTCGTTTTCCATTTCAATCTTACTAATTACCAGTTTATTCAGCTATTCGACAACAAATAATTCTCCATTTGTTCCCGAAATGGAAGATGTTGATGAGGGTATTTTTGTAGAAATACTTCAGCCCAATACCATATTGGTCGAACCTAAGGAAAATCGACCGGCTCCCAAACAAAAGGAGGTGTTCAGAGCCGACGCTGACATTATCGTAACTAAAGAAGAAGAAAAGAAAAATAATGTGTCATTGATACCTCTTGAAGTGGAAGCAGAAAATCCGGATGCCAAGACAATCATCGACATGTCTCAGAAAAATCCAGCCCCACCCCTGCCTCCAGAAAAAAATACAGAAGCCGAAATACCGAGACGTTTTGTAGAACAAATGCCTTTTTTCAATGCATGTGAGGACATTGAACCGAGAAAATCAAGGGAGACATGCGCTAAAGATGCACTACTTGCTTACATCTATAAAAAAGTGAAATACCCCATCTTGGCTAAAGAAGTCGGTATTGAAGGTACTTGTGTATTTGAATTTGTGGTAAATAGTCAAGGTAAGGTAGAAAACATCAAGACCTTAGTAGATATCGGTGGCGGATGTGGTGAAGAGGGGCTAAGAGCCATACGTTCAATGAATGACTTGGACACACCCTGGATCGCTGGAAAACAAAATGGTAAAGCCGTTCCTGTACTTTTTACCTTACCAATCAGTTTTAAACTTCAGTAATCACTAGCGGATAAGAGCCCTTTAAAACCTTGTTAATTCCCAGAATCAAAACCAAAAGAGCTTACTTTTGCGTTAACATTAAAGATGAGATACCCGACTATGCATTTATCCGTTCTTACATCCGCCATTTATCTAAGCTTGGCGCTATTCTTCTTTATATTACTTCCTGTTGTCGGCTCGACACAAGAGGCTTCTCTGGCAAGCCAATATTACCGGAATGGGGAGTATGAGAAAGCAGCTCAATTGTTCAAAAAGCTTTCTGAAAAAAATCAAGGTTCTGATTATTATTTTGACAACTATATTAAAGCGCTACTTGCCGCTGAGGACATTGGATCCGCAGAAAAAGCGGTAAAAGATCAACTTAAAAAGTTTCCGGAGAAGGTACAATTATACGTAACCTATGGTTCCGTTTTGGAACAACAGAATGAACTCGAAAAAGCCGATAAACAATACGAAAAGGCGATCCAAAAATTACCTCCAGATGTAAGTTCCATTACAAGGCTGGCCAATGCTTATAATTCCAACCGAAAATATGAACTAGCCGTTGCCACTTATGAAAAAGGAAGAAAACTATTAAATAACGAGGCTTTATTCAGTACTAACTTAGCACAAGTTTATCGATTGAAAGGCGAGAAAGAAAAGATGATTAGCTACTTCCTTGATGCCTTGTTAGATCCGAATGCCAAAATTTCATCGGTCCAAAGCACCTTACATAGAGAAATTAAATCAGAAGAAGAATTCGGTTTACTGAAGACGGCATTGTTCCAGCGAATCAATGATTATGAGAGTAACCCAAATTATCCTGAATTACTATCCTGGACCTATATTCAGAATAAAGAATATCGGAAGGCATTCCGTCAAGTTCGATCCATTGATCGGATGCTAGCCGAAAATGGAACAAGAGTTTACCAGCTAGGAGCATTAGCAGAGGATGATGAAGACTATGAAACCGCTATGGAAGCTTACCAATACTTGGTAGACGATAAAGGGCCAGGTTCTTCTTATTATGTTAATGCAAAACGATCTGTACTACGTTGTAAGCGGAAGTTGATCATGCAAGACTATAGGCTTACGCCGGAGGAACTCAGTAGCTTAGATAGTGAATACAAGGTCTTCTTAGATGAATTTGGTATTAATTCGGCTACCGCCAAAATGACGCAAGAATATGCAGAATTTGTTGCCTTATATGCAGATGATGTAAAAAGAGCTATCGATCTACTCAATCTGCTCATTCAAAATCGAGGCTTAGCTAAAGATGTTCTATCTTCTGTTAAAATTGATTTAGCCGACTATTACTTGATAGATGGCAATATTTGGGAAGCCACTTTACTGTATTCCCAAGTCGATAAGGATCATAAAGAAGAGTTTATAGGAGAATTGGCCAGATTCAAAAATGCAAAGTTTAGCTATTTCACTGGTGATTTTGAATGGGCTCAAGCGCAGTTCGATATATTAAAAGCAGCTACATCGCGATTGATCAGCAATGATGCTATCGATCTTAGTGTATTCATCATGGATAATTTAGGTCTTGATACTACTGCTGTGCCGTTGTCTATGTTTGCCAATGCAGAATTATTAGCGTATCAGCATAAATACCCAAAGGCCCTACAAAAACTTGATTCTATTATCACAATATATCCTGACCATGGGCTCAAAGATGATATACTCTATACACAAGCAGCTATCTACAAGGACACCAAGAAATATAATAAGGCCGTTAAAGCGTATGAAACCATAATCTCGGATTATCCCGAAGAAATTAGAGCTGATAATGCTTTATACAACTTAGCCGAATTGTATGAAACGGTCTTACAAGATCCCGAGAAAGCCAAAAGCTTGTATGAAAGTCTCTTTATTGACTATTCTAATTCTACCCTCGCTGTCGAAGCCAGAAAGCGTTTTAGGATCCTTCGTGGGGATGACGTCCAATAAGGGCATTGAACCAAAATCATATGTATTCTGTTCTGCTTTACTTAACTTTGTTTAGGTATGGCAAGAATAGTATATAATGTTACTGTTAAGATAATTGATGAGATCTTAATCGATTGGGTCCAATGGATGACTGAAGTCCATATACCTGATGTAATGAATACAGAATGCTTTGATAGTTATCAAATGACAAAAATACTGCATGATGATGGCGATGGAGGTCATAGTTATGCTATTCAGTATGTTAGCCCCAATAAAGAAGCCTTCGAAAAGTATCAACTAGAGTATGCGAAAAAACTACAAGAAGAGCACGCGACTCGATACCAAGGTAAATATGTCGCATTCCGCACATTGATGGAGATCGTAAGCGCATCTATACCCGTACATTGAAAAATCTACGGGCCCTAATACTCATATTTCTAGCTAATATTGTTTCTGGTGCAGGTCAGGGTATCAGCATGATAGCTATTCCCTGGTATTTCGCTTCACAAAATGAGATGGAGCTTTTTGGTCTGTTCTATATAGGTACAAACATTATAAGTTTATTTTGGGTACCGTATGCTGGGACCTTGGTGGATAGATTTGATAGAAAGAGAGTCTTTTTAATTGTCAGTCTGAGTACAGGAATACTTTTAGCTTCTATTGCTGCCTTTGGTTATATTTCGGGCGCTTTACCTTGGTATCTTATCGCCAGTGCATTCACAATAACCTTTCTCAATTACAATATCCATTATCCAGCATTATACGCTTGGCTTCAAGAAATTACAGAAAAGGCATATTACGGTAGAATTACATCTGCCATCGAAATTCAGGGCCAGTTTACCTCTATTCTAGCAGGAGTGGCTGCAACCCTCTTGTTAGAAGGTACGATTGAAAATGGGGTTCGATTTTTCGGATTTACTCTTCCTTTCGAATTACATATTCCGTCCCTTTCTATAGAGACCATTTTCGCTATCGACGCTATGAGTTATTTCATTTCATTCATATTGATAGTTTTAGTCCGTTATACGAGTTTAGTAAACAAAGTTATCGAAGCTGGATCTGTATGGAACAGAATAGCTTCCGGTTTTCGTTTTTTGAAAGAAAAGCCCGCCATTTTTTGGTTTGGTATTGCTTCGTATGTAGTATTCCTTTGTGTGCTTTTAGAAGGATTTTATTTAACGGCTATGTATGTAGAAGAGATAATCAATGAAGGGGCAAATGTTTATGCTGCGTCAGAGATGGCCTATTCCATTGGGGCTTTATTGGCCGGAATCACTATTCGTAAGATTTTTAAGGCTTTTAATATTCCAATGTCCATTATAGTTCTGACAATCTTAACGGCGGCTGGCTTTACATGGCTGGCACACACCCGATCAGAATATATACTATATATTTTCAGTTTCTTTTTAGGTTTAAGTAACGCAGGAACGAGGATACTTCGAGTGACATATTTATTTAGTGTAGTGCCCAATGAGCTATATGGCCGGACGACGAGCGTTTTCAAAATATTCAATATTAGCATGCGTATTTTATTCTTGAGCCTCTTCACTTTACCATTTTTCCATCGTGATGAGAACATAATTTATGCGTTTGATATATTAACTTTGGTCTTGATTTTAGCAGCTGGTATACTGCTAATAAAATACAGAACCTTTGAACTTTCAATAAAAGCGTAAACATGCATTTCAATCTAACTGAAGAACAATTAGCAGTAAAAGAAGCAGCGAGAGACTTCGCTCAAAATGTACTTAAACCGGGTGTAATAGAGCGTGATATCCACATGCACTACCCGACTGATGAAGTTCGGCAAATGGCCGAGTTAGGCTTTTTAGGTATGATGGTTGATCCACAATATGGAGGTGGCGGTATGGATACAATTTCCTATGTAGTAGCCATGGAGGAAATTTCCAAAGTCGACAACTCATGCTCAGTAATAATGTCTGTAAATAACAGCTTAGTCTGCTGGGGATTAGCAGAATTTGGAACAGAAGACCAAAAACAAAAATACCTGACCAAGCTAGCGACGGGTGAGTGGATAGGTGCCTTCTGTTTAAGTGAACCTGAAGCCGGTAGTGACGCGACGAGTCAACGAACCACGGCGGTAGATATGGGTGATCATTATGTACTTAATGGTACTAAAAACTGGATCACCAATGGCGGCACCTCAAAGGTTCATTTAGTGATCGCGCAAACGAATCCAGAATTAGGTCATAGAGGGATTAATGCCTTCATAGTGGAGACAGACTGGGAAGGAGTAACAGTAAGCGCTAAAGAAGATAAGTTGGGTATTCGATCATCTGATACGCATACAATTTTGTATAATGATGTGAAAGTACCTAAGGAAAACAGAATTGGAGAAGATGGCTTTGGTTTTAAATTTGCAATGAAGGTATTATCTGGTGGTCGGATTGGCATCGCTGCACAAGCTTTGGGCATAGCTTCAGGCGCCTATGAGCTTTCTGTAAATTATGCGCAAGAAAGATCTGCGTTCGGGAAGCCTATATCTCAGCATCAAGCCATAGCCTTTAAGATTGCAGATATGGCCTGTGATATAGAAGCAGCCAGAATGCTAGTATATAGATCTGCTTGGCTAAAAGATCAAGGCCAAAATTATGATCAAGCATCCAGTATGGCCAAATTAATGGCATCTAGTGTAGCTATGAAACACACTGTAGAAGCTGTTCAAGTGCACGGCGGTTATGGTTTTGTAAAAGAGTATCATGTCGAACGTCTCATGAGAGATGCGAAGATTACGCAGATTTATGAAGGCACGTCAGAAGTACAGAAGATTGTAATTTCTAGAAATATTTTCAAAGGCAAACAGTTATACTTGTAAATCGCCTGAGTGCAGAGTTTTACCATTGCAAGAATATTTGGGATACCCTTAAAATTACATTGGAGCATTATTCTAATGATGTTCTTTGTCTTGGGTATCGTTTTGCGGGATAGCCAAGCGTCAAGCTCTGCATCCCTTTGGTTTTTATCGTACTTTTTCCTTTTATTCATATGTGTCCTATTACATGAATTAGGACATTCACTCATGGCACGCCGCTATGGTATTGCTACCAGAGACATCATTTTAAGTCCAATAGGCGGTCTAGCAAGACTAGAATTTATCCCCAAAATTCCGATCCAGGAATTTATGATAGCTATTGCAGGGCCGATGGTCAATGTTATTCTATCCGGATTATCCTTTCTGATTCTTTTTGCCAACAAGGTTGCACCGAGTTTTAATATGGAGTCATGGGTAGATCAACCAGGACCAATAGCTACACTTCAATTTATGTTTTGGATGAATGGGATTTTGTTTGCTTTTAACCTTATTCCTGCCTTTCCAATGGATGGTGGTAGGATATTACGCGCATTATTAAGTATTCGACTAGGCTATAATTCAGCAACCCGTATTGCCACAGCTATAGGAAAAATACTTGCGGTGATTATTTTTATCTATGCTATTTTGAACCAACAGTTTGTCCTTACCTTAATCACTGCTTTTGTATTTATTACAGCTCATCAAGAGTTTCTAAATCTTAAGACTAAAATGGTCTTAGAGAATGCGCGCGTCATGGATGTAATGATTGCTGACTTTTTGAAAGTTGACCTAACAACCTCTTTATCTACACTGCGAGAACATGCTGCTCAAACAGACGAACGAAGTTTTTTAGTTCAAAATGAAGACGGTACTGTTATAGGTACTGTTCCAGAACTATTTCTTACTGAATCACGAAATGAATCGGAATACAATGTTGTATCTGACCTTTATAGCAAAAAGGTCATTGAGTTAAACGAAAATCTTAGTTTAGAAAAAGCATATTCAGTTCTAAATCAGAATGGATTAGCGGTAGCACCTGTCGTCAATGAAGCAGGCCAAGTTACGGGCAGTCTCGATCGATACACATTTGGCGAGTATATAAAGGAAAAAACCAGTAGGCTTTGGTTCCAGATATAAAAAAAAGGCTTCGAAAAAATCGAAGCCTTTTTTTATTTCTTATGGAATCTGTACTGTTAGATTCCTAATCTGCTCTTTAATGCAGCCGTTAAATCTTCTGAGGTATCAGCATGTAATAATACACCCGCACTTGAATCAAAAATAAAGGTATAGCCTTGCTCTTTACCCATATTTTCTAACTCTACTCGTACTTTATCCAGAATAGGAGCATACAACTCCTCTCTTTTCAATCCAATCTTTTGTTGGACTTCTAATTCAAATTGTTGAATCTCTTGCTGCTCTTTTGCTAACGCCGTTTCTCGTTCTTGCATTTGAATCTGAGATAACGTTCCTCCATTTGCTTCAGTAACATAAGCCGTATACTTCGCTTCGAATGCATCCACTTTTTGTTGGCCTTGAGCAATTAAGTCGTTTTGATAACTCAATATTTGTTGATCCGCATTCTTGATGTCTGGATGTTCAGCTAATATCTGAGTAGAATTAACATATCCAAATTTTTGTGCGGTACCTACTTGTAATAAAGTAAAACAAAAAAGTAGGATCGTAAATACGCTTTTCATAATCTGTAGTTTGAATAAAATATAGCAGGAATGCCCTGCCTATCGTAATAAAGGCGCAAATGTACAAATTGATTACACACTATTGCTGCTTTAACCTTTGATTAATAGTTTATTAATGGATCTATTAGTCTGGTTCAAATCCGAGTACTATGTTGAATTGGCCAAAGTTTTCCGTTTTGTCAAATCCCCATCCATAATCGAATCCAAGAAGACCAAACATAGGAAGGAATACCCTAAGTCCACCACCAGCTGATCGTTGTAGCTCGAATGGATTAAAATTCTCAGCCCCTACCCAGGCATTACCTCCTTGTACGAAACCATGAACATAGATAGTCGATGAAGGATTTAAAGATACTGGGTATCTAAGCTCTAAGGTAAATTTATCAAATATAGAGGCACCCCCCACATCATTTACAGATAGATCCGTAGTCTCATATCCTCGGAGTGAGATAATGTCTTTACCTGTAATCCCTATATTCTGGTTAGATAGCCCATCACCACCCAACTCAAATCTCTCAAACGGGCTGATCCCAATCTCTGGATTATAAAACCCAAGGAAACCAATCTTGGCTGAAGCGGCTAAAACGAGCTTATCGATGATATTATAATACCACTCTGCATCAAATCGCCATTTGTGATATTCAAGATATTCAAATCGTCTTTTTAATACCTCATTATCGTATGCAGTAGATAGTTCATCATCTGAAGGAGGATCTGCAGGTCCTTTTCTTCTTGTTAGTTCTGCTGCAATATCCGCCTTCTCATCATCCGTTAATTCGATCATATTATTCCGACCCAATAAACTGTATGGAGGCGTAAGCTGTATGGCTAATGAAACTCTAGACCCCCTTCTTGGGTAGATAGGTTCACTGACTGAACTCCGGGTAAACACTTGACGCAAACTGAAGTTCTTAAATTGTCCCGTATTAATAGGTGTTGTTGATCCTTCTACAAAGAATTGACTTAAATCATAATTATCCAATCCAATCCACTCTAAAGTCAAGGTAGTATTAGCCGAAAAGAAATCATCTGGCCATTGTAATTGCCGACCTAATCCAGCAAACGCTCGGGTAATTTGTAGATTTCCAAGCCCTCTGGTAGAGTAATCAAAATCCGAGTATGATAAACCAACCGTCAACGAATTAGGTCGGGTACCAAATAACCAAGGTTCAGTAAAACTTCCATTGAATGATCGGAAGAATCGGGAGTTAGATTGTGCCCTAAGAGATAGTTTTTGACCATCCCCTTGTGGCACCGGATTCCACTTACTTCTATCCCAAGCATTTCGAATAGAGAAATTGTTAAAGGTTACCCCTAAGGTACCTATCAAACCACTAAACCCACCGTAACCTGCCGATAGTTCTAATTGATCACTAGGTTGTTCCTCTAAATTGTATATGATATCTGCTGTACCTCGCTCTTGATTTACTTGAGGTTGAATATCCATAGTCTCAGGATTAAAATACCCGAGGTTTGATAACTCCCGCTGACTTCTGATGATATCGGAACGGCTAAATTTCTTTCCTGGCAGGGTTCTTATCGATCGACGAATGACGTGCTCATGTGTTCGATCATTTCCATATATCTCCACTTTGTCGATCGTGGCCTGAGGACCTTCATAGATCCGCATTTCTATATCGATGGAGTCATTTTCTACAGCAACCTCCACAGGTTGGATATCAAAAAATAAATATCCATCATCCAAATAAAGAGATGAAATATCACGTCCGTCCAATGAAAATCGAAGCCTCTTTTCTAATAGTTCTGCATTAAAAACATCGCCTTTTATGATGCCCAATACGTTTGTTAGTTGCTCATCAGAATACTTGGAGTTCCCTTTCCATGTAATATTTCGGTAGTGAAATATATTCCCTTCGTAAAGATCAATGTCTAAGACCAGTTCGCCATCCTCATTCCGGTGGATAGAGTCTCTGACTATTTTAGCATTCTTATAGCCCTTTTTATTGTAAAAAGCTATAAGCCCTTTTTTGTCCATTTTATACTCCTCCTTCAAGAATTTAGAACGCTTATAAACCGTCCACTTTTTCTTTGTCTCCTTCATCTTAAAACGAAGACGCCAATCCTTAAAAGCAGTATTTCCATTAATATTAATCTTATCGATTTTTACACGTTCCTTCTTATCGACATCAATCAATAATCGAACAGCATTATCTCGTTCTTTATCAGGAAATTCACGGATTTTCATTTCCGTGTCCAAGAATCCTTTATCGACAAAATATTCCTTGATCTTTATTTCAAGCAATTGTTTTCTATCATCTGTCACGATTGAACCCTTAGTCAAGATATCCTTTACGATATCATTTAAATCTTCGTGATGGACTTTCTTTACCCCTTTATAGGAGTGCTTTGAGTAAAGCGGTCTTTCTTTGAGAAGGATCTCTAAAAAGATTAAATCGCCTACAATGCTATCTTGTAATATCTGTACATCTTCGAAGAGTCGTAATCGCCACAATGACTTTATAGCTTTAGGTATCTGATCTCCGGGTATTGTTACATTCTTACCGGCTCGTAATCCTGTAATTGTTTTGATAGCATTTCTATCACGGGTTTCGGCTCCGGTAACAGTTACTCCCCCTATCTCATAGGTTTTAGGAGAGGAATAATCGTAAATATCTTGTTCCTGTGCAAAAGTACTTTGCCCCAAAAGGAGGAAAAGTAAAGAAACTACGGCGGTTCTGGCCATCACTAGGGTCTTTTTCATGCGAGTGCAAAAATAGGTAAATCGCAGTTCGACATTGTAGAAACGGGGAATTATTTGTTGTGGTATATTAAGAACGACTAATATTTTGTCTTTAGGCGGGCGAACTGAGCTGCTCGCTGGTCTTACCAAAGCGTCTTTCTCTTGTTTGGAAGTTAACAATCGCCTCATACAAATGATTTTTTCTGAAATCTGGCCAATATACCGGCGAAAAGTACAATTCTGTATAGGCTAATTGCCATAAAAGGTAATTACTTATTCGCATTTCACCTGATGTCCTAATCAATAGAGCAGGATCCGGCATTGAGTGGGTCTCTAAATGAGAAGCAAATATCGATTCATTGATATCTTGACTAGCTAATTGGCCATTTTCAACTTTAGTTGCAATCTTTTGTGTTGCATTTAAGATTTCCCATCGAGCACTATAATTTAAGGCTAGTGTCAATGTCATCCTGTTATTTCCTCGTGTTTCTTCGATTCCTGCCAGTAAGGCTCTTTTAGTGGCTTTGGGTAGGTTATCAATATCCCCTATGGCATTCAAGCGAATATTGTTTTTATTCAAGGTTTTTAGCTCACGCCGGACTGTTTCCACCAATAAAGTCATTAACGCTGTAACTTCTGCAGCCGGTCGATTCCAGTTTTCTGTTGAGAATGCATACAAAGTCAAATACTGTATGCCTAATTCTGCCGAAGCCTCAGAGATTTCTCTGACTGAGGTAACCCCATTCTTGTGACCAAATACTCTAGGTTTGTTTTTCTCCTTTGCCCAACGCCCATTTCCGTCCATAATCACAGCAACGTGTGATGGAAGTCTCTCTTTGTCTATTTTACTGAGAAAATCCTGCATAAGATAGGTCTACATTTTACCTTTCGGTAAAGGTAATACTTTCTTGATGTTTTGTAAGAACACCTTGACCTTCTTGGATCGTAGCTTGACTATGCTTTAGCTAATAGATCTTTCATAATATGTAATGCCTCTTCGACATATACATCTTTATTTAGATTCTTGATCCAATCTTCATTTCTAGCCTGTCTAGATTCATCAAGATCTATATATTCAAGGTCTACATCCAGATTTCTTATCATCAAGTTCTCGATCTTATCATCCATTATGTCCTTGAATCGTTCCGCTTGCTCTTCTCGTTGATCTAGAAATGCTTTATAACTTTCATATTCAAGAGGGAAGGTATTGCTTTCTCTTGTTTCCTTAAGTCGCATTGCATTCTCATCGATTAACTGGAACGTCTCATTTGAAGCGATTCTCTCTTTACTCTTCTGCACTAACTCATCAATATTTTCAACCCTAAATACGCCCTGATCAAATTCTACAGCTTCAATTTCAGACCATTCTATTGGGTGGTCATATTCTTTCTCGCCAGATTCGATGTAGCTGTATGCATCAGGTAATACGATATCTGCATTCACACCATTTAACTGCGTTGATCCACCATTAACTCGATAGAACTTTTGCATCGTTATTTTCAATTGGCCTAATGGTTTTACATCTTCATAGCCTTTGATGTATCGGTCTAAATTTTCAAATCGTTGTACCGTTCCTTTACCAAAAGTGGCATCAGACCCTACGATAACAGCCCTTTTGTAATCTTGTAATGCTGCCGCCAAAATTTCAGATGCAGAAGCACTATGTTGATTTACCATAACGATCATTGGACCATTATACTTAACCTCTGGGTCTCTATCCTTATATACTCTTGCTTTCTTTACTCTATCCTGGACTTGGACTATAGGCCCGTCTTCAATGAATAATCCAGACATCGTAATCACATCTTGCAAAGAACCACCTCCATTATTACGTAAGTCGAGAATTATCCCATTTACATTTTGTTCTTTAAGCTTTTCTATTTCTTTCGCTACATCTACTGCGCAACTATTGCCTTCTTTTCCTTCAAATGTCGAATAAAAACGCGGCAGTAAAATATATCCAATATTATCAGAAACACCTGGTAAATCTAGTATTACAGATCTAGCAAAGCCTTCATCAATAATTACTTCATCTCGCTCGATAGTGATATTACTAAAGCTCCCATCATCACTCTTTACTTTCAATGTTACTTTAGTACCGACATCCCCTCTTATTTTACTAACTACATCATCCATCCGCATCCCTTGGATATCCATAGGTAACTCTTCCTCTTCCTGTTTTACTGAGTATATAACATCATCCACCTTAAGCTCTTTGCCTTTCCATGCAGGCCCACCTGGAATAATGCTAACTACCTTGATATAGTCTCCCTCTGGCGAAAGCCGAGCGCCTATACCCGTTAGCTTACCTCCCATTCTAATATCAAAATCTTCTTTCTCTTTAGGGTTATAATAATCAGAATGAGGATCGAAAATGTGGGTAATTGAGTTTATATAATTCTCATATCTATCTGATCTACGTACCTTATCCAAACGCTTAAACCAATCTTCATAGGTCTTTCGCGTATCTTTTATAGCTTCTGCTTTAAGTTCGTCGAAACTCAATTTTTCAGTCAAGGTAGTATCTGCTTCTTGGTCTTCAATTTTTTGATCTAGTTTTCCAAGAATGTCATACTTCAATGACTTTTCCCATATATCTACTAAACCCAGATCGTCAGTAGCCCAAACTCTCTTTTCATAATCCATTTCAATGTACTCCTCTTCAGAGAGATCAATCTCATTGTCTATAATTTCATTAAAATATCCTTCGGCACGATCAATTCCATTTTCCAGTAAGCTTATTGACAAGTTGAAGTAATCAAATGTTCTATTATTTATTTGATCGTCAATTTGCGTTTCAAAGGCATTTAATTGATCTATCTCAGATTGTAACAAGAATCGCTTACCTGGGTCTAAATTATCTAAGTATTCTTGATGCAGTGTTTTTGAAAAAGCATCATTAATATCTCTCGGCTCAATGTGAAGTAATTCAAGAAACTTCAGAACTGAATCTAAAATTGCTTTTTCTTTTTCAACTGGGTCAGCTTGAGGAAAAAGACTCCCTGCAGCTAGAAAGATTCCGGCGGTAATGGCAATGATTATACTTTTCAACTTCATTAGTTTAGGTCCACAATATTTATATAATGTAATTTAGAAAGCTTTTGTTATGTACTTTCTACCTACATACGAATTTTAACTACAATATAACGATTTAGCACATATATCATTCCAAATTATAATATGTAATCAATTGATACCTTCTTTTATGAGATCATGGATATGAACAATCCCTAGATAGCTTTGTCCGTCCAGTACAATAAGCTGGGATATATTATTTTGCCGCATTAGAGAAAGTCCGTTAATAGCTAGATCTTCCGCATCTATGCTTTTGGGGTTTTTACTCATAATTTCTGCTGCGCTTATGTCTTCAGAGCTTTTTCCTGTTTGTAGCATTCTCCGTAAGTCACCATCTGTAATAATCCCATGAATGGTATCACCATCTACAACAGCTGTAGCGCCTAAACGTTTGCTACTTATTTCAATAATCACCTCCGAAATAGTACTTGATGGTGTAACCATTGGTTTTTTCTGTGGATCGACCAGATCTTTAACTTTTAAAAATAATTCCTTACCCAGTGAGCCACCTGGATGGTATCTAGCAAAATGATCTTTTGTAAACCCTTTTGCATTTATAAGTGCTGCAGTAATGGCATCACCTATAGCAAGTTGCGCTAATGTGCTGGCTGTCGGCGCAAGGTTATTCGGTTCTGCCTCCAACTGAACAGGTATATAAATATTCAAATCAGCTTGCTTTGCTAGATAACTCTCTTGATTAGAATGTAAGGCTATCGTATAATTTCCAAATTCTTTGATTAAACGAGTGATCACCTTCATTTCTGGTGTATTTCCCGATTTGGATATCAGAAGTACAATGTCTTTTTCTTCAATCATCCCTAGATCTCCATGAATGGCATCAGCCGCATGCAAAAAAAGTGAGGGTGTACCAGTAGAATTAAAACTAGCCGCCATCTTTTGAGCAACAATCGCACTTTTTCCGATCCCAGAGACAACAACTCTACCTTTGCACTTAACCAATTTTCTAACGACCCCAACAAAAGACTGGTCTAGGATATTTCGTATATTCTGAAGCGTTTCAATTTCAATTTCGAGGGAACGTTTCCCATCATCCAATATTTTGTTATTTTCGCGCTCCATTATAAATTTTTCGTACTTTAATAGTAAGGAAATTACAGACAATTCCTGGTCCTGATTTTATAAATTTCTATAAATATAGGATAAACTATCAGCCCCAATAAAACTCAAAAACAAATGAAGTATTCAAGTGAAATGCTGCAAAAAAGTCTGCAGCAATATTTTGGATTCTCAAATTTTAAGGACGATCAAGAACGAATCATATCTAGTATCCTAGACGGTAAAGATACTTTTGTAATCATGCCGACGGGTGGTGGCAAATCCCTCTGCTATCAATTGCCGGCCTTTTTATCTGAAGGTACTGCCATCATTATTTCTCCGCTTATCGCTTTGATGAAAAATCAAGTGGACTCGATTCGATCTCATAGTGAAAATGAGCATGTAGCGCATTTCTTAAATTCCTCTTTGAGTAAATCTCAAATGACGGAAGTGAAATCCAGAGTACGGTCAGGAGAAACAAAGATGCTTTTTGTTGCCCCTGAGTCTTTAGGCAAAGAAGAAAATATCAGCTTTCTTTCTAGTGTAAGTATTTCTTTTGTAGCAGTGGATGAAGCTCATTGCATCTCTGAATGGGGTCATGATTTTAGACCTGAATACAGGAAAATAAAACAAATGGTTAATCAAATTGCTGATGATATTCCTATCATCGCTTTGACAGCCACAGCTACCCCTAAAGTACAATCTGATATCGTGAAAAACTTAGCGATGACGGATGTGGTCCCATTTATATCGTCTTTTAATAGGACTAATTTATTTTACGAAGTTAGACCCAAGCTAGGCAAAGAAGAAACTATAAAAAGCATTGTTCAATTCATAAAAACCAAGCCAGGCAAATCTGGAATTATTTACGTTCAATCTCGTAAAAGCACAGAAGAAATAGCAAAAGTCTTACGCATAAACAACATCAATGCAGCCCCTTACCATGCTGGATTAGAAAATAAACGTAGAAGCAAGGTTCAGGATGACTTTTTGATGGAAGAAGTTGATGTCATTGTGGCTACGATTGCCTTTGGGATGGGTATCGATAAACCAGATGTTCGATTTGTGATTCACTATGACATTCCTAAAAGTATAGAAAATTATTACCAAGAAACGGGACGCGCAGGTCGAGATGGACTTGAAGGCACTTGTCTGGCTTTCTATACACATAAGGATATTGTCAAGTTAGAAAAATTCTTAAAAGATAAACCTGTTGCAGAACGAGAGCTTTCCCTGCTTCTAATGGATGAGGTGATGGGATTTTCAGAAACAGGTGATTGTCGACGGCAGTACTTATTAGGTTATTTTGGTGAAATGTTTGAGGAAGCCAATTGCGCAAATATGTGTGACAATTGTAAGAATCCTAAAGAACGTAAAGATGCTGCTCCTGCGTTACAGATTGTTTTAGCAGCTATAAAAGATTTGAAAGAGAACTACGGTATTAAGGTACTTGTAGACTTTATCACAGGAAAGCAAACCAAAGAAATTAAAGACTTTGGGTTCGACAAATTACCCACGTTTAGCAAAGGGAAGGAACAAGACGAAACATATTGGTTCAGTGTCATACGAGCCGCTATTACAAAAGGATACTTAATCAAAGTCATCGAATCATATGGCGTCTTAAAAATCTCAGAATCAGGGGCACAGTTTATAAAAACACCCACTGTATTTGAAGTTGGTGTTAACCGAGATTATGAGAATATACATGAAGGAGATGTAGTCACAGATTCTGGAAAAGGATCAGCATTAGACAATACCCTTCTCAATATGCTCAAAGACCTAAGAAAACAAGAAGCTAAACGATTAGGTGTACAACCTTGGGTTATTTTCCTTGAGCCTACTTTGAATGAAATGGCTAGCTATTATCCTATTTCCATGAATGATCTGGAAAACATATCAGGCATAAGTAAAGGCAAAGCAAAAAAATATGGGGCACCTTTCGTTTCCTTGATCAGTCAATATGTTGAAGAAAATAATATTGAACGTTTTGAAGATGTGGTCATCAAACAATTAGCAAACAAGTCCAAGTCAAAGATAACTATCATTCAAGGTGTTGATAGAAAACTATCGCTAGAGGACCTAGCTGATAATATGAAAATATCCTTCGAAATACTATTGGATGAAATGAACAACATTGTAAACTCAGGAACAAAACTTGATATTAATTATTACCTCGATGAGAATCTTGATGAAGAAATAATTGAAAATGTCTTTGACTATTTTGATGAAGCAGATTCTGGTTCTGTTGACTCTGCATTTGACGAATTACAAGAGGACGATATCACATTGGAAGAGATAAAAATGGTGCGAGTTAAATACATGACCGAAATAGCAAACTAAATTGAGTCCAACGATCCATATAATCAATGGCCCAAATTTAAATTTGGTCGGAGTTAGAGAACCCGAAATTTACGGGGAACAGAGTTTTGAAGAAATCATTCCTACATTCAAAGAAAAATACCCAAATCTGATCATTGAGTACTTTCAATCAAACCATGAAGGCGCATTGATAGACTATATACATTCAATCGGATTTAGCGATAATACCGCGGCTATTTTAAATGCGGGTGCGTATACACACACCAGTATTGCTTTGCGTGACGCAGTGGCTGCGGTATCAACACCATTTGTAGAAGTTCATATTAGCGATATCTCCACGAGAGAAAAATTCAGACAGTTTAGCTACCTCAGCGATGTTTGCATTCATCACATAATAGGTAAAGGTATGCTGGGCTATGAAGAAGCGATTTCTTTCCTTTCAGATAGATTACTTAAAAGCTGAATTATGGATGTTTCTATTTTTGCAAACGGTTCCTCCTTTTTGGCCGTATAGATAATCATAATATCCATCTGCAAATTGGCTACATAATGCTTATTTAAACGGTAGCCCTCCTTCATCCTTCGCTTCAACAAATTTCGCTTCACCGCTTTTTTAAAATGTTTCTTAGGGACAGAAAAACCAGCCTGCGTTTCTCGTTCGTTGTGTCTGAAATAAATCAGAATTGGGTACTTATATACCGATAAACCCTCTTTAAATAGAAGACCGATTGCTTTTCGGCTTTTTAGTCGTTCTGTTTTTGATAGTGTAAATAAAGCGCTCATGTCGGAGTATTGGAAAATACACAGATACAATGATAGGTATATTCATCTCCTTTTGAAAGTGTACAACTAGGAAAGCTTGGATTATTGGGTGTATCTGGAAAGTGCTGCGTTTCTAAACAAAAATAGCGGCCATCCCCTGTATAGAATTGGACACCGGGTTGATTCGTATAGACGTCCATCCGAATATTTGAATCATTAGAATACACTGATGCCGCATGTTCGTCTTTGAGAACATAGCAGTGATCATACACATCTGCAAGCTGAGTCCACTCATTTAGATCAAAAATACTGTTTGCAACGGGTATAAGATTCCCCGTGGGTATATTGGCTTTATCCACTTCAACCAAAGAATCGGCATAAATCTTAAATCTATGCCGAGAAAGATCTTCATTCTGATCTAAAGAAAAATAGGCATGATTCGTAATATTCATGATCGTGTCCTCACTGGACCGACCTGAGTATTCTATGAATAAACTATCACACTCTACTCTATATAAAACTTGAAATTTGCGATCTCCTGGAAAACCGTCTTCTTTTTCGTTGCGGTCCAATGTAAATCGTACCGTGCTCTCATTATCTTGTGTAGCAGCCCAATCTTGTAAGTGAAAACCAGAGTCTCCTGAATGCAAGGAATGTTTTCCTTCGTTCTGTTCCAGATTATACCTTGTATTTTTAATTGAAAAGCTAGCGTTGCTTATTCTATTTGCAAAAGGTCCAATAGTAGTACCCGAAAATCTGCGCTCATCCATGTAAGGGCCATCACTTTCGTAATACTCATGAACTTGTTTCCATTCTCCATTATTGAGAAAGAGAATACTGGTAATTCTTGCACCAAATGATAGGAGCTCTACACGCAAAGTAGGTGTTGAGATCGTATATCGATGCATGGGTAAATAGTGGAAATGCCCGCACTAGCGGGAAAGAAAGATTACTTCAATCGCTTCTCGTCTGACACTGTTAACTTAGCACGGCCTTTAGCCCTTCTTCTTGCAAGAAGTTTTCTTCCGTTCTTAGAAGCCATCCTGGATCTGAATCCATGCTTATTTTTTCTCTTTCTTCTGGATGGTTGATAGGTCCGTTTCATCGTAATCTAGTTTAAATAGCTAACCTGTTTCAAAAGTTTTGCAAAGATAATTGAATTATTGAGCTAAACAAGGGTTTATGAATTCATTGAAACTAAAAATTCTTCATTAGTTCTGGTTGATCTCAGATGATTTCTAATGAATCCCATTGCTTCATCTGGTTTCATATCAGCTAAATGCTCTCTTAGAATAAATATTCGCTTCAACATGCCTTCATTTAGTAATAACTCTTCTCTTCGTGTGCTTGATTTATTAAGATCAATAGCAGGATACATTCTCTTATTAGCAAGCGTTCGATCCAGCTGCAACTCCATATTACCTGTTCCCTTAAATTCTTCAAAAATAACCTCATCCATCTTGGAACCTGTTTCTGTTAAAGCGGTTGCCAGAATAGTCAAAGAACCACCATTCTCGATTTTACGTGCTGCTCCGAAGAATTTCTTTGGTTTTTGAAGGGCATTTGCCTCTACACCACCGGATAATACTTTTCCAGATGATGGAGATACTGTATTATAGGCTCTAGCCAGTCTCGTAATTGAATCTAACAAGATAACAACATCATGGCCTGATTCGACCATTCTTTTCGCCTTTTCAATGACAATATTAGCCACTCTAACATGATTTTCAGCTGGCATATCGAATGTAGACGCAATTACTTCTGCGTTTACCGATCGAGCCATATCTGTAACCTCTTCTGGTCTCTCATCAATTAGTAATACAATCATGTAACATTCAGGATGATTAGCCGCAATTGCATTGGCCACATCTTTCAATAAAAATGTTTTACCCGTTTTAGGTTGAGCCACAATCAATCCTCTTTGTCCTTTACCAATAGGTGAAAACATATCGATCATCCGGTTTCCAAAATCTTTTCCTTCTGGGTGAGAAACCAAATTAAATTTTTCTTGTGGGAAGAGTGGTGTCAAGTAATCAAATGGCACTCTCTCCCTAATTTTCATAGGTTCTAGACCATTAATCTTCGATACTCTCAATAGAGCGAAATACTTTTCTCCTTCTTTAGGCGGTCGAACGGCTCCAACCACAAGATCTCCCGTTTTCAAACCAAATAGTTTTATTTGACTTGGAGATACATATATATCATCCGGGCTTGTCAAGTAATTATAATCAGCCGAACGCAAGAAACCATACCCATCGGGCATCATTTCCAAAATACCTTCTCCTTCGATAAGCCCATCGAGATCGATGTTAAAACCTGAAGGATCTTCTTTTTCTTTATGCCTTTTATCATGGCGATCATTTCTACCTCGATCTGATCGTCTTGAATGTCTTTGCCCATTCCGTTCTCCGTTATTTTCGGATTTTTGATGGTCATTAGACTTTGCTTTTTCTTGACCTGCCTCTTCTTTTTTAGCTTCAGCGGGTGCTTCTTGTTTTTTCTCTTCCTTCTTAGGCCCGTCTTGTTTTGGCTCTGGCGCTGGTTTTCTACTTCGTGTACGTCGTTGCGGTTTAGCTTGCGCCTCCTCAGCAACGGCTACTGGTTCTTCAACCTTTTGCTCTGGCTCATCTGTACCTAAAGAGTCTTTCATCTTTTCTTCACCAATAAGTGCTTGGTGATCTAGGATCTTGTAGATTAAATCCTGTTTACTTAGTCGTTTATAAGATTTGAGGTTCAATTTCTCAGCAATGTCCTTTAATTCAGGAACAAGCATCTCATTCAACTGCAAAATATCATACATAGGAAATCAAATAAATAGTGGAATGGTAAAATCGTATTTACTAATAAAAAAGTGGAAAATTCGTGGAATGCACCGCGGGAAACTTACAACGTTGGTGCCTATCGACGCTGCAAATATATATTTATTATTTGAAAGTCAAAACTATATATTTGCGAAATATATAATTGAAAGCCAGCACTTCTAATAGATGTAATCCATGTTAAGAGTAGATTTTATAAGGAAAAACCGGGAAAAAGTAGAAGCCGGATTAACGAAACGAAATTGGTCAGCCGAACGTATTTCTGTTTTGGACGAGCTAATTACATTGGACAACCAAAGAAAAGAATTACAAACTGTGGCGGATGAGCATCATCATAAAATCAATATGCTTTCTTCCGAAATCGGTGAACTATATAAGTCCGGTAAACGCGATGAAGCCGAAGCTAAAAAAGCTTCAGTTACAGAACAAAAAGAACAATTGCAAGGACTCGAAGAAAAACAATCGCTGACGATTGCCTCGATTGAGCAGATCTTATTGACAATTCCAAATGTGCCTAATGATCTGGTACCTCCAGGAAATAGTGAGGAAGACAATGAGGTTTATAAAGATTGGACAGCCACTTTACCTGTACTTCCAGATACGGCCTTGGCCCATTGGGAGCTGGCCGATAAGTATAACTTGATAGATTTCAAATTAGGGGTAAAGATTGCAGGTTCTGGATTTCCGCTCTTTCGCGGTAAAGCATCAAAATTGCAACGAGCGTTGATAAATTTCTTTTTAGATGAAGCCGATAAGGCTGGTTATGAAGAAATCGTTCCGCCACATTTGGTAAATGCTGAGACAGCAAAAGCGACAGGTAACTTACCTGATAAAGAGGGTCAAATGTATGTAGCGGAACGAGACGAACTATACCTTATTCCAACGGCTGAGGTTCCGGTAACGAATATTTTCAGAGATGTCATCCTTAATGAATCTGACTTTCCGCAAAAACTAACGGCATATACACCTTGTTTTAGACGAGAAGCGGGTTCCTACGGAGCTGATGTAAAAGGACTTAATCGAGTGCATCAATTTGATAAAGTAGAAATCGTCCAAATCCAACATCCAGAAAAATCATATGACACCTTAATGGAAATGCTGGCCCATGTGGAAGGATTGCTACAAAAGCTGGAACTACCCTATCGTATATTACGTTTATGTGGTGGAGACTTAACCTTTACTTCGGCAATGACCTTTGATTTTGAAGTATACTCAGCGGCCCAAAAGAAATGGTTAGAGGTGAGTTCGGTATCAAATTTTGAAACATACCAAAGTAATAGGCTAAAGCTCCGATATAAGGATGCTGATGGCAAAAAGCATCTGGCTCACACCCTTAATGGCAGTGCTCTAGCGCTGGCCAGAATTATTGCTGCTCTATTTGAGAATATGCAAGAAGATCAAGGGATTCGGGTACCAGAAGCATTAATTCCTTATACTGGCTTTGAATGGATTAATTAATTAAAAAAGAATTATGGGTGGTTATATTATTATAATAGGCATTTTCACACTGATCGGCAGTGTTGTAGGCAATCGCTTACGAAGCAAGTTTAGATATTACAGTCAGATGCCTTCTTCAGGCAATCAATCGGGTGCTGAGGTAGCGTATGAAATGCTCAAACATTATGGTGTAAGAGGGGTAAAAATCGTGGAAGGACGAGGCAGTTTGACCGATCACTATAATCCGATGACAAAAACAGTGGCTCTAAGTCCAGATGTATATCATGGCAGGCATGTATCTGCTGCTGCCGTAGCTGCGCATGAAGTCGGTCACGCCATACAGCATGCTACCTCTTATGGGATGTTAAAGTTGCGTTCGACATTGGTACCAGTGGTTAATTTTTCTTCAAGAATTCAACAATATCTATTTTATGCAATGATGTTTGGATTATTTGCGGGAGGTGGTTCTGGGATTGGCCAAATTTTGATGATGGTATTAGTGGCTACCTTCGGAGCTACAGCCTTATTTAGCTTGATTACCTTACCCGTGGAATTTGATGCTAGTAGAAGAGCATTGGTATGGTTAGATAATTCAGGTGTAGCTACTGGTGCACAGTACGATGGTGCCAAAGATGCCTTATGGTGGGCTGCGATGACGTATGTAGTACAAGCATTATCATCATTGATATTATTCTTGTATTTCCTTTTGCAATTCATGGGCAGAGATTAAATTAGACGGGAGAAATTTTAGTTATGAATATTGAAAACATATTATCAGCAGGGGGGGATCAAATGAATAAAACGATTGATCACCTAAGAAGCGAGCTGAGTAAAATTCGAGCAGGAAAAGCAAATACGGGCATGCTTGATGGAATTATGGTTGATTATTACGGTTCAGCAACACCATTAAATCAAGTGGCGAATCTGTCAGTACCTGATGCGAAGACGATCAGTATTCAAGCCTGGGAAAAATCATTGCTTGCCACTATAGAGCAGGCCATATTTGCAGCGAATCTAGGTCTTACACCGATGAATGATGGTGAATTTATACGCATTACCATACCGCCATTAACAGAAGATCGGCGTAAAGACTTAGTAAAACAAGCTAAAGGTCTTTGCGAAGATGCGAAGGTAGGTCTTCGGAACGAGCGTCAAAAATTAATGAACTTCATTAAACAAGAAGTCAAAGACGGATATCCAGAAGATGCTGGTAAAAAGCTTGAAAAAGAAGTACAAGACTTGACTAATAGTTTCGGAAATAAAGTCAATGCACTATTAGAGTCAAAAGAGAAAGATATAATGACCGTTTAACGGTTTTCTAGAGAAAACTTATAACAGCCTTTATCATCACAATGGTAAAGGCTGTTGTTTTTTATACTCATTGGGTCTTTTCCATGGAATTCTAACACTTTACTATCCTCAGGCAACAAAGGTTGATACTGATAAAAATTGGATTCTTCGTGATAATATAAGGCATCATCCTCACCTATTAGATAGTTGTTGTCCAATGGTATTTTTGTTACCCATTTACCACCCAAAGTGTATTTATAAATATTCCTATCTGTCCGAATATAAATATGATCAGCATTAACCTGTAGTGTTGCGTCGTAAAGCTCATCACCTATATCTCTTATGGAAAAACTGGCTCTACTTTCAAGGTTTTGTGTGTTTAGCTCTGTAACTCGTCTGGTATCTACGTCTAGTATCCATAGACGATCTTCGTGATTAAATGCAGCGGAAGAAACATTCCAATATCCTAGGTCTGCTAATGAAATTTCCAACAATTCTGTGAGTTGATTATCCAGAATAATTACCTCTTGTTGCTCAAAAGAAAAAAGACATAACTTATAAATATTGCTCAAGCTGAGCGAATGAATACTAAACCCAAAAGGAGCTTGATAAAAAATAGCTTGGGTTCTATTAGACAATTTCCAGACAGTATTATCTGGAGTGAGACCATAGATTTGGTCTAACATATCTACCTCAATAACTCTAAAAGAGTCCACTTCTTGGGGAAGCGCTAGATACGATTGCTGAGCAAAACCAGTAATCGTTAGCGTGACATTAATAATTAGACAAAATACGAGGCGTTTCATCACCATAACTAACTAACGTAAATGTTTCATCGTTCCATACACCATAGGTATAATGAACTAATGAATCACCAATATTAATGTATTCACCATTCGATTTAGATAATTTGTAGCGAATAGGAATATGTCTATGTCCAAAAATGAAGTAATCAATGGGATGTGCTCCTTGATAATTTTCACAGAACTGCACTAAAAATTCTTTATCAAAAGAGCTAAAGGCTTCTCTTTCCTTTCCATTCTTCCTTGATCTTTGGGAAAAGTATTTCATAAGGCCAATCCCTATATTGGGATGTAGTAAACCAAAAGCAAATTGGCAAATGCGGCTCCTAAAAAATCGCTTGATAATCTTATATGACAGATCGCCTGGACCCAGACCATCTCCATGTCCCAAGAAGAAACGCTTGCTGTCTAATTCTATTTGTATAGGGTCTTTATGAACAGGTATACCCTTTGATTGGAAATAACGAAACATCCACATATCATGATTTCCTGTGAAAATTTCGACAGCAACACCGGCTTCTTTCAAGGCTAGCAAACCGCTAATAAAACGTTCAAATCCGAGAGGAATAACTTGTTTATATTCAAACCAATAATCAAATAGATCGCCAAGTAGAAAAAGCGATTTACCATCTTCTTTAATTTGCTCGAATAGCTGAAGGATCCGTTGTTCTCTTTCTTCGGAACTATGCACACCCATTTGTCCCAAATGAAAGTCAGAAACAAAATATGTTTTTGTCTTTGCCATATCGGAAGATCGATCGCAAAGGTAATGTGAAGGATATAAATGGCGTAAAAAAATAAAAGCCGCTCACATTTGGCGGCTTTTACAAGTAATGCTGATCAATTCCTATCTTGACTTACAACCTTTTGACGCAATTATTTTTGGAAGTAACACAGCTCTGCTAATTTTAACAATAGTTAAAAAAAAGACCGTTTATTAACAACACTCATATCATACGAATTACTCTATTCATAGCTACATTAGTTTTGCTACTACACGGGTGTAATAATAAAGGGGCACCTATTGAAATAGTGAATAGTGGCATTTATATTTCTGATCCAGAGTCACTGCTCGCACCTAAACATATTTCGTTTCCAATAGCTTCCTTTGACCCCATATGTTCATTATACGATGATGCTGTGCTGTATATTGGTACACGAGCTAATGGCCTTTGGCAATATAAAGAGTCTAGCTGGACGTCAATGGATAGCCTTTTCAATGACAAGATGGTAACGGCTATCCATAGCTATAAAGATGTACTTTATGTTGCCGCTGATTCAGATATCTATTACTTAGATAAAGACAATGATTGGAAAAATATTCCAGTTCAAAACTCGACGAAACGGATTTGGGATTTGCATATTGACCAAGATTTATTGATTCTTGCCGTAGATGAAGGCCTGATTAGTAAACCACTATATGGAGGTGAATGGTCACTAATAAATAATTCTTTTGGACAGTGTACATGTCTTGAAAAGGCGCAAGGACAAATTTTTGCTGGATGCGTAAAAGGTATCTCTAGATATCTATTTCCTTATGATGCTTGGTTTCAGACTGCACACGAAGGGGCTGTGCATACATTAAGAGAACACAAGGGACAATTATTGGCAACGTATATAGATGGGCGTGTGCACCAAATCATAGATACTGGTACAAGTAAGGACATTGGCCCCCCTAATCCAAAGGATACATATGCCTTTGATATCATAGTCAATAACTATGATACATTACTTTCTAATAACAATGGTCTTTGGGTCAAATCGACTTCGGCATGGCTTCAAAAATGGAATACTCCAGATAATTATATTAGTCAAATGCATAGTGAGGCAGATCAAACCATTTTTGTGATAAAGAAAAAAGGTAGTTAATATCTAAAGGATAGAAAACATGTGTTTTGATGTTTGTAGCTTGAATGCTGAAAATTTTATTCAAAATGTAGACTTTTGTGGTATGAAAAAGGTGATTCTACTTAGTACTTTCTTAGTTTTCTTATCTCCGCTAATCCTTGTGGCTCAAACGGATTTAGGAGGTTGGCAATCTGTTCAGCTAAAACGAAGTTTATCTGAAGATGCTAGTGCCTCGTTTAAGCCTATTTTTAGATTCAATGACCAGTTTAGCAATTATATAGATGTATTTCTTGATTTAGACATACGCAAGAATCTAGATGATGGGGTGTGGTTTAACATTAGGAATAGAGGCATACTTGCTCCGGAACGGAAATATAATCATTGGATCTTTTTAGATGTCGGAAAAACATGGACTTGGAGTCCAAAATTGAGTTTTAGCAATCAATTGCGTTATCACTGGGGTTTAAAGGTCAACGGATTTGACGATGTTGATCTACTTCGATACGAACCAAAAATAAAATATAAAATTACAGATGCGCTTTCTGCTGCAGTAGCTTGGGAAGGTCATTATAAAGTGGGCGAGGATCATGGATATTTCAGAAGTCGATATTCAGCCGGTGCGAGCTACGCCATTACAAAACGATTTGGTGCCGATTTGTATTTGTGGTTGGATGATTTTAGTGAATTTTCTGGGGCTCAAGATATTTATTTGATTATCACAAACCTGAGCTATAAACTCTAAGGAACATGTCCTCGGCTCGCAAAAAAAATATCCAAGATATTATTGTAAAAGCTCGATATGAAGAGAAGGAAGAAAAGGAAATCAGACGAAACTTACTAAAACAGGGATTCTCTCATAGTGAGATTGACCTAAGTTTGACGGAGTTGAATGCGAGAGGCAAACTACTAAAAACAGGGGCCATAGTTTTGGCTATAGTGTTCATTCCATATGGCATTTATATATTTATCGTTGGAAATTACTGGGTGGTAGGACTATGTCTTTTAATGTGCTTGGTAGGTTTAAGTTTCCATGCTAGATCGAAATTACTGTACAGAACAAGTGAGTAATCAACGTGTCGCTTTATGAAAAATATTCATCAATCTGGTGAACTCCTTAGCAATAAAACCAGTTTTATTTTTCGTTGTATAGTTAATCGGCTGATCCCAAACTTTCCTATCTATTTTATTTATAACCCAACGTTGTTTTGAGAAAAACACTACTGTTACTTATACTATTTACGTATCAATCACTTTTGTTAGCTCAAGCTAGTGATTGGACCCTTATTTCTTCAGAGTCAGATATTGAGGTCTCTACCAGATACACGGAGAGTAACCCTATTAAACAAGTTCGCATCTTAGCTACTATAGATGCTCCTTCATCTGATATTTTAGCGTCATTGCACGATGTAGAAAGTTATACATCTTGGGTGTACAAATGCAAACGGTCCTATAAGGTCGATGAATTTCAAAATGGAGACTTTTTATATTATACGGAAACAGAAATGCCTGGCTTTTTCTCAAATAGAGATTTAGTGGTTCATTCAAGTCAATATGAGGCTGATGGTATTATATATTCTATTTCGCAGTCCAAACCTGAAATGTTAGATCCGGTAGCTGATAATGTTAGAATTACCGATTTTAATTCAGAATGGCGATTGATACCTGTAGATTCTTTGTCTACAAAAGTTGAATACTTTGTGAATATTAATCCAGGTGGGTACTTACCCCCATGGTTAGTAAATTTAGGTATAAGTAGTGGCCCACTTCGTAGTATCAGAAACTTAAAGCACATTTTAGAAAACTAACTCGTATCTGAAATACAACCCAATATATATAGTTTTATTCTATATGTGTTAAACTTTACCCTAACACCGAACTATCTAGGGGTTTACACAGGTTGATTGAGGTGAAAGTGTGGGTAAAACCATACCTTTGTTAGAACACTGTGAAAGGCACCAAATACGCTCTGAGTAAACGATCTTGTTTACCATAGGTGCAAGTACCCTTTTTAGGGTCATACTAAATACTATAAACAACAAACTACAATGCAGATTCAACAACTTAACTTAGTAGGTTCAAATTCGCCTGCACTGGACCAAATTGGCTTTGAAGCAGATTTAATATTATTATTTGCTTCTAAAGGCTTTCAAAATTTAGATGCCTTTCTTAAAAATCTTCGTGCTGCTCAACCCAAAGCTATAATAACGGGTTGCTCTACTTCAGGTGAAATTATAGAGGAAAAAGTATCAGATGATAGTGTCGCACTTACAGCGGTAAAATTCGAAAAAACAAATCTTGTTTTTGAAAAGGTTATGATCTCAGACATGGCCAATAGTTACCAAGCGGGTATGACGCTTGCCAGTAAATTTGAAAAGGCTGACTTAAAACATTTGTTAGTTTTTAGTGATGGTCTACATGTAAATGGTGCGGAGTTAGTTACTGGAATGAAGGAAGCTTTTAACGACACCATAAGTATTACGGGTGGATTAGCGGGTGATGGTCCTGATTTTAAAAGCACATTCATCATAGCGGGTGATGAGATTCTTGAAAATGGTATTGTAGGTATAGGATTTTATGGCGAACATCTTCAAGTAGGCTTTGGGTCCAAAGGTGGATGGGATAGCTTTGGGATTGAGCGTTTAGTAACTAAATCCGAAGCCAATGTACTCTATGAATTAGACGGTCAACCAGCTTTAGAACTATATAAATCTTTCTTAGGGGAAGATGCCGCTGGATTACCAGGCTCAGGTCTCCGATTCCCATTAAGCATGCGGGAAAAGGCGGACCAATTACCACTGGTACGAACTATATTAGCCGTGAATGAGGAAGATCAAAGTCTAACCTTTGCTGGTAATATTCCACAAGGGTCTTATGTCCGATTGATGAAAGCTAATTTTGATCGCTTGATAGATGGTGCCGAACAATCCGCTGTAATCACTAAAAAGATAGTTGATCAAGATGCTGAGCTGGCTATTCTTATTAGCTGTGTAGGTAGACGTTTGGTTTTAAATCAAATGGTAGAAGAAGAAGTGGAAGCTGTACGAGATGTTTTAGGTGCAAAAACGGCTATGACAGGATTTTATTCATATGGTGAAATTGCTCCATTTGGACAATTTGGTTCTTGTGAATTACACAATCAAACCATGACTATTACTACCTTGAAGGAAATCTAAAAAAGACCAACTACCTGACATGCATAGATTGCTAAAAAGACAACTCAGAAAAACGAACCTCTCGCCAGAGCTTGAGGCACAATTTTCCGAACTATTTGACAGGATTAGTCGAGCGTACGAGACCTTTGATAAGGATTTAGTTCGATTGGAAAATATCTTAGAAAAGAGTTCAAGAGAGTTGTTTGTAGCCAATCAAAAGCTTAAAGAAGATGTAGAAATAAAGTCCGAAGAGATTTTTAAAACGAAATCTCAGTTGGAGCGTGTTCTTGCCAATGTCAAGGGTGTCATTTTTGAAACAGATCATAAGGGAGAATTCATCTTTCTTAATCCTGCTTGGGAAAGTTTAACAGGATATAAAATCGAAGAGTGTATAGGCCACCATTATTCAGATTTTTTAGTCCACTTTGAAGCAGAGGCTAAAACTATAATGGAAGCCATTAGCTGTGCTAACGAAGAAGTATTCTATCAGGTATTACCTGCCGTGCACAAAAATGGACAAACTAAATGGGTAGAGATCACCTTTAAATCCATCCTCAATGAAGAAGGAAGTTTTCAAGGAGCTATAGGGAGTATTATAGATGTAAGTAATCTAAAAGAGACAGAAATAAAATTGCAACGATCGCAAGATTTAGCTAAAAAAGCGAGTCAAGCGAAAGAAGACTTTTTGTCTACTATGTCTCATGAGATTAGAACGCCACTCAATGGGGTAATAGGGATTACTAATATCCTCTTAATGGAGGAACATTTAGAATCTCAACAAGAACACTTACAAGGCTTGAAGTTTTCATCCGAACATTTATTAGCCTTGATAAACGATATTCTTGATTATAATAAGATCGAGGCTGGGAAGATTGATTTAGAAGAAAAGGATTTTGATTTCAATGGACTATTAGCCGCGTTGAAGCGAAACTTTGACTTCCAAGCAGCTGAAAAAGGCATTAAATTTAAGATTAAGCGTGATGAAGAAATTCCAAGTGTTTTAGTTGGAGATAGTACTCGTTTATCTCAGATATTAAATAACCTATTAAGTAATGCGATCAAATTTACCTCTGAAGGTCAAGTCGTTCTTGACATAGAAGAGGTACATAATACTCATGATACTATAGATATTCATTTTCAAATAAAGGATACTGGGATTGGTATTCCTGAAGAGAAAATTCCCCACATCTTTGAAAAGTTTAAACAAGCCGATTCCAATACTACCAGAAAGTATGGAGGCTCGGGGCTTGGTTTGTCAATTTGCAAAAGTCTATTAGAATTGATGAAGAGTAATTTGAATGTCACTAGTGTTGTTAATGAAGGTTCAAATTTCAATTTTAAAGTCCAGTTTAAGAAAAGTGATAAAGCGGTAACCAAAATAGGACAAAGTAGAATCCTACATGTAGGTGATGCGAATCTGTCGGGTACTAACATATTAGTAGCTGAAGATAACAAGCTAAATCAGCATGTTGTAAAACGATTTTTAGCAAAATGGGGGGCCGATTTTGATATCGTAGAAAATGGACAGGAGGCAGTAGATAAATTTGCTGAAAAACATTATGATATAATCTTAATGGATCTCCAGATGCCTATCATGAATGGCTATGATGCTAGTAGATTAATAAAAGAAAAATCGGATGCAGAGGGTCGCAAAATCCCTATCATTGCCTTAACCGCCTCTGCTCATATAGACGTAAAGTTTAAAACCAGGGCAATAGGTATGACAGGTTTTCTTCCAAAACCTTTTAACCCCGTCCAACTGTACGAAACTATAAAGGAACAGATTTCTGCTGAAAGTCTATTAAGCTAGTAAGGGCTACTAAGAATTAGATAAATACGTATTTGATTGTCCTAAATAGACTTATCAATATTTCTATTTTTCCGTTCTTTGCATAAAATAAAAATCATGCAAAGACCTCTCGTTTTTCCTCTAGATAGAAATGCAAATAAAGAAGCAGAAGAAATGGCTGTTTTCTATGACGAGACATTGGGTTTCACCCCAAATAGTCTATTTACTATGATGCATAGACCTCGCATTGCTCAAGCTTTTTTAGAAATGAATCAAGCGGTAATGGAAAATAAAGGGCGAGTTACTTCATCATTAAAGAGGTTATTAGCCTACCTTTCAAGCAAAACAGCTGGATGCCGATATTGTGAAGCTCATGCCATTCGAGCGGCAGAAAGGTATGGTGCCCATGAAGAAAAACTCCATAATATTTGGGAATACAAAACACATCCCATTTTCTCTGATGCTGAGCGCGCCGTTTTTGACTTAGCGATAGCCGCTTCATCAGTCCCTAATGCCGTTAACGATGAAATAGCTGAAAATATGCGTAAGCACTGGGACGAAGGCGAGATCGTAGAAATATTAGGCGTTATAGCATTGTTTGGGTATCTCAATCGATGGAATGATAGTATGGGAACTAAATTAGAGGAACCAGCGGCAGATGATGGCGTAAAATTCTTGGGGAAATTGGGTTGGGAACGCGGTAAGCATGCATACAATAAATAAACCCAGCCATAGCCGGGTTTATAAACTACATTTATTTAAGCAAAAGGTTTGTTCTTCTAATCTATTCGGTTATTTGAACATCTATATTTTTAGCTCGGTATTTTGACAATATTGTTCCGCCCTCAGGAGTACCTGCTTGGAGGAATTTTTCATTGGTTCTATCCATATAAAATACGGAAGGACCTAGTGGCAAGGATGCCAAATTATTCTTTGCTACAATTATATTACTAGCTCCTACACTAGACTGTATTGATCCAGCATCGTCACCCCATTTCCAACTCCCAATAAATACTCCTACTGTTTCGTCTTCTTGTAAAGCTTCTCCATCCCAATTAATATCAAGCGCTTCACTTTTACTAACTGAGTCTATATCCATAGGGAAGCCAATATATGTGTAGTCAGGCACCGTATTTATATAGGTATTACTGTCAAGATCTGTGTAGCTAAAAGTACCCCCTGGTATTTCTCCAGCAAACTCCATTGAGTGACCAGCATATAAAGCATTATAGGATAACAGCTCATCATTAAAACGAACCTCAGCCGGTGCATCTACTAATTCTAAAACGGTTCCTAAGGGGCCTCCGAATCTGAATTGAGCGGTTACAATGGTCTTATCAGTATTACTATTATAGAAAATTTCATATTTGGTATAAATCTTTTCTTGATTTACATCTGCTGAATTTTCTCCTTCACATGAGATCAAAAGTACACTGAGCGTCAGCATGCTGAGGCGAGTCAATATCTTTATTACATTCTTCATAGTATGAATTTTATGTTTAGCATTGTTCACTTATATAGAAGCGAATGTTCAAAATGAGGAGGGTCTCCCCTCCTCTGACAATTTATTCACAATCAATATCTTTCCGATCCGCATCCCAACAATGCCAATTTGTGTCTCCAAAGTATTTTTGGTGTCGCACTCGACCATTTCCAAGGTCCTTATTGTATTCAATGTCCATATCGTTTTCGACACTTTCTCCTAATCTAAATGCTCTATTCAATCCGCCACCCTCTTTTGCTTCATATTTTATGAAACTGCCTTCCTCGAGCGCTTGAGGAATTACATTCGTAAACCTTATACTCATTTCGTCTACGTCCCTATTAAATAAAATAGTTATGTAAGGTTCAGGAGATTCTGGTTTATGATGTAATACTAGACTGGTTTCTGAACGATCTAGGGTCGTATATCCTTCATACCATAAAAAATCTTGAAAACCATTTACCTGTGATGCCAGCATTTTCCATAATACCCTGTTACCATCATCAGATATTTGCGCCGTTAGTGCTATTTCATATATGTCACTATTTTCTACGTCATCAAAAGTATATCTCCATTCGAATGTGGTATCATTGATAGCTATTGGATCGGTTTCAGTCGCCGCTTGAAAGGCCGCTGTTGGCAATGCCATTTGTATACTTACCACTGTATTCCAAGCCAATAGACTAAAGACAGCATGTGTAAAATTTTCAAACGTACCAGCAACCCTATCCTCCTCTACTACCTCGCTAAAGGTGTTAAAAGCAGTCTGCGGTAAGGTCATCATTTCAAGGCTAGGTATCGTTGGCGCTTTTGCATTTACCCATGAACGATCTCTATCCATTGAGCATGATTGAAATAGGCTAAGTCCGATAGTAAGGGCAATAAATAAAACTAGATTCTTCATTTTTCCATTTTTTCGTTGAGGTAATCCAGACTTGGTCTGTGTGTCGATTTGTATACCCACGCCTCGTAAATTACCCTACTGAAAAAGGAAAAAATTATTCAATCAAAATGGTATCTCTTAGCATTTCGGAATATGAAAAATAGCCAAAAGCACCGTCTATATTGCCTTCAACGTTGGCGTTAGCACTATAAAAAATATTTCCATTCCAATTAGTTTCGACTAATGCTGACCTCAAATAGTTAGCATGATTTTCGCTTATTCCATATTTCTCAATAACGATTCTTGAGCCAAATGGTATGATAGAGGGTTCTTGAGGTGGACGCAAAATTTGGTTGATATCTAAGGTGTTAAAAATGTAATAATAGTAGATGGCATCAAGACTATCAAAAGGCGCGTCATAAGCCACACTAAGTTTATACATCGCATTTTGCTGAGGGTCAAAACCATCATCAAGCCTAGCTATTCTTACCGAATCTGTATTTCCAATGGTATCTATTCGAATCGTTTCCAAAGGCCTTACAGTTGCTTTAATGGCCTGACTTTCAAATTGTTGGTCATCGATACGTACTGATAGAGTAATAGTATCACTGTCCATGATATTGCTTTCTAAAAAATAAGATCCTGTAGTTTCATTATATATTCCTTCTATTTCACCAAACGCATCCCAAACTGAAATGACTGCATCCGAAATCGGCTCAAAAGGACCATTCAATGATTCACTGACCTGATTTACAAAAATTTGATTTCCATAATGGCTATTTGCATGAATTTGCGCTTGAATATTTATTCCATCAATCTGAGTAGGGCTATCAGTCCAAATGATTCGTTCCTCACAAGCTATGAGCATGCTGAGACATATTATATACAGTATCCACCTCATGATTTACTAAATTGAAATTTGTAACTGATAGATGGATAAAAACGAATAAGACTCACTTGGGTCGGACTCAGGGCTTGTGTCTCTAGCATATTGGAGGGAACTTGGATCGCTGAATCTTCGTCAGCTACCTTATTGAATTTAATAGCATAGGGATTTAGTTGGCCTAAGGCATTATAAATGGAGAAGGTTAAGCTATGCTGAAATGCGGCCATTGGATCTTTATTTAAAATCAGTTTTGCTGAAAAATCAAATCGTCTGTAATTCGGTAATCGATCATTATGTTTTTCTCCATAAATAGGTACTTGCAGCCCATTAAGTGGAAAGTACCCAATGGGGCTACTAAATGGGGAGCCCGTTTGAAACGTAAAGTAGCTTGACAAAAATAAACGCTCTGCGGCTTGGTATTGTATAGCTGCTGAAAAATCGTGAGGTCTATCTTGGAAGGCTCTGAATGCCTTCCCTTCATTAATATCTGGGAACGATCTAAATACTCTTGAGTAGGTATAATTAAGTCCTCCTTGTAGGCTCCCTACCCGCTTATCCAAACTACACTCAAATCCATACGCTCGGGCCTTGCCAAACCTTAGTTCCCCTTCGATCAATGGATTCAAGAAGGTAATGGCATGATCTTTAAAATCAATCTGATTATCCATTCGTTTATAATAGACCGAACTGACAAAATGAATATTTGCCTTCGGTACATGATGCATAAAAGAGGCTGAATATTGATCGGCGCTCTGCGGTTCAATATTTGGACCGGAGGGTAACCAAATTTCTAAAGCGGTAAACGGAGAAACAGAATTTAAAAGAAGTTGCAAATACTGGTGATAGCGGCCATAAGCTAGCTTAATTTTCGAAGTTTCATTAAAGGCATACTCTATACTTATCCTAGGATCTAGTCGATTATAATAATTATAAATCCCTTGCTCTGTTTGAATAGTATCGGCTACTTCAAAATTTGAATCAAAGGTATAGTAAATATTAGGTCCTGCATTGGCCCAAAAAACATAGCGCAATCCTGCCTTAAGTTTCAGTCTTTCCTTAGAATAAACAGTTTGATAGAAAGCAGCTAATTTTCGAGAATTATCATCATCTATTTCTGGAAAGGCACTACCCCCCGATGTATTGCTTAGTTTTCCAGGGGCGTTGAAAAAAGCATGAATTTCGCCTCCATAATAAGAACGTAAGGCATTCGTATGGTAATGACTGATCTTATTCTTAAGGCTGATGGATGACAATTCGGATTGCCATAAATTCTGTCCTAATCCTAAGGTGTAGCGGTAATTGCTGGTGTTGAATGTTACATTAGAGAATACCTTAGAATTGAATACATGATTATACCGTATAGAACTGGCTGCATTTCGCCATACAAGGTCCGCATTAGAAAAGTTGTTGATCTGTACTCTATCCTCACTTTGGATAATCGTCACAAATAACTTGTTCTCTGGATTAAATTGATAATTCCACTTAAAGTGAAAATCTTGAAAAAAGATACTATTATCAGCAGGACCTCGACTTAGCAGCCATTGATAATTAGACCTTCTGTAGGAAAGAAACAATGCACTCTTGTTTTTGACTGTCGGAATTTCTATGGATATCCGATTTAGTAATGGATTTAATGAAGCGCTGACTATAGCTTTATTTAAATTACCATCTTTAGTTCTAATAGTAACAATCGATGCTAACCTATCCCCAACGTACGTGGGTGTATCATCTTTATAAATGTCTATAGATTTAGAAAAATCTGGTAAAACGATAGAGTAAATACCCGCTAAATGAGAGGGGTTGTAAATGGGTGTATCATCGATAATTATTAAGTTATGGTCTCGCTGTCCACCGCGGACAAAATAGAAGGCCGATGCATCACTATGTGTCTTAATACCAACTAAAGATTGTAATCCTTTTACTAATCCAGATTGTCCACCAAATTCTGGAAGGCCGTTTAAAAAGCTAGGCGAAAGCTCTAATTTTTCTAAACCTTCTTCATCGATAATATTTCGAGATTGCGGCTTTACAATGATAGAAGGTAGTCGTACTAATTCGGATGACAACAGAATGGTTTTTCGTACATCTTGCTTAAGGTCCAATGTTATTCTTTGTTTCTGATAACCTATATAGGATACTTCTAAAAGTTGCTTTCCGCCCGCCAAACTGAGGCTAAAAAATCCAAATTCATTTGAAAATACCCCTGAATTACCTTTTACATTTTTTATCGTAGCCCCAATAAGATCTTCGCCAGTATTTGCGTCTTTTACAAATCCACTGAACTCAAATGAACGATCAGTATAGCTTATATTGGTTATGACGTATTGGCCCTCAATGCCTTCGATATTTACCTCTAAGACTACCGCCAATTCCTTGATAAATTCTAACTCTGAGCTAGTATTTATTTTACATTGAACAGGGCTTCTCTTCTCAAAAATAAGTGGATTGTATGCAAAGGAAATCTTGTATTTTGTAGTGAGATCATCTAGAACTTGGCCGGGCAATTGCGCTTCACACTGGTAGCTATACTTTATTTCATTTCCATCTGTTTGCCCATTTATGGACATTGGAAAGAAAACAAAAAGGAATAAAAAACCTCTTAGCAAACAAAGTCTTATGCTCAAATAGTCTACTTTTTACAGCTCCCGCTGATGGTCAAAATTGAATCGGTAAGATCTGTAGTTATACCTAATGTACTTTCAATGATCTTAAGTATTGAAGGTAAGCTTTTCTGTTCAAATCGACTAGTCAAGAAACAGTCCGTAAAGTCACCATTATATATAACTTTTGCAAGGCCAAAATGCCGCTTTATTTGAGACATTACGGCTTTTACATCTGCATGCTCAAACACTAAAATAGCGTCTTGCGCCGAACGACTATTTTTATCCTCAGATAAATATTTTTCCAAAGCACCATTCCCTTTCATCCGAACAGACTCTGCTTTTTGCGCAATCACATAATCTGTAGGAGTACGTACGCCTACCTTCCCTGAACGTACAAGCACTTTTGCTTCTACATCTCCATAATCTTCTACCAAAAATTGAGTGCCCAAAACCTCTATACGTAGTGAAGGTGACCCAATAATAAAAGGTCGAGACTCATCCTTGGATACATCAAAGAAAGCAGCACCTGACAATGTAATTTTCCGCTGATTGTCATCCGTAAAGTCGTAGCTAAGGTGTGCATTTTTAAACAATGAAATCGTGCTGCCATCTGGCAAGCTAACTAATTCGCCACCCTCTGTGCCTAGAAAGGAACCGGTATTATCATTTGGGGAAAACCAATTAAATCCTATGCCTAACAATAGTAAAATGGCTGCAGCTATCGGTAATAACCTAAATAATCTAAGGGTTCTACCATTTCCTGAAACTTGCTTGCTTTCAATTCTATTCTTAATAATACGCCAGTCTTCTGCAGAGTCTATTTCACTCTTTTCATCCGATAGTCCAGATAAAATCCAAGTGCTTTTCAGTGTTTTATAAAAGCTACGATTTTCTTCAGACTCCTGTAGCCAAGCATGTAATTGCTTTACATCGTTTTCACTAATCTCGTTAGTAAAATATCTAATGATTAATGCTTCGTAATATGTTTTATCAAATGACATTTAGTTTTTATGACGCTACTCTTTATACACCTATATTGAAAAATACCCTAACAAGCAGGCTGACTATTATGACTATATAAAAAGAGTTTGATGATTTAATATACTCTTTTAGAATTCGCATAGCTTTTGACATATGCGCTTCCACATTTTTTTGACTAACATTTAGTTCTTCCGCGACCTCTTTATATTTTAATCCTTGGTATCTGCACATTAAAAAAATTTCTCGTGTACGATCCGTTAATTGACTCATCGCTTTTTCTACAAATTTGGATATCTCCTCCGTAGATATGGGTTCTTCCTCGGAAATAATAGGGATCTCCAAATCTTCAATAGATAATGAACTTGTTCTCTTTTTGATATCTCTGATATAGTTCAAACTCCGATTGCGAGCGGACGTAAATAAGTAGGAACGTATCGATCTATTTTCATCCATAGTTTCCCTCTTTTCCCAAACATCAATGAAAATAGATTGGATGATATCTTTAGAGGCTTCCAGATTGTAGGTAAACTGGTAGCTATACTGACACAAGTGAGTATAATGCGTTTCAAATAATGTTTTATACTCTGAGAGATTCAATTAAATAAGTATTGTTTTGTTAATCGTTCAAGCAAACGAATTTGAAACCAATATTTAGTATGCTAAATAATAAAAAAGGAACAAACGAAAGATAAGCTAAACCATTTTATCATCAAATTCAGCGGCTTGTATAGACTCTAAAAATGCTGTTTCATTCAACATTATTTCATAGGCTAATCTACCTATTGACTCCAAGGTTTGCCTACTTTCACTCCAGTATAATAAAGAATCTGATTCTTCTATTCGCTTACATTGAAAAACGATAGCTGGGTCTGCTAAACGCAACGCACCATACATTACACCATCCCAACTCGTCGCATCTCCCTTATAGCCTTGATCCAATAAGAACGTATTCCTTAGATCGATCTGTGATAGCAATGATAAATCAATCTCAAATCCTCCGCTTTGCTTTTTGTAGATCTCTCCGGTTTGTGGTCGAGATACATCATGAATGATACTGGCCAAAGGATATCTAGATTCTTCTTCTCCTGCAACACTGTAATTCCGACTTAGCTGCCATCTTTGATAGAGATAATATATTCCAAAAAGGAAGAGGACAAGTAAGATTATTCTAGGCATGAAGGTAAATTTCTAGTGAATGAATAAGCTAAAACTCATCAACGAGATGTTCTAATAGGTCACTTTCATTTTCTACACCTATACCCCACGGATTTGGGCCCCATTGATTTACACCTGGTTGACTGTCAGTCAAACTCCAAACCAACATTAAAATAGGGCCAATTATTGGAATAAAGCTCACTAAAAAGAACCACCCTGAGTTTCCTATATCATGTAATCTCCTGACCGTCAAAGCTAATTGAGGAATGATACTCCCAAAATAATACACACCACAAATAATATTAAATAATGTATTCGACCCTAAAAAAAAGCGCAATAAAAGTATAACTACTAATAGATGAAATAGAGTAAAATACCAGTACTCGCTTCTGGAAGCTCTACCTTTAAAATCGGCATACCTGTGGGTTAAGGTATCTACATAATATTCCTGAAATGCACTCAATTGACTAGCATACTTTTAATACTATCTGGGTTTTCTTCCCAAGGATTCGGACCCCATTGGTTTCTTCCTGGCTGACTCTCTGTAACAAGCCATACTAACATTAGAATAGCCCCAACAAGAGGGATCAATACAAAGAGGAAATTTACCCCCGATTTTCCTATATCATGTAAACGTCTGATGACTAAGGCTAATCCTGGCACGATACTGATCAAGGCATACAGCGTATATAAAGCAGAGAACAAATAGAACGTCCCAGGCAATGTCGGCACAGCAAAATCATTAGATGGTATCAACTCATTAGACATTGAAGCCATGATAAACAATAGAGGCAAGTATAGTAAAAGAATGATCACTGAATTAAATAAGGTAAAGTACCAATATTCAGACCTAGATGCTCTGCCGTTAAAATTTGCATAGCGGTATCTGAAAGTATCTACGTAATATTTTTTGAATGCGCTCATAATTCTCCTAATTCGCTTTTATAAATTTTCGTGCATACCAATGTCCTTCATACCAAAAAGATACGAAATACATCCCAGGATGACATTGGCCTACATCATAATACACCTTGCCACCATTAGCATCAAACGAAGAAATTAGTTCGCCGTGAATATTGTGAATAACAAAATGGGCGTGCTGGATACCATCCCACTCTATTTGTAAAATATCATTTACGGGATTAGGGTACAATCGAAAATTGGACTCACTCATTGGGTTCATCGTCGAAACTAGTTTATCACAAAAGGTGGTATCTGGCTCCAACTCTATCCAACCCTTGGGACTTAAATCTTTATCCGCAAAAGCTACGTGATCAACAGGATATCTCCGCATTCTGAATGTCAGATTATTATTTATGCTAAGTGTATCCCCTTGAGTAGCCGGCAGGACTCCTTTTTGTGGTGTTACATACTCCCAAACTATGTCACCATCATCAGTCAGCTCTACATTATAACCAAATCGCCCAACACTCAACAAGCGATTCCCATTAGGTAAAAACTGAACACTAGATAATCCCGTGGACCACAATTTAGTAGGATCTGGATGACTAATCGTCACTGAGGTAGATTCGGGCAAAAAGGCCCCATCTTCTTCAAGGTATACCCAATCATACATATCCCATGCTGGTTCGACTACATTAGCGACTGAAAAATCTGCACCAATACGATTGTTATACACAGCAATTTGATTGTAATACGGGAAGGATAAAGGTAAATTATTATCGATCCAATGGGCATCGTGCTGAAAAAATAGGCGTTGGTCAGTCGAGTCTCCTTGCTGGTAGGTAAGTGGATTACCCCATCGCCACAAAAGATCACCACCTTTATTACCAAAGCCTCCTGCGCTACCTGAAGACTCTTGATTTGTGGTGCTGTGATCAATCACCCAAATCTCATTAAAGTATGGTACGCTTAATAGAATCTGATCCAATTCAGCATTATAATCAAGGGCATTAGCGTGCATCCAATCTGGATGTCCATCCACTCTTCCAAAGTTTACATCTATCTTATTTACTTCTTCTGAGATTACGCCATAGTTCGCTTTCGAAGGATCAAAATCTTGGACTAAATGATCCCAAGCATGCCACTCCCAAATGATACTATCCTTTTCTGGATCAATTTCAAATATCCAATCAGGCCACATTGTTTTTTGAGCTAATGTCGATGTATCTCGACCGGCTGCAATACAATCTTCTGTGTCTTTATATTCCCAGGCTAAGGCAAGAATGGTTTCATCTTGTGTAATCGCAATGTCGTGATGCAATCTATTTATAGAATCATTCATTTCAAAAGACCAGATTAGATTATTATCCCAGTCTCTCATTTCAATGATGGCACCACCACCACCTGCCCATATAGCATCGTCCATAAAATTAGCATCTCGTTTACATTTGACTAATCGTCCATCATCTAAAAGATAGGCAGTATTACCCGGCCTAAAATTGTCTTCATCTTCCCATACATGAACGATCTCTCCACAATTATTCAAAAGATAAACATTAGGTTGATTGTGCTGATACAAAAGATTATATCCATCAAATGAACGATCCACTTGATATGAAAGTAAGCCTACAGTATTCTCTTGAGCAATGTTTTGAAAGTAAAGTAGGAACAATAAAAAAATGATCAAGGTCCTTCTCATCTAATTAGGTTTTATGCGCTAAAGATAAGCCCTTGTAATAAAGTGTGTATACCTTTTACAGACAGATTCGTTAAAACAAATAAATAACATCAATATGATTCTGGATTTTGATTTTGTAAAGAGAAGCTAGTATTTTAAAGAAAAAATAAAGCATGAAATTAGGTGCGTTTTCTGTGAGTTTAAGTGTGAAAGATCTAGCTACTTCAAAGGCTTTTTATGAAACCCTTGGTTTTAGCCAATTTGCTGGATCGATGGACATGAATTATTTGATCATGAAAAATGAAACGACATTGATTGGCTTGTTTCAGGGCATGTTTGAAAATAATATTTTAACCTTTAACCCTGGCTGGGATTCAAGTGCACAAAACCTAGATTCGTTTGATGATGTACGACAGATACAAAAACAGCTTAAATCTGATGGTGTTTCTTTTCAAAGTGAAGCTGATGAATCAACAAGCGGTCCGGCCAGCTTTGTGATCATCGATCCTGATGGAAATGCTATTTTGGTAGATCAACATAGATAATATAAGACTCCTTCCATGAACAACATTGCAAATTTAGTTGATGGTTTTGGTATGATATCCTCATTATTTTACCCTGCCATTGCCATTTTATCCGGCATTCTATTTTTAAAAGCAAAGGCTATATTACTCGCACTTGGTGCCACAGAGGATAGCATTTACCGCTCTAATGCGTACAATGTCATTATGATATGTCAAGTAATTGGGGTTTTAAAAATAGTGGCCGCTTGCTTTAGCATCATCAGAACTCTAATACGAATAATTACATGAGTGGGTGGATCTCTTTTCTCCGAGAAGGGTTAAAAAACCTTCGGACTGTAGGTACGGTAACCAGAAGTTCGCCTGCTGTTTGCCGAAAAATGGTTTCACTCGGACAGGTTTCAAGTAGTAAAGTGATTATAGAATTAGGCGCTGGTGATGGTGTAATCACACACTATATTTTACAAGAAATGGCACCAGATGCGAGGCTTTTTGCATTTGAGCTAAATCCCATTTTTTGTGAACAGTTACGCAGCATTGGCGATGATAGGCTCACTGTGATAGAAGGGTCCGTCCTAGCATTAGAAGACTATATGGCCCAATATGATATCTCATCGGTGGATACGATACTTTCAGCTATTCCATTTGCCATTTTTTCAGAAGAGGATAGCCGTTCTGTTTTGGTCCAATGTCATTCCTTATTAGCTGAGTCAAGCCATTTTATACAACTGCATTATAGTCTGTCTAAGAAATCACTGTACGAATCCATTTTTGGGGCGGTAAACATCCATTTCGTACTTGCCAATTTCCCTCCAGCGTGGGTATTAAAATGTGGCTAATTATAAAAGGTCGCTTATTTTTCACTAATGCGAACCGTACACTATTTTTTCAGAAGCCCAGCGTTCATCACCCTTGTAGAATTGTAAAATATACATACCTGGACAAGCCCCGTCAAGGTTTATTTGCATTTTATTCGTTCCTAAAACAACATCAGAGTAAATACTATGTCCAAATATATTACTAATGGTCACGGACGTTACTCCTGGTTCATAAACCTCAAGTGTAAATTGGCCTGAATTCGGATTAGGATATACTACCCAAGCTGTTTCTTTTTTATCATCAAATACAGAGCTCACTGGGTCGGGGCAATCGTAATTATTATTTTCCTTCCAAGTGTCATATTTTTCTTGTAGCACATCAATCGGCTCTACGCCAAAAGCGGTACCTGCTACATTGAGGTCTAACCAAAGATTTGTAACGGTGTTTTCTGGCTTCCCTACCCTAACAAAAGCGGATAAAGAACTAACTCCTTCATTTAGACAACGAGCATCTGCACCTGGAACATTGGCCCCTTGAAGGCAAGCCATTAATCGTTCGGCTAAGCAGCCCTCGGTATTTAAAAAAGCGGCCTCCATCGAATCAATGATTTCAGGACCTAATAAAATATTTCCTTGGATGGCATAGCCTGGACCCGTAACGTGTTCTTTATAATCAAAACAATTAGAACCAGTAAATCCAGCAGATCTTGGATGGCCACCATTATAATCCACAATACCATATTGCCTAATGGATGGATTTCCTTCATGGTCATTTTCTTGTAACCAAGTAATGACCTCGTCAGGTGACAGTCCATCTTCCAATTGGGCTCTAGCAAAAGCCTGATTATATGGATTCCAATAAGACTGTGTGTGGATGGCTCCTAATCCCGGGATTACTTCGGAAATGATATAAGCCCCTGGCGTGCCAGGCCAAATGATACTATCGCCACAGGTCGCCCCAGCCGAACCAATCTCACCAGTGATTGAATCAACCGCTACGATAGAAAAAGTATGTTGTGCTGCTATTTGAGTAAACGAAAAAAGAGCAAAAAAGAGAATGGCTTGACATTTCATAATATTGAGCTTTAGAACAATCTATTAAACAAGAAATAACTGAGTAACAAACTTAAAATATAGATCCCATAATTTATGAGTTCCCTTCGTGTCAAATTGTCTTGATGCTGCTCATTATGGTCATATTCTCTATCCTGGCTTCCGACCTGAATACCAGAAGTATCTTGAGGCATACCTTGATCTGTATTTTGAATAATGGTATGTGTGCCATCCGGATTGATTTGCGTTGACGTATTGCCATTATTATGGATAATAGTGTGTGTTCCATCTGGATTTATCTGAGTGGATGTATTTCCATTATTTATGGTAGTGGTATGTGTACCATCCGGATTTACTGTGGTCGTCGTCTGTTGACCCAGTAAAGCGCTTGAATACATCAAAAAAATGAAAGGTAGCACCAGTAAGTACTTCATCGTCGTGGTTTTGACTTTAAATTACAGATTTATATCAGATTGAATGAACAATTAGGACTCTTTTACGGGTTTACTATTTTTATAATTCCTAGATTATATTCTGCGGAATTTGCGTTGTATTCTTTGAAATGATCCTATGACATTTAGAAAAGAGATAGCTGATTTTTTTGAACAAATTTTGAGCGAATTATTTCCTATTCGCAAATCAAGATTATCCGCGTATGCTGAGAAAAGTGCGGCTAGATTATTTTGCGAAATCCTTAGCAAAGGGCTTGGTTTTACATCACAGGAAGCGGACATACACTGTGATACTTTTGAACAGAAATTAGAAACTATACATGCAGCCTTACTTTTAGATATAGAGGCGCTATACCAAGGGGACCCTGCCGCTCAAAGTCATGATGAAATCATCCTTGCCTACCCAGGCTTTTATGCGATAGCAGCTCATCGTATGGCTCATGTTTTGTATAATCAACGAATTCCCCTCCTACCCAGAATTATATCAGAGCACGCTCACAGTCAGACAGGTATTGATATACACCCAGGCGCAACTATAGGCTCACATTTATGTATTGATCATGGATCAGGCGTTGTCATTGGACAAACTACAATTATAGGCAATCACGTAAAAATCTATCAAGGGGTTACCTTGGGTGCACTTAGTATTAAAGGAAGGCAAACCCAAGGAAAACGACACCCTACTATTGAGGATCATGTGGTTATTTACGCGCAAGCAACCATTCTTGGTGGAGACACCGTCATAGGAAAACATAGTATTATTGGAGGGAATGTTTGGTTGACATCGTCTGTAGCTCCTGGATCCAAGATTTATTATCAAAGTAGTCATGACCACGAAAAAAAACATCATTGATGAACATATTCAATTTGCAAGAAACTATAGGTAATACACCCTTGGTCAAAATAACATTGGACCACCTTAATCCAAAGGTCCAATTATATGGAAAATTAGAAGGTCATAATCCTGGCGGTTCTGTAAAAGATAGAGCGGCTTACTATATGATAAAAGGAGCCATGGATGAAGGTCGATTGCACAGTGGAGATACCATTATCGAAGCCACCAGTGGGAACACAGGTATTGCTTTAGCTATGATTGCCCAATTATTTGGGATAAATATTATTTTGTTGATGCCTGAAACGGCTACTATTGAAAGAGTGAATACAATGAAAGCCTATGGGGCAAAGGTAATCTTGACTCCGGCTGAAGGAACTATAGAATATTCACGTCAACTAGCCGCTGAAATGGCCGAAGAGCATGGCTATATTATCCTTGATCAGTTTAACAACCCACACAACAAGTTGGCCCATATCGAAACAACAGGGCCCGAAATCTGGAGAGATAGTGATGGTCAGGTAACACACTTTGTTTCCAGTATGGGCACTACTGGAACTATTACGGGCACCTCCACATTTCTTAAATCTCAAAATCAATCCATCCAGATCATAGGCGCCCAACCTACTGAGGGGTCTAGGATTCCCGGTATCCGAAAATGGAGTCCAGCGTTCTTACCCGGGATCTACGAAAGTGAACGCGTCGATTCGATTCAATATGTCAGTACAGCAGAGGCGATAGCCGCAGCTAGATCGTTGGCTAAAGAACATGGCATATTTGCAGGAATGAGTAGTGGAGGCGCGTTTCATATAGCTAAGCAACTGGCTAAGGAATTAGAAGAAGGCTTTGTGGTATTTATTGTATGTGATCGTGGCGATCGCTACCTGTCGTCTACCCTGTTCCAATTTGATGACTAAATCTTACTTGAAATGATAGCGCTGACCTTTAGTGGCTACCTTCATTTTCTCAAGAAAAGCCGCATTGATATCCAGTAAATATGGGTCCGTCATCTTATCCCAACTTAACACTTTACAATTGTAATCAATAGATACATCCGTATTAGAAGGTGCATTCATGATGGCATACAAGGCTTCTTTTTCGCATTTATTTCTGCCTATGCCACTAAGGTCTATACTTAGCAAGAGAATGGCTACGATCGGTACTATAAAACGGTTCTTCTCTTGGTGCTTATACAATAAGTAAATATTACGAAGGACTAGCAATAAAATAAAGCAATTAATAATCATGAAGGTATCTCCTCTAACCAACATAGGTCGATAACTTCTAAAGCCCCCAAGCGGTAATAAAATCGTAAATGAAATGAAAAAAATGAGCATAAATAAATGGAGGCGTTTATCTCCATCGGATTTGTCTTTCCTAAAATAGTATGCTGCGGAACCCAACAAAATCAGCGGCAATAAAATAGGCCCGCCTGTAAAGTATTGGAGTAAACCCGGTCCTAATTTTTGATATCTTTCCCATATCGATAATTGGACTGAAAAATTTTCTTTGTTAAAGCTACCTACATAAAAACTGAAAATCGAAATCATGCAGATAGCTGCCAAAAAGCAGATAAAAGGAAGCTCGTGATTTTTAAAAAAATGGATAAGTCCTCCAGACTTAATAAAATACATGCCTACATAAGCTATGACAGATAATAAAACAATAGGTGGTATTACTGGACTACATTGGACCACAGCAAAACTAGCCAATACTAGTCCAATGGATTTTCCAAAACTAAATTTGCTCGTATAATCATCTACTATTCGATTTAAGATTGGAGGGAATAAAATCAGTAAAAACAGGAGAACGCCCAAGGTGTAAAAAATGGTGTAAATGGGAGAAGACATGATGGTGGTAAAGCTGGCACTAAACCGATCGACAATGATACAGCTAGAGGCCAACACTAAAACGCTTAAATCAAAATTGCGTTTCATCCTAAGCTTGAAACATTGGTAGAAGAACAGAAGGAAACCTAGGTGGATAAGCATTTTTAATGAAGCTACACAAGCGTATATACTTTGGACTGGATCCAAAAATAGCCTAAAGAATGCCCCACCCGCCGTCATATATTTTTCCGTAAAAAAATGGGCAAAATATCTGCCGGCTCCACTATATCCTTGACCATCCATCGCTAATGTAAAACCAAATGGGTCCGCTAAAACTTTCGTAAAATGCGGGCCTGGAAGCACTACCGAAGCCAAATCACCATCTAATGTTTGGTTTGCATACTGAATGCAGGAAAACACCAAGTCTCCTATAAAAAGTAGACATAGAAATAGAAATATGTATCGTCCTCGATTGATAAAGCTAGGTTTACTTTCCCTCTAATATATAGCGGTTTTTTAGCCGTCATTAGTATCTCTTACTAAAACAAGAATCGCTTAGCATTTTAGCTAGCATTAATGTTAAAAATGCATTTTCACAGGATTGACTACTTTTGAATAATGATTGGAGGAACGAATGAAGCTCTGGATATAGAGAAACTGAATCAGGATTACGCACCCCTTGAGGTGTATAAAAGGGTTGAAAAACTGTATAAAGACTTTGACCAAAGTGAAATAATGCTCACTTCATCCTTTGCTGCAACTAGTGCTTTTCTATTAAAAGTATTTTCTGATATAAATAAGGACCAGCTTATCTACTTTATAGATACGGGTTACCATTTTAATGAAACCCTTATTTATAAGGCATACCTTACGCAGTTATATGAACTTAAAGTGGTGGACATTAAAGCAAAGGAAGAGGATCATCTCTTGACTTCAAATGCCAAAATGTGGGAAAAACAACCCAATCGGTGTTGTTTCATTAACAAAGTAAAACCGCTAGAGCTTATTCAAGGAGACTATAAAATATGGGTCTCTGGCCTAATGCGCTGGCAAAGTGATTTTAGAGCCAGCCTCAATTATTTTGAACCGAGAGAAGATATCGTCAAATTCTATCCGCTGTTAGATATTGATTTTATCGAGAGGGATAAATTTATTAAAGATCACCATTTGCCTTTTCATCCATTAAAGTCAAAAGGATATTCTTCGATTGGATGCACGCACTGTACAGTGCCGGGAGAAGATCGAAGCGGACGATGGAATAATTCACCTAAAACGGAATGTGGTTTACACCTCTAGGCCTCTTTTTTAGCGATAAAGGAATCTAAGGCTTTAGTACTTCTTTGCCGGATTTGCTTTGCCATAAATGGCGTCCAACCCATTAACAAACCGGGTAGGCCTAATGCTTGTCTCGACCATTTCCATAGGTTAAATGAATCCTTGTGATCATAAATTAAACCTTCTTTAAAACGAAAATTGGCTTTGATGACATTAACGACCTCTCGTCGCTTGGGCCCAAAAACATAACGAGCCGTCCATCCCGCAGTCCCTGTTTCTTTATTTGCCGATATGTCATAAAACTCAATCTGTGGCGAAGCCGATGTATTGGATAAAAGCATCTCCCACATTAGAGAAGCTTTCGACCCGTTCAACGTGCCAAAGGCAGGATCATTGAATGTAATGTCGGGGTGATAGCAAGCGGCCATTCCTGCCGAATCACCATTAGCAAATGCAGTATAAAAACGAGTAATGAGTGCTTCATGTTCCATACTTTAAAGTAAGGAACTAGATGCGAACAAGTCCCACACTATCAAGTATTTATTTTTGAAATCGATCAAAAGCGATATCTGATCCCCGTAAAAGCAAACACATTGTAGGTACGAAGCACATTAGCTTCATGCGAATCAAGATCAGTCAGACTTACTTGGAAATCAAGTCCTGTTGTCCAATCGAAACCTTTGGACAACTGATAATGATACGCTGCGCTACTTAAGCCAGACCAAACACCACTAATCTTATGATCAGTTGATTTAATATACTTGGACCTGAATAAAAATTCATTGTTCTGGTAATGTCGCAAGGTCCTTCCTTTAGCTGTTCCTATGATATTTAGTTCTGGACCGACGGCAATGGAAAATCTAGATCTTCGACTCAATTGAAACTTGCGATTTACTAACAAGGGGATAGAAACACTTCTATAAATATTGTAGTGAATTACGTTCTCCCATAGTTGAGCTGCAAATGGCTTATTTGACGTCCTTTGAGACATAAAAGCGCCAGAAATAGTATTTACTAATACTTGGGTTACATCTTGATGTACGATAGTGTCCAGTGTTGCTTCATATTCAAAACGGGTTACTTTCTCTTGGTATCTAAGACCTGTAATTATCCCCCATTTATTGTTGATATGGTATTGGTATTGCAATTTGGCTCCATACCCTAGCACGCCTTTTTCATGCGCCGATTTTGCTTCAGCCAAGCTATTTCCGTTGTGCCTAAGCAACCAATGATGAGCACCTCCTGCTAATAAAATACTGTGACTAGCCTTTTCACTGGCTCTCTTTGCATTTGGCTGTTCAGTTCTTTTTGATAAAAACCTTGGACTGATCAATCGCTCCGGACGCTCCTGCCATGACAGTAATGATGCTGTTCTAGCAAGATAAGCGACTCTCAAAGTATCTGAGCTATTTTTTACCGGTTGAGGTAAAAGCCCCAGGTTGCCGGAGGAAGCATTGCTATCCCTCGTTAGGGTCTCATGAACGCTGTCTGTATTTCGAAGCGGATTTGACGTTTCCTCGGCAACCTGAGGAACAAAACTCAACAACTTTTTTACCTTCTTTCTAGAAGGCTTTTTCGGTATTTCTGTTGCCAATAGTGTAGGGTCCGTAGTTGACGCCACTTGGCTAGCAGTTTGATTTTTAATTTCTTTTTTCGGTTTATGTACACCTTCTGAAATGGCATCGGTGCGGGATGCTCTACTATGGCTTTCATTCGATACGGTATTTTGTTCGTTAACAATGGACGGTACTATCGAATCCTCAACATCAATAGAATTTCTATTTTGAAAAACTAGAGCAGCTATACCTACTCCACTTAAAAGGAATAAAAGTAATATAGGTAATCTTCGTTTGGGTTTATCCGCATTATCCAATTGCTTCATGCGCTTGATAATGCCACCATTCATATCTTCCCAAGATAGATTTTCTGGAAGATGGGTTTCCTCCCTAAGTATCTTTTTATATCGTGATCGATTATCCATATGTCACACTTTTAAGATGTTTGGGGTAATGAACTTTTAACCATTTCAATGCCCTACTTAATTGGGAGCGAGATGTTTGACTGCTTACTTCTAAGATACTGGCGATCTCATCGTGCGCATATCCATCGATCATATACAAGTTAAAGACTGTACGATATCCTGATGGCATTTTGGCCATACACCGCTCCAATGCTTTTTTATCTATTTTTTCTGATTCAATTAAATTTAATTCTTCCTTCTCGTGTTCAGGACCCAAGGGTGTCAAGAGGCTGAGTTTGTTGTTCTTTTTAAGGAAGTTGATGCTTTGATTGATGGTTATTTGGGCTATCCAGGTTTTGAAGCTCCCTTTTTCCTCATCATAGCGTTCCATCGAATTGAAGATGTGCGCAAATGCTTCTTGCAGTACATCTTTTCTATCCTCTGTATTGTGAATATAATTTTTGATTATAGTGTAAACATATGGAGCACAGGCTTCGTAGCATTGCTTCAAAGCCTGATGCTCCTTCTGTTTACATGCTTGTATGATCAAAGTGTTCACCATAAATGGAGGAACTCCAATTCTATTCTATTCGCAATCAGCAATTATTTCAAAAACATCTTCAATAGAATCTATTGAAACTTCAGACCCATCTTCTAATAGCGTTACCGTTACTGGCAATTCCATTCCTTGAGGGAAGAAGTCTCCACTTCCATTGAATATTTCTTCTAGTTGTTCATAAGAACCTACCACTTCTATATTACCTTCTTCATCATAAAGTGTAATTGGATAGTTAATGCTAAAGCACTCTCCTGTAGATTCGAATTCAAGAAGGAAGATTAAAATTTCAAAGCTTTCGTCAAAGTCTCCACCATCACCCCATCCTGGGCAATCCTCTAGAGCTTCCCAAAGCTCTTCTTCGCTTTCAACTACAATCTCGTTACCTTCTTCATCGATTAAGGTAAGTGGATACGCATATCCTAATACCTCTCCTTGCAACATAAGGTCACATAATTCCATATGGTCATTGACCGTAACGATAGTACCATCTGCAAGTTCTACATCTAAAGGAAATTCAATTACGTAGCATCCGATGTACTCGAATCCTGTTTCCCAATCCCAACCAAGGGTATCTTCTACATCCCAGCCACCACAAGCTAGTAGTGCATCGAAAATTTCATCAATATTCTGAACCTCTACCTCTTCACCATCTTCGTGAAGCAAGGTGATAGGGAATACAAAGAATTGCAGGTCTTCTGCTACAGCACCATTAAATGACTCTTCGTCTGTTACTACTGTTTCTTCACCTGCTAGGTCTACTAATGTTATCGGATAAACAAACTCATAGCATGAGTTATCATAGCTTATCAGATATGCTGGAAACTGTCCATCTTCCCAACCGCCTTGAGGAAGACATGAAGCAAATGCTTCACCTAGATCTTCAGCACTTTCAATCGTTGCTGTTTCACCATCTTCATAGGTAATATCAATTGGGTAAACAAAATCGACACAAACATACTCATCATCCTCCCAAAGGGTTTCAAAGTCTTCGTCACTAGTAATAGTGTAGGTCTCTCCATCCTCATCAACAAGATCAAATGGATAATTCACTGTGAAGCAATCTAATACTAAACCTTCTTCACTAGAGGAAGATCTTTCTAACAATGGATTTACTTCAACTAATTGGGTTTCAATCTCTGGTAGATCTACTCCCTCTTCTAATACGTTCTCTCGATTACAAGAACTGATAACAAGCGCACATGCAAACAGAATTAACCAATACGACTTGAATATTTTCATCTCTTTTAAAATTAATTTGATTAAATGATATCGTTGAACGTTCTAACGCTCTAATATTCACTTCAACAGTATAGATGTTGCACCAAAATTTATTTTTTTTCAAAAAAGTGTCCGTTAGGCGGTTCTAAAAGGGCATACTGGATAAGAATACCCGCATTTCCTTCTGTATTTATCTCATTTGTGGTAGTTTACTAGGTAACAAGTCTTATAGATATGCGTTCATTTCTATCCATAATCATGATCCTATTTTTGGGCGACAATTGTTTATCACAAGTGAATTACAACTTCTCCTTTGGTGTAAAGACTGGATTACGCTATGTGTCCCCTACGTTTGAAGAACTTATGTCTAATACCAGCAACTTCCCAAGCTTTTCTAGAGCCTTGATAGGTGCCGATATTGCGGTATACTCCACGAGGCGAGTTTCATTACATGCTGCAGTCAGTTTTACAAGCAATAAGTATGAAGCCAGAGATTATTCTCCCATTTGGCCCACCGATCTAGGTGCTGAAAAACCAGAGGATATTCCTTTGCAATCCTGGAATCTTGATAGCTACACGGCCTTCTATAGTGTAGTGGAATTTCATGTGGAACTAAAATTAAGCGAGAGTGAAACAAGGAATGGTTTTTATGCCTCGGGCGGCTTAGATCTATTTTCTCCCTTTAGAACATCCTTTGAGCAGGAACGATTTATTACAGGCAATTTATTTGGTCCTCCAGATAAAAGAGATATTAAAACAGAGACTTTCTTACCAGTCGGTTTTTTAGGTATGAATTATAAATGGCAAGATGACAAAAACATCACTTGGATTTTAGAGCCTTTTGCTCAATTTTCTTTTTTATCAGAATTCAAGGATGAAACACTACCCTATAATGTAAGATTCAGCAATTTAGGTCTTTCGTTAAAGGCTCATTTTCTAAAATTCTAGCTCTATTAATTTGACATAATCATCTTAATTGAGTGGTGGCAAGGCTTAGCCAAGACTTTCAGGATTTTTAGTAGTTCCAATTACATATGCATTCGTGTTTTTACTATATTGTAATCGATGAAAGAGTCCTTTGAAGCGATACTAAATGATGCCCAGTTTCAACAAACGTTACAACAGTTAGCAGAGAAATATGATCTCTCCATAGAGGAGACTAATCAAACAGCTAGTAAGGCTTTAGAAGAGTTGTTTACCTTCCAACATCCCGTGCTTCATACTATGGGTGTACAATTGGCCGAATTCATTGTGGGTCGGGCTTATGAAAAAACAATCGATACAAACATTTCGGAGTTTAAAGAATTGGCTAAACTGATGCGACGCCACTCTGTCGCCTTCGTTATGACACACAAGACCTACATTGATATGTTTGTTCTTGGCATAGCTCTCGCTAGACATGGCCTAAAGATTCCTTACATTTTTGCCGGTATAAATATGGCCTTCGCAGGTTTAGGTCAATTAGGTCGCCGGGCAGGTGCCATATTTATTCGAAGAACCTTCAAAGATGATGAGATATATAAGGCTACACTTAGACATTTTATTGGCCATTTAGTGCGTACTAAAGAACATTTCATGTGGGCCATTGAAGGGACACGAAGTAGAACAGGAAAGTTAGTTTGGCCAAAAATGGGCATCCTTAAATATATACAAGAAGCGGAAGCACATGCTGGTGCTGAGGTTAAGTATGTACCTATTTCTATTGTCTATGATCTGATTCCCGATGTAGAAGACATGACCCAAGAAGGTCGTGGTAAAATAAAGACCAGTGAGAGTTTGTCCTGGTTTGTTAACTACGTTAGAAAGATGGGGGAAGACCATGGTCGCATATCCTTACGAATAGGCAAGCCTGTTGATTATACACAATTAGAACGTTCCGTTATTCCAGATGATGAGACAAACGAAAAACCTTCCATTCCAAAATTTGCCTTCGAATTAGCACATGGTATTAATGATATTACTCCAGTAACCACTGCTAGTTTAATATGCACAGCCCTCCTAAGCAAATTTGCCCTGACTAAGCGTAGCACGGAAGCCATCGTTCTTCAGTTAATGGATATTATCGAATCACAAAAACCAGATGCGCTTGTAGATCGAGGTAAAAACTTAGGTGAGCATATTCAGCGTTCATTAAACCTTCTAATAAAAGCCAGAGTCATTCAATTAGTCGGTGATGGAGTGACTGCTAAATATTCCATTGTACCAGAGAACTTCCTTAAAGCTACTTATTATGCTAATATGGCTACGCACCATATTTATCATAGAGCATTTATAGAATTAGCCTTGGTAAAGCTTATTAGAGAAGAACCAAAACAGGCTATTTTGGCCTTTTGGGAAGAGATCATGCGAATTAGAGATCTTTTTAAATTCGAGTTCTTTTATTCGAATAAAGCAGATTTCTCAGATCAAATTGAAAATCAACTAGAATCCTTACATCCTGATTGGGCTGCAATTATACAATCAAAGAAACAAGACAAAGCTAAGCTGTTAGCTAGTCAGCAAATTTACACCTCTCACGTCGTACTTAAAACCTTAATTGAGGCCTATAAAGTAGTCGCTCATTCTTTGAAAACCTTAGAGCCTGGACGTACATATAATGATTTGCAACTGATGCGCGCCTGCTTGTTTTATGGAGAAGAATTACATTGGAAAGGAAAAATACACCGAGTAGAATCTGTTTCAAAGCCCTTTATAAATAATGGCTTACGACTTGCCAAAAATCGAGATATCATACCCACGGGTACCGATCCAAAAAAGCAAAAAATTGATGATTGGCTCGTTCAACTCAATGACTTATCAGCACGCATGGATATGTTAATGGACTTGCTGCCAGAGGAAGAGACCATGAGAGGAGAAGCAAGTACTGACCATAAAACCATTCCGGGGTCAGTTAGTAAAGATGCTATGAAAACAGTAATAGATGGTGAAGAAGGGCCTCATATTGCTGCATTTTTCGATTTGGACAGGACACTTATTTCCGGTTTCTCAGCCAAACAATTTGTGCAAGCCCGAATCATGTCTGGTAAGATGACCCCAAAGGAATTAGCTTCGCAATTTAGCGGCGGTGTAGTGTATGCGCTAGGGAATAAGAATTTTGCAGGGCTTGCTGCGATTAGTGCGAAAGGAGTCAAAGGTTTAGAAGAAAAAGCACTTATTGATCTGGGCGAAGATGTCTATTTGAAGCATCTGGCCAAAGCGATTTATCCTGAGTCTAGAGCGCTAGTAGAGGCTCATATGGCCAAAGGACACACTGTAGCTATTGTATCTGCCGCTACGCCATATCAAGTGAAACCTGTTGCTAGAGATTTAGGTATCAAGCATATTATGTGCACGGTAATGGCTGTTGAAAACGGACGCTTTACTGGAGAAATTGTCGAGCCCGCTTGTTGGGGAGATGGTAAAGCTGAAGCAGGAATGAGTTTTGCAAAGAGTCATAACATTGATCTACAAAAAAGCTATTTCTATACGGATAGCTATGAGGATATGCCTCTGTTAGATATAGTCGGTCATCCAAAACCTGTCAATCCAGATAAGGAATTAGCCGCACACGCTATGGAGCATGATTGGGGTATTTATCGATTTAATGATGACGGTCGGCCTAATATTACCAGCGTATTTAGAACGGGAATGACGCTAACGGCTGTATGGCCCGCTATACTATCCGGACTAATGAACGGTGCTCGTAACTTGGATTGGAACGAAGGCAAAAACTCCATGATGGCCATGGTCGGTGATCTAGGAACTTGGGTCGCTGGCATTCGATTGGTCGTAAAGAATGAAGAAAACATGTGGAAGGCCCGCCCAGCCGTCTTCATCTTCAATCATCAAAGTAACGTCGATCTTATGATACTCGCCAAATTGCTGAGGCAAGATGCGGTAGGTATTGCTAAGAAAGAATTGGAGTATTCTCCCTTGGGACCGGTTTTCAAAGCTGCGGGCATGATCTTTATTGATCGCTCAAATCGCGAAAAAGCGATCGAAGCGATGAAGCCGGCGGTCGATGCACTACGCAATGGCACCTCTATCGGCTTAGCTCCAGAAGGTACGCGTAGTTACGATTATACACTTGGTAAATTTAAGAAAGGGGCATTCCACCTTGCCATGCAAGCAAAAGTGCCAATTGTACCTATCGTTATTAAGAACGCCCATGATGCTATGCCTAGAGGTTCCAGTGTTATTAGACCCGCTGTCGTCGAAGTAGTGGTTTTGGACCCTATTCCTACAGACACGTGGAAGCGAGTAGACTTGGATAAAAATATTGAACTAATACGGGGCCAATATTTAGAAGAACTCGGCCAAGTCGATTAAAGAAATAATCGATGATCAAAACTAAAATCCTCTATTTCGACAATTTTTAGTTTATCTATATCTGTATGTTCTGGATTGACTAAAATATTCTTCTCTTCAGGAATAATAACAGACGGTACCGATAATGCTAAAGAGCGCTGTCGATCTATCCAACTATCACCCGCTTTTTTAAACTGACTTACCGAAAACTTCGATCGGAGCATTTTATCAAAACTGGCTTGATCGAACTCTTCAATACTTGTATCGGGTAGCTTAGCCTTCAATATTTTCAAATCCTTAGGCGCTTGTGACTGGCTTACATGAACAAAGAGCTCCAAGACCGCCAAAGATCGACTGCTGGCAAAATATAAAATCGGCGTGCCCTTACTGTTCCAGCGGCCGCCAAATAACTTGGCCCCTAGCCCACTAAGGTCACCAGCATATTGCGCTTTTGTGATTCGGTAAATAAACATCTAACTGTACACCCCGTGCTCGATCCGGCCCAAAATATCTTCGACTAACTCGATACCTAAAGAGGTATCTAATAAAGTAACAGGAGTTTGGTGACCCAAAGCTGGATTCTCAGTACGTACCCACTTCTTGAATGAATCATTGCCCAAGACATCAAAGCCGCGCTGGAACAACTCGAATAATTGTATCAGGTGAGCTGTAATCTCTTTCTTGAGTAAATGATTTTCATCATACCGAGCCAACTGTCGCTGCGAAATAGGTAGAATGTTCACCATTTCCTGATTTGTCAATGATGTGTAGGTCATGATGTTATGGAGGGTCTTTACATCAACACCCTTACGTGCCAAATTGATAAAATCAATCCGGTTACGTAATCCTTTATTTCTAAATACAGCTTGTACAGACATGATTGTCATTTGACAACAAATATACGGACATTTGTCCAGATTGTCAAGTGTGCTTATTCGTAGCTAGGCAGCTGCTTTAAGATAGATGCTAGCTTCATTCCTATAGATGCGTCGCCGTCCAATTTGATACGTCCTTGTACAAAGGCGGTCGTTACATCCAATCGTTTAGCCGCAATCTTAAGCAAGTGCTTTTCCTTAATGCGAACAATAACATCTGCTTCTTTAGCTGTTCCTTTACGGACGTGGCCCGGTGCCTCTCGTAAGTTTAACTGCCAATCACTATTGGTCTCACCATCCACGTGAAATTGGAACAATCCCACCGGTTTTTTAAGGAAATCACTATTCTCTTTAAGGTACTTTCGGATAAACAAGAAAAACCTATCAGACTCGGTTTCTGTTGGCTTTGTTGCCTTTGGTTTTTCTTTCTTTTTACCTTTCTTCTCAAAGTCTAATATATCTTTCTCCAAGGCATTCGCTTCTTCCAAGATATAATCCGAAAATACATCTAAGTCCGGCATAGATTTAACATCTGATGTAGGACTGATGGTTATGTTTCCATTATAGCTCAGTACCGTAATAATTAAGCCCATGCCATCGATAATCGGCGCCATACCCATTATGGAATGCAGTTTATTTCCGTGCAAATAAATAGGTAACTGAGGCCCTGGTACATTCGTGATCACGACATTAAAAACGGGATTATGCAGCTTTGACAAATTAAAGCGAGAGTATAACCTCGCAGCTTGATTTGCCACACCAAAGGGTACTGCTTCCGCTATATTAGAAAGTGATTTTGCGCCTAAAGCACCTTGGTAGGTTTTGCCTTTAATGGTATTATCGTATATCGTTTCTAATCGTTCGATACGATCTTCTACATCGGTAGCTAACTGAACCAACATCGCTGATAACTGATTCCCCGTATTTACTTGTTGTCCCTTCTTAGTAGATACAGGGACCATCGCCACCATTGGCTTTTTAGGTAGTTTTTTCTTTTCCTCTAAATATCGCTTCAACGCACCCGAACAAATAGCCAGGACAACATCATTCAGCGTAGTACCCATGATATTCTTTAATTTCTTCACTCGATCCAATGAAAGGATAGTGGTATTCCATTTTCGCTGCGAAGAAATAATGCCATTTAAAGGCGTTCTTGGTGCTGAGAAGGGGGCCGTCGGTAAATCTAAATGTTGTGCACGCGTTAAAAAGCCTGCTTTTACTGTTGACATTACCGTATCCTTTATCAGATTCGGCAGCTTCAGGGGTTTCTGTGCGAAACTCATGGAGCTCTTCATTATCAAAGATAATTCATTAGGCAGGGGTGCGGGTTTGTATTCCCGGGGTTCAGGAATTTCTTTTACCTCTGGCCCGAGATCGAACATGATACCTAGAATGCCAGCACCACCCATACCATCAATAGCTACGTGGTGGATCTTAGAGATAACGGCTACCGAACCTGGCTTTACTTGTGATAAGCTATCAAGACCTTCCACGAAGGTAAAGGACCAAAGCGGTCGGGACTTATCTAGTGGTTCACTAAAGATTTTGGAAGCTAAGCGGCGCAAATTTTTCCACGCGCCTGGCTTGGGTAAAGCGACATGATCAATATGCATGTCTATATTGAAGTCAGGGTCATCTACCCAATATGGGTGGTCTATACTGAATGGCACTTCAATCAATCGTTGACGGAGTTTCGGAATCTGATGTATTCTCGATGCGATCGTACGCTTAAAGGAATCAAAATCCAACGATCCTTCAATTACCGCTACCGCCCCTATATGCATGGGACTCGTAGGCGTTTCTACATACAAAAATGTGGAATCCATGCCGCTGATAGGCTTAATATCCGGCATCTCGAATTGATCAAACAGTGTCTTCTTCAATGTATTTATGTCGTTTTAGTGGCGTCTGCCTTTACTAATAATTCTTCTACTAAATTCCCTGGCTCAAAATACTGCCAGTTTGCTTTGCTCTTTTGAAGTCTGTCGGCGATTATTTGTAGCACCAATGGATTAACCCCTAATCCCAAATGACTCCCTCGCACTTGAACGTTTTGATGCCATTCGTCTTCATCTTCCAAACATAATTCCCATGGTACCACACCATCTTCTTTTGTAAAAATGGCCGTAGTCGGTACAGGCGCTGGAGCAGGAATATCTTCCATCAAAAGTGGATCTACATCATCCGTTAATTTGCTTTTACGCAAGAGCTCATACATCCATGTCGCGTTGTTAGCTACATTGACGCCTTTGATAGGACTTCCCATGATAATGACTTGACGTACTATACTTGGGTCTTGCTTAGCTAATTGTCTGGCATAGATGCCACCTAGACTCCAACCTATGATTGTAATAGGTTCTCGATGACGATTATAAATACGCTCTAGCTTTTGCGTAAGCAGGTCTATATATTCGCCATGCGCATAGTTACGTCCTTCTCCCCAACCATATACTTTATACCCTAATTTATGGATATAACTTCTCAAAGGAATGGTAGAGAAATCAGAGGCCATAAAACCCGGTAATATTAATACAGGATGACCATCACCCTGTCCTTCTTCTTTTTTGAAAATCCGGTATGGCACATACCACCCTAGATCAACCATAGCTCTAATGCCTTCGGTAAGACCTAAGGCTAATGATGGTTTTTTAATTTCTTCAATATGACTTTGCCCACTCATACTCACATTTTGGTTCTCAAATCACAAGCTTAAATATAATCAGGCCTGCGCTTTCTATACGGATATAGGCTCTAAGAATCAGCCAATACCCTAATATAATAAAAGCCAAAACCCCTTCGGAGGTTTTGGCTTTTTATCCTTTAACGGATATTTTACTAATTACTCACTCTAGTTCTAAAATTCTTTTGCCCTTTGATCCACTGTTTTTTAAGTGTTTCTAAAGCTTTAAAAGTGATATCTGCTTGTGTAGAAGCTAGTTTAAAACCACCTTTTATTGCTTTGTCAGCTACATTTTGCCATGCTGCTGTTCTGTCTAGAGTTTCATCAACGATCATTTCAGTTGTATCGATTAAGAAGCTGTTTACCTTCTTAGTTGTTGTTTTGATCGTCTTTATATCGAATGTATTATTTGTCTTTGTTGCCATGTCTTTGCTAATTTTTTAATAAAAAAATTGTTGTTGCTGATTTCCGTTGTTGATTACTTAGTTGCTGTTGTTTTTCTAGGTCGTCCTACTTTTCTTTTAGGAGCTGCTTTTACTTCTCTTGCTACAGACTTACTTACTTTTTTAGCCTCAGCTTTTACTGTTTTCACTGCTTTTTCAGCTTCTTTTTTACCTTGACGGAATGTTGTTTTGATCGTCTTTTCAGCTTCGTCGATACCTTCCTCTACTCTTCCAGATACCATTTTCACCATCTTACCGATTCGCTCAGTAGCCATATCTACTTGCTTAGTGATACCTAATAATTTCTGTAATCTCTTGCTGTTAGACTGAACTTGGTCTACAAACATTTCCATTGAATCGAAAACAAGGTCAACTTGCTTTTCAATGATAGGCTCAGATTTCTTGATTGCGTTTACGGCTACTTTTTGATATTTAGCGCCTGTAGTTACTGTTCCTTCGATTAAGTCTTCTGCTAAGTCTACTACTTTGCAGTGTACTGTTTTTACTGAATCCATAATCTGGTCTCTTCTGTCTTGAAGCTTTGCTGTATTTGATTTCTGCCGTGCCATGATATAATAAATTATCTTTTTTAATTAATTGATGACACAAAGTAAAGAAGTGGAAGTTACAGATAAGTTACAGCTCAGATACAGGGGTAAAAAAGTCTACATTTTTAGTTGGGCACCACCCTCATATCTTCGGGTCGCTATGTTTTGGGACTCGCTATACAGCTCGGTTCTCGATGCTGGCCATTTTAGTTTTACAAGGCCATTTATGAGCCTATCACCCTTGTATCAGAACACATTCTCAATCTGTGGGCCAGCATCGAGAACGCCATTGGCCCCCGTCACAGCGCTGGTGCAGAAAAAAAATAATGGAACATTATGTATTTTCATTGCTTATGCGAATACTATATCTAATAATAGCCGTTTGTTTACTCTCATGCGGAGACAGGTCCAATAATTTTGATCCAGACGGAACAACACTTCGCATTAATGAAAGCTATGAAGTGATTATTAGCAGAGACATTATATACGCCCAAGGTTTATCCCACGAAAGTTTTACTAGTTCGACAGCCACGGTAGAAGATTTACTTTTAGATGCCTTCATTCCTAACAATGCAGCCACTTCCCGTCCAGCCATGATGCTGATTCATGGAGGTGGTTTTCTTGGTGGGTCCAAAGAGCATGATGGAATTGTAGACATGGCTGGCTATTTTGCCTCTCGGGGTTGGGTTGTATTTTCTATTAATTATCGTCTTAGAAATGATGCAGGTACGATTCCAGTAGAATGGTTCGAAGCATTTGAAGAATCAGAAGAATTTTCAGAAGATGAGAAAACCCAGTTCTATGCCATGTATCCCGCCCACAGGGATGCTAAAGCTGCCCTGCGGTGGATCATTGCAAATAAAGACATGTATAATATAGACGAAGAGTTGATTACTGTTGGAGGAGGTTCGGCTGGAGCCATAACGGCGATTGGTCTAGGTATTTCAGAACCTGAAGATTTTAGGGATGAAATTAGTTTGGATATCGACCCTACCCTAGCAAGTACAAATCTGAATGTTAGTTACGATATTAAAACGATTCTTGATTTTTGGGGATCTGATACTTCTTTAGATGCTTTGGAGTTGATTTTTGGACAATCTCGTTTCGATGAAAGTGATCCTCCTATGCTTATTGTTCATGGTACGGAAGATACTACCGTTTTATATAGTGAGGCTGAAGATCTAGTATCTTCTTATGAATCATATAATATCCCTTTTGCCTTCTTTCCTAAAGAAGGAGCTGGCCATGGTCTTTGGACGGCAAACTTCGACGGTAAAAGTTTATCGGAGATTGCCTTTGACTTTATAGTTAGTACACAAAACTTAGAGGTAGACTAAGATCGGAGTTGCTGATACAACTTTTGTGTTTCCGGTAGCGGATCTATCCCAAATTCGTGATCCAATATTTGTTGGCAACGTTGATATGTCTTGATAGCTTGGGGTCTATTTCCATTAAGCATATGTGCCATCATCTGAATACGGAACGCTTCTTCCCAGGTTGGATCTATATTCAATGCTTCTTCTGTAAGTCGGATGGCTTCGTTGGGTTGTTCTTTTAACAGTAGTTCACTCAAACTAACATGAGCACCTAGCGCCAACATTTGCAAGCGCTCTCTCTCCATGGTTGTCCAATCTTCGTACACTCGATTTGGCAAGAAGATCCCTTTATATAAACTCACCGCATATTGGTAAGAGACAATCGCCATTTCAGAATTCTCTGACTCCAACTTATTGCCGCATTCTATAAATCCCTCCATCGCTTGGCTATCTATCCAAATGGCTTCTGTATTCAATCGATACGATGCTCCTTGACGTTGGATAAATTTAGAATTACCTCGAGTAGCCTCTTTTGATTTAAGCATTTTGTTCACGCCGTGAAGGGCCACCTTGAAATCTTGATCGGTGCCATCCTCTTCCCATAATCGGTCTATAATTTGTTCTTTGTGAAGGGCCGTTCTATTTCTGGAAATGATAAAGAATTGAAATAGTTGGATAGCTTTATCCCTACCCCAATTATCTGGAATATCTGTACCAGCAAGACGAAGGGTAAAGCGTCCTAAGGTAAAGACCTCTAACTGCGCATTTTCACGTTTAGCTACAAGATCTTCAAGTGTGGTATTGTCAACTTCGATCAAGATTTAGATAACTTTTTATCTAGTTTATCTACTTTCTTTTGAAGTTTAGTCACCACTTCCGTTAAGGTCCCAATCTGATCCGTCAATCCTTTAATATCAGACTTAAGTGTTGGCCTATATGATTCGAGATCCAAGCGTGAGCTTAATTCCTCTGCCTTAGAACTGATCTGTTCTTGGATTTGAGTCACTTGTGCTTTAGGATCTTTAATGGCTTCCATCACAATTTTAGGATAGCTCTTGGACATTCGCTTCCAGATATCCATACTCTTATTTAAGATTCCTTCTTTTTCTTCTGTGGTTGCGTCTTCTTCTATGGAGGATAAGGTTAATTCACTTAGCTTTTCTTGGATAAAGTCCATAGCATCTTTAACCTCACTAAAATTGCGTTGGTCATTGCCTTGCACATGTGAGACTTTACCTCTCCATTGGACATTAGATTCTCCTTTTTCATCTTCAAAGATCTTTTGTGTAAATCGGAGAAGAAAGGATGCTGTTTGGTCTTGTTTAGCCATTATTCAACATTTTTTGCAAAGATAGCCTAAGAATGATTATGTCGCTCCTATGGAGCTGGGATTGTGTTGATCCTCTGGAGTTGGG